>JBFXAT010000005.1:0-121463 GCA_050183995.1 Vicinamibacterales bacterium
GGTCGGCCTAGTATTAGTTAAGCCGATATGGCACTGATCACACCTTCAGAGCACATCCTTCGCGATGGACGGACGCTGACAGTTCGCAGCGTTGCTCCTGACGAGGCACCAGAGCTGATCGCCTATCTGAACGCCATCAGCACGGAGTCTGAATTCCTAGGCTTCAGCCCCGGCGAACTCACCATGACGATCGAAGAGGAACGACAGTTCATCGAGCGCTGCGGCGCCAGTCCGGGCGCGATCGCCATGGCCGGATTCGTCGATGACTCTATCGTGGCCTCCCTCACCTTCCTCGTGGGGTTCAAGTCCCGTACGCGGCACCTGGGTGAGCTCGGGATGTCGGTGCGGCAGGCGTTCTGGGGCCTAGGCGTGGGAACCGCGATGGCGGGCACATTCATCGAGTGGGCGCACCAGGAGCCCAGCGTCACCAAGGTCAATCTGCGGGTTCGAACGGACAACCAGCGCGCACTGGCCATCTACCGGCGCTACGGCTTCTCCGTGGAGGGCACGTTGCGCCGAGACATTTGCGTCGACGGTCGCTATTTCGATCACTACGCCATGGGCTTGCTGGTCGACTGACGACGGTATAACACGCGGCTGCACCAGACGGCCGCCGCGATAGGATCGCCCCGCGGCCGCTGGTGAGCCGCAACACGTTAGCCGGCGATCAGGCATCCGATGAACGACTTTCTTCCGATTGTACGACTTAGCTGCACTGCGGCCGAGATTCTGGGGACCTTCCTACTCGCAATCGAGGCGATGAAGCTCGAGAACTTCCGGGTGCTCCGAGATCGGTTCGTCCAGCCGTTTTACCACGCTCTGAATCCAACCATCGAGATCGTGGACGAGCCAGTCTCACCACGTACGTGGAAACGACCACTGGAGACCTTGGAAGTGTTCTTCGTCGGCATTCTCGCCATCGGTGCGCTCGTCGTCATGCTCGGGTTCGCAGCGTTCGATGCCTCTCCCGCGCGGATCGTCCAGTACTTAGCCGGCCACGTACCGGGGCCAAATCTTCTCGGCCTAGTTGCAGCGTGGAGCATACTGGCGATTGGAGTCACACTCGGGAGCGCGCTCCTCGGCGGTATCGCCTACTCATTGGTCGCCGCGTTGGCCCTCGCCGCGGTGCGCTGCCTGGACACGATCGACCGTCACACGCCGACCGGGGTTATCGGGCTTCTTGGATTTGTCTCGTTCCTCCTGGGTGCCGCCATCAAAGCCTATCTTGACTGGGTGACACGCCGCGCCGTCTAACCAGCGGTTGCAACCGACGGCGCGGGGTGGCATCCTGAGCGCGCGCGGCTGAACCGCGGCGTTGATATGACTTCGGGTTGTCAAGCGCACGACGGGGAGCCACACGGGTAGTACGTCGTTGCGATCGAAAGGGTGAGGACTCTGCTCCTGACGTGTCGACGAAGCGGCTGGGCCGAGACGGGACGAGTAAGACCGACGGTTGATCCTGCTGATATCCGTGGGTTGGGTACCACCGTACTGTGATCCGTCACGCGCCTGCCTCGGTCTAGGCACGAGGGTCGACTCGCGTCGCCTCTTAACGTCGTCGAGGGTTGCGCTGCACACCGGGGTCCCGCCTCGGCCCTGCCGCTCCGCGGCGACGAGGCTATGCGGTGATCGGCACCGCTTTCGCAATCGCCCACATAAAGGCGATCAGCTCACGCGCGATCGCCGTGACCGCGACGTTCGGGTGCTTGCCGCGCGCGGTCAGCCGACGAAACCGCTTGCACAGACGCACCTGCGCCTTCCAGCCGATATCCTGCAGCGGCTTCGGCAGCCGATCAATCCGCTGCTGGATGTGCGCGGAGACTTTCGCCGGATGGCGATATGCCCAGGCCGCTTCGATGCGCGCACGGCGCGCGCGTCCGTTGCCGGCCTTGGTGATGCCGCCCTGGCGGCGCGAGCCGCCACTCGAATACTCCGAGGGAATCAGCCCGACGAAGGCGGCGAGTTGTCGCGGGTTGTCAAAGCGCGTCAGGTCGCCGAGCTCGGCGACGACGGTGATGGCGACGAGCCACGGCACGCCGCGCAGCGCCTGCAGCGCCTCGACCACCGGCGCGAGCCGCCAGTGCGGCGTCGCCTCGCGCAGCTCGGCCTCGAGCCTGGCGACGCGGCCGACCTGCTCATCGACGGCGCGGACGCTGTCCTGGAAGACGATCTGCTGCGCCGGTGTCGGACACACCACCTTCGCGAGAGAGCGCTGGTGCGCCGCATTCCAATCGGCACGACCGACATAGTGCAATCCGAGGCGGAGCCGCAGCGCCTTCAGCCGCAGCTTCGCGTCGTTCATCGTGACCCGCGCCGCATCGCCCGCCCGGCACAGATCGCGGATCGCTTCATCCTCGACTGACGGCACATACACGGGCGTGAGGTCGCCCGAGTGCAGCAGACGGGCGAGCGTCACCGCGTCGCGCCGGTCGGTCTTGACCTTGTCGCCGGGCTTGCGCGGAATGAGCGAGGGCGCCACGACGTGGCAAGCGACACCCTTCGCGGTGAGATAGCGGTACAGTCCGTAGCCGCTGGGCCCGGCCTCGTACGCCACGGCCAGCGACGTCGCCTTGCGCTGCAGCCGCCGCAGTAGCTGGTCGAGTTTGGCCTGGCGGCTGCCAATCGCCCCGACGAACACCGGTGGCGCCGTGCTGCCGCCCGCCGCATGGGCCACCGCGATCGAATCGTTGTGGACGTCCAGACCGACGAACAACGGAGTAGACTGCGCCATGGCTGACCTCCGGGACACGGCGCCGCGGACCATACGGCGCGGCGGCTCTGGCCGGCAGGCTAACCCGCGAGACACCCGGGGGTCAGCCTGTTGCGGAAGTCATTCTGTCTAGGCAGGCAGAGTGGCAGACGAATGAATCGACCGCTGCCGGGAACAGTGCGATCGGACCGTCAGGCCTTCGACCAGATCTCGTTACGTTTCCGAGACGAGGTTGGCGGCATTTGCTCACGTGTAAACTTCGTGCGGGGGCCGGTTCCTTTCTGGGCACTGCTGCGCGCGATGTTCCCAGTGGCCGAGTCGCTCGGCGACTTGATCTACCGCAGCGACAGGTCCACCACGACGAACTTGCGGTCGGTGCTGGAATGCGAGTTCGAAGCCGTGCGGTCCGGCTACGCGGGCAAGGCGGCGCTCTTGGCTCACCTGTACCGACATTCCCTCTCTCACCACGACGAGTTACGGGCCGTGACAAGTGGCGGTCGGTCAGTCGGCTGGGGCGTCAGCGGAGATAAAAACGCGCGACACCTGAAGGTGCGTCGCCTCCGCGGCGAGTTGTACCGGCTCACCTTTCAGCCGCGGGCGTTCTACGACGACATTCTGTCCGTCTGCGATCTTGCACGCAGCGGCAGCTGGAACGGTGAAGTGATGAGACGGTACAACGGGTGGCTGAGTGTTGATCTCGATGCGGCAAAGCCCAATGGCTCGGTTAACGCCGTCAAGAGCGAAATCGCCGCGCTGTGACGACAGCGGTCGGTAGGCCGGTAACTCAGAAGCCACTGCCGGACGACCAGCAATGAAGTGGCAGAGAATTGCCAAGAGTGAAGTCGGGGGCAAATTGTTCTGGGATCCTTCGCTCGCAAGCGCGAAGTGGCTCTATCACTTTCTCCCTTGGTCCTACGCGCTCGCGATTTTCCGAAACAATCGGCTCGGCTATCGCCGGTGCAATCGTGGACAGATCCGTACGAGCAGTGGTGGTGTCAGATGCTGTTCGGTGGGGCTGGCGCGCTGTCTAGCGTGGTGGCACACGGATTGTGCTGGACGAAGACGAGGTTTGACGAGCCGGCATGGCGTATGGCGGCGTTCGAAAAGAGCGAGCCAATCGTGAGGATCCGCTGTGGTGTTCGCGAGGTTGTAGCGGCAGCCCAGCGCGTCGCTGCCAGGGAGCGAGCGTCCATCTTCCTAGGAGTCGTCAACTACACGCCGGAAGACGACCTAGTCAGACACGCCAAGCGGGTTGCCGCGGGTGCCTATAAGCCGGTCGCGTCAACGGCCGCCAACGCTCTCTTAATGAAACGGAAGGCCTTCCGGTTTGAGCGCGAAGTCCGCCTGCTATGGCTCGACCGAGGCGCCACGGTTCTATCAGAGCGCCAGATTTCTATCGACTCGAGGCGCGACATCACCCAAGTCATGGTAAGTCCGCACGTGAAGGAGATCGAATACCGTCGGCTTGCGCAGGAATGGGCGACGCTAGGCGTCGGTGTTCCATTCGTGCGATCCGGTATTCTTCGAGTTCCTTCTCTAGGCCGTAGTGAGACCGCCTAACCACAGTATCTGGACTCCTCCGTTAAGTAGACACCTCTAATTCCTCGACGCATCGACCTCCGTTCGCAGACGGGTATTGGTGTCACCGCGCGTCGTGCGGTGACCGACGAGCCCAGAAGACGCGGGATCGGACTGCAGTCGTATCTTCGGCCTCATACGTGGCGCTGTCTCAGCGCCGGGCCATCATGGACATCCGCGCGTGGGGCGCCAATCGCTTGCACGGCCTCTCGCGGCCAGCCGAGTTATCGGCGTACCCCCACGCCGGTCCGACCGGTGCGCCACGAAGCGTGCGCGCCGTGCAGTCCTCTGGGGAGACGACGGTCGATCGCGAGCGTGACGCGAGGCGTTCGACGCTGAAGGCGCGCTGCCGTGTCCACACGGCCCACACGATCCGAGCGAGCGTGTTGGCGACCGCAATGGCGGCGACGTTGTGGCCGCGTCGCTGCTCGGCGTGCCGCGCCCAGCGCTGAAGCGCCGTGGGCACCGCGGCCGCCTTCGCGTGCCAGAGCACCGACCGGGCACCGTGCGTCAGCAGCATCCCGGGATGAAGACCCCGACCTCGCGCAGCAGCCCGCGTAAGGTATTCAAGCGGGCCGTGCGGGTGGCGAGCCACGTCGAGCGTACGACATGGAGGGAGGCGATGGCTTGGTGCGCGACGGTCTTGATCGGTACCGGATGAATGTCGTCGTTCCGATGTGCTTCGAGCAGGCCCTTCGCGTCCGTGCGGTCCGTCTTATTCCGCCGTAGGTAGGGGCGGACGTCGTGAGGGGCCAGCAACCGCACCGTGTGTCCAAAGGGCTGAATCTGGCGAGCCCAGTGGTGCGCGGACCCACACGCTTCCAGCAGTACGGTGGCCGCCGGCCGCTGCGCGAAGAACTCCACGAAGCGGTCGCGGGTGAGCCGCCGCTCCTCATCGACGCGGCCTGGCTGATGCGACGCGGCGACCTGGAACACCGACTTTGCGAGATCGACGGCGATGGTCGTATGCTCCATCCAGACTCCTCCTCGCCTTAGCCCATGAGAGGCCGTTCACTGATGGCACGATGATGCCGCATCGGCAGGAGGAGTCCATTCCATCGCTGGAGCCGACGCCCGCGCAGCGGTGCTATCCTGTCGCCGCGCGGGCGCGGCTCACCGCTCGCGTTAGCCTGCTGAGCGACTCCTACCACCAATTCGAACAGACTGGCCTGGTCGGAGGTGCCTCCGTATACTGGAGGAGTCTTCTTGAGAGCGGGGCATTCCGTGACCACCAAAGAAACCGTGCGGGCGCTTCTCGACCGACTGCCAGATGATTGCAGCCTCGACGACGTGTTGTACCAGCTGCACGTGGTTCAGGCGGTTGAGAACGGACTGGCTGACGGGGCCTCTGGCCGCATCGTGCCCCACGATCAGCTCGCCGCCGAAATGCGCCGGAAATGGCTGCACGGGTCCGCTCGGTAGACTGGGCCGCCTCGGCCCTGCTGGCCCTCGACGAAACCCTCGCCTACATTTCGCACGACTCCCCCCCAGGCAGCCGCCGACCTACTCGAGCGAGTATTGGACGCCGGGACCAGCTTGGCAACGTTGTCCGACCGCGGGCGCGTTGTTCCCGAAACGAACGACCGGACGATTCGAGAGGTCCTCATCTATCGGTACCGATTGATGTACCAGGTGCAGGACGAGCGGGTGCTGGTCGTGGCGTTTGTCCACGGAGCGAGGGACTTCGCTGCGTTGCAGCGCATCAAGCCCGCCGAATGAACAGATACGCAGGCTAACAGCGCGCTGGAACCGACGCGCGTCAAGTGTGCGATGATGTCGCCGCCGCGGGCGGTTCAGCGCGAACGTTGGGCTGACGAACTGCCAGCCCGTACAGTTGCGCGAAGCGACTTCGTCGACGATGCTAGGAGCTGAGCATGGAGACCACGGAGAAGCAGCGAGCCCTCGACGCGATCAAGAGCCTTCCCGCGCAGGCGACCATTGAGGATGCGATTGAGCGCCTGTGTTTCATCGCGAAGATCGAGGAAGGCCTCCGCCAATCCGATGCCGGCCAACTCGTACCGCACGACGAGGTGAAGAAGCGATTCGCGTCGTGAGAGTCATTCTCTGGACCGAACAGGCTCAGGCCGACCTCGCCGCAATTCACGCCTTCATCGGTCAGGATTCTCTGCACTATGCATCGGTCACCGTGCGCCAGTTGATCGCGGCGGTCGATCTTCGGGTCCACCGGGCGCCATCACCGGCCGAAGCGCTGCCCGCGTGACATCACCTTGGCTCGCTCGATGAATGGGTGGAACCACCGGCGATCTGCGAGCGACTGCGGCGTCAGGCCGCTGAAGTGCCGACACTCGGCAATCATGTGTGATTGATCGGCGAAGCCCATGTCGAGCGCGGTGCGAGCCCAGTCGATCGTCCCGCCAGTCCCCGCGTGCGCCAGGACCGACTGAAAGCGTGCCACCCTGCTGTACTGCTTCGGGCCCATTCCGACGCGCGCGCGAAACGCTCGCGTGAGGTATTGACGGGACACGCCTGCCGCGCGGGTCATGCGCTCGACCGTGGTTCGGCCACCGCTGCGCACCACACCGGCTGCCATGCCCTCGACGTCAAGCGACGGCATTCGGCGCCTCCGATCCTGCAGGCGCGACAACAGGAGACATTCCAGGCGGGTGATGCGAGCCGCCTCGTTCAGCTCGGCGAGCGTGTTGGAGAACGATGAGCCATCCGTTCTCCAGACATCGCCCAGGGGCACCGCGGAATCCAATAGTTCGCTCAGCGGGACGTCGAAGA
Organism: Vicinamibacterales bacterium; assembly: GCA_050183995.1. Lineage (GTDB taxonomy): Bacteria > Acidobacteriota > Vicinamibacteria > Vicinamibacterales > CAVVIG01 > CAVVIG01. Next base: position 7,034 of record JBFXAT010000005.1, read on the forward strand.
AGTGGGACGCACATCCCGGTCGAATGTAGGCACCAACGGTCTCGGCCAGGTCGAGCCCGCCCGTCCGGCCGACGCGGCTCATCGGCCCGACCACTGTATCGCCGACCGCTCGCAGATCCACTCGCCAGCGGCCTTCGGCGTCGCACGTGTGACCGAGCTCAAATCTGATCGACACCTGCCCATCAGCGAATTGCGGTGCGCACTCGATGGGTGAAGGGAAACTGATTTCCTGCAGGAGCGAACCTCGCGCCGCCGCGAATGCGGATCCGGGCATCGTGCGCGTGCGTTCTCCTGACCGTTTCGTGCCGGCTACAATAGTGGGGATGATCGAAGCCGCATCGTTCGTTCGGCTCGCCGCCGCGGCGCTGGTAGCGGCGGCCGTCTCCGTGTCGCTCGCCTGCGGCAACCGTCCGCCCGCGGACAATCCGGAAGACTACGTGCGCCGCGTGCTCGCGTCGCGCGCGGCCAAGGACGCCGACTTCCAGAAGGCAAGCGAGCCCATCCTCGACGAGAAGAAGGCGACGTTTCTTCCCCTCGCTTATTTCCCCGTCGACCCCAGCTACAACGTCGTCGCGGGCCTCGAACCGGAGAAGGAAGAGATCGTCGTGATGATGCCGACGTCGACCGGGCAGATGCGCAAGATGCGGCAGGTCGGGCAGATGCACTTCACGTTGAAAGGCCAGCCGATGTCGCTCGTCTCCTTCGTCGAGGTCGGCGCGCCGGACATGAACCGGCTGACGCTGATGTTCAGCGACATGACCAGCGGCACGGAGACGTACGCGGCGGGACGCTACCTGGACCTCGACCGCACGGCCTCGGATCTCTACTCGCTCGACTTCAACCTGGCGTATCACCCGTACTGCTACTACAACCCCGCGTACGACTGTCCGTTTCCCCCGGCCGAAAACCGGCTGAACGTGCCGATTCACGCCGGCGAGCGGATGCGCAAGCCCGGCGAGACCGCCGCCTCCCCGCGATGATCCGCGCGGTCGTGTTCGACTTCGACGGCGTCATCGCCAACAGCGAGCCGCTGCATTTCCGCGCCTATCGCGCAGTGCTCGCGGGCAAGGGCATCGATCTCACGGAGGCGTCCTACTACAGCCGGTACCTCGGCTTCGACGACGTCGGGGCCTTCGGAGCCGTCGCGGCCGATGCAGGCGTTCCGTTGGACGACGGCGAGATCGGCGAGCTCGTCGCGGCCAAGGCGATCACGCTCGAAGCGCTCGAGCGCGAAACGTCCGTGCTGTTCTCAGGCGCTCGCGAAGCCATTACCGCGATGGCGGCGCACTGGCCGATCGCGATCGCGTCCGGAGCCCTCAAACAGGAGATCCGGCGCGTGCTCGAACGCGAACGCCTGCAGACGTACTTCCCGATCATCGTCGCAGCAGGCGACACGCCACTCAGCAAGCCGGATCCCGCGCCGTACGCGCTGGCTGTCGAGCAGCTCGCCCGCACGGTGCCCGGACTGCGCCCGTCGGAGTGCGTCGCGATCGAGGACTCGCTGTGGGGCTTGCAGTCCGCGCGCGGCGCCGGCCTGCGGACGGTGGCGATCACGCATACGTATCCGGCGGACGCGCTTCGAGACGCCGCCGACATCGTCGTCGAACGGATGACGCAGTTCACGCCGGAACTGGTACGCCGGATCGAGGCCTGAGCCCGCTGACGCATCGAGCGATTGCGTTATGCTAGCCCGGTGATTCCGGATCAGGTCGTTCAAGACTTCGCCGCGCTGGTCCGAGATCCGAACGCCGATCTCGCCGGCGCTGCGCTGGCGATGGCGCGGATCGAATATCCCCGACTGCAGGCCGCTCCATACCTGGACCAGCTCGATGCCCTCGGCGAAGAAGCGGCGCGACGCGTCGCCGCCGCCGATCCGGGCGCACTGGACGTCCCCCCGCACGTCGATCCGATCGCGTTCTCGCGCATCACGGCGCTCAACCAGTTCCTCTTCACGGACGAACGGTTCGTCGGCAACGACGCGCAGTACGACGACCCGCGAAACAGCTTTCTGAACGAGGTGCTCGAGCGGCGCACCGGCATTCCGATCACCCTCGCGGTCGTGTACATGGAAGTCGCCCGGCGCGCGGGGATCGACGTCGAGGGGGTGAACTTCCCCGGTCACTTCCTCGTGCGCTGCCGCAGCGCGGAGCAGTCACGCTACGCGGGCGATCTGCTGATCGACGCGCACCATGGGGGCGCGGTGCTCAGCGAGATCATGTGCCGCGAGCTGCTGATGCGCCACGCGGGGGACGAGGCGGTGTGGGATCCGCAGCTGCTCCGGCATGCGACGAAGCCGCAGATTCTCAGCCGGATGCTGCTGAACCTGAAGCGCTCGTACGTCAGGCTCTACTCGTTTCAGCAGGCGCGCGACGTCACCGAGCTTCTCCTCGCCGTCGACCCGTCGGCGATCGTGGAGCTTCGGGACCGGGGGTTGCTCGCCTATCACCTGAACGACCTCCCGTCCGCGCTGCGTGACCTCCAGCGCTATCTGCAGCAGTCCGGCGGCTCGGAGCTCGACGATGAGGAGCGGGACGAGCAGGAGCGCATCTGGGAGCACGTGAAGACGCTTCGGCGGCGCGTCGCTTCGTACAACTGAGCGTCGCCGCGCCGGCGCCCCACGAACCGTGCGCGGCCGCGCCAGCGCCCACCGGCCACGCAGCGCTCCGCGATCCCCTCAACCAGTCCCCTCCGAGCGCGAACGAGCCGCTTCCGCTTGCCGCCTCACACGCACTTGATCCCCCAGGGCGGACGTCGCTCCAGCGCCTCGTCCTCGCCCGTCGGCGGTGCGCGGGCCCGACAGCGCGCGCGTTTTCGCAGCACGCCGGCGGTTGCTGCCACTCCCGCGCCTGCCGGCTACGCAGCGCCTGCTGCGCGAGCACTAGCGCCCGACTGTTCGTGCACGGCCGCTCTGCTGTTCCCTCAACCAGTGCCCTCCGGGCGAGAACGAGCCGCTTCCGCTTGCCGCCTCACACGCACTTGATCCCCAGGGCGGACGTCGCTCCAGCGCCTCGTCCTCGCCCGTCGGCGGTGCGCGGGCCCGACAACGCGCGTCTTCGCAGCACGCCGACGGTTGCTGCCGCCGCTCCCGCGCCTACCGGTCACGCAGCGCTCCGCGGGGCGTGCACCCGCGCGCCCGACTGTTCGTGCACGCCGCTCTGCTGTTCCCTTCACGAGTGCCCGCTGCGCGCGAACGAGCCGCTTCCGCTCGCCGCCTCACACGCACCCGATCCAGTGGGCGGACGTCGCTGCAAAGCCTCGTTCACGCTCAACGGCGGGTCACACCCCTTTGACGAATGAGATCTTCGGGGCGACAGCGGCGCTGCCGTCAACGAGATACACGAGGATGACGATGCCGCTCGCGGGAAGCACCTTCTGGTCGGCGAGCGTCAATCGCGCGAGCTGCCCTGGAGCGAGGGCGCGGACACCGGATCCAAGCACCACAGGCATGACCGCCAACTCCATGGTATCGACGAGCCCCCCATCGAGTAATGTTCGGCACAGCTCGCCTCCACCAAAGAGCCAGATATCCCGGCCGGGCTCGTCTTTCAGCGCCGCCACCGCGGCTACGGGATCGCCGTTGACGATAGTCAGGCGCGGACGGTTCGAAGCCGGCAGTGTCCTGGAGAACACGACCAGGTCGACACCGGCGGTCATGCCCTGCTCTCCCTGCGCGACGACCGCGTCATACGTCTTCCGCCCCATCACGAGCGTGTCGAACTCCGCAAACAGCGCGGCGAAATCGATCGCGTCGTCCGGAACAATCCAGCTCACTCCGCCATCAGGTCCGGCGATGAAGCCGTCGACACTCATGGCGACCTGATAGCGCAGCCGTCTCCTCATCGCTCCTCCGGTCGCGAACGTATGCCGATCGCCAGGTCACCAACGCCCCGCCGGCTTGTAGAGGTTCCGCCGCCGCGCGAGAACGGGCCGCTTCCGCTTGCCGCCTCACACGCACCTGATCCCCAGGGCGGACGTCGCTCCAGCGCCTCGTCCTCGCCCGTCGGCGGTGCGCGGGCCCGACAGCGCGCCTTCGCAGCATGCCGGTGAAAGATAGGCGAACGGCCGCGGCCTAGAGGGCGGGGCGAGGACCTGCGGGATTCGTTCGAAGAGCTTCGCCACCCGGTGCTCGACGCCGGACAGCGCCGTGGCGGCCGGCGGCGGTCAGAGCCCGATCGACGCTCCGACGGGCGTAGACGAGGCGCTGGAGCGATGTCCGCCCTCCGAAGCAGGTGCTGGTGAGGCGGCGAGCGGAAGAGGCTCGTCTACGGCTGGCGGAGCGACGTAGGCGCCCGAGAACCGGCTTCAGATTGGCCTCGACCCCGTCAGCCGCGCAGCTTTCCGATCTCCTCGTACAGCACCGCCGACGCGATGATGCCGTTGTGAAAGTTCCCGAGGTCGAGCTTCTCGTTCGGCGCGTGCGCGTTCTCGTCGGGCAGACCGACGCCGAACAGCACCGAAGGCAGCCCGAGCTCCTCCTGAAAGGTCGACACCACGGGAATGGATCCGCCCTCGCGCGTGAACACCGGCGCGCGGCCGAAGCCGGTCTCGATCGCGCGGCCCGCCGCCTGCACGAAGGGATTGTCGAACGACGTCATCCACGGCTTGCCGCCGTGCATGCGCGTCACGGTCAGCTGCACGGTCGATGGCGCGAGCTTCTTCGCGTGCCGCTCGAAGAGGTCGGCGATCTTCTCGGGATCCTGGTTGGGCACGAGCCGCATGCTGATCTTGGCCATCGCGACGGCCGGCAGCACGGTCTTGGCGCCCTCGCCGGTGAAACCGGAGAGCAGCCCGTTCACTTCGAGGGTCGGGCGGGCCCAGGTGCGTTCGAGCGTCGTGTACCCGCTCTCGCCGTGCACCTTGGGAATGCCGAAGGCCTTTCGGTACTGCTTCTCGTTGAACGGCAGCGACCCCCACGCCTGCCGCTCCGCCTCCTGCAGCGGCACCACATCGTCGTAGAACCCGGGCACCTTGATGTGTCCGCCGCGATCCTTCATCTGGGCGATCATCTGCGCCAGGACGAACGCCGGATTGGCGACGGCTCCGCCGAACGAGCCCGAATGCAGATCGGTGCTGCTGCCGCGCAGGTCGAGCTGAAAGTAGACCAGGCCCCTGAGCCCATAGCAGATCGACGGCACACCCCGCGCGAACATCGTCGAGTCCGAGATGACGACGACGTCGGCGGCGAGCTCGGCGCGATGCGCACGGATGAAGTCGTCGAGGTGGATGCTGCCGACCTCTTCCTCGCCTTCGAGCAGGATCTTGATGTTCACGGGCAGGCGCCCCGTCTGCTTCAGGTGCGCCTCGATGGCCTTGAGGTGCATGAACACCTGGCCCTTGTCGTCTGCGGCGCCGCGCGCGTAGATCTCCCCGTCGCGGACCGTGCCCTCGAAGGGCGGCGATTCCCACAGATCGAGCGGATCGACCGGCTGCACGTCGTAATGTCCGTAGAAGAGGATCGTGGGAGCGCCCTCGGCGCCGAGCCAGTCGCCGTACACCACCGGGTGCCCGGGCGTGTCCATCAGCCGCACGTTCTGCAGCCCGACGCGGCCCATCTCGCCCATGCACCACTCCGCGCAGCGGCGGACGTCGGCGGCGTGTTCGGGCAGCGCGCTGATGCTGGGAATCGCGAGCAGCGTTTTCAGCTCGTCCACGTACCGCTCGCGGCTCACGTTGATGTAGTCGATGACGTTGTTCATGGCGCTCGGACCTCCAGACGTGACGACCATCATAGATGGAAGCAGTAGAATAGCGAGCCACCGTGATCATGCCGGCCCCACCTCAGGATACGTTCACCGACGAAGAGACCCGCGCGCTGGCGCCGTATTTCACGAACACCGACCGGCCGGTCTTCGCGCTCCGCAATCTTCCCGAGACGGTCAAGGGGGCGCTGTTCGCCCGCTACTCGCGCTCGGCGAAGTCGCTGCGCCGCCTGTTCCTCGACGAATTCCTCGGAGAGCTGGCCGCCGATCCGGAAGGCGCGCGCACGCAGCCGGTCGGGAGCGAGCGCGCAGACCGCCTCTACGCGCGCGTGCTCAACGAGTACGGCGACGACTCGGTGGCTCAGCTCGGAGGCGCACACGTCGCCTGCGAGGGTGTGTCGAACATCCTCACGAAGGTCCTCGAGTGGGGACGGCTCATGGCCTACCTCGAGCAGTCCACGCGATACGTTCCCTCTACCGCCCGCCCCCACGGACGCTGGAAGTACCACGTACCGGCAGAAATCGCGCGCACTCCTTTGGCGGACCGCTTCGCGCTCACCCTCGACCGGGCGTTCGAGATCTACACGAAGTGGATTCCCGCGATGGAGGCGCACTTCCGGGCGAAGTATCCGAAGAGCGCCGGCGATTCCGACGCGGTGTATCGCTCGGTGATCCGCGCCAAGGCGCTCGACACCCTGCGGGGCCTGCTGCCGGCGGCCACGACGTCGAATCTCGGCATCTACGGCACGGGGCAGGCCTACGAGATGCTCATCATGCGCATGCGGGCGCATGCGCTCGAAGAGGTGCGCGCGTGCGGCGACTCGCTCCTGGGCGAGCTGCGGCAGGTGATTCCGGCATTCCTGACACGCGTCGATCAGCCGGACCGCGGCGGCCGCTGGGTGAAATATGTCGCCGACGCCCACGCCGGCACCGCCGCCGCCGTCGCTCCGCGCGTCGCCGGGATCGAGCCCGAGCCGCGCGCCGAAGTGACGCTGACCGAGTTCGATCCGGACGGCGAAACGAAGGTGGCGGCGTCGATCCTGTACGGCCACACGGGCCTCGCCGACGACCAGCTGATGGCCGCGGCGCGGGCGATGAGCGCGGACGATCGGGCGGCGCTCCTGCGCGCCTACACCGGGGATCGGAGCAACCGCCGGCACAAGCCCGGACGCGCGTTCGAGCGGACGCGGTACCGCTTCGACATCCTGGCGGACTACGGCGCGTTCCGCGACCTGCAGCGACACCGGCTGCTGACACTCGAGTGGCAGACGCTCTCGACGCGCCACGGCTTCGTCGAACCGGCCGCCATCGAAGAAGCCGGCGCGCTCGACGACTGGCGCACGGTCATGGGCGAGACGGCCGATCTCCACGACGCGCTCGTGTCCGGCGGGCTGCGCGAGGCGGCCAGCTATGCGGTGCCGATGGCCTACCGCATCCGCTTCTACATGGACATGAACGCACGCGAGGCGATGCACCTGATCGAGCTGCGCTCGGCGCCGCAGGGGCATCCGTCGTACCGGCGCGTCGCCCAGGCGATGCACCGCGCGATTGCCGACGTCGCCGGCCACCACGGCATCGCCGAGGCGATGCAGTTCGCCGATCACTCCGAGGTCGAGCTCGAACGGCTGCAGGCCGAACGCGCGCTCGAACGGAAGCGTCAGTCCTCGTCGGTCACCCAGTAGCGGGAATATTCGTCCAGGTAGGTCAACGTCTCGAACCCGCGCATCCGATCGAAGAACAGGATCCCGTCGAGGTGGTCGGTCTCGTGCTGGACGACGCGCGCGGAGAAGTCCTTCACGCGGAGCTCGATCCGATCGCCGTGCCGATCGAAGGCGCGCAGGGTGATGTCGGTGAAGCGGGGCACCTTGCCCCGGATGTCCGGAATGCTGAGGCACCCTTCCCAGTCGTCGTTCATCTCGCTGCCGACCGGGGTGATCTCGGGGTTGATGATTGCGATCGGCTCGCTCGGCTCCTCGCCGCGGTCCGAATCGATCGACGCGACGAACAGCCGCAGCTGTTCGTGTACCTGCGGCGCCGCCAGCCCGACGCCGTGATACTCCGCCATCGTCTCGATCATGTCGTCGATGAGCTTCTGGGTCGCCGGCAGCTTGATGCGCGAGCGATCGAGCGCGTGGGATCGTGAGCGAAGCACCGGGTGCCCCATCCGGGCGACCTTCAGGATCGACATATCCGGGGAATTATACTTGGCGGCGAGGCTCCCTCCCGTGACGCTGTCGCACGCCCCTCACGACGCCGCCGACTACCGCTTCTGTCCGCGCTGCGGCCAGGCGCTGGAGCAGCGGCTGCTGAAAGCGGGCGATCCCGCGCGCCTGGTCTGCGCCGCCTGCGGGTTCATCTTCTATCTCGATCCCAAAGTGGCGGTCGGCACGATCATCCGCCGCGAGAGCGGACGGCTCGTGCTCGTGCGGCGCGCCATCGAGCCGGGCTACGGCAAGTGGGTGTTCCCTGGCGGATACGTGGACCGCGGGGAGCCGCTCACCGAGGCCGCCATCCGCGAAGCGCGCGAAGAAAGCGGGCTGGACGTGCGCCTGGAGGGCCTGGTCAACATCTACTCGTATGCGGGCCGGACGCCCGTCATCGTCGTCTACGCCGCAACGGCCGTGGGCGGAAGCCTCGCGTTCGACGACGAGTGCCTGGAATGTGCGGAGGTGCCACCGGAGGCGATCCCCTGGGACGAGCTGGCGTTCCGGAGCACGCGCGAGGCCCTGCGCGACTACCTGGCAGGACTCCTCCATCCGCTGCAGCAGTAGGCTCCTGCCGCGGCACGCGTCCAACACGGCCGCCGCCAGGGACTGGCGCCAGGGCTGGCGCCTCCCACGGGCGGCCGAGCGTCAGTCGGCGAGCCCTTCGGCCTTGCGCTCGGCGGCGGTGATCACGCCGCCGGCCGCCTCGATCTCCCGCGCGCGGTCCACCGCGATCTCGGGCGCGGTCACGAACCGGCTCACGGCATCGGCCGTGCCGTCGATCTGCAGCTGACGCATCAAGAAGGCGAAGCGCTCCTCGAGCGTCGCGCCGATGGCCGCGCGCGGCGTGGCGTCCATGCCCCAGAGCTGGCGCTTGAACGGACCGATCGCCTTCTTCCGCGCCTTGTAGATGAACTGGCCTTCAGAATCGTTCGGCTTGCGCTCCTCGGTGGCGTGCTCGCGCAGCCACGAGTACATCTGCTCCTTGAGGTCCGGCGGGAACGACGGATGCTCGTAGACCATGTTCTGGAAGTCGGTCGCCAGGTGGATTTCGCAGGCGCCGACCCGTGGAAAGGCGTCGAAGGCTTCCGGCGGCAGGGTCGAGGCGCCGTGCTGCACGGCACCCGCGAGACCGTACTCGGCGCGCGCGACGCGCGACAGCTCCTCGAGCGTCACCAGATCGATCTTCACGTCGGTGCGGACGGTCCCGTCGGCGTTGATGAACCCGCCATGCGCGGTGCCGGTCTGCACGCTGATCTTGCTCAGGCCGACCAGGGGACCGCGCTCCTGCAGCTTGCGATTGAAGCCGGTCATGTAGGCGTGCAGCTCGTGCACGTCGGAGTTCTTTCCCCCGACCTCCCCGATCTCTCCCCCCACCGACACGGTGACGCCGTCGGGTTCGACGCTGCGGATGAAGGCCGCGAAGTCGGCCGCGAGCGTGACGTTTACCTCCTGCTGTTCGGCGAGGGTCGGCTTGTCGAGATCGACCAGGGTCGACGTGTCGATGTCGATGTTGTAGAAGCCGGCGGCGATTTCCTCCCGAATCAGCGCACGAAGCGTCTCGAGCTCCTTGTCGCGATCCGGGCTGTTGTACTTCTTGGCGTTGGTCTGGACGTGATCGCCCTGGATGAAGAGCGGCCCCCGGAAGCCCTCGCGCAGCGCGGCCGCGATGATCACGGCGGCGTATTCGTGGGGGCGCTGCTCCGTGTAGCCGATTTCAGAGCGCGCGATCTCGAAGATGAACGCACCGGCGTTCAGCGACCGTGCCGCGCGGATCACGGCGCGCGCGGTGTCGTAGGCCATCGCGCGCACGTTGATCGCCGGGACGGTGAACCCTCCGGTGTCGCCGCGGCCCATCGCCATGTACAGGTCGTGAATGGACGCCGGCCGTATGCCCACCGCGGCGGCCACGGACCGGATGATCCAGCGTGCGGTTCCGCGCAGCTCGGCGTCGGCGCCGAAGACCGCCGTCCACGCCAGCCGGTCGATCGTCTCCGGCGGAAGCCGCGTCGCGTCGCTCACGCGCACGCGGTCATTCGACACCGTCGCGGCCGGCTCGACCGCCTCCATCACCTGCTGCACTGACTCGTACATAAGCCCTCGTCTTCCGAAGCGTGTCGCGCTGTTCCGAAGCGGTTCGCGCCCAGGCCGCTATGTTAGCGCGCCGGTGCGCTCTCTAGCGCGGGTACTTGAACTCCTCAATCACCGTGTCCGCGACCGCCGTGGCCACCATCTCGTCAATCGGCAGCGCGGTCTCGGCCTGCTCCACGAACGACCGCCGCGCGCGCGTGGCCGGATGCCGGGGCGTGAACAGCGTGCAGCAGTCCTGGTCGGGGATGTTCGAGATCGGCAGCGTCCCGATGCGGTCGGCCTCGGCGGTGATCTCGTCCTTGTCCATCCCGACCAGCGGGCGCAGGATGTCGAGCCCCGAGCTCTGCGCGATCGTCGTCAGGTTCTCGAGCGTCTGGGAGGCGACCTGGCCGATCACCTCGCCGGTCACCAGCGCCCTCGCCGACCAGTTGCGGGCGAGCCGCTCGGCGATGCGCAGCATCAGGCGACGATAGATCACCACCCGCAGCTCGGGCGGCACCGCGAGCACCACCTGCTGCTGCAGCGTCCCGAAGGGCACGAGCGCCAGCCGCGAACGCAGCTGATACCGCGTGAGCAGCGTGACGATCTCGCGCACCTTCTCCTGCGACGCGCGCGACAAGATCGGATAGCTGTGGAAGTGCACGAAATACACCGTGCACCCTCGCCGCATCATCCGGTACGCCGCGACCGGCGAGTCGATCCCTCCGGACAGGAGGCACGCCAGACGGCCGCCGCTGCCGGTCGGAAGTCCGCCGGCACCCGGCTCCTTGCCGAAAAAATAGAACGCCTGCTCGGTGAGCAGCTCGACGTGCACGGTGAACGCCGGGTCGCCGAGATCCACCGGCCACCCGCGCGCCTGCTTGATGAGCCCGCCTACTTCCCGCTCGATCTGCGGTGACGTGAGCGGATACCGCTTGTCCGCGCGGCGCGCGCTGACGCGAAAGCTCGCGGGTTCCTGCTCGCCGAGATCGGCCAGGATGCGCTCCGCGAGCGCGGGGAGATCCATCGGTCCGCGTCCGGCCTGCGAAAAGTTGGCGATGCCGAACACACGCCGCACGCGCGCACGCACGTCGTCCCAGCTCGCGTCGGGCCCCAGATCGATCTCGATCCGTCCCATCACCGAGCGCACGGCCTTCACGTCGAGCCCGCCCAGCGCCGTACGCAGGTTGCGGATGAGCATCTGCACGAACCACGGGCGGTTGCGCCCCTTCAGGGCGAGCTCCTTGTAGTGAACGACGATCGAGCGCATGGGGCCGTGATATGCTGCGCGGGCGGGCGGCGCGATCACCACGCGGTTTCGGGCCGATTGGCCCGGTGGTTCGCGACCCGCGCGAGCACGAACAGCAGATCGGAGAGCCGGTTCACGTAGCGCACGAGCAGCAGATCTGGCTGCGGCTCGAGGCCGACGATCCGGCGCTCGGCGCGCCGGCAGATCGTGCGGGCCAGGTGCAGCGACGCCCCGGCTGCGCCGCCGCTCGGAAGGATAAATCGCGTGAGCGGCGGAAGCTCCTGCTCCAGGCGGTCGATCAGGGTCTCGAGGCGGGCGACATCGGCCTCGGACACGAACGCGCGCGTCACCCGTGAAGCCAGCCTGTGGCGTGGATCCGCGAGCTGTGCGCCCACCGCGAAGAGATCCCGCTGGATCTGCACGAGCGCCTCGTCCAGGTCGGTGTCGAGACCGCTGGATCGGGCCAGGCCCAGGCACGCGTTCAGCTCGTCGACCTCGCCGTACGCGTCGACGCGTGGATCGGCCTTGCTGACGCGGGTATTGTCGAAGAGCGACGTCTCGCCGGTGTCGCCGGTGCGTGTGTAGATTTTCACGGCTACGAACCCTCGAAATTATACGAGATGCCCTCGAAACCGCGCGCGCGCGGCACCGCCGCACGCGTGCCGACGACCACGGCGCGCCCGCGCCGTCAACCCGATGCCCTGCCCGCACCCGCGGATCGACGGCGCTTCCGCCACCGTCTGCTCGCCTGGTATCGCAGGCACGGCCGCGACCTGCCGTGGAGACGCACCGACGACCCGTACCACATCCTCGTCTCCGAGATCATGCTCCAGCAGACACAGGTCGATCGCGTGCTGCCGAAGTACGCCGAATGGCTCGAGCTGTTCCCGTCGCTCGCGTCGCTCGCCCAGGCCGAGGAGGCGAAGGTCACTGCCGCGTGGCGCCCGTTGGGCTACAACATCCGCCCGAAGCGCCTCCAGGCGATCGCGCGTGAGGCGGTCGTCAACCACGGCGGGCAGCTGCCCGCCGACGAAGCCACGCTGCTGTCCTTCAAGGGGATCGGCGCCTACACCGCGGGCGCAATACGCAGCTTTGCCTTCCGGCAACGCGCAGCGATCCTCGACACCAACGTGGCTCGCGTCCTGTTTCGCGTGTTCGTCGGACACGGCGACGCCAAGAGCCACAGCATGAAGAAACACCTCTGGGCGGTATCCGCGGCGCTCGTGCCTCGCCGCGAGGTCTTCGACTTCAACCAGGCGCTCATGGACTTCGGCGCCACGGTCTGCGTCGCGCGCCAGCCCAAGTGCCTGGTCTGCCCGATGACGAAACAGTGCCGGAGCTATCCGTTCTCTCCGGACCGCCCGTGACGCCTCCGCGCCAGCCCGTGACGACGATGGTGGTGACGGCGGCGGTGATCGAACGAGAGGGGCGCTTCCTCGTCACACGCCGGCTCGAGGGCACGCATCTCGCCGGTGTGTGGGAGTTCCCCGGCGGCAAGTGCGGCAACGGCGAGACGCTGACCGCCTGCCTGGCGCGCGAGCTCAGGGAAGAGCTCGGGGTCGACTGCCTGGTGGGCGACCAGCTGTTCGACGTCGCACACGACTACCCGGATCGACGCGTCCACCTGCACTTCTTCGCATGCACGCTCCTCGGTGAGCCGCAGCCGCTGCTGGGCCAGGAGATGCGATGGGTCGCTCGAGAGGATCTGCGCGACCTCGAGTTCCCGCCGGCCGACGACGCACTCATCCGGCGACTCGCCCATCCCGACAGCGCGCGAGAGGCGGAGCGCGCGTGAGCGGAGCGGAGAGCGGAAGTGAGCGGATGAAGACGGCCCCGCGGCCCGTCCGCGCCGGGGGACGTCCGCGCTCAGGCGGAGGTGACCAGCGGCAGCTCTGACACGTCGGCCTCGAGCCCGCTGCCCGTGGTGAGGCGGGTTCCAGCCACGGCGAGCTCGCGTTTGACATAGCCGAGCGCGATGCCCCGACCGGTGGCAGGCGACACCGCCGCGCTCGTGATGCTGCCGACCTCCCGGCCCTCGGCCTGGATCACGCCGCCCGCAGCCTCGACGCGCTCGTCGGCGAAGACGAGACCGACGAGCTTGCGCGCCACGCGGCCGTGCCCGCGATGCAGGATACGAATGACCACTTCCTGGCCGACATAGCAGCCCTTCGTGAAGCTGATCGCGCGCCCTTCGATTCCCGCCTCGAGCGGGATCGTGTGCTCGTCCATATCTCGGCCGAAGAGCGGAACCCCGGCCTCGATGCGGATGACCTCGGTCGTCTCCGGGTCGACATCCACGACCCCCTCGGCCCGCAACTGCTGCGCGATCGACGCGGCGACCGCCGGCGGCGCCAGGACGTCTAACCCTGGTACACCCGCATCGCTCGTGCGCAGGACGATGACCGACTCGCCGGCGAGGTCCACGCGTACGTTGCCGTGTTCGGGCAGATCGGCGAGCCGACCCGGGTCGACCCCGATCACCGGACCAAGAAAGCTCGATGCGAGGGGACCGACGACCCCGACGGTGGCATACGCGGCCGAGACGTCGCCCAACTGCACGTCTTCGGTGAAGATGAACTGATCGAGCTTCGCGAGAACCGTGTCCTTCTGGGCCCCCGGCAGCGTCAAGAGCATGACGTCGCCGAGCTCGTAGACATGAAGGTCCGAGATCATCCGCCCTTGCGGCGTGAGATACGCGGCGTAGCAGCCCTGGCCGGCCGACAGCGACGTGATGTCGTTCGTCAACAGGCCTTGCAGATAGGAGGCGCGATCCTTCCCCGCCACCACGATCCGTCCAAGGGTGGACGGCGGGCGGATGCCGGCCTCGCGGCGAACCGCTTCATACGCTCGAGTCGTCAGGGCCATCGTCATGATGTAATGGTCAGGTATGCGCGTTTTCCATTCTAACCGCGCGCTCGCGGCCGGGCTGACGTGCCTGGTCACCCTGTTGGCGGGTGCGCCACGGGCCGCGGCCCAGGTCTCGCCGACCTCGAGCTTCACGATTTACGTCCGTTCGATTCCGATCGGCGTCGAACGGGTCTACGTCGAACGAAGCGCCGACGGGTGGACCATCTCGAGCAACGGCCGGATCGGGTCGCCCGTCGAACTGGACATCCGCCAGTTCACCGCCCGCTACGATCCGGAGTGGAGACCGGTCGAGCTGAGCGTCGATGCGACGATGAGGGGGCAGTTCACCATGCTGCGCACCTCGGTGCAGGGGACGACCGCGACCACGCGGGTGACCGTGGCGTCGCTGAAGCCCATCGATCGGACCGACACGATCGACGAGCACGCGATTCTGCTTCCGAACCCCTTCATCGCGCCGTACGAGGCGCTCGCCGCCCGAACGGCGCAGGTCCCGCCAGGCACGACGCTGTATCTCTATCAACCGGGTCTCGCGCCCTCGACGGCGATCGTCGGCGCGAGCACGACCGTACGCGTCAAGACGGTCGATCGCGTCATCGCGGCGCGGCGAACGATGCTCACGTTCCAGACCGCCACCGCGCCACCGATGGAAGCGGAGATCTGGGGCGACGAGCAGGGACGCCTGCTGCGCCTGCGCATCCCGGCACAGACGCTGGAGGTCGCGCGGGAGGACATGACCGCGGTGTCCACCCGCAGCCTGACGCTGGCGCGTCCGAACGACCTCGACGTACGCATCCCCGCGATGAGCTTCTCGCTGTCGGGAACGCTGTCCCGTCCTGAAGACGCCCCCGGCGCGCTGCCCGCCGTCGTCCTGGTTGGCAGCGAAGGTCCGGTGGACCGCGACGGCGTCGCGTCGGGCACGCCGTACCTCGCGCAGATCGCCAATGCGCTCGCCGACGCGGGGTTCGCGGTCCTCCGCTACGACAAGCGTGGCGTCGGCCAGAGCGGCGGACGGCCTGAATCCGCGACGCTGGCCGACTACGCCGAGGACCTGCGCGCGGCCGTGAAGATGCTGGGCAGCCGCAAGGACATCGACAAGCGCCACATCATCGCGATCGGCCACGGCGAAGGCGCGGCGGTGGCGCTGCTGGCGGCGTCGAAGGAGAAGCGCATCGCGGCCGTGGGCGTGCTCGGCGGCACGGCCCTCACCGGCAGCGCCTTCAACCTGTTCCAGGTCGAGCGCTCGCTCGAACGCTCGAGCCGCTCGCCTGCGGAGCGCCAGACGACGATCGATCTCCAGAAGAGCATCCAGCAGGCCGTACTCACCGGGAAGGGGTGGGAACAGATCACCGTCTCCCCAGCAACGCGCCGGCAAGCCGACACGCCGTACTTTCAGAGCGTGCTGGCCTTCGACCCCGCGCGGGTGATCAAGAACGTCGGGCAGCCGTTGTTGATCATGGAGGGCGAGCTCGACAAGCAGGTGCCGCCCGGGAGCGCCGACGCCCTGGAAGCGCTGGCCCGCGCCAGGAAGAAGGGGGAGGTCGACGTCGTGAAGGTCCCCGGCGCGAATCACCTGCTCGTGCCGGCGGAAACGGGCGAAGCCGACGAGTACCAGCGGCTGCGAGATGCCGAGGTGAGCCCTCAGGCGCTCGACGCGCTCGCAGGCTGGGTCGGGAAGGTCAGCCGGATGTGATGCCTGCGGCTCCAGACGCGCGTCGAACGTCGGGCCGGCGCCTGGCAATGTCGCGTGGAAGCCAGGGTGCGAGGCGTACGTACCTGGAAGTTGATATTTCCGCCGGATATCCTCGGTTATAGACTCAGCACATCGACCTTGACCTCGAGGGAGCCTGTGGAACGCGTAGTGTTCGTGAATGGTGCGCCAGGCTTCGGTTGCCATGAAGAGGCACGCATCCTCGGACCGGTCTTCGCCCGCGAGGGGGTGCGCGCCGAGTTCTGGCAGGAGCCGTCACGTCACCGCTCACACGGCTTCCCCTTCAAGACCGAAGGGGCCTTCTGCCGCGCGCTCGACTCCCTGCAGCACCGGATCGAAGCGGGATCTCAGCCTGTCGCACTGCTCTGCCATTCCTTGGGGATCCACCTCACGCTGGGCGTCCTCGCGAGGGGCACACGCGTCTCGCGGGTGATTGCGGTTGCGCCGGCGATACCCGCCTTCGACGTCCTCATGACCGTGATGCATCTGGCGTGTCAGGACCTGCGGGCCGACACGCCGGAAATCGCCGATGCCCTGCAGCAGCAGATCGACAACACGAAGACGTTCTTCGATCCGCCGATGCGGCGCGGCATGCAGCTCGCGTTCCTCGATCCGTTCCTGCTCTCGCATCACTGGCAGAATGCGGCGGCGCTCTCCAGCTACGTGTCCGGCATGAGCGAGCAGCCGGACGGCGGGTTCGACGACGAGGTGTATTTCGCGATGCTCGCCGACCTCGCGTCCCTGCCGGCCCCCGAGCTCGGCGGCGAGGCGCGCCGGACTCCCGTCACGGTGATGTTCGGCGAACGCGATCCGATTGTCGCTCCGGCCGCCGCCCTGGCGTCGCTGCAGCGCCATTTCGAGCACCTGGACGTGGTCACGGTCGCCACGGCCGGGCACGCCGCCCACCTCGAACATCCGGTGAGTACCGTGCGCGTCGCGCTCGGCACCGCCGGCGTCGCGGATCACCTGCGCGGCGCCGCCGTCTGATTCCGGCGCCCTTACTCGTACCGCAGCGCTTCGATCGGATCGAGCCTCGACGCCTTCAGCGCCGGCAGCAGCCCGCTGACCAAACCCACGCCGGCAAGCAGGCCGGCGCAGATCCCCACGAGACCTGGCGTCAGCACCAGGTGGATGTCCGATGCGCCGGTGGTGTCTCCGATCAGCTCCGACAGGAACGGCTGCGGACTCAGCAGCCATGCCAGTCCATAGGCGAGCGCGATGCCGATCGCGCCGCCGCAGAACGTCGTGGCGAGCCCTTCGAGCAAAAACTGCAGCAGCACCTGCCGGCGGGTTGCGCCGAGCGCCTTGCGCACGCCGATCTCCCGCGTGCGTTCCTGCACGTTCACGAACATCACGTTCATGATGCCCACGCCGCCGATCGCGAGCGTCAGCACGCCGATGAAGGCGAGCACGATCTTCAGTCCGTTGACGATCCCGCTCGTGATCCGCTTGGACTGCTCGGATCCGAACATGTTCGCGGCGCGCTCGTCCGTCGCATCGTAGCGATACCGGGTCGCGAGGTATTCGCGGACCTGTCTCTCGGCCCGGAGCGCCTGCGCCGGTGAAACGGCCTGCCAGACGAACGTCGAGACCTGGGTCGTGTCCATCAGCGCGCCCATGGTCGTCCAAGGAATGAAGACGCAGAACTGGTCCGGCCGGTTGTAGTTCGACAGCTGGACCTTCTCCTCCATCACCCCGATGACCTCGAACGACACGCCCCCGATCCGGATGGACTCGCCGACCGCGGGCACCGCCCCGAACAGCGTGCGCTGCACCTCGCTGCCGATGAACGCGACGCGCCGGTGCAGACGTACGTCCTCGTCGTCGAGGAAGCGTCCACCCGGCCTCGCGCGCTCGCTGCGCATCGCGCCGTAGGCGGCCGCCACGGCGCGCACCACGTGGTTGGACTGGCGGTTGCCGTAGACGGCTGGAAATTCCTTCATGAATTCCGGGCTGGCCTCGCGCACGAGCGGCAACGATCGGATCGCCGAGATGTCGGCGATCGTGATCCGGATCCGCTTGCCTGCACGCTCGCCGCCAGCCTGCTTGCTGGTCTGTCCGAGGAAGGTGACCGACACACCGTCCGAAAACGCACCGGCGAAGCCGGCGTCCAGGGCCCCGCGAAAGCCGTCGCCGTACGCCAGCAGCACGACGACCGAGACGATGCCCCACGCGATGCCCAGCGTCGAGAGCGCGGCGCGGAACCAGTGATGGCGCAGGCTCGTGACGGCCTCGCCGACGACTCCGGACCAGGCCCGACTCATGGTCATATTTCGAAGCGCAGCGCTTCGACCGGTGGCAGCGCCGCAGCCCGACGGGCGGGATAGATGGACGTGGCGACGCCGATGGCGACCAGCGCCGCGAGCGACAGGAGCGCGGCATCCCACGAGACCACCATCCCGGCGAAACGCGGCGGCATCGGCGCGAGGTTCACGAGGCGGCAGAGGCCGAGCGCGATGACGAGGCCCGCGCCGCCGCTCACCATGGCCAGGAAGAGGCCTTCGAGGAAGAACTGGCGCTGAATGTCGCGCGACGTCGCTCCGAGGGCCCGGCGGACCCCAATCTCGCGCGTCCGCTCCTTCACGGCGATGAGCATGATGTTCATGACCCCGATGCCGCCGAGCCCAAGCGTCACGAACCCCACCAGCGTGAAGAAGCGGCGCATGGCGTCGACCATGCGGCCGAACATCATCGTCTCGAGCGAGGTATCCCACGTCCGGATCGCCTGCTCGTCCAGCGGATCGAACCCGTGCCGACGCGCCAGCACCTCCCGAACGCTCCGCTCGAGCGGCCAGTCGATGTCCTGGATACGGCCGGTGCGTGCGGCCAGCACGGCCGGCAGCGCGGCGAGCACGTGCGGCTTCGGTGCGACGACGATGTCGGAGAGAGAGCCGGCGGGGGCGTCGATTCTGGGCATGTCGCGAGTCATCGCGGCGAACGGCACGAAGATCTTGTTGTTGTCCGGACCGTTGTAGTTGCTGTCCTGCTCCTTCTTGCGGATCGTGCCGACGACCGTGTAGCGGACGCCGTTCAGCAGCAGCGTCTCCCCGAGCGCGGGCCGGCTGCCGAAGAGCTGATCGGCGATGTCGAAGCCGAGGATGGCCACCCGGGACACCTGCTCTTCGTCGGTCCAGGAGAACTGCCGGCCAGAGTCGAGCTCGATCGTGCGGATGCCCTGATACGGGGGTTCGATGCCGGTGACGCGGGCGCTCGCCGCGTTGTAGCGGCTCTTCGCGGGCACAGTACGCTCGATCTCCGGGCTCACCACGGCGACGAGGGCCGCCTGGCTCGCGATCGCGCGGGCATCGTCGAGGGTGAGATACACGGCGCGTCCGGCCCGTGCGCCGCCCGCCTGCAGACTCGTGCGCCCGCCCCAGACGATCGCGACGTTCGTGCCGAGCTCCCGGAGCACGTGATCGTTGCCGCGGCGGAACCCCTCGCCGGTCGCGGAGAGGATGACGATCGAGATCATCCCCCAGAGGATCCCGAACATCGTGAGCACGCTGCGGAGGCGATTCGCGCGAAGGTTGTCGAGCGATTGCAGGAGCGCTTCCCTCATGCGCGTGCCGTTGCCGTCAGGACGGCAGGACGATACGGTCTCCCTCGGACAGCCCCTCGAGGATCTGAGTCCGCGTGCCGTTGCCGACGCCCAGCCGGACAGGCACGCGACGCCGGCCGATCGTGCTGGCGGGATCGACGAGGTCGACGAACGCGTTCTTCTCCGCGTCGTAGGTGATCGCCGCTTCCGGAACGATGAGCGCGTCCGGGTGCTCTTCGAGCACGATCTCGGCGTTGGCGGTCATGTTCGCCCTCAGCTCCTTTCCTGGGTTGTCGAGCGAGACCCAGACCTCGAAGCTGGTGACGTTGTCCTTCTCGGCGCCCATGGGCGAGATCTGCGTCACCCGGCCATCGAAGACGCGCTCATGGAAGCTCTCGACCCTGATGCGGGCCGGCTGGCCCAGGCGGACGTGGCCGATATCGGCTTCGTCCACCTTGCCGCGCACGAACACGTGATCGATGTCGCCGAGCGTCATGACGAGGGTCGCGTTGGCGCCGAGATTCAAGATCGACGACACGGGGCTGCCGACCTCGACGTCGCGCGTGAGCACCGTGGCGCGGATCGGCGCGCGAAGGGTCGCGTTCGCCAGGTCTTCGGCCGCCTTGTCGGCCGCCGCCCGTGCCTGGGCAACCTGCGCACGCGCTTCCGACACCCGCGCACGGCTCACCGCAAGCTGGGACTGGGCGGCGCGGCGCCGGTTCTCGGCCACTTCCACGGCGCTCTGCGCCTCGTCGAGCGCGGACTGCGCGAGCAGGTGCTGCTCGAACAGCGACGTCGCACGCTCGTACGCGCGGCGCGCGAAGGCGACGTCCGGTCCTTCGGCTTCGACCGTGTTCTTCTGGAGCTGCGCTTCGGCACCTTCCAGCGCCGCCTGTGCGGCAAGCAGTGTGGCCTGGGCGCCGCGGACCTGGGCGAGCAGCTGATCCTTGTCGAGCTCCGCGAGGACGTCGCCGGCAGAGACCAGGCTGTCTATGTCGACGGCGAGCCGCTTGATGATGCCGTTCGCCTTCGACTTGATCTCGACCTTGGTGATCGGCTCGACCTTGCCGGTGGCCACCACCGAGCGGACCATCGTCCCCCGCTCCACCGTCGCGAGGCGCGAGGCGTCGAACTCGACCGATGCGCCGCGAAGGCCGCCGACTCCGGCAATCGCCAGACCGGTCAGCGCCGCCACTCCCAGGAGCACGAACAGGCGTCTGCGAGACCTCGTGGCCGGCATACCAGACCATTACGAGCGGCACGCACGCGAAGTTCAACCGCCTCAGGTAAGATGCCGCCGAATGTGGATTCTGAACAGCTCCGACGAGGGGGACGAGGCCCTCACGTTCCGCCTGTCGCCGGGCGCGATCAAGACAGTGGGGCGCGCCGCCGGTGCCGACCTGGTTGTCGAGGCAGCCTTGGTCTCGCGCCTGCACTGCCGGCTCGAAGCCGGAGACGAAATGTTGACGGTCGTCGACCTCGAGAGCACCAACGGCACGTACGTCAACGGCGGCCGCGTGGCCACCGCGCACCTGCTTCCCGGCGACCGGTTGAAGGTTGGCCGGGTGGAGTTCCAGGTCGGCCGAGCCGATGCGGGTTAGCCGAGGTCAGAGCGCCGCGAGTCGAGGTCAGAGCACCGATGTGAGGTACGGGTTGGAGCTTCGCTCCCGGCCGATCGTCGTGTCCGGACCGTGGCCCGGATACACACGCGCATCGTCGGGAAAGGCCATCAGCACGCTGCGGATCGAGCCGATCAGCGTCGCGTAGTCGCCGCCGGGCAGGTCGGTGCGGCCAATCGAGCCGGCGAAGAGCGTGTCGCCGACGAAGAGGTCCAGTCCGGTTTCGCCTTTGCGGGCCACCTCGAGACAGACGCCGCCTGGAGAATGCCCTGGCGTGTGCCACGCCCTCACCTCGAACTCGCCGAAGCCGATCGTCTCGCCGGCGGCATAGAAGGCATCGATCGGCGGCGGCGGATCGACCTTCAGTCCGAACATGAGGCCCTGCTCCACCGCGCGATCGTAGAGAAAGAGGTCGTCCCGATGCAGATGCACCGGGACGCCGAGCAGCCGCTTCGCGGCCGCCACGCCGGTGATGTGATCGACGTGGGCGTGCGTCAGCAGGATGTGGCGGATGGAGAGATCTTCGGTGGCGGCGAACTCGAGCAGGCCGTCGACTTCGTCGCCCGGATCGATGAGCACGCCTTCGCGCGTGCGCGCGCACGCCACGACGAAGCCGTTCTTGTGGAACGACGGCACGGCCTGAGTCTCGATTATGATCACGTCGTGATTCTAGCAATCCTCGACGACCTGCTGTTCACGTCGAAGATCCGCGCGACGGCGGCGCAGGCGGGCGTGCCGCTGATGTTCGCGCGCACGATCGACGCCGCGCTCGAGCAGCTGCGCGCGACCCGTCCCTCGCTCGTGATGCTCGATCTCGACAACCCTCGGATCGACGCGCTCCGGATCGCCGCGGAGCTGCGGGAGTCCCGGCTCTCCGGCGTGTCATCCGTGGCCTTCGTGTCGCACGTGCGCACCGATCTCATCCAGCAGGCGCGTGACGCCGGCATCGGCGAGGTGCTGCCGCGATCGGCATTCGTGACTCGACTTCCGGAGATTTTCGCCCGTCATCAACCGCCCGCTGGCGGCGACGCCGGCGCGACGCGAAGTCCGGAGTAGGAGTCATCGGCCGCCTCGGCCGCCAATCGCGCTCCGCGCGGGACTTATACTGGCCGGCGTGAGCTCCTCGTCGGCCCTGCTCCGCACCAACCGCAACTTCAGGCTGCTGTTCTTCGGGCAGGCGGTGTCGCAGCTCGGCGACTGGTTCAATTCGGTTGCCGTCTTCGCGTTGCTCCTGGACCTCACCGGCTCGGCCACCGCCGTGGCGTGGCTGATGATCGTGCAGTTCCTGCCAATGGCCGTGATCGGCCCGGTCGCCGGCGTCGTGGTGGACCGCTTCGATCGCCGGCGGCTGATGATTGCTGCGGACCTCGTCCGCGGCGTGCTCGTGCTCGGCCTGCTCCTGGTTCACACGCGAGACGATGTGTGGATCGCCTACGCGGTGATGACGCTCACCGTCACGGCCTCGGCATTTTTCGAACCGGCGCGCACAGCCACCATCCCGAACGTCACGAGCCGTGAGGAGCTGCTGTCCGCCAGCGCGCTCTCCAGCGCGACGTGGGCGGCCATGCTCGCGCTCGGCGCTTCAATCGGTGGACTGGTGACGGCGTTCGCGGGGCGCGAATTCGCATTCGTGCTGAACGCCGCCTCGTTCTTCCTGTCCGCGGTGTTCATCAGCCGCACGCGCATCAACAGGGCTCCGCGGCACGCGGCGTCCGCCGCCGGCCATGTGGGCGTGGACGCACAGGCGTCAGCGGACGGGCCGCCCGCGGCGAGCCCGCGGACCCGCGACTGGCGCGGTCTGGTCGGACTCCTGGATCTCAGCGAGGGGTTCGGCTACGTCCGGCGCAACTCGCGCGTGGCGGCGCTCATGTGCGTCAAGGCGGGATGGGGACTTGCCGGCGGAGTGCTTCTGCTCCTGAGCGTCTTCGGCCATCGCGTCTTTCCGGTCGCGGGGAGCACGGCCGCCGGAATCGGCGTGTTGTACGGCGCGCGCGGAGTCGGCGCGGGGCTGGCGCCGCTGACGCTCCGGTTCATCCTCGGCCAGTCACCCGCGATGATGCGGCGCGCGATCGGGCCGGCCTACTTCATCGTCGGCGGCTTCTACGTGGCGCTCGCCGCGGCCGGGTCGCTGCCGATGGCCGCCGCCTGCGTGCTGCTGGCGCATTTCGGCGGATCGATGTTGTGGGTCTTCAGCACGGTGCTGCTGCAGATGGAAGTGCCCGACGCGTATCGGGGGCGCGTCTTCGCGGCCGAGCTCGCGCTCGTCACGCTGACCTCGTCGATCTCCAGCTACGTCACCGGATTTGCGCTGGACGTGCTCGGGTGGTCACCGCGCGCCTTGTCGTCGGTGATCGGTGTGGGGTTTGCCGTTCCAGGGGTGCTCTGGCTGATCTGGAACTGGCGGCTGCCGCAGGTGGCGGAGCTCGATGCCACCGCGCCGCAGCAGATCAGCCGCGCTTGAGCGCCTCCATCGCGCTCTGCACGAGCTGCTTGGCGTCGTTCAACTGCTCGAGCACGAGGGCCACGTCCATCTTCGGCTGCCCCGGGAACCGCTCGCTTCGACAATAGACGCCGTGCTGCCCGACGAGGGCGAGCGAGTCGGTCAGCAGATCGAGGGCCACGGCCAGCCGGCCGCGCGTCGGCCCCATCATGGTCTCGTGCTGCTCCAGCGTGTCGCGATGTTTCTCGAAGACGGACATGGGCGTTTCTATCTGCGTGGAGGCTTCTCTATCGGCGTGGAGGCTTCGACGGACGGAGCTCCATGTAGCTCGGGATGCTCCGGGGATCCATGTGAACGATCGCGAGCACGAGCTCGGCCACGTCTTCCGGCGCGCTCTTCCAGCCGGCGCCGGCTGCGGGATCGCCTCCCGAAAAGCCGGTCGCAACCGAGCCAGGTGCGATCGCGCTCACGCGGATGTTCTCGTGCCTCACCTCTTGCATGAGCGCTTCGGTGAACGCGTTGAGGCCCGCCTTCGACGCGCAGTACGCCGCTCCGCCGACGAAGGGATTCTTGCCAGCCAGGCTGCTGATGTTGACGATCGTGCCCCCGCCGCGGCGTCGAAGCTGCGGAATCGCCGCGTGGCAGACGTTGAAGACGCCGATCAGGTTCGTGCCGAGCACCTGCATCCACTGTTCGAGCGTCATGTCCGCCACGTTGGCGAAGACGCCGACGCCTGCGTTGTTCACGACGATGTCGATGCCGCCGTGGCGGGAAGCCGCCTCGTCGACGGCGTGCTGCGCCTGCGCTGCATCGCGCACGTCGGCCACGACGGGGCTGACCGAGCCTCCGGCGTCCGCCACCGCGCCGGCGGCCTGCTCCAGCGTCGATCGGTCACGTCCGGTGATGGCCACGTGAGCGCCGTGCGACGAAAGCGCCCTCGCGACGGCAAGTCCGATTCCGCGCGATGCGCCGGTGACGAGCGCGGTCCGTCCGCGCAAATCGTTTGGCATGGCAGCCATTACAATAGCCCACGCATGATTGAGGTGGCCATTCTCGGCGCGGGCGAGCTCGGCGGCGCACTCGCGCACGTGCTCGCGCGGCGTCGGGTCGTCAGACGCATTCAGCTGATCGACGCGGCTGGCGGTGTCGCTCGAGGCAAGGCGCTCGACATCATGCAAACGGGGCCGATCGAAGGCTTCGATACCACCGTCACCGGTTCGAGCGACATCAGCCGCGCCATCCAGTCCACCATCGTGGTCGTTGCCGACGCGGCGGGGGGAGACCCGCAAGGCGATCCGCTGGGGCTCCTCCGCCAGGCGCTTGCGACGGCGGCACGCGGCAGCATCGTGTGCGCCGGGGCCGATCACCGGCACGCCGTCGAGGCCATCGTCCGCGACCTGCGTGTCGACCGCCGCCGGGTCGTGGGATCGGCCCCCGAGGCGCTGGCCGCGGCGGTCCGGGCTCTCGTCGCCCTGCGGGCCAACGCGTCGGTCAGGGACGTGTCACTCACCATCCTCGGGGCCCCGCCATCCCAGACCGTCATCTCCTGGGAGGAATCAACCGTTGCGGGGCTCGCCGCGAGCCGCATGATCGATGAGCCGACACGGCGCCGGATCGCCGCGCAGGTGCCAGCGCTGTGGCCGCCAGGGCCACACGCGCTCGCACACGCGGCAGCCGAGGCGGTGGCCGCGCTCTGTGGAGTCTCGCGGCGAACGCTGAGCTGCTTCGTGGCGCCGGACGACAGTACAGGTCGGCGGGCCCGTACTGTTGCCCTGCCGACGCGGCTCGGTGTGACCGGAGTGGAGGAAGTCCACTGGCCCGCTCTCGGCGGCGCCGCTCAGGTTTCGCTCGATACCGCGATGCAGCTGTAGAACCCGAGGCGGGACAGAACCGCCGTGCGGCCGGAGGCTTGCGGAGTCAGATGCGACCCGGCGGACGCGCGACGTGGTAATTCGGTTCCGGGGATACGAGGATGCGGGAGGCTGGTGTGACGTGCGGATTGATCGGGTCGGGGCGCCGGCCCGCGATCGGATACCGACCTGCAGGCACCCGGCTAGCCCCCGACTTCGATCAAATCCGCAACTGAGACTGCAAGAATCGCGCCTCAGGCCGTCGCGTGGTGCAGCGTCAGGCCACCCGCGAAGTCGGCAAGCTGCCGCCGAAGGATGAGCCGCCCCCGATGGAGCCGCGACTTCAAGGTCTGATCCTTGACGTGCAACATCGCGCTCGCCTCTTCCGTGGACATCCCCTGGATGTCGCGGAGCATCACCGGCGCCCGATAAATCGCCGGCAGAGCCAGGATCGCCCGCGCCACACGATTCCTCAGTTGGCTTCTGAAGAGCTGTTCGTCGGCCAGTCCCGACCAGTCGGCCACGTCCCGGGGCGCGCCCTCATCTGCTCCTTCGGGTCCGGCAAGCGGGAGCTCTTCGTGCTGCGACCGCTGGTATTTTGCGGTGCGCAGCCGTGACATGGCCGTGTTGAACGTGATGCGGTAGATCCACGACGAGAGCGCCGCATCGCCGCGAAAGTTGCCAATCTTCCGGTACACCTTGAAGAGGACGTCCTGCATCACCTCTTCGGCGTCTTCCTTGTTGCGGAGATACCGGAACGCCAGTTGGTAGATTTTCGACCCGTACGCCTCGGCCAGATCGCGCACCGCAGACTCGTCACCGGCCTGCAGTCTCGCGAGGAGCCGCTCGTCTCTCGACTCTCTCATCGTGTCCTCGCTGGAATGGAAAACACGCCGCGCGGGCGAAATATTCCAGCGAATCCGGAGGGCGGGGCAAACAGCTGGTGTGTCTGCGGTTAGGCGGCGTCCATCGGCTCGCGTCCGAACACCTCGGCCATGCGCGCCACGATGCGGCCCTCGACCTCGGCGCGGGACAGCGTGCATCCGAGAGAGGACAACGAGCCGACGGCCCGGTCGGCGATGCCGCACGGCACGATCAGCTGGAACGCCGAGAGATCGGTCGTATGGTTCAGCGCGAACCCATGGCTCGTGATCCAGCGCTGAATCCTCACGCCGATCGCGGCAATCTTCTCGTTGCCGACCCAGACGCCCGTCAGTCCGGCCACCCGCCCGGCGGTGACGCCGCAGTCCGCTGCCGCGCGAATGAGGACTTCCTCGACGTCCCTGACGTACTTGTGAACATCCCGCCTGTCCGGGTTGAGGTCCAGGATCGGGTAGCCGACGATCTGCCCGGGACCGTGGTAGGTGATGTCACCGCCACGGCCCGTCTCGAACACCTGAATGCCGCGGCGCGCAAGCTCTTCATCGGGAGCGAGGATGTGCGATCGGCCGCCGTCGCCCCGCACGCCGAGCGTGAGGACTGGAGGATGTTCGACGAGCAGCAGCAGGTCCCCCACCGAGCCGGCTCGCCGCGCCTCGACCAGCTGGCGCTGGAGCGCGAGGGCCTCGTCGTACGGCATCCGCCCGAGCCGCCTGACTTCGAGAGTTCTCATGGTGAGCGGGTTCGGCCTCCGGCCGGAGCCGACCCCTGTACGAGGGACGCGGCTAGGCCTGCGACGGATCCCAGTTCTCGATCTGCTGCTTCATCAGCGCCATGAAATGGTCGCCGACGGCGCCGTCGACGACGCGGTGGTCGAAGGCGAGCGACAGAAAGCCCATGAGCCGGATCCCGATCGCATCCTCGATCACCACCGGCCGCTTCTCGATCGCGCCGACGCCGAGGATGCCGACCTGCGGCTGGTTGATGATCGGCAGGCCGAACTGCGCGCCGGAGCCGCCAGGGTTGGTGACGGTGAACGACCCACCCGCGACATCGTCCGGCTTCAGGTGCTTGGATCGGGCGCGCGTCGCGAGGTCGGCGATGTCCTTGCTGATGCCGAGCAGGTTCTTCTCGTCGGCGCGCTTGATCACCGGAACGATCAGACCCCAGTCGAGCGCGACGGCGATCCCGACGTTCACCTGGCGATGGTAGGTGACGTTGTTGTTCGCGTCGATCGACGCGTTCATCACCGGAACGGCCCGCAGCGCATCCACGGCCGCCTTGACGATGAAGGAGAGGTAGGTCAGCTTGCCGCCCGCGGCTTCGTACTCCGCCTTGCGCGCGCGGCGGATCTGCTCCACGCGGGTGAAGTTGACCTCGAAGACCGTGTGCACGTGGGCCGACGTGTGTTTGCTCAGCACCATGTGCTCCGCGATCTTGCGGCGCATCACGGACATCGGCACCGTCTGGCCCGCGAGGCCGGCGCCTGTTGCCGGCGTGTGCCCGGCCCCGGTTCCCGGCCCGTGCGTCGAGGAGGGCACGGGTGCGGCGGGCGCGGGTGCGGGCATAGCGGCGGGCGCGGCCGGCGCCTGATCGAGAAACGAGAGGATGTCGTGCTTCGTCACACGGCCGCCGGCACCGGTGCCCTGGACGAGGGAGATGTCCACGCGGTGCTCCTGCGCGATCTTGCGCACGAGCGGCGACGACTTGCGGCGGAGCCGGTCCTCGGCCGACTCATCGTCCGGCTGGCCGGACGGCTCCGGATGCTGCTGGGAGGAAGGGGCCTCCATCGTCTGCGCGGACCCGGCGGCCGCGGCAGCCGGGCTGCCGTCGGGCTGTGGAACGGCCGACGGCGGCGGCTCGGCGTCGAGCTGGGCCTGAGGCGTCCGCACTGCACCTTCCGCGTCGATGATGCCGACCACCGAGTTGACCGGAACCGTCTCGCCTTCTCTCGCGCGGATCTCGGCGAGGACCCCGGCGGCGGGCGAAGGGATCTCGGCGTCGACCTTGTCGGTGGAGATCTCGAACAGCGGCTCGTCGCGGTCGACGCGATCGCCGACCTGCTTGATCCAACGGACGATTGTCCCTTCGGCGATCGACTCTCCCATCTGGGGCATCAATATGTCGCTGGCCATGTCGTCCTGTCCGAGGCTGTCGCTGGTGTCCGGGTCCGTCTGACGATCCGGCTAGACGTGGATCGCCGCACCGTGGGTGGCGTGCGCCGCCTCGCCCACGGCCTCCGCCATCGTCGGGTGCGCGTGGATGGTGCGAATCAGCTCCTCGACGGTCGACTCGAGCCGCAGGGCCAGTGTCGCTTCGGCGACGAGCTCGGTCGAGCGCGGGCCGATCATGTGCACGCCGAGAATCTCGTCGTACTTCTTCTCGGCGACGATCTTGACGAACCCCTCGGTTTCGCCCGCCATTTTCGCGCGGCCGAGCACGCCGAAGGGGAACGTCCCCACACGGACATCGTAGCCGCGTTCGATCGCCTGCTGCTCGGTCAGGCCGACGCTGCCGATCTCGGGGTCGCAATAGGTGCAGCCCGGCACCTGTTCGTAGTTGATCGGCTGCACGTGTTGGCCCGCGATACGCTCGGCGGCGATGATCCCTTCGGCGGACGACACGTGCGCGAGCTGCGGGTGCGGCTTCGCCCCGATCGTGATCACGTCGCCGATGGCCGAGATGCCAGGGACGCTGGTGCGGAACAGGGTGTCGACCTTGATGTACCCGCGTTCCATCTCGAGGCCGATCTTCTCGGCGTCCAGGCCGGCCGTCACGGGGCCGCGACCGGTCGCGACCAGGAGGTACTCGGCCCGGATGTCCTTCGTGGTTCCATCGGGCAGCGCGGCCTGGATGTCGACGCCGTCTCCCGCCACTCTCGCGCTGGTCACCTTGGTGCCGGTCAGCGTGGTGATCCCCTTCTTGCGGAACGACTTGGCCAGCTCCGCCGACACCGCCTCGTCTTCCACCGGAACCAGGCGCGGCAGCAGCTCGATGATCGTCACCTCGCTGCCGAAGCTGCGGAAGATCGAGCCGAACTCGACGCCGACCGCTCCGCTCCCCATGATCGCAATCGACTTCGGCACCGCCTTCATGTGGATGGCTTCGTCGCTCGTGATGATGCGGTCGTGATCGATGGTGATGCCCGGCACGCTGCGGGGCGTCGATCCGGTGGCGACGATGATCTCCTTGGCCGCGCGCAGCGTCCGCGTGTCGCCTTCGAAGACCTCGACGCCGCCGTTGCCGGTCAGCCGGGCGGTCCCCTTGATCCACTCGATCTTGTTCTTCTTGAAGAGGTACTCGACGCCCTTGGTGAGCCCCGTGACGATCTTGTCCTTGCGGGCGTGCACCTGTTTCATGTCGATGCCCACCGCGGGTGCGGGGCCGTCGCCGAAGGTGACGCCCCATTCCTTCGCGTGCTGCACGACCTTCAAGGCGTGTGCGTGCTCGAGCAGCGCCTTGGTCGGGATACAGCCCCAGATGAGGCAGGTGCCGCCGAGCGACTTCTGCTTCTCGACAACGGCGACCTTGAAACCCAGTTGCGCGGCGCGGATCGCGGCCACGTAGCCGCCGGTGCCCGCTCCAATGACAATCACGTCGAATTCGTTGGTCATTTCTTCAAGGAGGAGAGAGGAACGAAAGAAGTGGTCTGTGGCGGCGCAGGAGTCTCCGGCGCCGGCGCAGGGTCTGCGTCACGCAGGCCGGCGACGGTCTCGAGCCTGTTGACGCGCACGCGGAGCTGGCCGACCTCGTATCGGAGCTCCCAGTAGGCTTCGGTCATCCGTTCGACGCGGACCGACGCTCGCCTCGCCAGGAGCAGGGCGGCCGCGGCCAGCAGGGCGGCGAGCCCGGCAAGGATCGAGGACAAGGTCAACAAAACGGGTACGTTAGCGAACGGCTTGCAACAGTGTCAACCGTCCTGCCACAATACCGCGGCTCCCACCGCGAATGACACTCAAGCCCAAGACCGTCCTCGTCGTCGACGACGACGACCGGATGCGGGATACCGTCACCTCGATCCTGAAGCGCGACTACCGCGTCCTGCGGGTCGCGACGGGCGAGGCGGCGCTGATGCTCTTCCAGAAGGAGGACGTCGACCTCGTCCTGGTGGACGTGCGCCTGCCTGGCATCAGCGGTTTCGAGCTGCTGCGGATCCTGAAGGAGAACTACAACCTGGTCGAGGTCATCATGATCTCGGCCATCAACGAGATCGAAACGGCCGTCCAGGCGATCAAGTGGGGTGCGTACCACTACGTCACCAAGACGTTCGAGCCGGACCAGCTGCGCTCGCTCGTGCGCAACGCCAGCGAGCGTCAGGATCTGAACCGGCAGGTGCTTGCGCTGACGGCGCAGGTCGCCGATCAGTCCGGGCGCGAGTTCATCGTGGGTCCCAGCCGTACGACGCGCGAGATCGTCGACCTGGTCCATCGGATCGCGAAGCTGTCGGCCACGGTGCTCATTCTCGGCGAGAGCGGCACCGGCAAGGAGCTGCTCGCGCGCTACATCCACAAGGAAGCGGGGAATCCCGACGCGCCGTTCATCGCGGTCAACCTCGCGGCGATACCGAAGGAGCTGGTGGAGAGCACGCTCTTCGGCCACGAGCGGGGGGCGTTCACCGGCGCGCTGCGGCAGCAGCTGGGAAAGTTCGAGCTCGCGGCGGAC
Source organism: Vicinamibacterales bacterium (assembly GCA_050183995.1). Lineage (GTDB taxonomy): Bacteria > Acidobacteriota > Vicinamibacteria > Vicinamibacterales > CAVVIG01 > CAVVIG01. Next base: position 37,820 of record JBFXAT010000005.1, read on the forward strand.
GGGACGCTGTTCCTCGACGAGATCGGCGATCTGCGGCACGATCTCCAGTCGAAGCTGCTGCGCGCCATCCAGGAGGGGGAGATCGAGCGCGTTGGCGGTCAGAAGCCGATCAAGACCAGCTTCCGGCTGATCGCGGCCACCAACGTGGATCTGGAGAAGGCCATCAAGGAAGGCCGGTTCCGCGAAGACCTCTACTATCGCATCAACGTCATTCCGATCAAGCTGCCGCCGCTGCGGGAGCGCGCGGAGGACATTCCGCAGCTGGCCGAGTTCTTCCTGCGGCGCTACAACGCGCGATTCCGCAAACAGGTCCACGGCATCAGCGAGGGCACCATCGCGATGCTCAAGAAGCATTGGTGGCCCGGCAACATCCGCGAGCTCGAGAACCTGGTCGAGCGTCTGGTCGCGGTGAGCGACAAGGACTACATCTCCGAGGAAGATCTGCCGCTCGAGTTCCATTTCGCCCAGCTCCAGCCCGAGGGGTCGCGGTCTGACAGTCTGTTCGAGAGTGCGACCAACACGTTCGAGCGCAACTTCATCCTGCGTGCGCTCGAGAAGTGCGGGTGGAACGTCACGGCCACGTCCGAATATCTCGGCATTCCGCTCAGCACGCTCAAGTACAAGATGGATCGGCTCGAAGTCCGGCAACTCGCGCGGCGAATTCGCGGGCTGTAGGCACCCATTCGGGCCGCAGGTCGTCCTGGCGTGGCGGGGGACGTGTCTCTTCCGCTCGCCGCCTCACCAGCACCCGATCGACAGGGCGGTCGTCGCTCCAGAGACACGTCCCCCGCCCCGCGCGGTATCCATTCGAGTCCTCACGCTCACGCCTGCCATTTGATGATCGTGTTGGTCCCGCACCGCCTGGCACGGCCCACTTGCCAACGTCATTGGCACGATCTTCCTGTTTGATCCTGTCCTTTCGGCGACGGATCGTCGTCATGACGTGCACACTTCAACGACACCGTTCGGCGGGCAGGCGCCAGTCGCGTATCGGCAACGTTGCGCTCATGGTTTCCCGCCACGTTGTTTTGAGCGACCCACCCGGACCAGCAGTGCCACCATGCGTGCACGCGACGCTGTTCTCCGTCAGATCGAGACGGCCATTGCGCCGCTCGACGCTGCGAACCTGGCGCGCATCTGGACTGTTCCTCGCATGCCGGCCTCGGCAACTCGGATCCTGCTCATCGCGTATGCCGGCGGCCCGCCAGCCGCGGCGGTCGAAGGTGCGCTGACCTGGTCGCGAGACGAACAGCAGCCTCCACACGAGCTCCACGTGCTGGCATTCGGCGACGCCGCACGGCGTGTGCGACGCGATCTGCTGTCGGACGGGGATCGGGCGGGTGCCTTCGGGGACATCTGCCGGACCCTCGGGTTGAATCGCGACGATATCCTGTTCAACACGAGGACCGTTCACACGCTGGCGATCAGCCCGCCGGGCATCGCACCCGTCGAGCAGCTGTGGCAGGTCTTGCGTGGTCTCTGCCGATCCGAGCACTGCGCGGTGACAGCCGTGGTTCAGCCGGAGGCGGCCCTGGCGGCCGCGATGCTTCATGCTGTCCTGCAGTTCGCGGGGCGTCCGGCCGATCGTGTCTTCGTCGCCACACCGCATGCATCCACCAGACTGTCGCCGATCAAGAGGAATCGGCCGGCGGCGGCCGATTCCTACGTGGAGGTGCCGATGCTGCTCTCGAGCACGAGCAGCATCGATGTCGAGAGCTACATGGAGCAGGTCGAGCGCCGGCGCCAGGAGCGCCGCCGCCTGGCTGAGCCCGATCCGCTCACGCTCTGCTGCCGGACGCGGCGCCTTCAGATTGGCGAGAACACGATCGTGTTGCCACCGAGGCAGTTCTTCTGGGTCTGCGCCCTCGCGCGACTGGAAGGGGCGATCTTGCCGCTGCCTGCGATCTCGCATGCGCTCCAGATCCACGGCGGCCAGATCAGTCTGCAGCCGTCAGCCGACCCGCAGCTGCACCGGGTCCTTGCGATCCTGCGTCAGACCTTCACGCTGCTGTTCCCGCGGCAGGTCGACGAGTTCGGCCCGACGATCCACCGTGCATGTGGACCGCAGCCTGGCTTGCCGAGCACCATCTCGAAGATCAACGCAACGCTGCGCGCCGCCCTCGGCGAGGCGGCGCTCCGTTATCTCATCGAGGGCGGCCGCGAGCATGGAGGCTACAACCTGCGGGTCGACCCACCGACCGTGCAGATCGACGTCGAGTCCTGAGGGCTGCGCGAGCTCACACGTTCGCCCCACGAAATCGCACGCGCTCGGACCGTCGACACTCGGTCACACGAGGCCGCAGACCCGTCCGCAGTCCGACTGACGGCAACGTTGCCGGCCACGTTTCTTTACTTCACCTCATCATTGACACGCCACATCATCGTCCCCGTCTCCTCCCGCCGCCGGCTGCGCAGCGTACCCGCGCGGCGGAGCTGAGCTCGCACGCCCGAATCCGACGGCCGCTCTTTCGAAAGGTGGCAGTCATGCGAATGCGCCTGGCGGAGCGGACCCGGTGTCGACCCCGACGGCCAGCGTGCGCGTGACGTAGAGCGGACCGAAGCTGGGCGAGCCACGCGACGGGATGAACGCACCATGACTCCAGTGGACCCCCCCGCCGATCTCACCGGCCTGTTGAAGCGCATCGCCCAGGAGCGCTCCGGGCTGCGGAGTCTGCCTCAAGATGTCCTCGACCAGGACGAGGAGTTGACCAGGCTCGTCTCCAGTTCGGCACCTGAGCGTAGACCGTGAACCGCGTGAGCCTCGAAGAGGCAATCGAACGACACAGGCGGTTCGCCGCCGACCTCGCTGCCGAGATCGGGACAGTCGTCGTCGGACAGACGCACCTCGTCGAACGCCTGCTGATCGGACTCCTCTGCGACGGACACGTGCTCATCGAAGGACCGCCAGGTCTGGCGAAGACGCTCGTCGTCAAGACCCTGGCGGCGGCGACGGCCTTGACGTTCCAGCGAATCCAGCTCACCCCCGATCTGCTGCCGGCGGACGTGATCGGGACGCTCATCTACCATCCCGGGGAGAACCGGTTCGCCGTGCACAAGGGACCGGTGTTCGCCAACCTGGTGCTCGCAGACGAGATCGATCGCGCGCCAGCCAAGGTCCAGAGCGCGCTGCTCGAGGCCATGCAGGAACATCGCGTGACCATCGGGCGCGAGACGTACTCGCTCGACGAGCCGTTCCTCGTGCTCGCCACACAGAACCCGATCGAGCACGAAGGCACGTACGCCCTTCCGGAAGCCCAGCTCGATCGCTTCCTCCTCCACGTCGTGGTTCGATACCCAACACGCGAGGAGGAGCTGGAGATCCTGCAGCGGCAGCTCGCCGGAGCCAGCTCACGTGTCCGTCAGGTCGCCGGCTGGACGCAGATCGAAACCGCGCGGCATCTCCTGACCCAGATCTACGTCGATCCCGTTCTCCAGAGGTACGTCCTCGATCTCGTCCAGGCGACGCGAACGCCGGATGACTACGGCCTTCAGCGGCTCGCGCCGGTGCTTCGCTATGGCGTCTCGCCGAGAGCGGCCGTGCACTTCACCCTCGCGGCTCGCGCACACGCGCTCCTGGAGGGGCGCGCCTTCGTGCTGCCGGAAGACGTACGCGACGTCTGCCCAGACGTCCTCCGCCATCGACTGCTCCTGACGGACGAAGCAGAAGCCGACACCATCGCGACCGACGAAGTCGTCGGCGAGATCCTGCGAACGGTTCCGGTTCCGTGATGGAGACAGTCGCGGCAATGAGGCATGAGCACGCGTCGGCCGAACGCTCGGCACGATCCACGGCGATCGCCGACACGTCTCGCGTTGGAACCAGCGAGACCACACCACGGGGATCACTTCTCACGTCGAAGGGATGGCTGATCACATGATCCGGAAACCTCTCGTCTCTCTCGCAACGGCCGTGGCACTCGCCTTCTTGCCGAACGGATTGGGAGCACGTGCGCAGGGAAGACCGTTGCCTTCGGCCTGCCCTCCGGCAGGAGCGCAAGTGCCGCTGGCAAAGGCCATGAACCCGTCCTTCATCGGAGACTTCAAGGGCTGCGACATCGTCGTGGAGGCGACGTTCCTTCAAGTGGGGACGCCGCAGGGGTTCAAGCTTGGCGGGTACGACGTCAAGAAGAACACCACGTTCCAAGTGCTCGAGCCAGGCGGCACGCCGCAGACGTTGCCGTTTTCGAAGGAAGGCGCCGGCACGTTCGTGGGGGTTCCGAAGGCTGACGCTCAGATCCTCTTCGAGCTCAAAAAGGGAGACCGCCTTCTGCTTCGCGGGGCCCCGCTCACATTGAAGGCGGCGTTCGGGCTCGCATCCATTGGTGCAGCCATCTTCCACGCAGAGTCGGTCACGCGAAGGCCATAGACCCAAGGCAGGCTTGGCAGCGTGCCTGAGCTCCTGAAGCGGGCTGACCAGCGCATGCCCCCGACGGCCCGACCCACGATGGCAGCGGACCAGACGTCGTTCATCCAGCGCGGGCGGATCGCGTAGTCCGCCGTGAGGATGCTTTTCGTGACCGGGGCGGTGCTCGTCGTACTGACCGGCGCACCGAGCGCTCAAGCGCCGCCGCCGGGGGTGTCGGTAGAGATCTCGACCGGCGCCTCCACCTACTCGATCGGCGAGCGCGTGGACGTTCGGGTGCGGCTTCTGGCTCCCTCCGGATCGCGCGTGACCGGACCGGAGGCGCCGGCCCAACACGGGCCATTCGATCTGCTTCGCATCGTCGAGCTCGACTCAGAGGAGGAATCGGGTGTCAGCGCTCACACGTGGGACATCCATTTGACGACCTTCGAGGCCGGGCGCGTGACCGTGCCGCCGTTTCGGTTCACGGTCGCCACCGGCGACGCGCCACCGGCGAGCGTGCACTCCGCACCCATCGATGTGACGATCCGGCGGCCGGACGTCGGTGCCGACGGCGAGCTCCGCCCGCTGCGGCCTCCCATGACATCGCCATCGCGATCGCGGGCCACGTCACGGGTGATGGCGTTCCTGCTCGTGGCGAGCGTATCCGCGATTGGCCGGATGCTGCTCGCATCCAGGCTCACGCCTCGCACGCGACTCGGTCGGGCGCTCCCCGTCGTCCTCAGCCCGGAGCAGAGGCTCACCGCCCTCGAGCGCCGTCTGCCGATTTCACCTGATCAGATCGCGGGCTTCTACACCAGCGTCGCGAACATCGTGCGCGACGTCGTGCAGACGTCATACGGTGTCCCTGCCACGACCGTGTCGACTCGCGAGCTCGTCCACGCGATACGCCTGCAGCCACACAGAGCGCTCAGCGGCGACGAGCTCGAGCGATTCTTCGCGACGATCGATCGCGTGAAGTTCGCCGGCCGGCGCCCCTTGAAGATGGAGGACCATCTCGCCGTCCTGGCGCGGGCCGGCACCCTCATCCGGGCCTGCAAAGCATGAGCATGCTCGCCGGCTTCTTTCAACAGCCGCTCTCCTTGCCGCGTTCGCCATTCCGCTGCTCTTCGCCTGCCGGACGCGTCGAGGACGCCATCGGGACGTCGTCCCCTTCTCCTCGTTGTGGCTGCTCGACACCGGACTGGCGACAGCGCGCGAGCGTCTGCGCCGGCTGCCCGACATCCTCCGGCTGCTGACCGTCGGCCTGCTCGGTTCGGCCCTGGCCGATCCGATCGTCGTTTGCACGGGCGCCCGCACAGAGCGCGGCGGCCTCGACATGGTGCTGCCGATCGGCGCGTCGGGCAGCATGCTCGCCCAGGATCTCGCGCCCAACAGGTTCGACGCCGCCAGTCTGTACAACCTGGGAAACACGTTTGGCGAGACAACGCACGCTTCGGGAGGCGAAGGCGGCGTACCGATCGGCCCTGCGTCTCGGGCCTTCCGCCGATCGCTGCACGTCGCCGACACGGCGATAGCCCGCCGCAATCTCTCGAAGGAGGACGGAGTCGGGGCCGACGACACCGCCGGTGAACGCGAGTAGCACGAGCGCAGCACCCGCGAGGTCCCAGCACCAGTGCGGCAATGTAGCGCGCCACGTTCTCGATCAGGAGATTCACCTGGCGGAGTGCAGAGTGACGACGAGGAGCAGCGTTCGCGGTCGCCGGCGCGTTCGCGGTCGCGAACCGTGCGGCGGACGGCGGACGCGGCTTCGCAGCGCAGACCGCCCGCTCGATCGAGTGCTCGTGAGGCGGCCAGCGGAGAAGCCACGTCCGACGGCCGCGCCATGAGGCGCAGATGTGCACCGTGCGGCGGACGGCGGTCGCGGCTCCGCAGCGCAGACCGCCCGCTCGATCGAGTGCTCGTGAGGCGGCCAGCGGAGGAGCTACGTCCGACGGCCGCGCCGTGTGGCGCGGTCGCGAACCGTGCTTCGGACGGCGGACGCGGCTTCGCAGCGCAGACCGCCCGCTCGATCGAGTGTGCGTGAGGCGGCCAGCGGAGGAGCTACGTCCGACGGCAGTCGCCGCACGCGAAGGATCGAAGCGGACTTGTCCCCGTGGATCGGAGACTGGAACGGGAGGAATCGACGAGAGCGGGAGCGCGCGCAGCGGCCCTAGTGTGGCCGCCGCGCTGCTCTCCACCGGGTTACCCGCATCCGTGAGTGGGGAGCCTCGTGCGGGTCTCTACTTGCGGGGCAGCACTGCGTCTTTCAGCTGCTTGGTGATGCGGGCCTTCACGACGGTCTTCGCCGGAATCTTGATGGCTTCGCCGGTCGCAGGATTGCGCCCCATCCGCGCCTTCCGCTTCTGCACCACGAGCTTCACCATGCCCGGCAGCACGAACTCGCCGGACTTCTTCAGCTCCTTCTCCGCCAGCTGAGCCAGTTCATCGAAGAACTCGCGTGCCTGCGTGCGCTTCACCTCGAACCGCTCGGCAAAGTGCGAGAAGAGCTCGGACTTGCCCATCCTTCGGGCGTCAGCCATGTTCATCTCCCTCAGTGTCTCGTCGCGCGTCAGTCAGTCTGCCCCGTCGATCAGCGCGCGCGCGGCGGCGATCGCGGAATTTCCAGTGGAAAACGGCTCGTATGCTAGCGCGCATTTTCCGCCAGTGTCAAACGCTGATCGTGTAAAAACCGCGCGTTTTCCACGGGAATGTTAGACTTTTCAAGTGATGTCAAGCTCGACGCTAGAGACGTTTCCCAACCCGCGCCCCGAACGCGACTACGAGATCGCCATCAGCTGTCCCGAGTTCACCTCGGTCTGCCCCAAGACCGGGCTGCCGGACTTCGGCGAGATCCGGATCGCCTACGTACCGGACCAGCACTGCATCGAGCTGAAGTCCTTGAAGTACTACATGGTCGAGTTCCGCAACCGGGGCATCTTCTACGAACACGTCACCAACCAGATCCTCGATGACCTCGTGTCCGCGCTGCACCCTCGCCGCATCACCGTCGTCGGCGACTTCTCGGTCCGGGGTGGAATCAAGACCGTCGTGACGGCCAGCTACGCGGCCAGGCCGGCCGCCGAGTAGCCAGCGAGGGAGCGCCCACGCCGAGTCGCGGCACCAAGCGCAGTCGCCGGGGAGGCGGCGGGACAGCTGCCGCAGGAGCCGCACCATGGACGATGGACCGGATGATCCGATCAGGGTTCCAATCGGACCGGAGATCGACCTGCACAGCTTCACGCCGCGCGACATCCCATCGGTCGTCGAGGAATACGTGCGTGCGGCCGCCGGGGCCGGTCTCCGCGAAGTCCGCCTGGTGCACGGCCGCGGCCGCGGCGTGCAGCGAGGGATCGTCCAGGCGGCGCTCGAGGCGCATCCGTCCGTCGAATCGTTCTGGGACGACCCGCGCTCACATCTGGGAGCGACCATCGCCGAGTTGCGCGTCCGTTCCTAGACGGACGACGAGCACCCCGCACGCGGGACGGACACGAGCACGCGGCGATCGCTCTGGTATCATGCGCCGGTGAGGACTCTCAGGGCATGGGCGCTGACCCTGGGCGTGCTGCTGCTCACGGCACCGCCGGCTGCAGCGCAGCTTCCCACACCTGACGCGCACTTCGGTTTCCGCCTCGGCGCCGATCGGCACCTCGCCAGCGCCGACGCCATCGCACAGTACTTCGCGCTCGTGGCGGCACGGTCGGACCGGGTCGCCCTCATCGATCTCGGCCGCACCACCGACGACCGTCCCACCCCGGCAGCGGTGATCAGCGCGCCGGCGAACCTCGCCAACCTCGACGCGATCCGCGCGGTCAACCTGCGCCTGTCCGATCCGCGCCTGCTGGATCGCGACGAGGCGCGGCGCCTGGCCGCGACACAGAAGGTGATCGTGGCGATCGGCGCGAGCATCCACGCGTCGGAGGTCGGACCGGCGCAAACGGCAAGCGAGCTGCTCTACGACATGGCCACGGCGACGGACCCCGCGACGCTCGCGGTTCTCGACAGCGTCGTGCTCGTCCTGATCCCCTCGCTGAACCCGGACGGCCAGCGCCTGGTCGAGTCCTGGTACGAACGCACCAAGGGCACGCCTTTCGAGGGCGGCACGATGCCGTGGCTCTATCACAAGTACGCGGGCCACGACATCAACCGCGACGCGTTCATGATGAACCTCGCGGAGAACCGCAACCTCGCGCGATTCCTGTACAGCGACTGGCACCCGCAAGTGTTCCTGACGATGCACCAGATGGAATACAACGGGCCGCGATTCTTCGTCCCCCCGAACACCGATCCGATCGACACGAACTACGATCCGCTGATCTGGCGGTCGGCCGCACTGCTCGGCGGCGCCATGGCGATGGAGATGCAGCGGGACCGCCGCGCCGGAGTCGTCACGAGCGCCAAGTACGATTACTACTGGCCCGGCTTCGAGGACTCGGCGCCGCTCGGGCACAACACGGTGTGCCTGCTCACCGAAGTCGCGAGCGTCGACATCGCATCGCCGCTCAACGTCCCAGCCACGGAACTGCGCGCCGGCTTCAAGGGGCTGCTCGACTACCGCCCCCAAATCAACTTTCCCGATCCATGGCCAGGCGGCCGTTGGACCCTCCGGGACATCGTCGATTACAACCTGAGCGCCGTCCGGGGCCTGCTGTTCGCCGCGAGCGCCTACCGCGAGCAGCTCGTGCAGAACTTCTACGAGATGGGCGCGCGGGCGGTCGAGAAGGGACGAGCCGCCGACCCGTTTGCGTTCATCATCCCGACCGAGCAGCGCGACCCGTACACCGCCGCGAAGCTCGAAGAGCTGCTGCTGCTCGGCGCAGTCGAGATTCAGCGGGCGCTCGAGCCGTTCCGCGCCGACGGCGAGCCCTACCCCGAAGGCACCGACATCGTCTTCATGACGCAGCCGTACCGTGCGTACGCGAAGACGCTGCTCGAACGCCAACGCTACCCGGATCGGCGATCGGTGCCTGGCGGAACGCGAGAGCGTCCCTACGACGTCGCCGGATGGATGCTGCCCGAGCAGATGGGCGTCAGGGTCATCACCATCGAGCGGACCTTCGAGCCGCCGACCCTGACACGGCTGACGGGCGTGGCCGTGACGCCAGCCGGTGTCTGGGGCGAGCGCCGGCCCGCGTATTGGGTGATCGATGGAACCGGCAACGCCGCCGCGATCGCCGTGAACCGGCTCGTGGCAGCCGGCGCCGCGCCGTCGTGGAGCGCCGCCGAGATCGAAGGCGCAGGCTTCCGCTATGAGCCGGGAGCGATCGTTGTTCCGTACGTCCGCGCCGCCGAGCCGGTGATCGAGGCGATCGCGCGCGACCTCGGACTGCGCGTCGAAGGCATGAAGGGCCGCACGCCCAACGCGCTGCGGCCGATTGGACGCGCCCGTGTCGCGCTCTACAAGCCGTGGACGGCGAGCATCGACGAAGGCTGGACGCGGCTCGTGCTCGACCGGTACGAGTTCCCCTACACGAGCCTCTCGGATGAACAGGTGCGAGCCGGCGGTCTTCGATCGCGATTCGACGTGATCCTGCTGCCGAGCGTGAGCGGCGACCGCCTGACCGCGGGGCTCTCCGCCGACGATGCGCCGGCCGAGTACACGGGCGGGCTCGGAGAGGCCGGCGTGGATGCGCTTCGGCAGTTCGTCAGCGCCGGCGGGACACTCGTCTGCCTCGGACAGTCGTCGAGCCTTGGCATCAGCGCGTTCGATCTGCCGGTGCGGGATGTCGCTCGCACAGAGGAACGTCTGTTCGTGCCCGGATCGATCGTTCGGCTCGATCTCGACCCTTCGCAGCCGCTCGCCTACGGAATGCCGCAGAGCACCTCGGCCTTCTTCGTCTTCAGTTCGGTGTTCGCAGCCCTCTCCGCAGCCGGCCCCTCCGCTCCCTACGCCGACCCGTCACCCGCGGCGGGGATGCGCACGATTGGACGCTACGGCGCACACGACACGCTGGTGAGCGGCTGGCTCGAGGGCGAACAGCTGATCGCCGGCCGAGCGGCCATCGTCGAGGCGCCGATCGGCCAAGGCCGCGTCGTGCTGTTCGGATTTCCGGTGCAGCACCGCGCGCAGGCGCACGCGACCTTCCGCCTGCTGTTCAACGCGATCTTCGCCGCGTCAGACGCTCCGAAGCGCTGACGCGCCGGCGCGCGCGCCGCACGCCTGGCACTCCACTTGCCCTGCACCACTCCGCCGGCTGCGGCATCGGCAAGAACAGGCCTATCGCAGCCAGACACGCGCGGACCGCGCAGTTCTTGCCATGTCGAAAGCTGGAACGCGACGCAGCGATTCACGAGGACAGGCACGCCCCGGCGACCTGGTGCGCGTGCGCCAGGAGCCGTGGATTGTCGCGGCTATCGAACCGTACGACGCCTGCACCCTGTACACGCTGCAGGCCACATCGCCTCGCGCGCCAATCCGCACGTGCCGCGTGCTTGCGCCTTTCGACGATGTGATGCGAGAGCCGCAGGGCGGCCCGCCGAAGCGCGTCAGCGTCCGCGCGTGGAGACATCACTGTCGCGCCCTGCTCGCGGCGCACGGACCTGCCGGGCATCTTCGAACGGCTGCCGAGGCGTCCATGGATCTCCTGCCGTACCAGCTCGAGCCGGCTCTCGCGCTGCTCCACGGCCACGGCTGCAGGCTCCTCGTGGCCGACGAGGTTGGGCTCGGCAAGACGATCCAGGCGGCGCTGGCAGCGGCCGAGTTGCTCGCGGCCGGCCTGGCGCGGCGCGTGTTGATCCTCGCGCCCTCCGGCCTTCGCGAGCAGTGGGCGGAAGAGTGCTCGGCGCGGTTCGGCCTCCATCTCACGTTGCTCGACCATGCGAGCATCCGGCGTCTCCGGGCCGAGCGACCGCCCGGAGTGAACCCATGGTCCACGCAACCATACGTCGTCACATCCATCGACTACGTCAAGCGCCCAGACGTCCTTCCACTCGCCCTCGCTGCCCCGTGGGACGTGGTGATCGTGGACGAGGCTCACGGGGTCGCGGCCCGCTCCGATCGCCATGCGGCGGCGCACGCCCTTTGCTCGCGATCGAGCTACGTCCTCCTGCTCACCGCCACGCCGCACAGCGGCGACGAAGACGCCTTCAATCGGTTGTGCGCGGTCGGCGCGCTCGACGGAGAGCCACGCGCCACGCCGCTGATCTTTCGACGGTCGCGTGCCGACGCCGGCCGCACGACGCCGCGTCGGATCCACACGCTGCGCGTACGGCCCAGCGCCGCCGAACGGACGATGCACGGCGCCCTCGCGGACCTGACGCGCGCCATCCGCGCTGAGCACGCGCACGGCAACAGCCGGGAGGTGTGGCTGATGCTCTCGGTGCTCCACAAGCGCGCACAATCCGGCCCATATGCGCTCGCCGAATCGGCCGCGCGCAGGCTGGCGGCCATGCAGGAGACGGTCGATCCGAGTGAGCATCAGCTTCGTCTTCCCATCGACGATGAGGCGAACGAGGCGGCGGACGAGGCGCCAGCCATGTGGAGCGGTCCCGCGCTCGCGGACCGTGCCCGCGAGCGGCGGCTCCTCGAACGGCTCGTGCGGTGCGCACGCGGCGCCGTCGTTCACGACTCGAAGGTCGCGCGCCTCCTCCGCCTGCTCCACATCGTCAGAGAGCCGGTGATCGTGTTCACCGAGTACCGGGACACGCTGGTGCACCTGCAGCAGCGGATGCCGTTCGACGCTCTCGTCATACACGGCGGCCTCAGGCCAGGCGAGAGGCGGTCGGCGATCGCCAGCTTCGGCCGGGGCCGTGTCCTGCTCGCGACGGACGCAGCCGGCGAAGGCTTGAACCTGCAGCAGCTCGCGCGCACGGTCGTGAACCTGGAGCTGCCGTGGAACCCCATGCGGCTCGAACAGCGGATCGGCCGGGTGGATCGGATCGGCCAGCACCGGCGCGTGCACGTCTTCAACCTCGTGTCGACAATGGCTGGCGAAGCGCGCCTGCTCGATCGGCTGGCGCGCCGCGTGGCGCGCGCCGCCGCGCGGGTCGGGGCCCCGGATCCGCTGCAGATCCGGCCGGCGTGGACCGAAGAGCGATCGGCCCAGCTTCTGGTGCGCGGCCGCGGCAGGGCCGGCGACCGCAGCGATGCGGGTGATCCCGCCAACGACGTACCGACTGACCCGGGGCCGGGTGATCTGGGACCGCGAAACACAGGACCGGGTGACCCAGGACGCGGAGAGGTGGCTCTCGCAACCTGCGCGGCGGAAGCGGACGCCGAGAGACAGCGGCTGTCGCTCGTGAGAGCGATGCTGCCGCGGGCCGGCGCCGGGCTGTCGACCGGTGCGCCGCCGATCGGGACCCGTCCGCTCATCACGCGAACCACGCAGCGGCTTACGCGAGCCGCGCTCACCCGGCACTCGCTTGCGGTGTGCCGGTCGACCGTGACCGATGCGCTCGGCGAGATCGTGGCCACATTGGTGAGCGCCGCGCTCGTGACGATCGACGTGGCGGAAATCGCCTCACCTGCCGCGCTCGGCGCACTGAGGACGGCGCTTCAGGACCACTTGGGGCGCACCCCCTGGCTGGCCGAGTCACGTCAGGTGCAGCGGCGCCTTTCGGACACACTCACGCGGCGCATCCACGCAATCGCGCGGCAGATCATCGTCCTCGGGCCGTTGCATCAACCGGGTCTGTTCGACCGCCGCGCCGAGCAGGTCAGGGCGGAGGACGCGCAGGCCCGCGAGGAGATCGAGGCCGACCTGCGCGATCGGCTGCTGAGAGCGGAGGCCGCGGCACGTGTTCGCTGTTCGGCGCCTGAGCTCTTATTGCTGCTCACGGCGTCTCCGATCGCGCGCCGGGGCGGCAGCGCCGGATCGGGCACGCGCACGTCATCTCGCGGAGGCGTGGTGTCGACCTCCGCGCTATCGAGCCGTCCCCTGTCCAATCGCGTGACGCGCAGCCGCACGCCATCGACCAGCAAGACGAGCGACCAATGATTCCGGGCTTGAGCGGCCATCTCATCGCGGAGGACCTGCTCGAGGCGCTGCTCGGTCAAGAAGGTGGATCGCTCTCGGCCGGCAACGTCGTGGCCGGCACTCCCGCGAGCCACGCGGCCGCACATCGCATCACGTCCACGGCGTTCGCGGCGTGGCGTCAGCGCACGGCGCACCTGGGGCCGTCGTCCAGCCTTGGCGCGCTGGCGGAGAGCGCCGTGTCGCTCGTATCGCTGCTCGGGTTCGAACGTGTCAGCCCGAGCGAGTCCGGCGAAGGCCATCGGTGTTCGATCCTGCAGGGCCAACACACGGCCGTCGTGCTGATCGTCGCGCCCTGGGCCCAGCCGCTTGGACACCAGTGGCGGAACGCCGTGGTCGGCGCGGCGCGGCACGGCGCGACGTGGGGCCTGCTGTTCAACGGGATCGCCGTGCGTCTCATTCGGGCGACGCAGCTGCTCTCTCGGCGCTACGTGGAGGTCGATCTCGAGATCGCGGCGTCAGACGACCGCACCGCTGCCGTGTGCGCACGGCTGCTGCACGCGAGAGCGGTGGACGGCGCGGACGGCGCATCCGATTCCGTCGCTACGCTCGTCGCGCGATCCGAGGTCCATCGGGCCGCGGTGTCCCGTTCACTTCGAGCCGGTGTGCTCGACGCCACCGGGCACGTCCTGCGCGCGCTGGCGTCCGGAGGGTCGCGGTCGGGCATCGGCGTCCGGACGGCGACGCGCCCGTCCGGATTCGCGGCTGCCGAGTCCGCGCGCATCGATGCCGCATTCGAGCAGTCGCTCACTGTCGTGTATCGCATCCTCTTCCTGCTGTTCGCGGAAGGGCGATTGCTGGTGCCCATGTGGCATCCTGTCTACCGCGACACCTACAGCATCGAGTCGCTGCGGGCCCGGGCAGACGAGCGCGTGCCACGAGGCTTGTGGGACGCGCTCCGCGCCATCGGCCGTCTCGCTCACAGCGGCTGCCGCGCGGGGTCGCTCCGGGTGACGCCGTTCAACGGTCGCCTGTTCTCGCCACTGCGCCTGCCGCTGATGGAGCGGCGCCGCCTCGACGACTCCGCGGCGCGCCTGGCGATTCTCGCGCTCACGACGCGACGCGCGCGCGACGGCGAGTCGTTGGAGCGTGTCTCGTACCGAGCGCTTGGAGTCGAGGAACTGGGCGCGGTGTACGAGACGCTGCTCGACTACCGCCCCCGTGTGGCCGTCGCCGCGACGTCAGAGGCGACGGCGGCTTCGCGATCGGGAGTGTCGAGTAACCGACCGGCCGATCGGGTCAGCCGGGCTGGCCGCCAGCATCCACGATTGCACGTGACGCTCGCCGCGGGATCGGGCGTTCGCAAGGCGACAGGCACGTTCTACACACCCCAACCGCTGGTCTCCTACTTGATACGTGAAGCACTCGCGCCTCTGATCGCTGGAGCGACGCCCGAACGGGTGCTGTCCATTCGGGTCCTCGATCCCTCGATGGGCAGCGGCGCGTTTCTCGTGGGCGCCTGCCGATATCTCGCCGCAGCGTATCGACGCGCGCTCATCGAGAGCGGGCGCTGTCATCCAAGCGATTTCGGACCGGCCGAACGCGCGTCGATCAGGCGGATGGTCGCAGAGCGATGTCTCTACGGCGTCGACCTCAACCCCACCGCGGTCCACCTCGCACAGCTCTCGCTCTGGCTCACCACGCTTGCCTCCGACAGGCCGCTGTCGTTCCTCGATCACCATCTGCGTGTCGGCGACAGCCTGTCGGGCACCTGGCTCTCGCGTGTACGGGAACCGCCGGTGCGCAGACGGCATCAGGATCTGCCGCTGTTCCCTGAGGACACGCTCGCAGAAGCGCTTGGGGGCGTGCTGCCGATCCGCTGGCGGCTCGCGACCGCGCCGAACGAGACCGTGGCGGACGTCCGGGCCAAGGAGCAGGCGCTCGCGGCGCTCGACGCGCCAGACTCTCCGCTCGGCACCTGGACCACACTGGCCGATCTGTGGTGCGCGTCCTGGCTGGCGTCGCCGCCGATACCGTCGTCACTCCACCACACGCTCGCCGACGCGCTGCTGCACGGCCGCGCCGTGCTGCCACAACGGACGATGGACGGGTTTCTGGATCGCGTTCGCGAAACGCGCAGCCGATTGCGTCTCTTCCATTGGGAGCTCGAGTTTCCGGAGGTGTTCTTCGACGAGCGCGGCGCACGTCGTCCCGACGCCGGCTTCGACGCGGTTGTCGGGAATCCGCCGTGGGACATGATCCGCGCGGACGCGGTCGGCGATTCGGAACACCGGCGTGTCGCCGCCGCCTCGCTCGTGCGCTTCGTGCGGGACTCCGGCGTGTACCAGACCCGTACGGACGGGCACGTGAACTGCTATCAGCTGTTCGTCGACCGCGCGATCGCGCTCACGCGGCCGGGCGGACGCGTCGGCATGCTCCTGCCTTCCGGCATCGTCTCCGATCGCGGCAGCGCCGCCATTCGCCGCCTGCTCTTCTCCCGCTGTTCCGTCGAGCGGATCGTCGGCTTCGACAACACTCGTGCGACGTTCCCCATCCACAGGAGCGTGCGGTTCGTGCTGCTCTCGGCGACGGCCGGCGGCTCGACCGGCGAAGTGGCGTGCCGCTTCGGCGAGACCGACGCGACCACGCTCGAGCGGTTTCCGACGATCGACGGACGTCCGGACCCGAGCTGGTTCACGACGAGACTCACGATGTCGCTGCTCGCGAAGCTCTCCGGGGAAGACGATCTCGCCGTTCCCGAGCTGCGGACCTCCCGCGACCTCGCCATCGCCGAACGTGCGGCGGAGCTGTTCCCAGGGCTCGGGTCGGAGGATGGGTGGCGCGCGCGATTCGGCCGTGAGCTGAATGCCAGCGAGGACCGGTCGTGGTTCCACGCCGGGCGCGACGGATGGCCGGTGCTCGAAGGCAAGTCGATCGAACCGTTTCGAACGCTGCTCTCTCGAGTGCGATGGCGCATCCGCCCGTCGCACGCGTCGAGCCTGCTCGGCGCGCGCCCTCTGCGTGCACGCCTCGCCTATCGCGACGTCGCTGGGCCCGGCAACAGGCAGACGCTCATCGCGGCGATGTTGCCCCCGCGATCGGTCTCGACCCACACGCTCTTCTGTCTGCGGACGCCGCTGCCGTCCCGGGCACAGCACTACCTGTGTGCGCTCCTGAACAGCTTCGTGCTGAACTATCTGGTCCGGCAGCGGGTCTCGACGCACGTGACCACGGCCATCGTCGAACGGCTGCCCGTTCCGCGCGCGGATCAGGCAGGCCCAGCCTTTGCGGTCCTCGCGCGCGCCGCGGCCGTGCTCGCCCGAACGGACGCTCCCGAGATCCGCGCCGGCGTGAATGCGCTCGTGGCCCGGCTCTACGAGCTCAGTTGCGACGACCTCGCGCACGTGCTCGACACGTTCCCGTTGGTGGACCGCGCCGAGCGGATGGCGACGCTCGATCGCTACCGCGCGGGCGACCCGCTCGACAGTCCGATGCTCACAGGCGCTCGTGGAACAGCAACGCGGCGATGATCCCCGCGCACAGCTCGAGCAGCACCAAGGCGGTCAGGGTGAAGAACAGCCAGTCGCGGCCGAAGCCGTAGTCGACGACGGCGGTGGCGACGCGGGCGACGGGGGTCGCCAGAAGAACGATCAGGCCGCCGTGCATCAGAACGGTCGACACCTGCGACGCTCCCGACACGAGCGACAGCAGGAGGCCGACGGCGAGACAGACGGTGCTCGCCCGAACGCCGACGCGCAGGATGGCGCCAAGGCGCTGCTCGAGGAGGAGATCGCCATCGTCTTCCATCATCACTGGAGGCTCCGCATGTACATGGATATCGCCACGGCGAACAACACGACGGCCATCAGGATCTTGAGCGATCGCGCCGAGGTGCGCGCCGCCAGGCGGAAACCCGCGGCCGACCCGGCTTGCACGCCGAGCACCGCCGCGGCAGCGAGTGGAGCGACCAGCTGCCCGTTGCCGTAGTAGATGATCGCGCCGGCTGCCGCCGTCACTCCGATCATGAAGGCGCTGGTCGCCGCGGCGGCGCGCAGCGGCACGCCGCACCACGCGTTCAGCACCGGCACCTTGATCACGCCGCCACCGATCCCGAGCAGCGATGAGATGTTGCCCGCGACAAACGACGCGAACACCGCGACCGGCAGCCGCCGCACGCGATAGCTGACGATGCCGCCGCTCTCGTGGTCGAAGTACCGCCCGCCAAGTGCGCCGATATCGTGCTCGGAGCCGGCCACGACGTTGCGCCGATGCAGGCGCGAGATGGTCGTCAGCGCGACGCCGACCGCGACGACGGCGAAGGTGCGCTGGAGCACGAGCTCGTCCACGTATTGCGCGGTGATTCCACCCAGCAGGCTTCCTGCGGCGGTGGCCACCTCGAGCACCATCCCGAGCCGGTAGTTGATCAAGTGCGAGCCCGTGCGGCCGGCCGACACCGAGCTCGAAGTGCCGATGACCGTCGTGAGGCTGATGGCGGCCGCAATCCCGATGGGCAGCCCCAGCCCGAGCGTCAGGAACGGAACCAGGAACACCCCGCCGCCGATGCCGAGCATCGCGCCGAGTCCGCCGGCGACCGCGCCCGCTGCCAGGATGATGGTCACGAGGGCGGGTGTGACGATGGGCATCGAGGCTTCTGTCAACGATACAGCAACGTGGCATCATACCTGCCGGAACGATGCCTGCCGGAGCCCCCATGCCTGACGACCTCACCCGCACGCCCGGATCGACCGCGCCTCGCTTCACGCCGGCGACGCTGACGTTTCTGCGGGCATTGAAGCGCAACAACGATCGGGAGTGGTTCCGCGCCCGAAAGGAGCGGTACGAGCGCGACGTCCGCGGTCCGATGGTGGCGCTGATCGAGCGGTTGAACGGCGACTTCCAGTCGTTCGCGCCGGAGCTCGTCGCCACCCCGAAGTGCATCTACCGGATCTATCGCGACACCCGCTTCTCGGACGACAAGACCCCGCTCAAGACGAACATCGCTGCGAGCTTTCCGTGGAGGGGCCTCCCCCGCCATCAGGGCGCCGGGCTCTACGTCGAGATTGCGCCCGGCTGGGTCTGGGCCGGAGGCGGCATGTATGCGCCGGAGACGTCGCAGCTGGCCGCCGTTCGGGAGCACATTGCGGCGAACCACCGGCGGCTGCACGCCATCGTGAAGTCGCCTGGGTTCCGCCGCGCGGTCGGACGGCTCGACGGCGCGCAGCTGCAGCGTGTACCGCGCGGATACTCGAAGGACCATCCTGCGGCCGAGTATCTTCGCTTCCGGCAGTTTCTCGCCGGCAAGGAGTTCCCGGCCGATTTCGCGCACAGCGCGCGTTTCTACGCGGGACTGCTGGGCGTCTTT
This sequence comes from Vicinamibacterales bacterium, assembly GCA_050183995.1. Lineage (GTDB taxonomy): Bacteria > Acidobacteriota > Vicinamibacteria > Vicinamibacterales > CAVVIG01 > CAVVIG01. Next base: position 56,436 of record JBFXAT010000005.1, read on the forward strand.
CGACAGGTCGCGCCGCTCATCAGGTTTCTCAACGAACCGCTCACCTGACGCTGCCCTCCGTGTCGGGCGACGTGTTAGCCTGCGGCATGGCTTCTTTCGACGGCCGCGCCCGCGTCCCAGCTCCAGCCAACGAGCCAATTCGCGCGTACGCGCCAGGCTCGGCCGATCGCGCATCCCTCAAGGCGCGGCTGGACACCATGGCATCGGAGCAGATCGAGATCCCCGTGATCATCGGCGGCCGGGAGATCCGGACCGGCGATCTCGGGCGCGCGGTGATGCCGCACGATCACGCGCACGTGCTCGGCACCTACCACAAGGCGACGCCAGAGATGGCGCGCCAGGCGGCCGCCGCTGCGCTCGCGGCGCACGCGGAATGGTCGTCGTGGGCGTTCGAAGATCGCGCCGCCGTGCTGCTGAAGGCTGCCGAGCTCCTGCGAACGACGTGGCGCGACACGATCAACGCCGCGACGATGCTCGGCCAGTCGAAGACGGCCTTCCAGGCCGAGATCGACGCGGCGTGCGAGATCATCGACTTCTGGCGGTTCAATGCGCACTTCGCGGAAGAGCTCCTCAGCGAGCAGCCGGTGAGCGACCACACGATGTGGAACCGCGTGGAGTACCGGGCGCTCGAAGGGTTCGTCTACGCGGTGACGCCGTTCAACTTCACGTCGATTGCCGCGAACCTGCCGACCGCGCCGGCGCTCATGGGCAACACGGTCGTGTGGAAGCCGGCGTCGAGCGCGATGTTCTCGGCCTATTTCCTGATGAAGCTGCTGGAGGCGGCCGGCATGCCGCCCGGCGTCATCAACTTCCTCCCTGGCAACCCAGGACCGATCTCGGAGGTGCTGCTGGAGCACCGCGACCTCGCCGGGGTCCACTTCACCGGCAGTACCGAGGTCTTCAACCACATCTGGCGGACCGTCGGCGCGGCCGCGGGACGGTATCGCTCGTATCCACGCGTGGTGGGCGAAACCGGCGGGAAGGACTTCATCCTGGCCCATGCGTCCGCCGATCCGGCCTCGCTGGCGGTGGCGGTCGTCCGCGGCGGCTACGAATTCCAGGGGCAGAAGTGCTCCGCGGCGAGCCGCATCTACGTGCCGCGCTCGTTGTGGCCGGACGTGCGCGAACGCATCGTCGCCATGATCCGGGATATCCGCGTGGGCGACGTGCGGGACTTCCGCAACTTCATGGGCGCGGTGATCGACGAGAAGGCGTTCGACCGGATCAGCGCACACATCGCCGACGCGCGACAAACGGCGCAGATCGTCGCGGGCGGCGGCTGCGACAAGAGCCGCGGCTACTTCATCGAGCCGACGCTCGTCGAAACCGGCGATCCGTCGCTCCGGCAGCTGTGCGAAGAGATCTTCGGGCCGGTCGTTACCGCGTACGCGTACAACGATCATGCGTGGGGCGACACGCTGCAGCTGGTGGATCGGACGTCGCCGTATGCGCTGACGGGCGCGGTCTTCGCGCAGGATCGGCGGGCCGTGGTCGAGGCCTCGCGCGCACTCCGGTATTCGGCGGGCAACTTCTACATCAACGACAAGCCGACGGGGGCGGTCGTCGGTCAACAGCCGTTTGGCGGCGCCCGCGGATCCGGCACGAACGACAAGGCGGGATCGAAGCTGAACCTGATGCGATGGGTGAGCGCGCGTACCGTCAAGGAGAATTTCAACCCGCCGAGCTCGTATCGTTATCCGTTCATGGACGCCGAATAGCTCGTCGGCCGCCGCAGGCGCCGCGCACGCTGGCGTCCCGGCGTGTGCCGCGAGGGGCTTTCCTGGAGCTGCGGCGACGCTTGGGCTAGAATCCGCGGCCTATGCCGTCACGAACTTCGGCCGGTCGCGCGGGAATCACGACCGGTTTCCTGCTCGTCGGACTCGCCGCGTGCATCGCCCCTGCAGCGCCCGCGCACGCGCAGACCATCGTCGAATCGAGCTCGGAAGTGCGCTTTCAGCTCGATCTCGCGGTGCCGGACGCGGCGCTCGCGCCACTCATCCCACCCGGCTTCACGCTGAACGTGGCGACGCAGGGCGCGGCAAGAGACTGCAACCTCCGCGCGATCTTCGTCGACCGCCTGACCATCAACGGTCCTGACGGCAAACCTGTCGGAAAGGGCTCGAACCGGCTGGTGTATCTGGCCGCTCCAGTCCGCGACGCCAGCGGCGCGGCGGCCCAGCTCGTGATCGGCGGCATCACCGCAGACCCCGCCGATGCACCCGGCCCATTTGGAAACTACCTGGCGGCAACGACGGCGACGTTGAAGCGGACCATCGGCAGCGAAGGGCTCGCGGTCACCGAAACGCAGGCGTGGACGTTCACCGCCGCCAGCGGGGAGCGCATCGAGATGAGCATCACCTTCGAGCGCGGCGTGTCGAATCGAGGCAACCCCTCCGAGGTGAAGTTCTACTCGGCGGCACATCCGTCCAGCATGCAGCTGTCACGTCAGGAGCAGGTGCTCGAGATTCTCCGGAACCCGACGACGAACCCGCCGGATCGCGTGAAGGCGTTCGCGTTCAAAGGGGCCGGCGGCCGCTTCGCCGCGTTGTTCGACGGGACGGAGAAGCCGGTGAGCTGGGACAACATCCTGTGGCTGAACCGGACGGTGCTCGTCCCCTAGCCCGCCTCGCGCCTGACACATCGAGGTTCGCCTGAGGCGTCGCGTGCGCGGAGCGCTTCGGGCGTTCAGCGCTCGGGTTCCTGCCAGAGCAGCGTGACCAGTTTCACGCTGATGTGCGTGCGCTTGGGCCGGACCACGATGCGATCGAAGGTCTCGGTCGCCGGATCGCCGGCCGCCTCGATCGCCTCGACGGCGCGCTGCAGCTCCTCGTCGAGCGCGGCCCGCTGCGCCGCCACCGCCGCCAGCGTCTCGCGGGCGCGTTCGATGTCCTCCGACTCCTTCATCGACCGTCCCACCCCACGCGCGGCCGTCGTCGCCCTCCCGATCGTGCTCGCTGAAATGGCGCGGCGCCCCAGAAGCGCGCCGAAGACAGTCGCGCCGACCGAAATGATCGTCTGCAGCTTCTGGCCGCTCGCCTGCTGTGATTCGCGTTCGACCGCCTGCCGTGCCCGCCGCTCTCTTTCCTCCAGCGCCGCGAGCCGGGGCGCAGACCTGCGCCGGAGCGCGTCGACGGCTCGATCGCGCGCCTCGCGCGAGGCCTGCTGCAGCCGGGCGCGGAACTCCCGCTCCGGCTCGTCGACCCTGGCGAGCTCGCCGGTCGACGGACTGCGCAGCAGCTCCAGCGACTCCCGCGCGGCGAGCGCCGAGACGAGCTGACGCGTCCAGCCAGCGTAGCTCCTGGCCCGCAGCGCCGGTTCAGGGATCTCGACGTAAGAGGCGTCGTCGGGCGGATGCTGGTCGAGCTGCTCCGGCGCCCAGTCGACAGGTGATGCGCGTTCCCAATCGACGGGCACCGCCGCGTCGACAATCGGCGTCGTCCAGGCGACGAGGCGCGTGACGTCCAGCTTCGCCTTCGGGTCGACGAAGCGCACGTTCGCCGCCCCGTAGAGCACAGGCTCGAGCGGCGACGAGGCCCACTCGACACCCGGCGCGAAGTGCTGAGGCACGTCCGGCGGAAGCATCGGGCGCGCACCGGCGACGCCGGCACGCGGCGCGGTTCGTGGCCCGGTCGGCTGGGGCGAGGCGCCGCTTGCCGACCCGTCTGACGAGCTCGACGCCGGTGCGTGCCTGTGCACCGAACCTGGAGGTGAGACGGGCTGACCTGCGGCGTCCGATCCGCCCGCGAGACGTCTGACCTCGTCGCGGCCGAGCGGCCCGCGCAGATACGACAGCGCCCACCGCGATCGGAACAGCGTCAGCCCCTCGTCGTGAACGTTCCGCGTGAGGAACACGCGGCTGGTCAGGCCCGAGAGGAGCCGATCGATCTCCGCTCGATCGAATCCACCCTGATCCCCTGCCGCTTGCAGCCCATCGAGCAGACGGGCCTTGTCACGTTCGGTCTGCAGCCGGCCGAGCCACCAGGTGCCGATGTTCGAGAGCCCTTTGTAGTCGAGATCCACCGGGTTCTGCGTGGCGAGCACGACACCGACACCCGCGGCGCGTCCCTGCTTCAGCAGCGTGAGCAGCGGTCCTTTGGAGGGCGGATTGGCCGTCGGCGGGAAGTAGCCGAAGATCTCGTCCATGTAGAGCATCGCGCGCAGGCTCGACGTGCCGCTCTGGCTCCGCATCCAGCCGGCCATCGCGTTCAGCAGCAGCGACACGAAGAACATCCGCTGCCCATCGTCCAAGTGGGCGATCGAGAAGATGGACACCCGAGGCTTGCCGGCATCGGTGCGCAGGAACGCGGCCACGTCGAGCGGATCGCCCTCGGTCCAGGCCTCGAACCCGGGCGAGGCGATGAGCGCGTTGAGCCGCATCGCGAGCTCGAACCGATCCTTCGACGGGTAGAAGCTCTCCACGTCGATGACACCGATGCGGGCCATGGGCGGCTGCTGGGTCCGCTGGATCAACAGGGCGAGATCAGGATCGTCCCCGGCCTTCCACGCATCGAGCAGGATGGTCGTCAGCAGGATGTGCTCGCGGCTGCGCAGCGGCTCGGCGTCGATGCCAGCCAGACCGAGCAGGCCCGCCACCGTCGTGTGCGCGCGCTCGCGTGCGAGCTCCAGATCGTCCATCGACGGGCGTGCGAACGACGCGAGCACCGACACGGGCCGTCCCGCCGAGCTGCCCGGCGTGTACACGGTGAAGGCGGCCGAATCGCGGAGCCGCTGGATCCGCGCTCCGTCCTGCCCCCAGTCGGCCAGCCCCTGCCTCCAGCGGGCCGCCTCGGCGGCCGCGAACGCCGCGCGATCTGCGCCGGCGCGGCGGGCCCCGTCCTCGTCGACCCACGGCAGGAAGTCCTCGGTGCCGAGATCCGGAAACGTGAGCAGCAGGTTCGTCAGGTCCCCTTTCGGATCGATGACGATGACCGGAACCGCGTCGATGGCAGCCTCCTCGATGAGCGCCACGCCCAGCCCGGTCTTGCCGCTGCCGGTCATGCCGACGATGAGCGCGTGCGTGACGAGGTCCCGCGAGTCGTAGAGCACGAGATCGTCGGTCGACGCCAGGGTTCGCGGATCGACGCGCTTGCCGAGATAGAACACACCGAGACCTTCGAAATCAGCCATCGCTCGCGCCACCTTCAACGGACCGCCAGTTCGCCTGGAGACCGATCGCCCATTCGTCGGATCGCCAATCGGGAGTCGTGCCCACCGCCGCGTCGCTCCGTTCCAGGGGTAATGATAGAGTTGTGTCCCTCATGGCAGACAACGAGAAACGCGAGATCGGCGATGCCCTTGGAATGGTGGAGACGCGCGGCCTGGTTGGAATGGTGGAGGCCGCCGACGCCATGCTGAAGACGGCGAATGTCGTCTTCGTCGGGTGGCAGAAGGTGGATGCCGGACTCGTGACCGCGATCGTACGCGGCGATGTCGGATCGGTGAAGGCCGCCACGGATGCCGGAGCCGCTGCTGCGCGGCGCGTCGGCGAGTTGGTCGGCGTTCACGTCATCCCGAGGCCGGCTGACGATCTCGAGAAGGTGTTTCCGATCAGCTGACGCGAACGGACTGCTCTCCGAACAACCGGCCACGGCGTCGCAGCGCCACCGCAACCTTCCGCCACCGCAACGTCCGCCCCGGCAAGCTTCCGCGGTGTCACTCGTACATCCCTGACCGTTCGCGGCCTCACTCGTGTGCGGCCGCGTCGGCCGCGGCGGCTCCTGCAAAGTCCTTCTCCGTCACGCCCCCCTCGCTGTGCGTCGAGTAGCTCACCGTCACGCGCTTGTAGTTGATCGTCAGGTCGGGGTGGTGATCGGCGGCCTCGGCGCCCGGAACGAGGCGCGCGACGAACGCGACAGCCTCGGGAAACCCGTCGAACGTAAATCGTCGGACGATCGCGTGGTCCGATCGCGACCAGCCGGGCAGCGACTGCAGGCGCCGGTCGATCTCGTCATTGGATAGCGTCGGCATCGAACCTCTCCTTCGAATGGATGAGCGCCGGGGGCGTCGGCCGGCAACGCGGCGGCGCCGGACGCCGTGCGCCCGGGGCCGGGCTAGATGGCGCCGAACCGGCCCGGGCGGGTCCACGCCAGGGCGGGATCCGCGGCGCCGTCGAGTATGGCACCGGCGACCATGCTCGCGGTCAACGGTGCCAGCAGGACTCCGTTGCGATAGTGCCCGGTGGCGTACATCAAGCCCCGGACCGCGTCCGACCATCCGATGATCGGCAGCTCGTCGGGAGTGCCGGGCCGCAAGCCCACCTTTGCCCCAAGCAGACTCGCATGGCTCGCCTGCGGCAGCAGATCGCACGCCGAGTCGAGCAGATCGCGGACGCCTGCGACCGTGGTCCGCTCGTCGAATCCCGCGTGCTCGACCGTGGCGCCGACGAGCACGGTCCCATCGGTGCGCGGAACCATGTAGCACCGCTCGTTCCAGATGATCCGCCGGGGCGCGTCACCGCTCCACCCCAAGTACAGCAGCTGGCCCCGCACGGGCTCGACGGGCACACGCGCGTCTTCAGCGTCGACATGGATCCGGCTCGACCAGGCGCCGGCGGCGAGCACCACGCGGGTGGCGTCGAGGGTGCCGGCCGACGTGTCCACGCGCACGCCGGCTTCGCCGCGGCCGCTCACGCGCGTGACGTGCACGCCGCTCAACAGCCGCGCGCCCGCTCGTTCCGCCGATCGCGTCAGCGCGAGCGTCAGCTCCACCTGCGACACGTGTCCGTGCACGGGCACGAGGAGTCCCCCCACGTTCGCGGTGCCGAGCTGCGGCTCCTCGGCCCGCGCGTCCGCCGCCGACAACACGCGGGCATCGACGCCGTGCCGCTCGAGGATTCCGCGTGTCCGCTCGAAGCGGTCCAGGGATTCGCGCGACGTCGCGACGTGCAAGCTGCCCGTGCGCACGTACGGCACGTCGAGACCGCTGCTCGCGCGCACGCGCGCGACGAAGCCGTCGTAGAGCGCGAGGCTGCGCGCCCCCATCTCGAAGAGCGGGCCCTCGTCAGCAGCCTCGGCATACGGCGCCAGCATGCCCGCCGACGCCTGTGTCGCACCGAGTCCGGGTCGGCGTTGATCGACCATCGTGACCGACGCACCTCGGCTCGCCAGCTCGTACGCCACGGCACAACCGACCACGCCGGCGCCGACGACGATGATGTCCGGAGAAGCAGAGGCGGGCACCTTCGGCATCTTACGTTAAGATCACAGCTTCACCTGCCATGCGGAAACTCCTCGTCGCCAACCGTTCCGAGATCGCCATTCGCTGTTTCCGGGCCGCCACCGAGCTCGGCCTTCGCACCGTCGCGATCTACAGTCACGAGGATCGCTTCTCGCTGCACCGGTTCAAGGCGGACGAGGCCTTCCTGATCGGTCCGCCGCAGGGCGGCGAGCCGGTCAAGTCGTATCTGCACATCGACGCCATCATCGCCGTCGCGCGCGAGCAGGGTGTCGACGCGATTCATCCGGGATACGGATTCCTGGCCGAGAGCGCCGCGTTCGCGCGAGCCTGCGCGGAGGCCGGCATCCAGTTCGTCGGACCGACGCCGGACCATCTCGACGCCTTCGGCGACAAGACCGCCGCCAAGCGGATCGCGGTGGCGGCGGGCGTGCCGACCATTCCTGGGACGGAGCACGCGCTCACCGACCCAGCCGAGGTCGCGGCGTCGGCCGAACGCATCGGCTATCCGCTGATCATCAAGGCGAGCTTCGGCGGTGGCGGCCGCGGCATGCGCGTGGTCCGCGAGCCCGGGGAACTGCAGGCGCGGCTCGCCGAAGCGCAGCGGGAAGCCGGCTCCGCCTTCGGACGGCCGGATGTGTTTCTCGAGCGCTACATCGCCCGCGCGAAGCACATCGAAGTCCAGGTACTCGGCGACGCGCACGGCGCGCTCGTGCACCTCTGGGAACGCGACTGCTCGGTGCAGCGGCGTCATCAGAAGGTGGTCGAAATCGCGCCGAGCATCAACCTGCCCGAAGACCTGCGCCGCCGCATCTGCGAGTCGGCGGCCGCGCTGTGCCGCTCTGTCTCGTACCGCAGCGCCGGCACGGTGGAGTTCCTTCTCGACCTCGATCGCGGCGAGTACTTCTTCATCGAGGTGAACCCGCGCATCCAGGTCGAGCACACGGTCACCGAAGTGGTCACCGGCGTCGATCTGGTCCGCAGCCAGCTCTTGGTCGCCGCGGGACATCACCTTCACGAGGCGCCGCTCTCGATCCCCCCGCAGCATCGCATCGAGCACCGGGGTGTCGCGATGCAGTGCCGCGTCACCACCGAGGATCCCGAGCGGAACTTCACGCCCGACTACGGCCGCATCACCACGTACCGGTCCGCGGGCGGCTTCGCCGTCCGCCTCGACGGCGGCAACGGCTTCGGCGGCGCGGTCATCACTCCGTACTTCGATTCGCTGCTCGTCAAGGTGACGACGTGGGGCTCGTCGCTCGAGGAGGCGGTACAACGCGCCGATCGCTCCCTGCGCGAGTTCCGCATCCGGGGCGTCAAGACGAACATCGCGTTCCTGCTGAACCTGATCGAGCACCCGACGTTCACCTCGGGCAGCGCGACCACCACGTTCATCGACGACACGCCCGCGCTCTTCCGCTTCCCCCAGGCGCGCGATCGCGCGACGAAGGTGCTGTCGTACATCGGCGACGTCATCGTGAACGGCCGCTCCGACGTCAAGGGAGCCGTCGACGTGCGCCGGCGCCTGGTGCTTCCGGCGCCTCCGCCGACGCCGCGCGGCGAGCAACCGCCGGCCGGCACGCGCCAGCGCCTCCAGGAGCTCGGCCCCGATCGCTTTGCGGAATGGGTCCGCAACCAGCGACAGCTGTTCATCACCGACACCACGCTGCGCGACGCGCACCAGTCGCTGCTCGCCACGCGCGTGCGCACCTACGACATGTTGGCCGTGGCCGACGCCATCGCGCGGCTCACGCCCAACCTGTTCAGCCTCGAGATGTGGGGCGGCGCGACGTTCGACACGTCGATGCGCTTCCTGCAGGAAGACCCCTGGCAGCGGCTGATCGAGCTGCGGCAGCGCATTCCGAACGTGCTCTTCCAGATGCTGCTGCGGGCGAGCAACGCGGTCGGCTACACCACGTACCCCGACAACGTCGTGCGCGCCTTCATCCGCCGCAGCGCCGAAGACGGGATCGACCTGTTCCGCATCTTCGACTCGCTGAACTCCGCGTCGAACATGCAGCTCGCGATCGAGGCGGTCCGCAACGACACGTCGTCGCTCTGCGAGGCGGCGATCTGCTACACGGGCGACATCCTCGATCCGACGCGCACGAAGTACTCGCTCGAGTACTACGTACGCCTCGCCAAACAGCTCGTCGCGATGGGGACGCACATCCTCGCCATCAAGGACATGGCCGGGCTCTGCAAGCCGTATGCGGCGTACGCCCTCGTCAAGGCGCTGCGCGACGAGGTGGGCGTCCCGATTCACTTCCACACGCACGACACGAGCGGCGTCAACTCCGGGAGCGTGCTGCGCGCGTGCGACGCGGGTGTCGACATCGCCGACGCGGCCCTCGCGTCGATGAGCGGCATGACCAGCCAGCCCTGCCTGAACGGCATCGTCGCGGCGCTGCGCCACACCGACAGGGATACGGGCCTCGACCAGGCCGCGCTCGACGATCTCAGCCGCTACTGGGCGGATGTCCGCGAGCTGTATTACCCGTTCGAAGAAGGCCTGAACGCGCCGGGCCCGGACGTCTATCAGCACGAGATGCCGGGCGGGCAGTACACGAACCTGCGGCAGCAGTCCAGGAGTCTCGGGCTGCAACGCCGGTGGCGCGAGGTGTGCGACGCCTACGCGGCCGCCAACCGCCTGGTCGGCGACATCGTGAAGGTCACCCCCTCGAGCAAGGTGGTCGGCGATCTGGCGCTTTTCCTCGTCACCAACAAGCTGACGGAATCGGACGTCCTCAACGCGAGCGCGCCCCTCAGCTTTCCGCGAAGCGTCGTCGAAATGATGCAGGGCCTGCTCGGAGAGCCGGAGGGCGGCTGGCCCGAACGGTTCCGCGAGATCGTGCTCCGGTCGGCGCACGTGGATCCCATCGAGGGCCGCCCGGGTGCGGCGATGCCGCCGGCCGACTTCGAGGGCGCGGCGAAGGAGATACAGAGCAAGACGCACCGCGATCCGTCCGAACAGGACGTGCTGTCGTACCTGCTCTATCCGCAGGTGTATCTCGACTTCCAGGAGCACCGGACGCAGTTCGGCGACACATCGACGATCCCCACCGCCAACTTCTTCTATGGCCTCCAGCCCGGCGATGAAACGTCGATCGAGATCGAACGCGGCAAGACGCTGATCGTCAAGTTCCTGACGATGGGCGAGGTGAGAGAAGACGGCACGCGCACGGTCTTCTTCGAGCTGAACGGCCAGCCGCGCGCGGTGAACGTGATCGACCGTTCGGTGGCCGCCACGGTGAAGCGCCATCCGAAGGCGGATCCGGACAACCCGGCGCACGTGGCCTCGCCGATGCCGGGCAAGGTGTCGTCGGTTGCCGTCCGAACGGGCCAGGCGGTTCGCAAGGGCGAACGGCTGCTGTCCATCGAAGCGATGAAGATGGAGACGGCGGTCTACAGCCCACGCGACGCGAAGGTTGGAGAGATCCACGTCGAAGCGGGCGCCGTCGTGGACGCGCGCGATCTGCTGCTGGTCCTGAAAGACTGACGCGCGCCGCACGCGCCGAAAGCGCCGCACTTGCCGGGCACAACGGCCTTGACGATGTCGCGCAGCTACGAACCTGGCGTCGCGCTGGTCCGCGGCGCGACGCGCACGCCGTTGGTCACGGTGTCGCCTGGGTGCAAAATCACCACGGCGCCCGGATCGAGCCCGCTCTCGACCTCGGCTTCCTGGCCGTTCTGGTGCCCAAGCGTGACCGTCGTCAGCACCGCGCGGCCGTCTCGGACCACGTAGACCGCCCACTGTTCCCCGGTCCGCAGCAGCGCACCCGTCGGCACCTTCAACACGTCTGGTGATTCCCACATGACGATGCGGGCCTCGACGCGATAGCCGTCGCCGAGCGCCTGCCATGCCCCGACCGGATCCACGAACTCGAGGATCACGTTGACGCGCTGCTCTTCGACACCGAGGGCCGAGATCTTCGTGAAGCCCGACGGCTCGACGCGGCGAACGCGCGCTTCGAGCGTCCGCTCGCCGCCCCACTGCTCCACCAGCGCCCGGGCACCCGGCTGGACGCGCACGGCGTCCATCGACAAGAGGTCCACGACGATTTCGAGCTGGGACGGGTCGCCGATCTCGAGCAGCGGCTCCCCGGCGGGCACGCTGCTCTCGCTCTCGCGGATGCGCCGGAGCACGACACCGTCGGCGGGCGACACGACCGGGATCTCCCGTCCGGCGCCTGGCGCCACACCACCCGGATCGAGGCGCGCCCGCGCGCGCGCGATCTCGGCAGACGCGGCGCGTACTGCGAACTCGGCGGCATTCACCTGCTCCTGCGCCGCGCGGACCTCGGCGTCGCGCGTGTCGAGCTGCTGTGCGGTCGCCAGGTTCTCCGCCGCCAGTTCGCGCGTCCGGGTCAGCTCCCGCTGCGCCTGCGCCAGCGTCGTCCGCGCGCGCTGCTCGTCGGCCTGCGCGCGTCCGAGGGTCGCACGTGCGCTGTCGAGAGCCGCCTGCGATTCCGCGCGCGTTCTGGTGTCGAGCAGGGATGGCGGTTCGGCCTGAAGCCGCGCGACGACGTCCCCCTTCTGCACGTGATCGCCCGGTTCGAGCGCGATCCGGAGGACGCGGCCCGCGATCGGGGCGGCCACCACGAATCGGTCGCGGACGCGCGTGCGCCCCTCTTCGTCGATGGTGACCCGCAGCGGTCCACGCGCCGCCACGGCGGTGTCAATCGGGACGGTCGTCGGCCAGAGGGCCACCGCGAGGAGACCGCCCACGACCACGACCGCGATCCACAGTCTCCGGTTCCGGAGCAGGCGCCACATCGGCCTAGTCCCGCCGCTTGAGCACGGCAATCAGGTCGAGCCGATCCAGCCGCCGGCGCACGCTGAGACCGGAGATGAACGCCGCGCCGATCACGGTGAGGAACGACCATGCGACCGTGCGCGGAGCGACGAAGAAGGAGAGTCGATAGAGCTCGTTGCTGAACCCGACCATGATCAGCTGCCCCAAAGCGTACCCGATCAGCGCGCCGACCGGCAGCGCGAGCACCGTGAGCACGGCCAGCTCGCCGAGCAGGATGATCGAGATCTCGGCGCGCGTGAAGCCGAGCACGCGAAGGCTCGCGAGCTCGTGGCTGCGTTCGGACAGCGACACGCGGGCGGAGTTGTACACGACGCCGAACGCGATGACCCCGGCGAAGATGACGTTGAAGAATATCTGCACGCTCATCGTCTCGGCCATGGTTTCACGGAAGTTGCGCAGGGTGACGTCGCGCAGCGCCACGCCGGCGACCGCGGGCATGACCTTCACCGCGCGGTAGAACCGGTCGGTCATGCCCGGGTCAATCGTCAGGTAGGCGCCCGAGAGCGTCGGGCCTTCGTCGAGCATCCGGTGGAGCGTATCGATGCGCATGTAGGCCTGCAGTCCGATGCTGTCATCCACGAGGGCGGCCACCGGCACGTCGACCCGAGGCCGGCGTCCTTCGAGCACCGACACCACGATTGTGTCCCCCGGCTCGACCCGCAGGATCTCGCCGAGGATCCTCGACAGCACCAGACCGTCCGGCGGCAGCGAGAGAATGCGTCCGCTCCGTTCGACGACTCTGTTCAGCGTGGGCCGCTCCGGCAACCCGGTGATCGAAAGCGTGCGGGTGCGGCCGCCGGCCCGCAACCGTACGGGAACGGCCCGCATGGGCTCGAGGTCCATCGCGCCGGGCAGATGGGCGACGTCGTGGATGACCCGGCCGGATCGCGGCTGCGTGAACGAGATGGTGGCGTCCTGACGCATCGAGAGCATGAACTGCTGGTTGATCAGCTTGTCCATGATGTCGATGAACGACAGACCGACCAGCAGCACCGCCACCGCGAACGCGATGCCGACGATGGAGATCAGCGATCGGACCGGCTGGCGCTGGAGGTTGCGGAGCACCATCCGCGAGGCCGGCGTCAGGCGCAGGTGCCGTTCGAGCCTGCTGCGGCGGTAGGCGGCCGGCGCCTCCGGACGCATCGCATCGGCCGGGGGAATTTTCACCGCACGCCGCACCGCGGACCAGGCGCCGAGGGCGGCGACGACCAGCGCGCCGACGATCGACTGGACGCCGACGTCGGTCGACATCCGGTAATAGAGCGTCGGAAACCGGAAATATTGGTTGTAGAGCTCGATCATGCCCGAGCCGAGCCAGGCGCCGCCGCCGATGCCTGCCACGGCGCCCACCGCGGCGATCAGCAGGCCCCACTTCACGTAGTGCCAGCCGATCTCGCGGTTCGCGAACCCGAGCGCCTTCAGCGCGGCGATCTGCGCGCGCTGCAGGGCCAGCGCACGCGTCAGCGCCACGTTCAGGATGAACGCGGCGACACCGAGGAAGATCACCGGAATCAGGAAACCGAAGGTCTGCAGCTGGCTCAGCTCGTTCTCGAGCGTCCAGGCCGACACCTGCAGCCGCTGCGGGATCGCGCCGAGGCCGCCGTACGGCTCCAGGATCCGGTCCACGCGCGCGATCACCTCTGGCGCGGATCCGCCCCGTGCGAGCGCAATCGACACGTCGTTGAACCCGCCCTCCATGTCGAAGGCTGGCGCGAGCGCCGTCTCGTTCATCCAGAAGATGCCGAACCGCCGGCGATCCGGAAAGATGTCGCCCGGCCGGATCGCGTACACGTATTCGGGCGACAGCGCGACGCCCACGATCCGGAGTGTCCGGCGACGGCCGTTGATCAGCGCCGCCACGGTGTCTCCCGGGCCGAAGCCGTTCGCCGTGCAGAACATCTCGCTCGCGAGCACCTCGTCGGGCCGCGAGGGATCGACCCATCGTCCGCGACGGAGGAACAGGTCGTTGAGCGGCGGCCTGCCCCGCTCGGGCAGCGACACCAGCCGGCCGGTCGCCGGCTCCGCCAGGCCTGGGACGTCCAACGTGACGTCGGCCACCACGCGCGTCATGACGCGCTGGACGCCGGGCACCGCCTCGATCCGGGCGCGGACGCTGGACGGCGCCCGTTTGAGCGAGGCGAACACGTCGGCAAATCGCGCCGACTGGTAGTACCCGGCGCGCGTCCGCTGGAGCGAATCGAAATTCGAGATGTAGGTGACGTACATCGTCACGCCCGCCGCGACGACGGCCGCAATCGCGAGCGCCTGACCCTTCATGTCCCACAAATCGCGCAGCAGCTTGCGGTCCAGGATCGGGATCGCCGAGGGGAGTGTCACGCGCGTGTCCTCCCGGTCACCATTGCAGCTCGCGCACCGCGCGCTTCTGCGCGTTGCGTTCGACCGCCGCAACATGTCCGTCGGCCAGTCTGACGACGCGATCGGCCATCGCGGCAATGGCCGCGTTGTGCGTGATCACCACCGTCGAGGTTCCGAGCTCGCGGTTCACCCGGTCGATGGCTTCGAGGACGACGACGCCGGTCGTGATGTCGAGCGCGCCGGTCGGCTCGTCGCACAGCAGCACGTCGGGCCGTTTCGCGATGGCGCGGGCGATCGCCACCCGCTGCTGTTCGCCGCCCGACAGCTGCGCAGGGAAGTGGTCGAGCCGGTGGCCCAGCCCGACCAGGGCGAGCGCCTCTTCCGGCGTCATCGACCCGGCCGAGAGCTCGGTGACGAGGCCGACGTTCTCGCGCGCCGTCAAGCTAGGGATCAGGTTGTAGAACTGGAACACGAAACCCACGTGGTTCCGGCGGTACTCGGTCAGCGCCGCGTCGCCGGCGGTCGTGAGGTCGCGCCCCTTGTACACGACGGAGCCCGCGGTAGGCACGTCGAGTCCGCCGAGGATGTTCAACAGGGTGGACTTGCCGGAACCGCTCGGCCCGAGCAGCACGATGAACTCGCCGGGGTACAGATCGAAGTCGACACCGCGGAGCGCCTCGACGGTGACCTCGCCCATTTCGTAGACCTTCCGCAGGCCGCGGGCGACGAACACGGGGGGCTGATCGGCCACGACGTTCACTGTATTGCAGATCTCCGGTCGTCTTGCGGACCGATCGCGACGCGAACGGCCCGCCATAGGTACCCTCCGGCGAGCCGCAGCCGGGCGGACGGCGGACGCGATCCTGAGCGGCCGAAGCCTGCGCCGGTTGACATCACCGACTGCGCCGGACTACGCTGAGCTTCGTCATGTTCGCCCGCGTCCACCACGTGCACCATCATCATCACCCGGCTCGCCCGGGGCAGGTGGAGTTGCGCGCACGCTAGATCGACCCGAACGAACACGAGCGACATGCAACCCGCCTCCCGGCGGGTTTTTTTGTTTTCACCCGACGCGGCCGCGCCGCGCAGCATCACCGCCGCACGCGAGCGCCGACGCGAACCGACATGCGGCAGACGACAGGAACGAGAGGCAGGCATGGATTTCACGAAACTCGACGGGCTCATTCCGGCGGTCATCCAGGACGCGGACTCCTCGGAGGTCCTGATGGTCGGCTTCATGAACGAGGAGGCGCTCGAGCTGACGCGCAAGACCGGCTTCGCCACCTTCTTCAGCCGCTCGCGCAACACGCTCTGGATGAAGGGCGAGACCTCCGGCAACCGGCTGCAGGTGATCGAGACGCTGGTCGACTGCGACGACGACACCGTGCTGCTGAAGGTGAAGCGGCTCGGCGACGGCAACGTGTGCCACACGGGCGAGAGGACCTGCTTCTACCGCCCGCTGGCGTGAGCGTGCGAACGACTTCTTTTTACGACTGAGACCGCGATGAAGCTCAAACTCGGCATTCCGAAAGGCTCCCTGCAGGACGCGACGATCCAGCTGTTCGCGCGCGCAGGGTTCAACATCTACGTCAGCTCGCGCTCCTACTTTCCGACGATCGACGATCCGGAAATCGAGTGCATGCTGATCCGCGCGCAGGAGATGGCGCGCTACGTCTCGGACGGCGTGCTCGACGCCGGCCTCACCGGCCTCGACTGGATTGCGGAGCACGAAGCGGGCGACGGGAAGACCGGTGTCATCGAGCCGATCGCGGATCTGGTCTACGCGAAGCAGAGCTTCGGCAAGGTCCGCTGGGTGCTCGCCGCCCCGGAGGATTCAGACATCCGCTCGCCCAAGGATCTCGAGGGCAAGACGATCGCCACCGAGCTGGTGCGCGCGACGAAAGCCTACTTCGAGCGGCACGGCGTCAACGTGAAGGTGGAGTTCTCCTGGGGCGCCACGGAGGTCAAGCCGCCAACGCTCGCCGACGCCATCGTCGAGGTCACCGAAACCGGCTCGTCGCTGCGCGCCAACCGCCTGCGCATCATCGACACGCTGATGGAGTCGAACACGCAGCTCATCGCCAACAAGACGGCGCTGGCGGATTCGTGGAAGAAGACCAAGCTGCAGAACGTGGCGCTGCTGCTGAAGGCGGCGATCGAGGCCCAGGGACGCGTCGGCATGATGCTGAACGTCCGGCGCGAGCACCTGCAGCAGGTACTGTCGCTGCTCCCGGCGCTCCAGCGCCCGACGATCTCGAACCTGAGCGACGAGGAGTGGGTCGCGGTGAACACCATCATCGAGGAGAAGACCGTCCGGGATCTCATCCCGCGCCTCAAGGCGGTCGGCGCGCAGGGCATCGTCGAATACCCGCTGAACAAGATCGTGCTCTGAACGGATCGGGACACCAGGTGACCAGGCAGGCGGGTGGAACGCTGATGAAGATCATCGACGCAACGAACCGACGGGCGCTCGAGCGGCTGTTCGTCACGAAGGAGGCCACCGACCGCGCGTTCGAGCGGCGCGTGGCCACGATCGTCAACCGGGTACGGTCGCAGGGAGATCGCGCGCTGCTCCGCTTCGCGCGGCAGTTCGACGGGCTCGATCGGCCGGTCGAAGTGACGCGCGACGAGATGGAAGCGGCCGCCGCGACCGTTCCGGCCGACGTCCGGTCGGCGATCCGCCAGGCGACGCGCAACATCGCGCGGGTCGCGGCCCGTCAGATCCCGAAGCACTTCGACGTGCGCGTGCTGCCCGGTGTGGAGGTCGAGCAACGCGTCGAGCCGCTCGCGCGCGTCGGCTGCTACGTGCCGGGGGGCCGCTTTCCCCTTCCCTCGTCGCTGCTGATGACCGCGGTGCCGGCCAGGGTCGCGGGCGTGGGCGAAGTCATCGCCGTGTGCCCCAGGCCGGAAGCCAGCGTCATGGCGGCGGCGCTCGAGGCGGGCGTGACCAGGCTGTACCGCGTGGGCGGGGCGCATGCCGTGGCCGCGCTCGCCTACGGAACCGAGTCGATTGCACGCGTGGACAAGATCGTCGGCCCCGGCAACAAGTACGTGGCGCAGGCCAAGGCCATGGTCGCGGCCGACTGCGCCATCGACTTCTTCGCCGGCCCGACCGAAATCGTCGTGGTCGCGGCGAGCGGCAATCCGTCGTGGGCCGCGGCCGACCTGATCGCGCAGGCCGAGCACGATCCGGACGCGCGGTCGGTGCTGATCACGTGGAAGAAGGCCTTTGCCGCGCGCGTCAGCCGCACCGTCGACCGTCTCGCCAAGGGTCGTGACATCGTCACGCGATCGCTGGCGTCGCACGGCGCGATCGTCGTCGCGCGCAACGCGGCCGAGGCGATGGCGATCTCGAACCGCTTCGCCCCCGAACACCTCGTGGTGGAGAGCGATGCGCTGATCAACGGGCCGGTCGTCGCCGGCGCCGTGTTCGTCGGACCGTACACGGCGCAGGCGGCCGGCGACTACGCCACCGGCTCGAACCACGTGCTGCCGACTGCCGGCGCGGCGCGGTTCAGAGGCGGCCTGAGCGCGGCTGATTTCGTGCGCGTGATGGCGGTCCAGCGCCTGACGCAGGAGGGCCTGCGGCGGCTGGCGCCGACCATCGTGCCGCTCGCCAGGGCCGAGGGGCTGCGGGCCCACGCGGAGTCGATCGAGGTCCGGCTCTAGCAGGCTGCTGGCTTTTCAGCACTGTTGCGCCGGACCGAGGGTGAGACCGAAGTACCGATCGTGAGACCGAAGTGCCAACCGTGAGACCGAAGTATCAGAAGCCGCCGGAGCTCTACGACGGACTTCGCCTGCACCAGAACGAGCACACGGGCGGCTGTTCGCCGCGCGTGCTCGCCGCGCTCGCGGCGCTCGGCGCGGGCCAGGTCTCCGTGTATCCGCCGTACGAGGCCGCCACGCACGCCTGCGCGAACTATCTCGGGGTGGATCCCGACCGGCTCTCGCTGCTGAACGGCCTCGACGAGGGGCTCATGGCCGCATCGGTCGCGTACCTCCAGCCGCTGCCCGACGGCTCGCGCGCCGAGGCGATCGTGCCGGAGCCCGCGTTCGAGATCCTGGCGTTCGACGCGGAAGTGGCCGGAGGACGCGCGGTGACGATTCCGGCCGCTCCGGACTACGCGTTCCCGCTCGCGGCGGTGCTCGATGCGATCACGCCGCGCACCCGGGTGGTGTTCGTCACGAACCCCAACAATCCGACCGGCGTCGTGACGCCGCTCGAGGCGATCCGCGAGGTCGCCGCGCGCGTGCCGCCTGGCGCGATCGTCTTCGTCGACGAGGCCTACGCCGAGTTCTCCGGCGTCAGCTTCATCCCCGAGCTCGACGCCCATCCGAACGTGGTCGTCGGTCGGACGTTTTCGAAGGCGTTCGGCCTGGCCGGACTGCGCGTCGGCGCGATCGCCGGGCACCCGGATGCGCTCGAACCGATCCGGCTGGCCGTGCCCGTCTACAGCGTGAACATCGCGGCGGTCGCCGCCGTGCAGGCGGCGTTGCAGGATCTGGAGCACGTGGAGGACTACAAGAGGCAGGTCGCGCAGTCGAAGGCGCTGATCTACGACGCCTGCGATCGCCTCGGCTTCGGCTACGTGCGGAGCGCGGCCAACTTCGTGCTCGTCCGCGTCGGGCCGAGGGCCGAGGCCCTTGCGCGGGGCGCGGCCGCACGAGGGGTCTATGTTCGCGATCGCTCGCGCGAGCGTGGGCTGGAGGGATGCCTGCGCGTGGGCGCCGGCATCGTGGCGCATACGAGGCGATGCCTCGAGGTGTTCGAGGAGGTGCTGTGCGACGCGGCGTAATCGACCGGCAGACGACGGAGACGCAGATTGCCCTGAGCTTGACGCTTGAAGGGACGGGACGGTACGACGTGCGCACCGGCATCCGGTTCCTCGATCACATGCTCGAGCTCTTCACCAGGCACGGCGGGTTCGATCTGACGGTGCGCGCCACCGGCGATCTGGACGTCGACCAGCACCACACCGTCGAGGACCTTGGCATCGCGCTCGGTGAAGCCGTGGCCAAGGCGCTTGGCGACCGCAAGGGGATCAACCGGGCCGGCTACTTCGTGATGCCGATGGACGAAACGCTGGCCGTCGCGGCGATCGACCTCGGCGGTCGGCCGCACACGATTGTCGACCTCAAGGTGCGCGTGCGTCTGGTCGGCGACCTGCAGACCGAGCTCGTGCACGACTTCTTCGAAGGCTTCGCGATCGGCGCGCGCGCGAACGTGCACGTGAAGGTGATGTACGGGCGATCGAACCACCACAAGATCGAAGCCGTGTTCAAGGCGTTCGCCCGCGCCCTTCGTGTCGCGTGCGCGAAGGACAAGCGCCTTGCGAAGATGCTTCCGAGCACCAAGGGGCTCATGTAGAAGGGCAGCCGGAGCGCCGACCGCGCTCGCGAGCACGTGTTTCTGAGGCGGCGAGCGCAGGAGGTCCGGCCGGCGCGTCCGCCAATACGGAGAGCCGTTGAACATCGCACTGATCGACTACAAAGCCGGGAACCTCACGTCCGTGCGCAAGGCGCTCGCCGCGGTGGGGGCCGACGTCTACACGCCCGGGACTCCGGACGAGCTGGGCTCCGCACTGGGCATCATCGTGCCGGGCGTGGGCCACTTCGCGGCGACGGCCGCGCTCGACCAGGCGTGGATGCGCGCCATTCTCGCCCGCGTGGGCGAAGGACGGCCGCTGCTGGGCATCTGCCTGGGGCTGCAGTGGCTGTTCGAAGGCAGCGACGAGTCGCCGGATCTGCCCGGGCTCGGCGTGCTGCCGGGGCGATGCCGCAAGTTGGTCGGCGCCGATGCCGAGGGCCGCGCGGTGAAGGTTCCGCACGTCGGCTGGAACAGCCTCGAACGCCTGGCAGACGCGCCGATCCTCGCCGATGTGGCCGACGGCGCGCAGGTCTATTTCACGCACAGCTATGTCGCGCCGATCACGCGCGACGCGGCCGCCGCGACCACGCACGGCGAACGCTTCGCCTCGGCGGTGCAGCGCGGGCAAATCGCCGGCGTGCAGTTCCATCCCGAGAAGTCCGGCGAAGTGGGCCTGCAGGTGCTGCGCAACTTCATGAGAATGGTCGGCTAGCCGTGTTGTCGAAACGCATCATCGCCTGCCTCGACGTCCGCGACGGACAGGTGGTCAAGGGCATCAACTTCGAGGGGCTGCGCAGCGCCGGCGATCCGGCCGACCTGGCCCGGCGGTACAACGTCGAGGGCATCGACGAGCTGGTCATCCTCGACATCACCGCGACGATCGAACGCCGCCAGGCGTTGGCGGAGACGATTCGCGCCGTCGCTCGCGAGCTCTTCATCCCGCTCGCGGTCGGCGGCGGCATCAGGACCGAGGCGGACGCCGCGGCGGCGGTCGAGGCCGGCGCCGACAAGGTCAGCCTGAACACGGCCGCGCTGTCGAATCCGGCCTTGATCACGACGCTGGCCCATCGGTACGGCAGCCAGGCCGTCATCGTGGCCATCGACGCCAAACGCGCGATGGACGCGGCCGGGCAGGAGATGTTCGCGGTCTACGCCAGGAGCGGGCAATCGGCGGCGAACCGCGACGCGGTCGAATGGGCGCGGGAGGCGGAGGCGCGCGGCGCCGGAGAGATCCTGCTCACGTCCATCGACCGCGACGGGACCAGGGTCGGCTTCGATTGCGAGATGACGTCCGCCGTCTCCCGGGCGGTCTCGATTCCGGTGATCGCCTCGGGCGGCGCCGGCGGCCTCGACGACTTCGTCGACGTGTTCACCCGCGGTGCTGCTGATGCAGCCCTCGCGGCCTCCATCTTCCACTACGCCGAAACGAGCGTCCGCGCGCTCAAGGAGCACCTGCGCGCGCGGCACATCCCGGTGCGTCTCTGACGACATGCTGATTCCCGCCATAGACCTCAAAGACCGTGCAGTCGTTCAGCTCGTCCAGGGCGAGCGCCTCGCCATCCGCGACGAGGACGTGTTCAGGTGGGTCGAGCGCTTCGAGCGGTTCCCCAAGGTCCAGGTGATCGACCTGGACGCCGCCATGGGCACCGGCGACAACCTCGACATCGTCCGGCAGATCGCGCCGCGGCTGACCTGCCGCGTGGGCGGAGGCATCCGGACCATCGCGCGCGCGCAGGACATCCTGGCCGCGGGCGCCCGCCAGGTGATCGCCGGGTCGGCGCTCTTCAAGGACGGCCGGCCGGATCTCGAGTTCGCGCGGCAGATGGCCGAGGCGATCGGCGCGGAGCAGCTGATCGCCGCCGTCGACAGCCGGGGCGGCCAGATCGTCGTCCACGGCTGGAAGACGCCCCTGCCGCTGACCGCTGTCGAGGCCGTGCGCGCGCTGGAACCCTACTGCGGCGAGTTCCTCTACACGTACGTCGACGCGGAAGGGCTCATGCAAGGGACCAACATCGAAGCCATTCTGACCGTGCGCGGAGCGACGAGCCGGCGGGTGACGGCGGCGGGGGGCATCACGACCCGACAGGAGATCGACACGCTCCACCGCAACGGCGTGGACGCCGTGGTGGGGATGGCCGTCTATACCGGTAAGCTGGAGCTTACCCAGCCGGACGCCTGAGCCTGGCACGCCAGTCCGGCGGTAGAATGGAACTCTGTCGGTCCCGAGGGTTTCTGCCATTTCCGTGAGCACCACTCTCCAGACCAGGCCCGCCCTGCTCGCCACAGCAGAGCCAGCGCCGGCGCTGGCGCGCGTCACCACTGACGGGAAATTCCTGCGCGCCGGCACTGAGCGCTACCTGATCAAAGGCGTCACGTACGGGACCTTCGCGCCCGACGCCGACGGCTATCAGTTCCCCCCCCTCGCGCGGGTCGACGAGGACTTCCGCCTCATGGCGGAGCTCGGCATCAATACGGTCCGCGTCTACACCGTCCCCCGGCGCGACCTGCTCGACGCCGCGGCACGGCACGGCCTTCGGGTCATCGTCGGCATGCCCTGGGCGCAGCACATCGCCTTTCTCGACGACAGGCGTCTTCGACGCCAAATCGAGCGCGACCTGGTTGCGCACGTGCGCGAGCTGGGCGATCACCCGTCGGTGCTCATGTTCGCGCTGGGCAACGAGATTCCGCCGACCATCGTCCGGTGGCACGGACGCCTGCGAATCGAGCGCTTCCTCCGCCGGCTCTATCGCCTCGCCAAGCGGACGTCGCCAGGCAGCCTGTTCACCTACGTCAACTTCCCGCCGACCGAGTTCCTCGACCTGTCGTTCTTCGACGTGTGCGCCTTCAACGTCTACCTGCACCGCGAAGCCGATCTCCGGGCCTACCTCTCGCGGCTGCAGCACATTGCCGGATACAAGCCGCTGCTGCTGGCCGAGGCCGGCGCCGACAGCATCCGCGAAGGCGAAGACGGACAGGCGGCCATTACGGCCATGCACCTTCGCGCCGCGTTCGAGGAAGGGGCCTGCGGCGCGGTCGCGTTCGCGTGGACCGACGAGTGGTGGCGTGGGGGATCGGACGTGGACGACTGGGCCTTCGGGCTGGTCGATCGGCAGCGCCGCCCGAAACTCGCCGCCGCCGCCGTCGCCCAGGCGCTTGCGGATGCACCGTTTCCGCAGGCGGCGAAGCGCACCTGGCCGCGCATCTCCGTCGTCGTCTGCGCCTACAACGCGGCCGACACGCTGGAGGACTGCCTCACGGCGCTCGAGCGGCTGACCTACCCGGACTACGAAGTCGTCCTCGTCAACGACGGCTCGCGCGACCGCACGAGCGAGATCGCGCACGCGCACGAGCGCGTGCGGGTCATCGACATCCCGAACGGCGGCCTGAGCGCCGCGCGCAACGTCGGACTCGCCAACGCGACCGGCACGATCGTGGCCTACACGGACGCGGACACACGGGTCGACCCGGACTGGCTCACTTTCCTCGTGCAGCCGTTCCTGACGTCTGACGTGGTCGGGTCCGGAGGGCCGAACGTCGTTCCGGCCGACGATCCCCCCATCGCGCAGTGCATCGCACGCGCGCCGGGCGGACCAACGCACGTGCTGCTCGACGATCGCATCGCCGAGCACGTGCCGGGCTGCAACATGGCGTTCCGCCGCGACGCGCTGCTCGCCATCGGCGGCTTCAACGCCATCTATCTCCGCGCGGGCGACGACGTCGACGTCTGCTGGCGCCTGCAGGCACGCGGCGGGAAGATCGGATTCGCGGCGGCGGCCCTCGTCTGGCACCACCACCGGTCCAGCATCGCGGCGTATTGGCGCCAGCAGGTTGGCTACGGCGAAGGCGAGCGCTGGCTCCTGGCGAACCATCCGGAGAAGTTCCTCGATGGGCGCATGATGTGGCACGGCCGCATCTACAGTCCCCTGCCATTCGTTCGTTCGCTCTGGAGCGAACACGTCAACTCGGGCGTCTGGGGCACGGCCGCCTTCCCGGCGGTGTATCGCGCCGACGTGCATCCGTTCGCGTTCCTCCCGCACTCGGTGCACTGGCAGGTGCTGGCCTTCGTCCTGGCGCTCGCGGGTACGGGCATCGCATACACGGGCCGCCACGAGTGGGCGGCCGGGCTGCTGCTCGGCACCGGACTGATCGGCATCGCGGTGACCGTCGCGAAGAACCTGTCCTACGCCTGGCGCTCCGAGGTCGAATCGCTGCCGGGCCACGCGCTCTGGTATCGGGTGGTGGTGTCCTACCTCCACTTCATCCAGCCGTTCGCGCGTGTTCGCGGGATCATCCGAGGCATCCTCTCGCCGCCCGACGTCGTCAAGCCGGCCGGGCGTCAACAGACCAGCCGGGGGCCGCGCCCAACGCTTCGCGAGGCTCGGCGGGCACTGCTGCTGCTCTGCGGCGGCGTGGCGGAGGATCGCTACTGGAGCGAATCCTGGACGACCAACGAGCAGGTCCTCTCGGCGCTCACCGAGTGGCTTCGCAAGTCGCGATCGGTGCGGTTGCTGGAGATCGACGACGGCTGGTCGCACGATCGCGACGTGAGCGTACTCGTGGGCCCCTGGGCCTGGCTCGACGTTCGGGCGCTGGTCGAGGAGCACGCCTCGGGCCGCACGCTCCTGCGGGTCAGTACCTATCTGCGCCCGACGCTCGTCGGCGTGGTCACGTCGGTGACACTGGCGGCGGTGCTGCTCGGCGCGGCGAGCGCCGGCACGGCGCTCCGCTGGCCGACCGCCGGGCTCGTCGCCGCCGGCGTCTCGCTCCTGCTGGCCCTGTATGCCGGTTGGCGTACGGGACAGGCGACCGCGCTCGTGCAGCGCGCCGTCGCGGCGACCGCCGCGCACGGATCCATGATCCGGATGAAGTCGGGAGCCGTGCGCGTGCCGATGCTCGCGCCGTCGATGCTGCGCGTGTACGCGATGCGCACCGCGGCCGTCTTCCTGGTGATGATCGTCGCGCTCGGCGCGAGCACGCTGATGATCCGCGAGATGGCGATCGCCCAGATCATCGGCGCGCAGAAAGGATACGCCGGAGACGAGGGCCCCGCGATCGACGCCTGGCTCGACACGCCCGGCAGCATCTCGATCGCGCCGGACGGCTCGGTCTACTTCGCCGATTCCAACAACCACGTGGTGCGCCGAATCGACGCCAACAACAACATCCGGACGGTCGTCGGGAACAACGCCGCGGGCTTCGGCTTCTCCGGCGACTTCGGCAAGGCGACGGCGGCGCAGCTCGACACGCCGGACGGCGTCGCCTTTGCTCCCGACGGAGACCTGATCGTCGCGGACTCTGGCAACGAGCGCGTCCGCCGCATCGACAAGCAGACCGGCATCATCATGACGATTGCCGGCACCGGGCGAGCCGAGTACGACGGCGACAACAAGCCCGCGGTCGAAGCGGCGCTGAACCAGCCCAGCGCCGTATCGGTGGCCCCGAACGGCGACGTCTACATCGCCGACACGCTGAACTACCGCATCCGCATGATCGACCATGCCACCGGCCTGATCCACACCGTGGCCGGCACGGGCGAGCCGGGCGACGATGCGTACAGCGTGGGCGACGGGGGCCCGGCAAGCCGCGCGACGCTCAACATGCCGAGCGACGTGGAGATCGCGCCCAACGGCGACATCTACGTCGCCGACATGCACCATCAGCGGGTGCGCAAGGTCGACGCGCGGACGCGCATCATCACGACCGTCGCGGGCAGCGGCCGCTGGGGCAACGCGGGTGACAATGGACCGGCGACAGAGGCCAGCCTGGCGGGTCCCGCGGGGCTGACGCTGGTGGCAGATCCCCTTGGACGACTGACGCTCTTCATCGCCGACTACTACAACGGCCGCGTGCGCCTCGTCGGGCCGGACGGCATCATCCGCGACGTCGCCGGCGGCCGCGGGCCCACCTTCGGCGCGCCCACGCGCGTGGCGTACGCGCCGGGCGGCGGCTGGCTGTATGTGGCCGATTCCAGCCGCGATCGGCTCGTGGTCCTGAACATCGCGTCGGTGGCGCCCACGCTCGCCCCGCCGCCGGCCGTCCGGGAGCGGGCCAGGAGCGCCGCACGATGAGCCTTCCGATCGAGGCAGCGGGGGGCGCCCCGCCGGCAAACGGGGCCACGCCGCTCGTGTGGTGGACGCTCTCGTTCCTGCGTCCGCACAAGCGCCGCGTCGCGATCCTGATCGTGCTGCTGTTCCTGCAGATCGGCCTCGGCGCGCTCGAACCATGGCCGCTCAAGATCGTGGTCGACTACGTGCTCGGCCATCACGACATTCCACAGCCGTATCAGGGCTGGGTGGCGTCGATCACCGGAGGCGGTCCGGTTGCCCTGCTCGTCTTCTTCGTGATCGCGGGCGTCGCCCTGCAGCTCGCGCACCAGATCGCCTCCGCGTGGGCCACGCAGGTGCAGCTCGACGCCGGTCAGCGGATGGTCTACTCGCTGCGGTACCGGCTGCTGCAGCACCTGGAGTCGCTCGGGCTGCAGCACCACATCACCACGAGCACCGGGGACTCGGTGTACCGCGTGGACGTGGACGCCTACTCGATCGAGAACCTCGCGATGAGCGGCGTCTTCCCGCTCCTGACGTCGGTCACCACGCTCATCGTCATGTTCGCGATCCTGGTCAAGCTGAACCTGACCGTCGCGCTGTTGTCGCTGTCGGTGATCCCCTTCCTGTTCCTGTCGCTCCGCTACTACGCGACGACGCTGTCGGTGCAGGAGGAGCGGGTCAAGGAGCTCGAGGCGGGGCTGATCTCGCGCCTGTACGAGATCTTCTCGTCCATCCGCGTGGTCAAGAGCTTCGCGCGCGAGACCTTCGAAGCCGGGCGGTACGCCACGGCCGGCGAAAAGACGATGACCGCGCGCATCGACGTGACGTGGCGGCAGGCGCTGTTCGGCCTGGTCATCGCGACGATCACGATCCTCGGCACGGCGCTGGTCCTCGTCGTCGGCGGCGTCTACGTGATGCGCGGGCAGATGACCATCGGCAGCCTGCTCGTGGTGATCGCGTACCTGAACGCCGTGTACGCGCCGTTGTCGGCGATCGCGCACACGACCGGTCAGCTGCAGGCGGCCGTTGCCGGGGCCCGGCGCGTGCGCGCGATGCTCGCGCTCGAACCCGAGACGGTCGACGCGCCCGACGCGGTCGACGCGGATCGGGTTGCCGGCGACATCAAGTTCGAGGGTGTCGGCTTCTCGTATCCCGACGGGACGCCGGTGCTGCACGACATCGACTTCGAGGCGAAGCCCGGCCAGATGATTGCGGTCGTTGGCCTGACCGGCGCGGGCAAGACCACGCTCGTCAGCCTGATTCCGCGCTTCTACGACCCGACAGCCGGCCGCATCCTCATCGACGGCGTGGATGTTCGCGGATACCACCTGCGGTCGCTGCGCGAACGGATCGCGCTCGTGCCGCAGGACGCGGTGCTCTTCTCGGGGACGATCGCCGAGAACCTGCGCTACGGGAAGCCGGACGCCACCGACGCCGAGGTCGAAGCGGCCGCGAAGGCGGCGCACGCGCACGAGTTCGTCTCGAGACTCCCCAGGAAGTACGACACGCCGGTGGCCGAAGCCGGGGGCGGGCTCTCCGGGGGCGAGCGGCAGCGCCTGAGCGTGGCGAGAGCCATCCTGAAGGATGCGCCGATCCTGATCCTCGACGAGCCGACATCGTCGCTCGACGCGATCTCGGAGGAGATCGTGTTCGATGCGCTGAAGCACCTGCGGAAGGGGCGGACCACGATCGTCATCGCCCACCGGCTGTCCACCGTCCGCGACGCCGACGCGATCCTGGTGCTCGACCAGGGGCGCATTTCGGCCCTCGGACGCCACGAGGAGCTCCTCGAGACGAGCACGCTCTACCGGCGGATGTGCGCGCGACTCTCCGTCGGCAAGTCGCTCGACGAGCCGGAAACGGTCGACGAGCTGATCCAGGCGTCGAAACGGTGAAGATCCTCTTCGCCGGCATCGTCGCGCGTTACCCGTTCGGCGGCGTGACCTGGTGCTCGTTGATGTACCTGCTGGGCTTGCGGGCGCTCGGCCACGAGGTCTTCTACATCGAGGACACCGGCGAGGTCGTGTACGACCCGGTGCTCGACACGCGATCGAACGACCCGTCGTACGGCACACGCTACATCCACGACGCGCTGTCACCGTTCGGCCTGGGCGACCGCTGGACGTTCGTCAACTACGACGGCACCTATCACGGCCAGAGCGCGGAGGCGGTCCGGCGGTTCTGCGCCGATGCAGACCTCTTCATCAACCTGTCCGGCGGATCCTGGTTCTGGCGCGACGAGTACGCACGCATTCCGCGCAGCGCGTTCATCGACTCGGACCCGGCCTTCACGCAGCTCGCCATCGCGAAGGGCGTGCCGTGGTACGTCGAGTTCTTCAAACGATTCGATCGGCTCTTCACGTTCGGCGCCAGCATCGGGACGCCGGCCTGCGCCGTTCCGGTCGGCGACTTCACCTGGCACAAGACGTGGCAGCCGGTCACGCTCGACCAGTGGAGCCACGATCTGCCGTGCGTCGACCGCTACTCGACGGTCATGACCTGGAAGATCGAGAGCTTCGCCGACGTCGGCGGCAACAAGGATCAGGAGTTCGTGCGCTACATCGATCTCCCGAGCCGGACGCCGCAGCACTTCGAGCTCGCGATCAACGGCCCTCAGACGCTCCTGCGCGAGCATGGCTGGGCGACCGTCGACGCCATGCAGGTCTCCCGGACGCCGTGGGCCTATCGCGAGTTCATCGAGCGATCGAAGGCCGAGTTCGGCGTCGCCAAGCACACCTACGTCTCGACGCGATCCGGCTGGTTCAGCGACCGTACCGAGTGCTACCTGGCCGCCGGGCGACCGGCGCTCGTGCAGGACACCGGATGGACCGCGCACCTTCCGTCGGGCGAAGGGCTGTTCGCGTTCACGTCCCCTGACGAGGCGCTCGCGGGCATCGACCGGATCAACAGCGACTACGCGCGCCACGCGCGGCGCGCGCGTGAGATCGCCGCCGGCCACTTCGACGCCTCCATCGTCCTCACCAGATTGCTGGAGACATGCAGCCGCTGAGAATCGCGCACGTGGTGCCGGTGGTGACGCAGGTGCCGCCTGTCAAGTCCGGCTCCATCCAGACGATGGCGTCGCTGCTGACCGATGGGCTCGTGCGGCGAGGCCACGACGTGACGCTGTTCGCAACCGGGAATTCGGTGACGACCGCGAAGCTCCACGCGTCGTTTCCGCACGGGTACCGCGAGGACCCGTCGATGTGGCCGTGGGAGATGTACGAGCTGCTGAATCTGGCGGCGGCGGTCGAACGCGCCGGCGACTTCGACATCATCCACTACGAGTCGGGCTACTACCCGATCTCGCTGGCCTTCACACGCGTGGCGGCAGCCCCGGTCTCGCAGACGCTGCACCATGCGCCCCAGCCCGAAGAGGTGCAGCTGTATCGGCACTACCCGGACGCGCCGTTCATCGCGGTGTCGCAGGAGCAGGCGCAGCTGCTCGAGGGCCTCAACGTCGCCGGCGTCGTGCCGCACGGCATCGACACCGATCGGTTCACGTTCAGGGCGCAGCCCGACGACTACCTGCTGTTCCTGGGGCGATTCACACCCGGGAAGGGCCCCCTCGAGGCGATCGACGTAGCCCGGCGCGTCGGCATCCGGCTGCTGCTCGCGGCGGCCGACGTTCCGTACTATCACGAGGCCGTTGCGCCGCTCGTCGACGGGAAGGACGTCGTCTACGTGGGCGAGGCCGATTTCGAGCGTAAGGTGGCGCTGTTTGGCGGCGCGCGCGCCCTGCTCTATCCTGTGCAGTCTGGCGAGCCGTTCGGACTGGTGCTGGCGGAAGCGATGGCCTGCGGCACGCCGGTCGCGGCCCTCGACCGTGGCGCGGTGCGCGAAGTCGTCGACGACGGGGTGACCGGCGGGATTTTCGGGGAGCTCGATGCCATGGTGAACGGCCTCGATGCCGTGCTCGCACTCGATCGCGCCAGGGTCCGCGAACGGGCCGTGGAGCGGTTCGGCGTCCTGCCGATGGTCGACGGCTACGTCGACGCCTTTCGGCGGATCATCGCGCAGCGACAGTCTCGACGCAGACAGCCATGAGCGCCTCGCCGGCGTCGGCCGTACCGCGTGCGTCTCGCCTGGACGGCGAAGTCGTGCTCGCCGTCTTCGCGCATCCCGACGACGAGTCGCTCGCTTGCGGAGGGACGCTCGCGCGGCTCTCCGACGCGGGCGCGCACGTCGTGGTGATGTGCGCCACCCGCGGCGAGCTGGGCACCGAAACACCAGGGGCGCGGGACTTCGAGCTGGCCCGCCGGCGCGCGGGCGAGCTGAAGCAGGCGTTGATCAGCCTTGGGGTGCCGGAGCTGATCCTGCTGAACCATCCCGACGGGGATCTGCGGTGGGACGCGCTGACGCAGTTCTCCTCGGAGATCGTGCTGTTCCTCCGCCGCCGCCGCCCGTCTGCGGTCCTCACCTTCGACGAGGACGGCCTCTATTGGCATCCCGACCACATCGCCGTGCACGAGCGCGTCGTGGGGGCCGTTCGGGCGCTCGGGGCCGATGCTCCGCCGGTCTATGCGGTCACGATGGTGCGGGGCATCATGACGGCAATCGTGGAGTCGGCGGCGCTGCGCGGGTGGACCAAGCCGGCCATGGGCTTCTGGAGCCTGCCTTCCGACGCGTTCGGAAAATTCGCCACCCCGCACACGCTCACGATGGATGTCGGCCCGTGGCTGCCGCGCAAGCTCGAGGCGATTCACTCGCACGTCAGCCAGATCGGCATCACGGGTCCGCTCTCAGGCCTCACGCCCTCGCAGGCGGTCACGTGGCTGGGGCGGGAGTGTTTCCGCCGGCTCGATCTTCCCTCGCGGCCGACCGCGCTCCTCGAGTCCCTATGCATCCAGAGCTCCTAGACATCCTCCGGTGTCCGTACTGCGGCGGCGGACTCGAGCTGGTCGAGTCGTCGTTCCACCAGCTCCGCGGCGAGCTCGTCGTCGACGGGATCCTCGCGTGCGAGTGCTGTGTGTTCCCGGTCGTGGACGGGATCCCGGTGCTGCACCTGCAGCCGGCGGCGACCGCCGCGCGGGAGCAGGTCGAGGCAGGCCGGCCGCTGGGCGCGCGCCATATCCTGCTCGGGCTCGACACCGATCGGGATCGGGAGCGCTTCGACGCCGTTGCGCTGTCGCCTGACGCAACGTTCCGGGCCGTGCTCGACGCGCTCGGCGATCAGCTCGAAGCCGGGTATCTGTACCACCGGTTCTCCGATCCGACCTTCCTCGTGGCCGACGCGATCGTCCGCGCGGTCGGAGCGGCCGCATTGCGGGGCGGTGGGCGCGCCATCGACATCTGCGGCGGCGCGGGGCACCTGACGCGGGCGTTGCCGGCGCTGTCGTCGGAGAGGCCGGTGCTCGCCGATCTCTACTATCCGAAGACTTGGCTCGCACGCCGCTTCACGGCGCCGACCGCCACGCCGGTCTGCTGCGATGCCAACGCGCCGCTTCCCTTCGCGCGCGGCGCCTTCACGTTCGCCGTCTGCTCCGACGCTCTGATGTACGTGTGGGTGAAGCGGCTGCTGGTCTCGGAGATGCTCAGGATCGTGAACGCTCCGGCCGCGGGGACCGTGCTCGTCAACCACGCGCACAACCAGCAGGTCTGGAGTCCGTCCCACGGACAGACGCTCACGCCGGAGGGATACCGGCGTCTGTTCGACACGGCAGAGGTGCACACCTTCGGTGAATCGGGGCTCTTCGAGCACGTGGTGGCAGGCGAGGCGTTCGACCTGAGCCGCGACACTCCGGAAGGCGTCCTCGCCGGCGAGGCCGCGCTCACGTTCGTCTCCTCGCGTACGCCAGGCGTCTTCGGACGCCATCGTCCGCAGCCACCCGGCCCAGGCGTCAACGCGGGCGACGAGTGGCGGATCAATCCGCTGTACGACACATCGGAGAGCGGCGGTGTCGTGCGAGGGCGGCTCCACTTCCCGTCAGCCGACTACGAAACGGAATACGCGGCCAGCCGCAGCTATCTCCCCGCCGAGATCCTGGTGGCCAGGGATGCCCTGGAGGCGCTCCGCAGCGGGTCGACCGCCCACGGCCTCGAGGACCTGATCCGCCGCCGGGCGATCCTCGCCCTCCCCGCGCACTACGGCTGATCGTCGTGGCTCCCGGTGCGATCGTTCGCGCCTCGGCCACGCGATGGGCGGCGCAGCCCTGAGCCTCCTCCATTACGTAGATTCTCGTTATCATTACGACCAATTGCGTTACCATGACGCAGGTACTCGTAATGCAGAACCCATTCGTCTACGGTGAAGTCGTGCCGGCCGCGGCCTTCGCGAACAGGGTCCTCGAACTGGACCGGCTCGTCGGCGACCTGGCCGCCTCCCAGAAGGTCTTCCTGATCTCGCCGCGCCGCTACGGCAAGTCGTCGCTGATCCGGCACGCCCTCGCCGCCATGAGCCGCCGTGGGGCGCTGACCTTCGAGGTGACCGTCGCCAGCTTCAGCTCCTACGTGGCCTTCCTCGAGGGGTACGCCCGTGCGCTGGTCTCGGTCGAAACGCGGTGGGACCGCGCCCGCGCGTGGCTCCGCGAGTCCGTGCGCTCGTCGCCGGCCGACGTGCGCCAGGAGTCCGATCGCATCGGGCTCTCGGGCTCCTCGGGTCTCGCGGTGTCGTTCCCTGCGGTGCGGTCGGGTCGCGAGGTCTCGTCGCTCGCGCAGGAGGTCTTCGCGCTCCCGGCGCGGCTGGCCGAGGAGCGGAAGCGGAAGGTCGTGATCGCGCTCGACGAGTTCCAGGCGATCGCCGGCTTCAACGGCGGCTCGGTCGAGCAGTCGCTGCGCGCCGCGGTGCAGCACCAGCGGGAGGTCGGCTACGTGTTCGCCGGCTCGGAGCCAAGCCTCATGGAAGAGATGCTCACTCCGCGCCGGCCCTTCTACAAGGCCGGGCCGGTCATGCGTCTCGACAAGATCCCAGCGGACGAGTTCGCGGAGTTCCTCGAGGCCAGGTTCGCCGCCTCCGGCATGCGTCCGGAGCCGGGGCTCGGCGCGGCCATCGTGGATCTCTCCGGAAACCTGCCGTACGACGTACAGCGCCTTGCGCACGAGACGTGGGACGAGGTGCGCGCCACCGGACGCCGCCGGGCGACGCTCGACGACCTCCACCAGGCGCTTCGCCGGCTGCTGTCCGAGCAACAGACCATGTTCGAGGCGGTCTGGCAGCGGCTGACGCTCGGCCAGCGCGCCGTGCTGCGCGCCGTCGTGATCGAAGAAGGCCGGGAAGTGCTCTCCGCGGACGTCCGGACGCGGCATCGTCTCGGCGGCGCGTCGAGCGTGCAGGGCGCACTGGCGGCGCTGGTGCGAGAGGACGTTATCGGCCGCGACGGTGACCGCTACGTGGTGGTCGACTCGCTGCTGCGGGAGTGGGTGTCGCGCAGAACGTACTGAAGCTAGCGCCGCTCGACGCTGGCGATCCGGTCGACGCGCGAGGGCCGGTCGGCCATCGCGAGTCTGTCGGCGATCGCACGCGCCGTTTCGTCTCTGAGCGCGACCACAGACGCGCGGGTGGCATCAATCGCGACGCGGGGCCGTAGGACGTCGATGTCCACGGGCGCGCGCACGAGCAGCCGTCGCCCCGGCGCCATCAGGTCGCGCGTCCCCCGAATCACGATCGGCACGACCGGCGTGCCGCGCCGCGCCGCCGCGCGGAAGGCGCCGTTCCGGAAGGGCAACATCCGCCCCGCTTCACCCGTTCGCCCCTCCGGGAACACGAGCAGCGACTGACCGCTCTCGAGCGCGTCGATCATCGACTGCGCGCACTCCGCCCGGCCTCGCCAGGACCCTCGATCGACGATGTGATAGCTCGCGCGCCGGATGGCGGCACCGAGCATGGGATAACCCGCCGAGACGTGATTCGCCACGAATCTGAAGTCGACCGGCAGCGCGGCGAGCAGCAGCGCCGCATCCGCCATGCTCGCATGGTTGGCGACCAGCATGACGTGACCGCTGGCCGGCAGATGTTCGAGACCGGTGACCCGGACGCTGCAGCCCGCCAGGGCCACGACCCGCCTGGCGCACGCCTGCACGAGGCGATAGGCGTCGCGATCGCCCCGCGTGAACGACAGGCGGATCCAGAGCGGCGGGACGAGCACGCCGAGGGCGCACATGGCGCGCGCAGTGAAAGCGAGGGAACCCGTGGACAAGCTCGGCCGAGCATTGTACCGCCCACTGCACGACCGTGGCGTGCACCTTGCGTAGATGGCGGGCGTGCCCCACACGCGCGAGCGGTATCTCCTTCGAGCGTGCCGCCCCTGCGCCGTGCTCCTCTTCGTGGGCTGGAGCACCTGCGCGGCCGGCCAGACCGACTCACGGCTGGCCCTGGGCATGGCGCTCTCGATGCGGAGCGCGCCCGCCGACGAGGCGTCGGCCTTCACGGGTCCGACGGTCCTTTGGCGCCTCGGCCGCGGCGGCGACGGTTGGGGCTGGCGCTGGGGACTCAATTGGTACTCCACGGAACTGGGACAGCCGGACGGCGGCAGCACGCAGGCGTTCGGCAGGATGCGCCTGCGCCCCTTCATGGCGGGCTACGGGTACGAACGTCGCGTCGCTCGACGGGTGACGGTAAGCGGCGGCGTCATGGCGGGCTATGCGCTGGTCAGCTTCGACATGAGCCCGTTGTTCAATGACGCCTACCGCGCGCGTCTGGGGGCGACCACGGTCCGCGCGGATCCGGCGAATGCGTTCACCGCGCGTCCGGAAGCCTCCGTCTGGATCGACATCAGCCGCAAGATCGGCCTGAACATCGCCACCGGCTACGTCTTCGCGCGTCCCGATGTGACCATCGTGAGCAGCGCCGGACGCGACACGCGCCAGATCAACGCCGACATGTTCCAGCTGCGCGTCGGCGCGGTCTACTCGGTCTTCTGACTCACGACGATCGCTTGGTCGATCGGGCGATCGCCAACAGCAGCACGACACCGCCCCAGGCCGCGAGCGCGGCCGCCTGGGGCCATAACGTCTCGATTCCGACGCCCTTCATGAAGATCGACCGCAGGATCACGAGAAAGTAGCGCAGCGGCAACAGGTAGGTGACCGGCTGAACGACTGCCGGCATGTTCTCGATCGGGAACACGAAGCCCGACAGCAGCACCATCGGCATCAGGAAGAAGAACGTCGTCGTCATCATCGCCTGCTGCTGCGTCGACGAGATGGTCGAAACGAGCAGCCCGAGGCCCAGCGTGCATACGAGGTAGACGAGCGTGAGGGCGAAGAGCAGCACGTAGCTGCCCCGCATCGGCACCTCGAACCACAGAATGGCGACCGACAGCACGATGACGACGTCGATGAGGCCGACCAGCGCGTAGGGCAGCAGCTTGCCGACGATCAGTTCGGCGCGCGTCAGCGGCGTCACGTTCAGCTGCTCGAGCGTACCGAGCTCCTTCTCCCGAACGATCCCCATCGACGACAGGTTCGTCGTCACCACGAGCAGGAGGAGGGCGACGATGCCGGGAATCATGAAGTCGCGGCTCTCGAGCCGCGGGTTGAACCACACCCGTACGACAGGGGCGATGGCCCCGCCGC
Source organism: Vicinamibacterales bacterium (assembly GCA_050183995.1). Lineage (GTDB taxonomy): Bacteria > Acidobacteriota > Vicinamibacteria > Vicinamibacterales > CAVVIG01 > CAVVIG01. Next base: position 91,669 of record JBFXAT010000005.1, read on the forward strand.
GATCGGGCCGCGCGCGCGCCGCGATCTCGTCGCCATAGGCGGCGATCAGGCTGGTGGCATAGCCCAGCGACACGCCCGCGGAATTGGCGTCGCTCCCGTCGGCGACGACCTGCACCACCTGGGATCGCCCGGCCCCCAACGCCGCGCCGTAACCGGGCGGCACGACGATCGCCAGCCACGCCTCTCCGCGATCGAGCATCGCGTCGACATCGTCTGGGCTGCTGACGATGCCGACGACGGAGAAGCTTGGCGACGCGTCGAAGCGGCTCACGAGCTCGCGGCTGGCCGACGACCGATCGCCGTCGGAAACGACGATCGGGACGTTCCGAACATCCGTGGTCGCGGCGTACGCGAGGAGGAACAGCTGGATCAGCGGCGCGAGCACCACGATGCCGAACAGTCGCGGGTCCTGCCGGAGTTCGACCAGCTCTTTCCAGATCAGGAACCGGACGCGCGTCATGTCAGCTCCACTGGCGCCGCAGCCGCAGCGACGCGAGCCCCAGCACGATCGTCGCGAACAGGGCAAGGGATACGAGTTGCTGCCAGATCACCTCGACCCCGACCCCCTTCAGGACGATTCCGCGCAGCGCGACGAGGAAGTAGCGCGCAGGCACGAGGTGCGTGAGCGCCTGCAGGAACGACGGCATGCTCGCGATCGGAAAGATGAACCCCGAGAGCATCAGCGTCGGCAGGAACGAGGCGAGAACCGCGAGCTGGAACGCGACCTGCTGGGTCTCCGCGACGCTGGAGACGAGCAGGCCCAGCCCGAGCGCGCCGACCAGATACAAGGCGATCGTGCCGACGAGCAGCGGCCACGAACCGCGCATGGGAAGGCCGAACAGCAGCATCGCCACGAACATGATGGTCAGCGCCGAGGCGAGCGCGATGGCGAAATACGGAATGGTCTTCCCGACGACGAACGACGCGGCGTCGAGCGGCGCCATCCGCACCTGTTCCATCGTTCCGCGTTCCTTCTCGCGGACGATCGACAGCGCCGTGGAGACGACCGCGGTGATCATCACGATGTACGCCATCAGCCCCGGCACCAAGAAGAGCGTGCTTCGAAGCTGCGGGTTGAACCACACGCGCGGCTGCGCAGAGACGCGCGGTCCGATCGACGCGGACTGGGCTGTCAGGCGCGCGGACTCGCTCTGGAGGATCGTCTGCGCATACCCCATCACCGTGGTCGCGGTGTTGGCGTTGTCGCCGTTGAGAAGGACCTGTACCGGAACGGTCCGGCCGGCCGCCAGGTCGCGCGAGAGCCCGTAGGGAATGACCAGCACGACGCGCACGTCCCCGTCGTTCATCAGCCTGGTGATCTGAGCGGGGCTGCGTACGTCAGCGACGAGGTCGAAGTAGCCGGAGTTGACGAAGGCGGCAACGATGGACCGGCTCGCGGTGGACCGGTCGCGATCCTCCACGGCGAGGCGCACGTGCCGGATGTCCCAGTTCAAGGCATAGCCGTACAGAAGGAGGAAGAACGCGGGCACGAAGAGCAGCACCATCAACGTACGGCGGTCGCGCGCGATCTGGCGCACCTCCTTCCGGCCGACGCTCAGCGCCTTGCGCATCAGAACCCCGACTCCGTCACGACTTCGAGGAACACGTCCTCGAGCGACGGCTCGACCGGCTCGATGCGTCGCACGATGGCACCGGCGTCCGCGAGCGTCTTCTGCAGCGCGCCCGGCGCCTGTGCGGCGCTGCCCGCGACGACGGCGTGAACCGCGGTGCCGAACACGCTCGTCTTCTGTACGCCCGGCGCCGCGTCGAGCGCCCGCATCGCCAGGACAGGATCGTCGGCGTGGACCTCGAAGATCGTGCGGCCGGCGAACATCCGCTTCAGATCGGTCGTCGATCCGAGGGCGGCGAGCCGTCCGGCATGGATGATCGCGATCCGGTGGCAGTGCTCGGCCTCGTCGAGGTAGTGCGTGGTGACGAGCACCGTCGTCCCCGCATCCGCCAACTCGTCGATCAGCGCCCAGAACTGACGGCGCGACACCGGGTCGACACCGCCGGTCGGCTCGTCCAGAAAGACGATCGGCGGCTCGTGCAGGATGGCGCATCCGAGCGCCAGCCGCTGCCGCCAGCCGCCGGCGAGCTCGGACGCGCGTGTCTTCTCACGCCCGTGCAGGCCGGCCATGTCCATCACGAATCGGCGGCGCTCGGCGAGGCGGTCGCCGCTCAGCCCGTAGATGCCGCCGAAGAACCGGATGTTCTGGTCGACGGTGAGCTGCTCGTAGAGCGAGAAGCGCTGGGACATGTATCCGATCCGCCGCTTGACCGCCTCCGGATCCTTGCCGACGTCCACGCCGCCGACGAGCGCCGATCCGGCGGTCGGGGCGAGCAGGCCGCAGAGCATCCGGATGGTCGTCGACTTGCCGGCTCCATTGCTGCCGAGGAAGCCGAACACCTCGCCGGTACGCACGCTGAACGACAGCCCGTCCACGGCGAGGAAGTCGCCGAAGCGCCGCGAGAGCTCGTTGACGACGATGGCGTCCATGGTCAGAGACGTCCAAGCGCGCGGTTCAGGCGCGCCTCGGCGAGGCGCGCGTTCGCGATGGCCTGCGTCCGGTCGAGCTGCGCCTGCAGCATCGCGACCTGCGCGTCGACCACGTCGGTGCTGGTCGCCACGCCGGCGGCGAACCGCTCGCCGACCACGCGTCGCGCTTCCGTCGCGGCGCGGACCGCGACGTCCGCCGCCTCGATCGCCGCGCGACTCGACGCGATCTCGGACAGCCGCTGCCGGACCTCGAGCGACAGCATCGAGTCGAACTCCGAGAGCCGTGCGAGCGCGACGCGAACGCCGGCCGTGGCTTCGGCCGCTTCGGACTTCGTCCGGCCTCCGTCGAACAGCGGCCAATTCACGTTGACGCTGGCATCCCATGAGTGGCGCCAGTCGCGCATGCGCGGAAAGATGCGTGGGTTGGGTCGCGCGTAGTCGAAGCCGCCGCCAACCGCGACGGTCGGGCGGCCGCCCGCAGCCGCCGCCTGGCGCCGCAGTTCCGCCGCCTCGCGGCGATCCTCGAGCGCCTTGCGATCGGGGCGGCGCTCCCGTGCTTCCGCGAGCAGCGCGTCGAGACCAGCGGCGTCGCCAGGAGGTTCGAGCGCGGCATCGGCTTCGATGGCGGTGCCGGGCGCAGCACCGACGAGCCGCGCCAGGTCGGCCTCGGCCACATCGGCACTCGAGCGGGCCTGGATGCTCAGCATCCGCTGGCGCGCTTCCTGGGCCTGGGCGGTCAGCAGGTCGTTGGGCGGGAGGAGCCCCGCGTCCACCTGATTCCGGACGTCGCGGACGTGCGCGGCCATCCGGGCGAACGACTCGTCGACGACGCGGGACGACTCGCGGGCGACGACCAGCGTCCAGAAGGCGCGCGTGGCGTCGAGCCGCGTGTCGACCGACACCGCCTCGACGTCGCTGGCCGCAGCCGTGGATTCCTGCTGCGCGGCGGCCTGCAGCGCGTCCAGCCGGCCCGCGGTGTAGATGGGCCACTGCACATCGAGCCGAGTCCGGTAGTTGTCGGGAATGTCGGGGTAGATGACGCGGAAGGTGTTGTTCGGCAGCTGGATGCCGAACTCGTCGATGTGGTTCGTGCGCGTGTAGCCGGCCTGCGCGGTGATCTGCGGCAGCGTGGCGGCATGTCGGACGCCGACGGCCGCCCCCGCGGCGTCGCCCCTGGCTCGCGCTTCGGCGACGCGGTTGCTCGCCGCGATCGCGCGCGCGACCGCCTCGTCGAGCGTGAGCCGGAGCGGAGAGGATTCGCGCGGCTGGGCGCCGCACGGGTGGGCGACGAGCATCGACGAGATGGCGACCAGCAGGGGCGCGGACAGGCGAAGCAGGCGAAGTGTCATGAGCGCACGTCTCCCAGCCGTGTGACGAACACGTCTTCGAGCGAGGGCTGCACCTGGCGGATGGTGCTCGCGCCGATGCCCGCGGCACCCAGCGCCGATTCGATGCGGTCGACTGCGCCGGGATCGGCCTGGCGCAGCTGTACGTGCATGCGCTCGCCGAAGGTCTGCACCGACGCCACGTCGGGCACGGTCTGGAGAACGCGAGCCGCGCTCCGCCTGTCGGCAGCGATGACCTCCAGGAGCGAGCCGGGCATCGCCGCGCGAAGGCGATCCGGCGCGTCGAACGCAAGCAGCCGTCCCTCGTGCAGAAGCGCGACGCGCGAGCAGCGCTCGGCTTCGTCGAGGTACGGGGTCGACATGATGATCGTGATCCCCTGCGACAGGAATTCCGAGAGCAGCTTCCAGAACTCGCGGCGCGACACCGGGTCGACGCCCGTCGTCGGTTCGTCGAGCACGATCAGGCGAGGCTCGTGCACGAGCGTGCAGGCGAGCGCCAGCTTCTGTTTCATCCCGCCGGAGAGCTGGCCGGCCAGGCGGCGTCCGAATGGCGCCAGCTGCGTGAGATCGAGCAGCCGGTCGCGCCTCGAGACGTAGTCCCGCACGCCATGAATCTCGGCGAAGAACGCGATGTTCTCGTGGACGCTGAGATCCGAATAGAGGCTGAAGCGCTGCGACAGATATCCGACCGACCTCGTGAGCTCGCGGTGATCGCGCGCGGGATCGAGGCCGAGCACGCGGACCGATCCGGCGTGGGGGCGCAGCAGTCCGCAGATCATGCGGATCGTCGTCGTCTTGCCGGCGCCGTCGGGGCCGATCAGCCCGAACATCTCGCCGGCGGCCACGTCGAGCGACAGATCCCTGACGGCGTCGGCTCCGCGATAGCGGAAGGAGGCGCGATCGAGGCGAACGGCTTCAGCGGACAAGGGGAATCTCCGCTTCGACCGGCATGCCCGGCTTGAAGAGGCCGCTGCTATTGTCCACGGCGACCTTCAGACGATAGACGAGCTTCGAGCGGTCGTCGGCGGTTTGGACGTTGCGCGGCGTGAACTCTGCGCGTTCGGAGATGTAGCTGATGCGGCCCGTCACGCCCGGGCCGCCGGCGTCGGTGACAACCGTCGCCGCGTCGCCCAGCCGAAGGCGGGGGACGATCGGTTCGTCGACGTAGACGTTGGCCCAGGCACGATCGATGTCGCTGACGATCAGCAGCGGCGTCCTCGGCTGGACGATCTCACCCGGGTCGGCGATGACGGTGGTGACGACTCCCGACAGCGGGGAGCGCACCGTCGCGTCGGCGATCGCCTTCTCGAAGGTCGCGATCTGCACGTCGGCGGCAGCGAGACGCGCGCGGACCGCATCGAGCTCCTCCGGCCGCGCCCCCGCGCGGACGCGGGCCAGCGCCTCTTCGCTGACGCGGACGCGCTCGCGCGCCGCCTGGGCCCGTTCGCGCGCAATGTTCCTCCGCGCCACCGCATCGTCGCGCTGCTTGCGGGAACCGGAGTCCGACGCGAGCAGCCGCTCGAAGCGATCGACGTCCACCTCGGCTGCGGTCAGGTCGGCCTCCGCGGCCGAGAGATCCGCTCGCGAGGACGACACCTGGGCTTCCGCCTGCCGAATCTCTTCGACGCGGCTGCCGGCCTGCAGAAGACGAAGCTGCGCCGCGACCTGATCGCGCTCGGCCTTCGCGCGTGCGAGCGCGAGCTGGGCGTCGGCGGTGTCGAGCACCGCGAGGACCTGCCCTTGATCGACCCGCGCTCCTTCATTGACAGGACGATCGAGCAGCCGTCCGCCGACCAGGGCGGATACCTGGACGTCGGTCGCCTCGATCTGTCCGGAGACGCGCACGCGATCTGGAGGCGGCCCTTCTGCGCAGGCGGCCGCCGCGATCGTGGACGCGAGCACGAGGGCGAGGAATATCTGCGAGCGGGCTGGTGTTGGTGAAGGATGTGTCATGGCGTCTGTTCCGATTCGTCCGGGGCCGCGGCGAACGCGGCCCTCAGGGAGCGCTGGAGCTCGGCGAAGAACTGATCGGCCAGGAGCGGGCGGTCGGCCGCCGGTGCCAGGCCTCGTGACACGAGCTGCGCGCGGACGGGCGTGCTCGCCACGAACATCAGGATCGGCGCGAGGGTCGTGAAATAGGCCGACATCGGGTGCATGGGCCGAAAGGCGCCGCGCGCGATCCCGTCGGCGATGATCCGGGCGAACGCGTGCGGGACCGCGGCGAGCGCCTCCAACGTCTCGCCGTCCATGTGCGCGCCGCGCTCGGCGATTTCGCGCAGCATGATGGCCGGAAAGTAGGCGTGCTCCTGAACGAACGCGGCAACACTGGCGACGGCGGCGGCGAGGCGATCGGCTGGCGCGTCGGGCGACTCGGCAATCGCCGAGAGCCGCTCCGCCACCGGCGCGAACGTCGCGCGAAGCAGGGCGCGGTAGAGCGCCTGCTTGCCTCGGAAGTGGTAATACAGCATCGCCTTGTTGATGCCCGCGCGGCTGGCGATCCGGTCCACACGGGCCCCGGCATATCCGCGCTCGGAGAACTCGGCGGCGGCGGCCGTCAGGATGCGATCGGGTGTGACGCGAAGAGGGCGAGGCATCTATCGGCTCGGGCTGGCCATGGGCATCCGGTCGTGATCCAACACAGAAACTAACCGGTTAGTTAACACAAACTCAAGGCGCAATTCAATATGAAGATCGTCGTCGCCGGCGCAACCGGCTTCCTCGGCTCCGCCCTCGCAACCGCCCTCATCCAGCGAGGACACGACCTCGTCGTCCTCAGCCGACGTCCCGGCCGAACGACAACAGCCGCCGCAGGGCGCCGCACAGTGGAATGGGATCCCGGAGGCGCGGCCGGCGCCTGGACGTCGGAGATCGAGGGGGCCGGAGCGGTCGTGAACCTGGCCGGCGAGCCGATCGCGGGACGCCGCTGGACGCCGGCGCAGAAGCACCGGATCCTACAGAGCCGCGTATCGGCCACCCGTCTGCTGGCCGACGCGATCGCCGACGCAGCCGCGCCGCCCCCCGTCTTCGTGAGTGCGTCGGGCGTCGGCTTCTACGGCCCGTGCGGTGACGAACTGGTGACCGAGCTCCACCCGGCCGGGGACGACTTCCTCGCGCGCGTGTGCCACCAGTGGGAGGCCGCGGCGCGACTCGCCATGTCCGCGCGCACGCGCGTCGTCCGCGTCCGCACCGGGCTGGTCCTCGCGAAGGAAGGTGGCGCGCTCCCCCGCATGCTCCCGCCCTTCCGCCTCGGGCTCGGCGGACCGCTCGGCTCAGGCCAGCAGTACTGGCCCTGGATTCATCTGGTGGATTGGGTGGCGCTCGTCACGTTCGCCATCGAGCGCGACGATGTCGACGGTGCGTTGAACGCGACGGGGCCGGAGCCGGTGACCAACCTGGCATTCACGCGTGCGCTCGGCCGCGCGCTGCGCCGGCCGACCGTGCTCCCGGCGCCGGCGTTCGCGTTACGACTGCTGCTTGGCGAAATGGCGGACGGCCTGCTGCTCTCGGGACAGCGCGCCGTGCCCGCAGCCGCGCTGCATTACGGGTTCACGTTCCAGCACGACACGATCGACCACGCCCTCCGGTTCCTGTCGGCGACGCGGAGTGACGGGTAACTGTGACCGTCACGCCGGCGGAGTGATCAGGTTCGCGAGCAGGAGGTACGCACCGTCGACTCCGGCCGGGAGCTCGCGCCACAGGCCGAGTCCGACGTAGATCCAGCGCCCTTTGCCGTACTGCGCCTCCACGAGGGCGCCGCGCTTCTCGCCCTTGTTGAAGGGAAACGGCTCGTCCAGGGACAGCAGATCCTGGTACCGCGAATCGCGTTCTCCGAGGAAGTAGAGACCGCGCTCCTGCACCCAGTTCTTCCACGCCCCCTCGCCGATAGTATTCGGCGAGTTGAACACCGGGCTGGCCGGCGCGAGCGGCGTGACGGGCGCGAACTCGTCCGTCACCCGTTCCGAGCTGACCTTCGCCGGATAGGGACCGTACTGCGCGTCGTTGAACTCGAACTTGTTGTACTGCACGACGAGCGTGCCGCCGTTGCGCACGAATTCGAGCAGGCGGCTGTTGTTGGCGCGGAGGTCGGGCCGACGTTCGTACGCCCTGACGCCGGTGACAATCGTCTGGAAGCGTGAGAGATCGCCCCAGGCCAGTTCGTCGGGGCCGAGCATCTCGACCGACACACCCAGCTGCTCGAGGGCCGCCGGCACCTCGTCACCCACGCCCATGACATAGCCGACGCGCAGGCCTGCCGGCGTCCGCACGTCGATCACCTTGAGGGTCGTCTCGGCCTCGCGGTAGATGTGCTGCCTGCGGATGTGCGGATACTCGATCACCTGATAGCCGCGCCGGAACTCCCGTTCGCCGGAGGTGACCACCGCCTTCACGCGGTACTCGCCCGCCGCGGTGCCCGCCGACGGGGTCACCTGGAACCGCACCGTCTGCGACTCCCCTTCCCGGGCGAAGTCGATCGTGACGTCCGCCGGCGCGACGTTCCAACCGGCGGGAGCAGCGAGCCTGACGTGGCGCGACGCGGCGCCCTTCTCGTCATTGACCACCGTGACTCTGATCTCGCGCATCTCGCCCGAACCGGAGCCCGCACGCCCGCTGGCCGTCAGCGCGGCCGCGTTCGCCGCGGGGATGATGGCGATCTCCGGCGACACCCGAACCGACGCGCCGGGAACGACGAGCAGCTCGGAGCGCTTCTCGCCGCTGAAGATGTTGCCCTGATAGCGGAACTCGACGGGCACCGACTGCACGACGTCGACGGCCGAGGCGCCCGCGCCGATGGTCATCGCCAGCTGCACGCGGAAGGGCGTGGGGCGATACGGAAGACCGAACGGAGCATCGGCGTCGAAGGTGTAGCGTCCGGCCTCGCCCGCACGGTGCCAGTAGGGTTCACTCGGCCGGGCGCCGGACGGCACGCGCATGGCGGGCGTGCACTGCGCCGCCTTTCCGGTCGGCACCACCGACATGGGAAGATCAACGGCGCCGCCGACAGGGCGAGACGGCGGCCCGCCGAAGCCGCCGCTGGACGTCACGGCGGTGAGGGCGCACGCCCCCGCCGCATCGAATCCCTCGAACACGACACGCGTCACCTCGACGCTCGCGGCGCCACGGTTCGCGACGATCACCGACGTATGCAGCGCCTGCGCCGGCACGACAATCCCATCGTCGGCGAGCACCTCGATGCGAATGTTATTGGCCAGCAGGACGGCCTCCTGGAACTGCGACTCCTTGCGGGCGAGGCGGAAGTCGATCTCGAAGCGGCCCTGATCGCCGATCGACGCGAGCGCCGGAAGCTGCGTGCGGAGCCGCCGCACGTGCGTGAGACCGTCCACCAGCGGGGCGAGCACCGCCGCATCGTCGTCCGCATCGAAGGCGCGGCGGGCACGGTCGACGGCAGCAGCGATCGCGGCGAGCCCGTCGGTCAGCGCGCGAGGGGCATCGGCTCCTGCGAATTTCGCCAACCCGGTGATCGACGTGTCGACACCGTCGAACATGCCCCGTTCGTCACGTTCCTGCTGCCCAGCGATCGTCGACTCCTTCAAGTAGTAGGTCGTCGAGGCGGGACCGGGCAGCGACAAGAGCTGGGCCATCCCCTGGCACTTGTGCATGCTGCGCGCTTCGGTGCCGATTTCCGTGTAGGTGCGGCCGAGCAGGGTGTCGTAGCCGGAGAGGTCGATCGTCAGCTGGTGCGACGGCAGAAGGGCGTTCGGATCGCGCGGCCCTCCGAACTGCGCGGCGAAGTAGAACTTCTTCGGCTGCCACGGCCGGAGGCCCTCGCGAACCTGCTCCGGATATTTGGTGGGATCGCCCGCCTGCAGGTACGCCTCCCGCGCGAGTATCGCCGACGCCTGGTGGTGCTGACCGCCACCTGTCCCGAACGGGCTCAGCCCCGCGATCACGTCCGGCCGGACCGTGCGGATCAGCCGGACGAAGTCGCCGACGATTTCTTCACGGCCCCACTTCTCGAACGTCTCGTCCACGCTGAACGAAAATCCGAAGTCGACCGCCCGGGTGAAGTACTGCTCGGCGCCGTCGAAGCGGTGCAGGGCCGCCAGTTCCTCGGTGCGAAGGACCCCGAGTGCCTCGAAGATCTCCGGCCCGATCTCGTTCTGCCCGCCGTTCCCGCGGGTGGCGGTCGCGAGCGCGGTCCGGAAGCCTTCGCCGCGGTTCAACTTCACCAGGAGGCCGTTGTTCTCGTCGTCGGGATGCGCCGTGGCCATCATGAACGTGCCCGCGTTGCCCAGCTGACGCAAGGCGAGCCCGAGGGCGACGTGCCCCTGCTGCATGTCGACGGGGACGACCCGCATCTGCGCGAGCGGCAGAGCCAGGCCGACGCAGACAAGGGCAACGGTCGACGCCAGACGGCATTTCATCGCGGACACGCGTCGCATCCGGAACTTCTCCTGTGAAGGGGGACTTCCATCGAGTATAGACCCAACGGATCGTCAGACACGGCCCGGCTTGGCGAGCAGTTCCGCGTAATAGGCTTCGTAGCGAGGGACGATCAGGTCGTCGCAGTATCTCGCGTGCGCGACCGCGTAGGCGGTGTCGCCGACGCGCTGCCGCAACAGCGGATCGCTCAACAGCGCCTTCACCGACGCAGCCATGCCGTCCACGTCTCCCGGGTCGTGCAGGTACCCGGTGACGCCGTGCTCGACGACCTCGGGCAGCCCACCCACGCGCGAGGCCACGACGGGAACGCCGCAGGCCATCGCCTCGAGCGCGGCCAGCCCGAAGCTCTCCTGTGCCGACGGAAGCAGGAAGACGTCGGACGCCGAAAGCAGCGGCACGACGGCGTCCTGCTCGCCGAGGAAGAGCACGTCGCGCGCGACGCCGAGCTGTCTCGCCACGCGGGTCGCCGCCCCGGCCTCCGGGCCGTCGCCGACCATCAGCAGGCGCGCCGGGATCGTGCGCCGCACACGAGCAAAGACCTCGACTGCGGTCGTCACCCGCTTTACCGCGCGGAAGTTCGACACGTGGATGAGGAGCGGCTCTCCGTTCGGCGCGAGCCCATCGCGCACGGTCGCAGCATCCCTTCGCTGGTAGGCGCTGCAGTCGATGAAGTTCGGGATGACCCGGATGTCGCAGGAGACGTCGAGCTCGCGGCGCGTGTCGTTCATGAGGCTCTCGGACACGGCCGTGACGCCGTCGGACTGCTCGATGCCGAAGGAGACGATCTCCGAAAACGACGGATCGGGCCCGAGCACCGTGATATCCGTCCCGTGCAGCGTCGTGACGACGCGCGGGCCGACGCCGCCGTGGCGCACCGCGATGATCTGTCTCGCGAGACACGCAGCCGTCGCGTGCGGGATCGCATAGTGCGCGTGCACGATGTCGAGCCGCTCGTCGAGCGAGACCTGCACGATCTTGCTGGTGAGCGCGAGCAGGTACTGCGGTTCCCGGAAGAGCGGATAGCTGGGAGACTCGACGCGGTGAAACGAGAGCCCTGGCTGGAAGTCGCCGAGCCGCACCGGCATCTCGCCACTCAGGATGTGCACGCGGTGCCCCCGCGTGGCCAGCGCCTTGCCGAGCTCGGTGGCGATGATGCCGCTGCCGCCGACCGAGGCGTAACAGATGATGCCGACGTTCATGCCTGCGTCTTCATCAGGGTGGGCCGGAGCACGGGCTCACGGACCACGAAGCCTTCCGCCCAGCGCACGCCCGCGAGCGCGCCGAACTGCGCGTCGCGGCTCTCGATGAGCTGACGGAAGAGCGGAGTGTTGAGCCGCGTCGCCACCGCCCCGTCCGGAGCCGGCGGAGTGAACTGGCTCGCATGGCAATCGAGCGCCTGCCGCTTGGCGTCGTACCAGTCGCTGACGTCGATCACGAACGACGGAGGCGCCGAATCATTGATGAAGTAGTACGCGATCCATTCGACCTTCCAGGCGTCGCCCTCGGCCCGATATTTCCGCAGGCCTGCGTTGAACGCCGCTTCGGTGAGCAGCTCACTCGCGGCCACGTGGTCGGGATGGCGATCGGACCAGTACGGCACCGCCACGACCCGAGGCCGGTGCCGCCGGATGAACGCGACCGCCTGATCCAGGCAATGACGGTCGCCGCCGAACTGCCGGTCCGGCCAGCCCAGGTTCTCGCGCCAGTTGGCGCCGAGCACACGACGGGCCGACTCGGACTCGGCCATCCGTTCGGGCACCGTCCCATTGCTGCCCATCTCACCACCGGTGAGATCGCAGAGCCCCACCGAGAGTCCGGCGGCGGCGTGACGGGCAATCGCGCCGCCCATCCCTATTTCGAGATCGTCTGGGTGGGGACCGAACGCGAGGAGATCGAGCGGGCGTGGAGTATCCATCATTGCGATTGGTGCGATCGATCAGAGGCGGAACACGAACGCCTCGTCGGCCGGTTCCGCGGTGTCCAGGCAGTGCCGCAGGACGATTCGACTGGCGAGGTGCGCGGCGGTCACGCCGTGACCGGCGTCACCGATCGCGAAGAGATGGTGCGGGTAGTTGCGGTGCGGTCCGATCACGGGCAGCCCGTGCGCGGTCGCCGCGATCGCGGCGCTCCAGCCGTACTCCGCCTGCAAGCCAGAGAGATCCGGGTAAAAGGTCGAGAGCTCGTACATCAGCTGTCCGGTGCGCTGCACGATCGTCCGCTCGAGGAGCCGCGCAGGAATCTCGCTCGCGTCACCTCCTTCCACGAGCACGCGCTCGTCGTCCACCCACGCGATGGTGTGCGGCGGCGCGGCGAGGTCTCGAACGACGTGAGCCCGCGTGCCGAGAGCCTTGCGCACGCGAGCGCTCGTCGGCGCCGTCAGGACGTGGAAGCGCGTGCCGATGGAGAAGTGCCTGGCGATCGGCTTGAAGAGATGCGTGGGCATGCCGGTGGCCACCAGAACGTGCCTGGCGCTCACCTCTCCGGTGTCGAGGGTCAACGTCGCCCGATCGCCCGCGAATCCGGTCCGGGTCACCGGCGATCGCTCGAAGACGTGCGCGCCGCGCGCGGCGGCCGCGGACGCCAGGCCCAGACACGCGCGATAAGGGTCGAACGTCGCCGTGTGCGCGCTCTTGAGCGCTCCCGACACGGGAAACCCCACCGCGGCGGTCGCTTGCCGAGCGGAGATCAGCGCCGCATCGATGCCGGCGTCGACGCGAGCCTTCCGCTCGCGGGCGAGCCGCTCCAGCTCGTCCGCGGTTCGCGACACCGTCAGCGTCGGCCGCGCTTCAAGACGGCACGCGAGATCCAGCCGGCGCACCAGGGCCGCAAGCTCCCGTGCGGACCGTCGCCACGACTGAAACGCCTGCCGGGCGGCCCGCCGCCCGACGGCGGCTTGGAGCTCCGCGAACGAGCAGGGGGGATCGTCGGTGATCCATCCGCTCGACGCCGCCGTTGCCCCGCGCCCGAGCCGATCCCCTTCGAAGAGCCCCACGGTGAGACCCGCCGCGGCACAGGCGTAGGCGGTGGCAGAACCGGTCAGGCCGCCGCCGATGATCGCCATGTCGAGGTCGAGGGTGCCGCGGTATTTGGGATAGGCAGGAATCCTGGACTTCGGAAACCGGCTGACCCACGGTGAGCGGCCCAGCACCGGGCGCATGGCACAAAATTCTAGCGGAAGTGCCGACGCTCCCGCTCGAGCAGCGCCACCTTCCGGTCCGCACCCCACCGGTATCCGCCCGATCCGCCCGCGGCCGGGACGACGCGATGGCAGGGGACCAGGAGAGCGATGGGATTGGTCGCGCAGGCCCGCGCCACGGCCCGGGAGGCGCCCGGACGGCCGATCGCGGCGGCCAGCGCCCCGTACGTCCGCGTCTCGCCCAACGGGATGGCTTGAATGGCCTTCCAGACCTGCCACTGAAACGCCGAGGCGCGGATGTCGACGGGCAGATCCAGGCTCGGCGGCTGACCACCAAGGCTCCGGACCAGGCGCCCGAGCCAGGTGGACAGTGTCCGCCCCCCGGGCTCGATCCCGGCGGCAGGAAACTCGCGTCGCAGCAGCGGCAACAGCTCGGCCTCGCGGTCCGCCATCAGCACGGCACAGATGCCTTGCTCGGTCGCGGCGACGAGCAGCCACCCGACGGCCGTGCGGACACTCGCATACCGAATCGACGTCCCCGCCCCGCCGGCTCGGTACCGTGACGGCGCCATGCCGAGCCGAGCCGAGTCGCGTTCATAGAATCGGCTGCTCGATCCATAGCCGGCCTCGACGAAGGCCGTCGTCACATCCGCACCCTCTCGCAGCCGCCTCCGCACCGCGTCGAACCGGCGCGCTTCGGCGAACTCCCGGGGAGACACGCCGACGACGCGCGTGAAGGTGCGCTGCAGGTGGAACGCGCTTCCTCCAACCACCCGCGCGAGCGACGCGAGCGTGACGCCCGTGTGGCGATTGGCCAGCACGCGGCAGGCCCGGAGAATCCGCTCGGGCCAGAGGTCGCTGGTCAGCTCGAGCGGGCGACAGCGCAGACAGGCGCGATACCCGTGCTCCGCGGCTTCGGTCCCCGTGGCGAAGAACTGCACGCGAGCACGGCCGGGCCGTCGACTCGGGCACGACGGACGGCAGAACACACCGGTCGAGCGCACCGCGTAGACGAACGCACCATCTGCGGATCGATTGCGGGCGAGCACCGCTTCCCAACGCTGGTCATCAGTCATGCCTGCGTTTGTATCCGCGCGCCCGGCACCGCGCCATCCGCGTCTTGCGGTCGAAGTGGAGACCGTCTCGTTCGCGCCTCCTGTGGCGACGGGCTTGCTAGGTGATCGCGGCATGACCAAGCCACAGATGCAAAGCGAACCCAAGCCTCCGTTCCCAGAACAGAAGCTCGACAAGCCGGGCATCGAGGCCGAGCTGTCGCCGCGCCCCCGCTACCAGGCCCCGCGCTACAAGACTGCCGGAAAGCTCGAGGGCAAGGTCGCGCTGATCACTGGCGGAGACTCGGGCATCGGACGCGCGGTCGCCGTGCTCTATGCCCGCGAAGGGGCCGACGTCGCGATCACGGCGCTGCCGGAGGAGCGGGTCGACTCCGACGAAACGCGACACGCCATCGAGGCTGAGGGCCGACGCTGCCTGGTGATCGAGGGCGATCTGACCGAGGCCGACGCCTGCATCGAGGCCGTCGAGCGGACGCTCGCGGAGTTCGGACAGCTCGACGTGCTGGTGCACAACGCGGGACATCAAAACAGGAAGGACACGCTGGAAGACGTCGACGAGGCGGAGTGGGATCGCACGTTCAAGACCAACGTCTATGCCTATTACCGTCTGGTCAAAGCGGCCCTTCCGCACCTGCGGCCAGGCTCGGCGATCATCGCGACCGGTTCGATCACCGGCATCGAGGGCGCGGCGAGGCTCTACGACTACTCGGCGACGAAGGGCGCCATCCACGCCTTCACGAAGACCCTGGCGCAGGACCTCGTCTCGCGCGGCATCCGCGTGAACTGCGTGGCACCGGGCCCGGTCTGGACGCCGCTCAATGCCGCAGACGAGGGCCAGACGCCCGACAAGGTCGCGAAGTTCGGCGCCAAGACGCCGTTCGAACGTCCCGCGCAGCCCGAGGAAATTGCGCCGGCCTACGTGTTCTTCGCCTCGGACGCCGACAGCAGCTTCATCACCGGCGTCGTGCTTCCGGCGCTCGGCGGCGAAACCGTCGGCGGCTGACGGCCCCACGCGCAGGCGCCTCGAACGGGCGAAGCTCCCGCTACTGCGGCGGGAGCTTCAGCGCTTCGCGAATCTGCTTCGCGGTCATCCCCTTCACGTAGACCGGCGTATTGCGGTCGAACTCTCGCGCGCGCGCGAGTCCGCCGACGACCACGGGGTCGAATCCGGCGTCCTTGACGAGCTGCACCGCGACCTGCACGGCCTGCGCGTCGTCTCCCGCGACCGGCACGCCCAGGAGCTCGCCGGACCGATGCGCGTCCCGCTGCACCTGCGTGGCGCTCAGCGCGTTCAGCGCCCGCACGAGCCGTACGCCAGGCAGATACTCGGCGGATGCGACACCGGTGCCTCTGGCCATGGCGTCGTTCGCCATCGCCCCGTCGCGATCCTCGCGCGGGTTGCCCAGCTCGATGACCACCTTCCCCTTCATCTGAGCCGCATAGTCGCGTCCGACCTGGGGGAGCGCGCCGTAGGGCACGGCGATCAGGACCACGTCGCCAAAGGCGGCGGCATCCTGCGGCAGTCCGGCCTTCGCCTTCGGACCAGCCTTCGCGACGAGCTCCTTCAGCTCTTCCGGGTGCCGCGACGAGAAGAGCACTTCGTGCCCGGCCTGGGCCCACAACAGTCCGATGTTGCCACCCTGCGCGCCTGACCCGATGATGCCGATCTTGTGGGGCTGCGGCGTCTGGGCGACCTGCGCGCGCACCGAGGGTAGACACACCATCGCTGCGGCGATCCCCGCTGCGACGATGAGGAACTGGCGCCGGATGTGACTGATGGAACCGCTCATGAAGACCTCCTGGCTGTGGACCGGCGGATCTTACTCCGGCACGAACGCATAGAGCACTTGATCCACGATCCGGCCGTCCTTGAGCGCGCTCCGGCGCAGACGACCCTCGACGACGAACCCTGCCTTCTCGAGGACGCGGCAGGAGGCCGCGTTGTGGGCGAACGGAAGCGCGAACACCCGGGTCAGCCCGTGGTGCCGGATGGCGTGCGCGCTGACGGCCTTCAGCGCCTCCGTGCAGATGCCGCGCCCCCAGTACCGTTCTCCCAGCCAGTAGCCAATCTCGGCCGACACGCGCTCCACGTCCTGCTGGAGCACGAACCCGATGCCGCCCGCCGCTTCGCCTTCAACCTCGAGCGCGAAGAACGTCTCCGGGTATTGCGACCGTGCCTGCCGAATGAACGCCTGCCCGTCCTGACGTCTGTACGGGTGCGGGAACCGGTCGCGCAAGTTCTCCCAGATGCGGCGATTGTTCGCGTGGGCGACGAGGGAGGCGACGTCGCCGGCCTCCCAGGAGCGGACCACGCAGCGGTCGAGGGTCAGGTGCATGGCGGCACCGGTCCGTCATCCGGCGGCACGCTCCACGCCACCGCCGTCGCGCGCGGCGAGGATCTCGTCCATCTGATCCATGGCGCGCTCCATCTCGCGCATCGTCAGATCGAGCGGCTCGTCGGTGTTCATGTCCACGCCGGCCTCGCGGAGCAGGTCGATGGGGTACTGCGACCCGCCTGCGGCGAGAAACGCGAGGTAGCGGCGGGTCGCGTCGGCGTCGCCGCTCTTGACGCGTGCGGCCAGCGCCTCCGAAGCGGTGAACGACGTCGCGTACTGGAACACGTAGAACTCGCGGTAGAAATGCGGGATGTAGCTCCACTCGTGCTGGACGAAGTCGTCCACGACACAGACGCCGCTGGCGTGTCCGTAGTAGCGCCGCGTGATCTGCAGGTACAGCTCGGCGAGCGCGTCGCCGGTGATGGGCGCTCCGTTCGCGGCCATCTCGTGCATCCGCAGCTCGAACTCGGCGAACTGCGTCTGGCGGAAGACCGTGCTCTTGATGCTCTCGAGGTAGTTGCCCAGCAGCGAGAGCTTCACCGCATCGTCCGAGGTCGTACGCAGCATGCGATCGACGAGGAGCGCCTCGTTGAACGTGGAAGCGACTTCGGCGACAAACGTCGGGTAGTCCGCCGTCGCGAAGGGCTGCGCCTGGTTCGACAGGTGGCTCTGCATCGTGTGCCCCAGCTCATGGGCCAGCGTGCTCACGTCATCGAAGCGGGCGTTGTAGTTCATCAGGATGAAGGGGTGCACGTCGTACGCGATGCCTTCGGAGTACGCACCCGACTTCTTCCCTTCGCTCGGATACATGTCGATCCATCGCTCGCTGAACGCGCGCGCGATCGTCGCCTGATAGTCGTCACCGAGCGGCGCGACGGCCTGGACGATGAGGGCTTCGGCCTCTTCAGGCGTGTATCGGGCCTCGACCGCGGGGACGAGAGGCGCGTAGAGATCGTAGTAGTGGAGGTCCTCCACGCGGAGCATGCGAGCCCTGAGCCGCAGGTATCGATGGAAGGACGGCTGGTAGCGGTTGACGCCTTCGATCAGGCGAATGTAGACCGAGGTCGGGACGTTGGGCGCATCGAGCGCGAACTCGAGCGCCGAACCGTACTTCCGCGCCCTCGCGAAGAACAGCACCTTCTGCACGTGCCCGTTCATCGTCGTGCCGAACGTGCGACGGTAGCCGCCGAGGGTGGAGAGGAACGCCGACATCACCGCCTGACGATCCTGCCGGTTGGGCAAGGCGCGAAGCTCGGCGTAGCGCGCCTGGTCGACGCGTACCGACTGTCCGTCGCTCAGGGTGACGACCGGGTAGGGGAAGTCGGCATTCGAGAGGATGTTGTGAATCGTGGAAGGGGCGTCCGCGAGCGGCCCGACGTCGGCGAGCAGCTTCTCCTCACCGGGAGTCAACGTATGAGCGGCCCGGCGCAAGACATCGTCGAGAAGGTGGTGATACGGAAGCAGCCGCGGTTCCTCGGCGAGGAAGCCGTCGATCGTCGCGCGATCGAATCCCAGGATCTCCGGCTCGACGAACGCGGACTCGGCACCGAGCGCGGCGGCGAGCTGTGTCATCTCCTGCGTCATCCCCTGGTGGGTCGCGTTGCGCGTGTCCTGGTCGGCCAGCATCGACGCGTAGGCGTACAGGCGAAGCAGATCCTTCTTGAGCACCATCAGCGCGTCGAGCGCGTCGGCCAGCGTCGCCGGCGACGCCGCGAGCCGCCCGCGGAATCCGCCGAGCGTCGGGAGCGCGGCCGCGACCCGATCCTTCTCGAGACGCCAGGCGTCGAGCGAGGGAAAGAGGTCCTCGAGGTTCCACGTGTATTTGTCCGGAATCGTCGCACGGTCGCGCTCGGGCTCGAGAAACGTGGTGGTCATGAGCGATCAGTATTGCAGATCGGCAATCCAGGTCTGCGGATCGAGTACGCTCTGCCTCATGCCCACCGAAGTCTGGCAGCGTGGACCTGTACCGGGGTTCGATCCGTATCTGATGCCTGTTGCGCACGCCTTCCTTCAGGTGAAGGAGGACGTCGAGGCGCTGGCGCCCCGCCTGTCGGCCGACCGCGTGTGGGAGCGTCCCGGCGGCGCGGCCTCGATCGGGTTCCATCTCCGCCACATCGGCGGTGCCACCGAGCGCCTGCTGACCTATGCGCGGGGGGAAGGCCTGACGGCGGAACAGGTGGCGGCAGCGAAGCGGGAAGGCATGGACACGCCGGATCTGGACGCGCTGCTGGGCGAGGTGCTGCGCGCCATCGACGCGGCGATCGAGCAGGTTCGAACCACACCGCGCGACACGCTGTTGGAGGACCGCAAGGTCGGACGAGCCGGTCTGCCGTCGAACACGCTGGGGCTCCTGTTTCATGCGGCCGAACACGCCACTCGGCACATGGGACAGGCGATCACGACCGCACGGATCGCCGACGGCCGCTAGAACCCGGCGGCTTGCGTCCGGGGTGCGGCGGTCTGCGGCTGCGCCAGGGGCTCGTGGGGGCGCGGATCAGGCGACTGGGTCAGACCAATCAGTCAGACCAATCAGAAGGTGCGGTCGTCCGCCGTGGGTCCGTAGATCGATGGCAGCGGCACGTCGATCAGCCTCAGGTACACCGACAGCTGGCCGCGATGGTGGACGAGGTGGTTGATCGTCTGGCGGACGACGACCCGGCGTGGGGCCGAGAAGAGCACCCGCTCGCCATGGCGGAGAGACCACGACTCGGCGAGATCGTCATCCGACACGTGGTCGAGCGCCGTGCGGGCGCCTTGCACGTTGCGATCGAATTCGTCGAGGAGCGCCGCGGGGGTTTCGAACGTGTACGGCGCGCCTGACGAGAGATCGAGCGCACGTGCGGTGACGACGTTGGTGATCCAACCCGGCATGCGCGCGATCAACTGGGTGAGGTGTCCCAGCGCGAACGACTTCTCGTGGGGCTTCCAGGTCATCCGTTCGTTCGGGACGCGCTCGAGCAGCCGGCGGGTCGTCGCCATCTCCTCGTCGAACTCCGGGAGCAGTGCTTGTCCGGTGCGCATGAAGCTCTCCTGGCGGGAAGGCGCGGGGCCGCGTCAGTCAGCCGGCCGCACGCCGCGGACGCGATCGCGAGGGCGATCGGTACCTGCGGCGTGAGCCTCACCACGTGCGGCTACTTCGTGCAGTCCCCGAGACGCTTGCCGCTGTACTTCATCGTCATCGCCCCGGGCATGTTGCCGCCTTCCATGTTCATCTGCATCGTGCCCGTGTAGCTGGTTGCCGTGTAGATGAATTCCCCCGTTCCGGTCATCTTTTGGCGGCCGTTGCAGGCCATCTTCCAGCTGACCTTGTTGCCGTCGACCTTGTAATCGCTCATGGCGCAATCGCCCATGTTCGACTGCTGCGGTTGACGCGGAACGAGCTTCTCCGGGTCCTGCGCGTCCTGCGGCGTGATGCACTGCGTCACCTTCATCGGCGGCATCGCCATGCCGGCCGGCATGCCGGGCATGCTCATCTCGACGGTGACTTCCCAGTTGCCGTCACGCCGTGGTCCGGTCTGCGCCAGCGTCGAGACGGACAGCGTGGTCACCATTGCTACCGCAAGCATTCGCACGATCGTCATCAGATCCCTCCTTCGTGTGCACGATCCAGTGGAGCGTCGCCATCCGTGGCGCCTGGCGATGAGCATACTTCATCGGAATTGCGCCGGCAGTCCCGGCGGCGGGTGAGCGCCCTGGAGCGATGACCGCCCCCTCGATCCCGTGCCCGTGAGGCGGCGAGCGGAAGGGGGCTCGCCCGTCGCCGGCTCGCCCGACGCCGGCGTGACCGACGCTAGCGCACCCGCGCCGGCTCACCCGCGCAGGGCATCGCGTGCGGCGACCGCGCGAAGGCGCGCCTCGCCGGGCGGATGCGCTCGGCGCCCCGGGAGCCCGACCTCGGGCTGCGCACGTGCGCCGGCAGTCCCGGCGGCGGGTGAGCGCCCTGGAGCGATGACCGCCCCCTCGATCCCGTGCCCGTGAGGCGGCGAGCGGAAGGGGGCTCGCCCGTCGCCGGCGCACCCGCGCCGGCGTGACCGACGCCAGCGCACCCGCGCCGGCTCACCCGCGCAGGGCATCGCGTGCGGCGACCGCGCGAAGGCGCGCCTCGCCGGGCGTCGGGGCGAGCACTGTGACGTGCCCCATCTTGCGGCCCGGCCGCGCGGCCGTCTTTCCATACAG
Source organism: Vicinamibacterales bacterium (assembly GCA_050183995.1). Taxonomy (GTDB): domain Bacteria; phylum Acidobacteriota; class Vicinamibacteria; order Vicinamibacterales; family CAVVIG01; genus CAVVIG01. Next base: position 112,638 of record JBFXAT010000005.1, read on the forward strand.
ATGCAGCTTGGCGTCCGGCATCGCGAGCGCGGCAGCCCAGTCGGGCTCGCCTGCCGACCACAGATCTCCGAGCAGGTTGACCATGGCCGCGGGGCACAGCAGGTCGGTCGCACCGAGCGTGTAGCCGCAAATGGCCCGCACCTGCTGCTCGAACTGGCTCGTGCGGCAGGCCTCGATCGTCAGATGTCCGGAGTTGTGCGGCCGCGGCGCGATCTCGTTCACCAGGAGACGCTGGTCTCGCGAGACGAAGAACTCGACGCAGAGCGTGCCGACGTAGTCGAGCCCGTCCAACACCTCACGGGTGATCTCTACCGCCTCTCGCGCCGTTGTCGCAGGCACGTCGGCCGGCGAGACGGTCACGTCCAGGATGTGGTGCCGATGGGTGTTGTGAAAGGGCGGGAAGAACGCCGTTGAACCGTCGACCGCGCGCGCGCCGACGACCGAAATCTCGCACTCGAGGTCGACGAACGCTTCGAGCACGGCTTCCTGGCGTCCGATCTGCGCCCACGCGTCAGGCGCCGCCTCCGCGCTGCTGACGGCCACCTGCCCTTTGCCGTCGTAGCCAAAGGCCGCCGTCTTCAGGACCGACGGACAGCCGACGCGGGCGACGGCGGACTGGAGCTCCTGGTCACTGTGAACCTCGGCATAGGCCGCAACCGGCAGGCCGCGGCTCGTCAGGAACGCCTTCTCCCGCAGGCGATGCTGCGCGACTTCGAGCGCGCGGCCGTTTGGCCGCACCGGCGCCACCGATTCGGCCGCCGCGGCGGATGCCGCCGGGACGTTCTCGAATTCGAACGTCACGACGTCGACGCGCCGCGCGAATTCACGGACCCGGTCGGCGTCGTCGTACGCGCACACCACTTCGACGTCGGCCACCTGTCCCGTCGGCGTGTCGTCTTCGGGCGCCAGGGTGTGCACGCGGTAGCCGAGCCGGCGCGCCGACATGGCGAACATGCGCCCGAGCTGACCGCCGCCGAGCACGCCAATCGTGGATCCGGGAGGAACGATCCGAGGGGTCACGGTTTTGTGCTGCCCATCACGCGATCAGGGAACATGCGGAAACGAAAGACAACGACGGCCGGTCACGCCAGCGTGTCGCGCTGGACGGCGTCGGCGAGAGCGGCGCGGTAGGCGCGCAGCCGCTCGCGGAGCTCGGGTCTGGTCGTGGCCAGGATCGAGACGGCGAGCAGCCCGGCATTCGCCGCCCCGGCCGTGCCGATGGCGACCGTCGCCACCGGGACGCCCTTGGGCATCTGAACGATCGAGAGCAGCGAATCCAGGCCGTTCAGGCTCTTGCTGTGCACGGGCACGCCGATCACCGGCACGACCGTCTGCGACGCGACCATGCCCGGGAGATGCGCCGCCCCGCCAGCCCCAGCAATGATGACTTCGAGGCCGCGCTCGACGGCGGCCGACGCGTACTCGGCCATGAGCGCCGGGGTGCGGTGGGCGGAGACGATCCGGCACTCGTGCGGCACGCCGAACTCGGCCAGCACCTCGTCGGCATGACGCATGGTCTCCCAATCCGATCGGCTTCCCATGATGACCCCGACCAGAGGACGCGGCTCAGGCATGCCCGTATTTCATCATAGAATCGCTGGATGAAGCTCGCGGTCGCAGCTGGTGTCGCGCTGCTGCTGTCGTCGACCGCCGCGGGGGCTCAACCCGCCGCCGCGCCGCCGGTACAAACACGCAGCGGGACGGGCGCCGCGCTGGCGCTCCCCTACACGCAGTTCACGCTGTCCAACGGCCTCCACGTCATCCTGCACGAGGATCACAGCGTGCCCGTGGTGTCCGTGAATGTCTGGTATCACGTCGGATCGGCCAACGAGAAGCCCGGACGCACCGGCTTCGCACATCTGTTCGAACACCTGATGTTCATGGGTTCCGGGCACGTGCCGCCCGGCGAATTCGACGCCCTGCTCGAGAACGCCGGCGGCAGCAACAACGGCACGACCGACGCCGACCGCACCGCTTATTGGATCAACGTACCGTCGAACGCGCTGGCGCTCGCGCTCTTCCTCGAGTCGGATCGCATGGGATACCTGCTCGACACCATGACGCCTCAAGTCGTCGACGCACAGCGCGACGTCGTCAAGAACGAGCGCCGCCAGAACGTCGAAAATCGACCCTACGGCACCGCGGAAGCGGTCGTGCTCGGCGAAATGCTCTATCCGGACGGACATCCCTACCACTGGCCGGTGATCGGCTACATGGACGACCTCTCCGCCGCGACCTACGACGATGTGGCAGCGTTCTTCAAGGCGTACTACGCCCCTGGAAACGCCAGCCTGGTCGTCGCCGGCGACATCGACACGGAAGAGACCCGCGAGATGATCGAGCGGTGGTTCAGCGACGTGAAAGCCGGACCTCCGCTCCCGCTGATGCCGAAACCGGCGGCACGGCTCGACGGTGTACAGAAGCGGACTATCACCGATCGCATTCAACTGCCGCGCCTCTATCTGGCGTGGCTCACGCCTCCGCAGAACGCTCCGCTGGACGCTGCGCTCGACATCGTCGCCGACGTGCTGGCGGGCGGACGAAACTCGCGGCTCTACAAGCGGCTGGTCTACGACATGCAGATCGCGCAGGACGTCGTCGCCTACCAGGACTCGAGCGCGCTGTCTTCGTCGTTCCTGATCCAGGCGACGCCTCAACCGGGGCACACGCTCGACGAGATCCAGCGCGTGATCGACGAGGAGCTCACGCGGCTGCGTACGGAGCCGCCAACCGATCGGGAGCTGCAGCGGGCGGTGAACCAGATCGAATCGTCTTTCTACAGCCGCATGGAACGTGTCGGCGGGTTCGGGGGCAAAGCCGACCAGCTGAACCGCTACTACACGCTGACCGGCAACCCTGATTGGTTCAACGAGGATCTCGCGCGCTACCGGGCGTTGTCGCCGTCGGACGTGCAGGCGGCCGCCGCGGAGATGCTTCCTCTCGACCGCCGTGTGGAATTGAGCGTGATGCCGGAGGCGAAGTGACGCGACACATGCGACGCGCGATTGCTGGAGCACAACGGCGCCGCCAGCGGGTTGGCGTGGCGGCCGGCACACGTGCCGGTGCTCGTGGGCTCGCGGTACGACGCTGCTGCGTGATCGTGCTCGCGTTGATCGCAGCGATCGCCGGCGCGACAGGCGCGATCGGCGGAACGGCCGCGTTCGCGCAGTCTCCCGACCGCTCCCACGCTCCGGAGATCGGACCGCCGCCCGCGCTGAAGCTTCCGCAGGTCCAGAAGGCGCGGCTGTCGAACGGCCTGCCGGTCTGGATCGTCGAGCTGCACGAGGTGCCGGTGGCACAGGTGAACCTCGTGGTGCTGAGCGGAAGCGCTGACGATCCGGTCGGCAAATACGGAGTCGCCAGCCTCGCGACCGCGATGCTCACCGAGGGTGCCGGCACGAGATCGGCCCTGGAGCTCGCGGACGCGATCGATTTCCTCGGCGCGACCTTGACCACCGGCATCTCGAGCGACGCATCGTCCGTCCGGCTGCACACGCCTGTCGCGCGCCTCTCCGAGGCGCTCGCGCTGATGGCGGACGTCGCGCTGCGACCGACGTTTCCGCCAGACGAGCTGGACCGGCAGCGGCAACAGCGGCTCACGAACCTGCTCCAGGCGAAGGACGACCCGGCAACCATCGCCGCCCTCGCGTTCGCGCGCGTGCTCTACGGCCGTACACACCGCTTCGGCACGGCCACGATGGGGACGGCCGAGACCCTCGCGGCCTTCACGCCGGAGGACCTTCGCGCGTTCTACAGAACGACGTTCCGCCCTGACAACGCGACCCTGATCGTTGCGGGGGACGTCGCTCCGGCAACGCTCCTGCCCGAGCTCGAGAAGAGCTTCGGCGGATGGGCCGCGCCGGCCAATCCCGGCTCCTCGGACGTCAGACTGCCGACTCCGCCCCAGCGCACGCGCAGGGAGGTGTACCTGGTCGACAAGCCAAATGCGCCGCAGTCGCAGATCCGCATCGGCACGGTCGGTGTGCCGCGGTCCACTCCGGACTACTTCCCGTTGTTGGTGTTGAACACGATCCTGGGAGGGTCGTTCAGCTCCAGGCTCAACCTGAATCTGCGCGAGCAACACGGCTACACCTACGGGGCGAGCTCGAGCTTCGACATGCGCCAGGAGGCGGGCCCGTTCACGGCTGGCGCCGGCGTACAAACGGACAAGACGAAGGAATCGCTCCAGGAATTCTTCAAGGAGCTGAACGGCATCCTTCAGCCGATTCCTCCCGAGGAGCTCGCGCGCGCGAAGAATTACGTCTCTCTGCGCTTTCCGGGCAGCTTCGAAACCACCGGCGACATCTCGCGGCGCCTCGAAGAAGCCCTCGTGTACGGCCTTCCCGACGACTACTTTTCCAACTACGTGCAGAACATCGCGGCCGTCACGGCTAGTGACGTCCAACGCGTCGCGAAGCGTTACGTACAGCCCGATCGCGCGGCCATCGTGGTCGTCGGCGATCGCAAGACGATCGAACCAGCCATCCGATCGTTGAACCTCGGGCCCATCAACATCGTCGCGGTCGACGATGTCTTCGGACCCCAGGCTGGAGGGCGCTGAGGCTCAGGCCTTCCTCGCCCCCGCGAACACCAGCACCGCACCTCCCGCGACCGCAACAATCCCCACAATCGGCGACAGCGGTACCCGCTTGGTCGTCTCGGTCGACGCCTCGAGCGGTCCGAGGTCGAGCACCTTTTCGCGGTCCCGGTAACTGAAGCCGCCCATCGCGAGCGCTGCGATACCGAACACGATCAACAGAATGCCGATGATCTTCATGCTTCCTCCGTTGCGCCGCTGCCGGAGGCAGGAGCGTCTGGGCGGACATACTGCAGGGATCGAGCCACACGGGCCGAGGCCGTCGATTTCGGAAACGTGATCGGCGTGTTCAGGAACGGCACGCACCTCTGCCCAGGTCGTCCGCATCGATATCACGGCAAAAGCCTTCGAACACAAGCAGTTAAGCGTTGGCGACCCCGAGGAATGGTCCTTGCGAATGGAAGAGGTGTGCGCAGCAGGTCCACGGCTCGCGGTTATACGGTCGCTGAGTTGCTCATTGTCATCGCCGTCATGGGTACTGCCGCGGCGGCGGCACTCCCCTCGACATCCCGCGCGTTGGCCGACTTTCGGCTGCGCGGCGACGCGCGCAGCCTGCATCACAACGTGGGGCTCGCGAAGATGCGCGCCGCGGCCCGCTTCACGCGCGAGCGTCTGTACGTCGACGTCGCGGCGAATCAATACCACCTGGAATACTGGGACAAGACCGCCTCGGCGTGGACCGTCGAGGGCGGCACGATCGCGTTGAGCTCCGGCGTGCAGTTCGGGTTCGGCGGGCTCACCCAACCGCCGCCGAGCACGCAGAACAGCCTGGCCCTCGCACCCGCGTGTCGAGACGCCGCCGGCGACGCCGTTGCCAACTCCTCCTGCATCGTCTTCAACTCGCGGGGCATTCCGATAGACAGCTCGGGCGGTCCGACAGGCGCGTCCGCGCTGTACCTGACCGACGGCGTCGGCACGTACGGCGTCACCATATCCGCAACGCCGCTCGTTCGGCTCTGGTGGACGCCAGCGGGGAGCGCATCATGGACACACCGATGACGCACACCTCGCGATCACTCCGGTCGCATGCGGGATTCACGTTGCTCGAGACGGCCGTCGCCCTGTCGGTGCTGCTGATCGTCTCGCTTGGCCTGGTGCCGCTCGGCATCTTCGCGACGACGACCACCGAGAACCAGGGGCACTTGATGGCCCGCACCACCGAATATGCACAAGACAAGCTCGAGCAACTGCTCGCGCTGGCCTACGGGGATACGACATCGGACACGCGCGCGTTTCCGGCGACCGACACCGGCGGATCCGGATTGGCGGTCGGCGGGAGCGCGGATCCGAACGCGCCGGTCGCGCTCTACGTCGACTACCTGGACATCAACGGGACGCTGCTGCCCTCCAGCGGGGTGACCGCACCGAGCGGCTGGTTCTACAAGCGCGTCTGGTCGATCGGGTACGTGGCCGGCTCGAACAATACGCTGAAGCAGCTCAAGGTGACGGCCACGGTGAAGACGCATCTCGCCCAGGCGGGAAGCGTTCCGCAGGCGACGGTGGCTTCGCTCAAGACGTATCCGTTCTAGCCCATGGGCACCAGGATGCGTCACTCTCAGCACGGCTTCTCGCTCATCGAACTGGTCGTCGCCATCAGCATCTTCCTGGTGGTATCGGCCGCGGTGCTCGACGGGCTGATGAACGTGTCGAAGGTCAGCGCGACCGTCGCGAACAGGACGCAGATGCACGCGGGCGTGAGGAACGCCACCGAACTGCTGCAGCAGGAGGTCGGGCAGGCTGGACGCGTCGCACTGCCGAACCGGGTGCGTCTGGCTGCGGCAGCGGCGCAGGGCAACGCCACAGTGGCTCTTGAGGCGATCGACGCCGCCGGGAACGTCTTGAACTCGGCGTCAGCGGTCAAGAGCATGTTCGTCGGAGAGAAGCTCGTCGTCGGTACCGGAAGCGTGGAGGAGACGGTGACGCTGACGGGAGTCAATGCGCTCACCAACCAGATCACGGCGGCCTTCGCATGGAGCCACGCGATTCACGAGCCGATTCAGGTCTACGGAGGCTTCGCGAGCGGCGTGGTGCCGACGAACGCGACGAACGGGTCGACCGGTTCGGTCCTGAAGATGTTCGGCGACGTCAACAGCGACGGAAACATCGAATACGTCGAGTACACGTGCGATACGGCGGGCGGCAATCTCTACAGGCGGGCCGTGGCGTTCGACGCCGCGATCAAGCCAGCCTTGAGCCCGGAGCAGTCGCTGCTGAACAACGTCGTGGCGAACCCCGACGGAACGCCCTGCTTCACCTACCAGCAGCAGGCGGTGAGCGGGACGACCTTCGTCGTCGACGTCGCCATTACCCTGACCGTCCGAACACCGGATCCCGATCCGCAGACCGGTATCTATCAGTACGAGACGAAGGCGCTGCTCAACGTGTCTCCGCGCAACGTGTTCAACGTGTGGCAGATGGCCGGACTCGGCATCTCGTCGCGCGTGCAGCCGATGCCGCAGACCGTCGCAACGCTCACGGGTCTGCCATGAGCACCTCGTCCCTGTCGTGTCGGCGAGCGCACCTGCGGAGCGAGCGCGGCGTCGCGATCATCCTGGCGCTCTTCATGATGCTGGGTCTGTCGATCATGGGCGCGTCGCTGATGCTCGTCTCGCAGACCGAGACGCAGTCGAGCCACAACTACCGCCTCATGTCCCAGGCGCGCTACGGCGCGGAGTCTGGCGTACACAAGGCGATCAACTTCCTGCTGAACAGCTACACGCCGCCGGTTGCGCTGAACGAGTTCGTCACGACGGTGTCGCCTGTGACCACGATTGACGGCGACCCGGTGGTGCTCTCCTGGGACGCGAGCCAGGCAAGCTATCCGGTGCAGGCAGTCAAGGATGGGTTCGCGGCAGCGGCGCAGGGTTCGCTCGACGTTGGGGACGCTCCCGTGACCTTCCGAGCGACAGCCCGCTTGAAGTCGATGCGACAGATCAACGACGCCTTCACCGGCACACCTATCACCCTGCAGACCTGGGAGATCACGGGTGAAGGCCACATCGGGGGCGTCCGGGACGCCATTGTCGAGGTCGCGTCCACGCTCGAGCGGCAAACCACGCCGATCTACTCGTACGCGGCGTTCGCCACCGACAACGGCTGCGCGGCGCTCTCGTTTGCCGGAGGGGCGCGAACCGACAGCTTCGACTCCTCGGACCCATCCCGCGTGAACGGGCGGCCGCCTACATTCGCAGACACCGGCAACGTCGGGACGAACGGCAATCTGACGGAAGTCGGGAACCCGACGGTCATCAACGGCTCGCTGTCCACGCCGAGAACCGGCGTCGGCGCCTGCGGCGTGAACAACGTGACGGCATTGACCCAGAGCGGCGGAGCCACATTGGTCGAGGGCGTGACGCAGCTCTCGCAGCCGCTGGTCTTCCCTACTCCTCCACAGCCGGACCCGCTTCCGCCGACGACGAACGTGGGCTTCACGCAGAACGGCGGCTGCCCCGCCGGCGTGTCCGGCTGCACGGCGATCTCCGGCGGAGCGATGTTGGATCCGAACTACGCGGGCAATCCCACGCCGGGGTCGATCACGATGGGGAACGTGACGACCAACGGGAACTCGACGGTGCGCCTCAAGGCCGGCACCTACATCGTCAACAGCGTCACGATGAACGGCAACTCGAAGATCATCGTGGAGTCGGCTCCGGTGATCATCAAGGTCGCCGGGGTTGGGCAGTCGACGCCCATTACCATCACGGGCCAGGGGCTGGTCAACATGAGCTTCAGGCCTGACGAGCTGCAGTTCATCTACGGCGGGACCGGCGAGGTGAAACTGGCCGGCGGCGACAACACCGCAGCCCTGTTCTACGCCCCCAACGCGACGTCGTTGATCGCCGGAGGAGCGGACCTGTGGGGCGCCATCGTCGTCAGACGGCTGACCGAGACCGGAGGGGCGGCCATCCACTACGACAAGCGCCTCGCGACGTCATCGATGACCGCCGGCAACTACATGCTGAGCGCGTTCACTTGGAAGAACTACTGACCGCGAGTCCGACGGCGACGACCACCGCGGCACCAATCAGGTTGTGCCACAGGAACGCGATCCACGGCAGGCCGAACGCCACCGAGAGGACCACCGCCATACCGGCGACCAGGCCGTAGAACGCACCTTGCGCCGTCGCGCGCTTGGTGAGGATCGCCTGGATGAACACCCCGAGAATCGAGCCGTAGAAGAACGACCCGTACCGGTTCACGACTTCGATCAGCGAGCCCTGGTTGGCGGC
>JBFXAT010000006.1:0-108766 GCA_050183995.1 Vicinamibacterales bacterium
GTGTTCGTCGGGAGCGTGGCCGGTGTGCTCGTCGTGGCGGCGGTGTTGTTCATCGAGGAGACCCTGATGATCGACGACCCGGTTGGCGCCGTTTCCGTTCATGCGGTGAACGGCACGTGGGGCGTGCTGGCGCTAGGCCTTTTCGCCGACGGCACGTACGGCACGGGGCTCAACGGCGTCGGCGGGGCCGTCCGAGGCCTGCTCTACGGCGATCCGTCGCAACTGCTCGCGCAGGTCGTCGGCGCGGCCGCCTGCTGGATCTTCGGCTTCGTGCTCTTCTACGTGTTCTTTCTCACGGTGGAGGTACTCATGGGGAACCGCGTGTCGGCGGATGCGGAGATCGAGGGGCTCGACATGCCCGAAATGGGCGCCATGGCGTATCCGGATTTCGCGCTGATTCCCGGTCCCGAGTCGGTCTCATCGGTGCCCCGGGTGGTGGGCGGCAACTGACCGGACTGGGCTACGATACGGAGGCCGCCCACGGGCGACGCTCCGACTCAGACGACTTCACCACGCATTCGATGTCCGAATCGCCCATCCACCAGACGGCTGCGCGTCCAGACGCGCGACAGGTGCGCGCGGCGCGCCTCGAGGCCGCCCGTCGCGAGCTGGCGGACGCCTCCGGCCGCGGCCAGGGTGGGCGTGCCGCGATGCGCCAGTACTCGCATCGCATGGACGCGCTCATCCAGCAGATCTTCGCCGAGGCGGGCACGGTGTCGCATCCGATTGCCGTCTTCGCGCTCGGGGGCTACGGGCGTCGCGAGCTCTGCCTTCATTCGGACATCGACATCCTGCTGCTCGTCGGCGGCTCGATCGCGATCGACGAAGAGCGGTTCCTGCGTTCGTTCCTGAACCCGCTCTGGGATCTTGGCCTCACCCTCGGCCATCACGTGCGCGAAGTCTCGGAAGGGACGGAGCTCGAAGCCGACAACCCCGAATTCCTGCTCGCGCTCACCGACGCTCGGCCCGTCGTCGGCGATGCGACCTTGCTCGACCAGTTCCTCGACGCGTCGGATGTCGCCCGGACGCGCGCGCGGACCCTCGAGTCTCTGAAGTCGCTCATCGTCGAGCGTCATGCGCGCTTCAACGACACGCTCTACCAGCTGGAGCCGGACGTCAAGGAGGCCCCCGGCGGACTGCGCGACCTGTTCGGGGCGCAAACGATAGCCAAGCTCACCGATCCGACGCTGCTGTCTCAGGGCCCGACCGCGCCGCGGCTCTTGCGAGACGCCGAGGAGTTTCTCCTTCGCGTTCGTTCCGTCCTGCACCTCGAGGCCGGGCGTCATCACAACCTCCTCGGACACGAGCTCCAGGAACGCGCCGCCGAGCGGCTTGGCTACACCGGCGCCACGCCGAGCCAGTGCGTCGAGCGTTTCATGGGGGACTACTTCCGCCATGCGCGGGCGATCGACCGTGCGCTGCGCTGGGCGCTGCGCGCCGCACCAACGCCGGTAGGGCGGAATCTCGTGAAGTCGACGGACGGCGTCCGCTTCGTCGACTCGCGCACCGCCGCCGAGCGGCCCGAGACGTGGCTGGCGCTCTTCCAAGCGGCGATCGATCACCAGTGCGCCGTCGCCGACGATGCCTTGGCCTGCGTCCAGCAGAACGCAGGACGGTACGCGGCGGAGGACTTCGTGCCGACCAGCGGGCACCGCCAGGCGCTGCTGCGCCTCCTGGCGCCGAAGCAGGGCCTCTACGCGCGTCTGTCCGAGATGCACGACTCCGGTCTCCTCGGACAGGTGTTCCCCGAGTTCAAGGCGATCAATTGCCGCGTGGTGCGCGACTTCTACCACAAGTACACGGTCGATGAGCACACGCTCCTGACCATCAAGAACCTCGAGCGCCTCCTCGAGCGGGGCCGGCGCCCCGAACGGGAGCGGTTCGCGCGTCTGCTTGGCGAGCTCGAGTCGCCCGAGCTGCTCGTGCTTGCGCTCCTGTATCACGATGTCGGCAAATGGACCGACGACGACCATGCCGCCGAGAGCGCGCGCATGGCGGCCCACATGTACGACCGGCTCGACCTGGACGAGCACGCGCGCGCGGAGGTCGACTTCCTCGTCCGTGAGCACATCAAGATGTCGCTCGTCGCGTTCCGGCGCGACACCGAGGACCCGGAGATCGTGCGGCAGTTCGCTTCGTTTGTTGGCGTCGAAGAGCGGCTGAAGCTCCTGTGCCTGATGACGCTCGCCGACGTCGGTGCCGTGAGCCCGGAAACGTTGACGCCCTGGAAGGAAGAGCTGCTCTGGCGGTTATACGTCGACACGTACAACCACCTGACGCTCACCTACGGCGACGAGGTCATCGACCGCGAACAGTCGCTCCACGCCGCCGTCTTGGATCAGCGGCCGGACGATGTCGGCGACGAGGAGATCGCGTCCTTCCTCGAAGGGCTCCCTCGCCGCTACCTCCAGCTGTTCTCCGCCGATGCGGTGTATCGCCACGTCCGGCGCTCGCGCGAGATCGGCCCCGACACGGTTGAAGCGTGGCTCGAGCGCAGCGACGCCGGCTGGGAGCTGACGGTGCTCACGCGCGACCGGCCGTTCCTGTTCTCCAACATCTCCGGCGTCCTGTCCTCGTTCGGGATGGACATCCTGAGAGGGTTCGCCTTCACCAAACCTACCGGCCTGGTGCTCGATACGTTCCACTTCACCGACGAGGAGCGCTTCCTGGAGCTGAATCCGGAAGGCGAGGCGCAGTTGCTGAAGCTGCTCGTCGAGGTCGTGCGCGGCCGTGTCGACATCGCCGCGCGGCTGCGCGGCCGCGAGGAAGGCGCGTTTCGCAGCCGGCTCCCCGGGTTCGCCCCGGTCGTGTACTGCGACAACGATTCGTCGCGCCGCTACACGATCGTCGAAATCATCGCGGAAGACGCGCTCGGCCTGCTGTATCGCGTCAGCCGCGCCATGTCGGAGTCTGGCTGCGACGTCGACCTCGTGTTGATCGCGACCGAGGGACGTCGCGCCATCGACGTGTTCCATCTCACCAGGGACGGCGTCAAGCTGACGCCCGACCAGCAAGCCGCAGTCATCGGTAACCTGCAACGCGTTCTGGAGGGACGCTCATGAAACTGATCAAAGCGATAGTCCGGCCCAACAAAGTCGACGAAGTGAAGACCGCGCTGGAGAAGCTCCAGATCTCGGGGATGACGGTGACCGAGGTCCGGGGTCACGGCAAGCAGAAAGGACACACGGCGATCTACCGCGGCCAGGAATACAACGTGAGCCTGCTGCCGAAGATGGAGGTCGAGGTCGTGGTCCCGGACGTGATGGCCGAGGACGCGATCAAGGCGATCATCGAGGCCGCTCGTACCGGCGAGATCGGCGACGGGCGCGTGTTCGTGCTCCCGGTGAACGAGAGCTACAAGATCAGAACCGGAGAGCGGGAAGTCTGATGCCGGCGAGCCTTCGCTCCCGCCCGGTGTGGGCGGGCAGCGGAGGAGCCGGTCCAGCAGGGCGGCCGCGTCAACGGGCCGCGGAGCTTTCGAGATCCTTGATGATGAAGACCTTCTCGCCGGCGCGCATCAGGCCGAGCTCCCCGCGCGCCAGCTCTTCGATGGCCGTGGGATCGCTCTTCAGCCGTTCGATCCGCTCCCGCAGCCGCTCGTTCTCGGCGCGCTGATTCTCGAGCGCCGCGACGGCAGCCTCGTACTGATCGTGGGCGCGCAGCATCGTCAGCAGCCCTCGCTCGCCGACGATGGCGTCCACGAACACGGCAAGGGCAAAGAACACCACCAGCAGGCGGCCGATGCGCCGCCCGCGTGATGTCTGCCGCTTGGGCGGCCGACGCCGCGATGTAGTAGTCCGGGTTGAGGACACGCCGGAAAGACAGTACAACAGGTCAGGGCGGAGTACAACGCGAAACGCAGGCATCCTGAGCCGCAAGGCTGAGCTGACGAGCTGACATGTCCGAGGTCGTGATCGCCCTGACGACAGTGCCGTCGGTGGAGGTGGGCGAGGAGATTGCCCGCAGCCTCGTCGAGGCGCGCCTTGCCGCGTGCGTGAACGTGCTGCCGGCGATGACCTCGATCTACCGATGGAACGGCGCGGTGCACCGCGAACCCGAGCACCAGTTGGTCATCAAGACGGCCAAATCACTGATCGATGCCCTGCGAGAGCGCGTCGCCGCACTGCATCCCTACGATTTGCCGGAGCTTCTCGTGATCCCGGTGTCCGACGGCGAACCGGCCTATCTGGCCTGGGTCCTCCAGGAGACCGAAGAAGCCGACCGCTGAGCAGGGGCCTCATCCCTCCGTGTGCCACAATACCGGACGAATGCCGAACATCGTCGACTTCATCCTGCACAGCGACCGTCACCTGCTCGACTTCGTGAGCGCCTACGGCCCCTGGGTGTACGCGCTGCTGTTTCTCATCATCTTCGCCGAGACCGGATTCGTCGTCACCCCGTTCCTGCCTGGTGATTCGCTGCTCTTCGCGGCTGGTGCACTGGCGTCCACACGCGCGATGAACCCGTGGGTCTGCATGGTGCTGCTGACGTTCGCGGCGTTTGCTGGAAACGCGGTGAACTACACGGTCGGCAGGTTCGTCGGGCCGCGTGTCTTCACCGCGACCGATCGCCGCGGACTGGTGCACCGTCTGCTGAACCGCGACTACTTGCGCCGCGGCCACGCGTTCTTCGAACAATACGGCGGCAAGGCGGTCATCATGGGGCGGTTCGTCCCGATCGTCCGCACGTTCGTCCCGTTCGTCGCCGGTGCGGCGCAGATGACCTCCGGGTCGTTCGTCTTCTACAACATCGTGGGCGCTGTCACGTGGGTGGGCGTGTGTCTGGGCGCCGGCCTGCTGTTCGGCAACGTGCCGATCGTGCGCGAGAACTTCTCGCTGGTGACCATCGGCATCGTGGCGGTTTCGGTGGCGCCCGCGATCGTCGAGTTGGTACGGCATCGGCAAGCGCTGCGCAAAGCCGAGGTCTAGAGCACCTGGAGCAGGGCCGCACGCCTGAGGGCCTGGGGCGCGGGCGTCGCCGTGCGTCAGGAAAGACGGCCGAGCGCCTGCTCCAGATCCGCGAGCAGGTCCTCGACATCCTCCAGCCCCGCAGACACGCGGACCAGGCCATCGCTGATGCCCAGAGCCGCGCGGCGATCGGGCGGCACGGATCCGTGTGTCATCGTGGCCGGGTGCGAGATCAGGGATTCGACCCCGCCCAGGCTCTCGGCCAGCGCGAAGAGTCTGACCCCGTTCAGCACGGTTCGCGCGCGCTCCAGCGTGCCGACGTCGAACGCCAGCATCCCTCCGAAGTCGCTCATCTGGTTCGCGGCCAGAGCGTGTTGCGGATGCGACGACAGGCCCGGGTAATAGACCCGCTCGACGTGCCGGTGCTTCTCGAGATACGCAGCGAGGGTGCGGCCGGTCCTGGAGTGTTGTGCCATGCGCAGTGGCAGGGTCTTCGTGCCGCGGAGAACCAGCCACGCGTCGAACGGGCCGAGTATCGCCCCAGCGGCGTTCTGCACGAAGTCGAGCCACTCGATGTCCCGATCTTCGGTTGCGACGACGGCGCCGCCGACACTGTCGCTGTGGCCGTTGAGGTACTTGGTCGTGCTGTGGACGACCATGTCCGCGCCATGTTCGACGGGACGCTGCAGCACGGGGCTCGCGAACGTGTTGTCGACGACGAGCCGCACACCCCGCGCGTGCGCGAGGGCTGCTGCCGCGGAGAGATCCGTGATCCGCATCACCGGATTGCTCGGCGTCTCGACGAACAGCAGACGCGTGTTCGGTTGGAAGGCCGCCTCCGTCGCCTCCAGGTCGCCAGTGTCGACATAGGTGAAGGTGAGGCGATACCGCGTCAGCACACGCTCGAACAGCCGGAACGTGCCGCCGTACACGTTGTCGGACACGACGACGTGATCGCCGCTTTCGAGCATCGAGGCGACCGCGCCGATCGCCGCCATGCCCGAGGCGAAGGCAAACGCCGCCTTGCCGCCTTCGATCGCGGCGATGTTGCCCTCGAGCGCCGCGCGGGTCGGATTCTGCGTGCGCGCGTATTCGTAGCCCTTGTGGCGCCCGAGTTCGTCCTGGACATACGTGGACGTCTGGTAGATCGGCGTGATCACGGCGCCGGTCGACGGATCGGGCTCCTGTCCGGCGTGGATGCAGCGCGTCGAGAATCCGGCTGAGGCAGGGAGCTTCACGGCCTCCCCACCATAACATGGTCTAAGATCGCGAGGTCCAACGCCCTCTATGAAGCACGCGCTGCTCCGCACGCTGCCGGGACGCGCGCTGGTCGTCGGCGCGGGCGCCAAGCTCCTCGTGTTCGCGCTGGCGCTCGCCGTCGATCTCCCGACGCCGATCCGTTTCCTCGACACCACGGCCTCCGTGCTGCTGTTGTCCGGCGGCGGCTACCTGCTCGCGCGGGGGTTGGCCCTGACGCAGCATCGGCTGCTCTGGCGGGTGCGGCGGAAGCTCATCATTTCCTACATCTTCATCGGCTTCATTCCGGCGATCCTCATCGCCGCGTTCTTCCTGCTCGGGGCGCTCCTGTTGTTCTCGAACTTCAGCTCGTACCTGCTGCAGACGCGCCTGCGCGGGCTGTCGGCGCAGTCCTCAGCGCTCGCGTCCGCGGTCGCCGTGGAGATCCAGCGGGCGGGCGGCCGCGCCGTGCCGACGATCGCGGCACGGCGTCAGGCGGCAATCGCCGGCGACTTCGCCGGGGCGTCGATCGCGATCGTGCCGTTCGAGCGCAGCTGCGAGACGGCCGAGCCTGGCGCGCCAGCGGAAGAGCGCCGCTCCGGCGTGGAGCTGCGGCGTCCGGTCGCGGTCGGTCCGTGGGATCACATGGACCCGCCGCGCGCGCTGCCGTCATGGATCACCTGCGGCGGCTTCCAGGGACTGCTGGCCTACGCGGATCTCGCGGAGCCTCCGCCCGCTCACGTCGGCGCGCTGACGATCGACGGAGGGCCGGCCGGACGGGACGTGGCGTTGCTTGCCCGGGGCGTCGCCATGCCCGACAGCCCGAACCCGAGATACGCGGTCGTCGTCGATCTGTTGGTGAATGCCACCGTTCGCGACGAACTGCGCCGAGAAACGGGCGTCGAGCTCTCGACTGTGCGGACGAGCAGCGCCGCCGCTCCGGTGCTGCCCGCCCGCGGGCCTCTCGCGCCGCTCGAGCCGTCTTCCTCGATTGCCGCGCTCCCGGGTGTGTCGGCGAGCTTTCCGGAAATCGTCGACTGGACCAGTGGTACCGCGCGCAGCGGGTCGGTTGTGGCGTCGATGCAGCTCAGCATTCCCGAGATGTACGCGCGGATGTCCGCCGCGCAAGGTTCGATCGGTCAGGGGCTGCTGCTCGTGCTGACGGGCATCGGCATGCTGTTCCTGGTGATCGAAGCGGTCGCGCTCGCGGCGGGGCTCGCGCTTGCGCGCTCCATCACCGGGTCCGTGCACGAGCTCGCGGAGGGCACCGAACGCATCCGTCGCGGCGACTTCGGGCAGCGCATCGCGGTGCGCGCGCGTGACCAGCTGGGCGAGCTCGCCGAGTCGTTCAATTCGATGACGGCGAGTATCGAAAATCTGCTCCAGGAGCAGGCCGAGAAGAAGCGCCTCGAAGAGGAGCTGCGCATCGCGCACGAGATCCAGATGTCGCTGCTCCCGCAAGGGCCGCTCGGCTTCCGCGGCCTGTCGGTCACGACGCTCTGCGTCCCCGCTCGGGAGGTCGGCGGCGACTACTACGATCTGCTGCCGCTCGACGAGCACCGCGTGGGTGTGCTGATCGCCGACGTGTCGGGCAAGGGGACGTCGGCCGCGCTCTACATGGCCGAGATGAAGGGGCTCGTGCTCTCGCTCAGCCGGATTCACACGTCGCCGCGAGCGCTGCTGATCGAGGCGAATCGGATCATCGCCGAGCATCTGAGCTCGCGCAGCTTCATCACCATGACCTACGCGGTCATCGACATGCAGGCGCGAACGCTCACCTACGCGAGGGCCGGGCACACGCCGCTGATGTGCCTGCCCGGGCGCGAGTCGCCGGTGCAGGGGCTTCGGCTGCTCGCGCCCGACGGCCTGGTGCTCGGGCTGAAGATCGACAACGGCAGCCTCTTCGAACGCCTGCTGACCGAAGAGACGATGCCGATTCACGACGGCGATCTCTTCCTGCTCTTCACCGACGGCATCACTGAAGCGATGAACGCCGCCGACGACTGCTTCGGAGAGGCGCGGCTCGGCGCGCTCGTGCAGGAGCACGCCGATCTGCCGTCCGATCAGCTCCGCGAGCGCATCCTGCGGGAGGTGGCGGCGTTTGTCGGCGACGCCCCGCAGCACGACGACATGACGCTCATCCTGCTCCGCATCGGCGACGCGGCGGGGACGCCCGCGTCGGCCGGTCCGGTGGCGGCCCTGGCACATCCGTGAGCGAGTTCATCACGATCTTCCGCACCAACTCGGCGGTCGAAGCGAGCGTCGTCCGTGGTCTTCTCGAAGCCAACGGCGTCATGCCGGTCGTCTCGTCCGCTGCGCCGCGCAGCGTGTTCCCCTTGTCGGTGAGCGGGCTGAGCGAGGTACGGATCTCCGTGCATCCCGAGGAGGCGGACGAAGCGCGCCGGCTAATCGAGAGCCACCGGACGGAACTGCCGGTCGGGCAGGTGGTGAAGCTCCGCGACGAGTTCGAGGGGCTGCAGCGCGCCATCGGCTACCGCTTCCGGGATCGCGGCCTGCTGGAGCATGCGATGACGCACACCTCGCGCGCCAACGAAGACGTGAGCGGAGGCGTGCTGGACAACGAGTCGCTCGAGTTTCTCGGCGACGCCGTGCTCGGCTTCGTCGTCGCCGATCTGCTGTTCCACGAGTTTCCCGGGTCGACGGAGGGTGACAAGTCCAAGATGAAAGCGGCGCTCGTGTCGACCGCGGCGCTGGCACGGCAGGCCGAGCGCCTTTCTCTCGGCGACTATCTGCTGCTCGGGCGCGGCGAGGAGAAGACGGGCGGCCGACGCAAGCTCGCCCTGCTGGCGGATGGCTACGAAGCGCTGCTCGCTGCGGTCTATCTGGACGGCGGGATCGAGCAGGTCCGGGCGCTGATCGCCCGCGAGTTCGAGCCGCTCATCGCCGAGGTGCGCGCGCAGGGCGTGACGCGTCACGATTACAAGTCGACCCTCCAGGAGTATCTGCAGGCACGAGAGCAGCCGCTGCCCGAGTACCGTTTGGTCGGTACGCAGGGGCCCGATCATCGCAAGCAGTTTCAGGTGGCTGTCGTGATTGGCGGAGAGCGGCTGGCCGAGGCGATGGGGCCGAGCAAGAAGGAGGCGGAACAGGACGCGGCGCGGGTCGCGTTGGCGAAGCTGCGCGATCGGTTCGACACGCGCTGAGGCGCGGCGCTCAGTCGATTTCGATGATCCCCCAGCCTTTCCGCTCGTCTTCCGGTGGAGCGGTGCCGGCCGCTGCCATCGCGAGTGCCGGCTCGAACTGCTGCGGCAGGCGGGGCAGCGCATACCGATGGACTTCGCGCGCGAGATCGTCGTCGGTAGGCGGCGTGGGACGGCAGTGGAGCCGGACCCATACGCGCAGCAATGAATCGGCGAAGCTGTAGCGCTTCTGACGCGAGACGACCAGGTCGACGTCCTCGAGCCACGAGAGATAGTCCTTCGTGGAGCCGGGCGTGCGCTGGAGGCGGATCGAGATCTCGGTCAGCGTGAGCCCTTCCTCGTCGGCCAGGATCTCGAGGATCGCCTTGAGCGCGCCGTATCCGCGAGCCCTGTGCAGACGCAGTTCGTAGCAGAAGTTGCAGTGGTGGGCCAGGTGACCGCCCATGCCCATCGACGCGGCCAGCGCGCTCACCGCGTCGTCGGATCCTGGGCCGCCGCGCTCGCGCATGCGGCACAGCTCGTGGGCGAGCGCGTGGACGTAGCTCGGGCGCCCGTCGGCCAGCGCCTGCACCGTGCGCGCGATGTGCTCGGCATCGCTGCGGTCTCGTCCGTCGTTCAGACCCAGCATGTCGAGCGTGTCCTCGGCGGTGAGCGACGGCACGTGGATGACCTCGAAGCGCGACGAGCGCTCGCGCAGCAGCCGCAGCGTGCGCGCGGAGTACCGGCTGGTCAACACGAAGCGGTTGTCGCTGGCGGTGATGCCATCGAGGAAGTCGTGGAGGACGCGCCGCAGTCCGGGGAAGCTCTCGAAGGTCCGGAGCTCCAGGAACTCGTCCAACAGAAATGTCGCCGGCGCTCCGCCCGCGGCACGCGCCTTCACGAAGAACGACAACGCGGCGTCGAAGGCGGCGCGGGCGCCGAGCGGATCGCTCGGCGCGGCGAACGGCGACGAGGCGGCGAGCGCCCTCAGAAATCGCTCAGGTGTCGTCGCGGTCCGTTCCACGTCGATGAACTGCGACGCGGAGCGGCCGACGCGCTCGCGGATCTGCTGCAGCAAGGTCGTTCGCCCGCTGCCGCAGCCGCCCAGGAGGACCGGAATGCGCGAAGGCGTGGCATCGAGCGCAGTCGTGATCCGTCGAGTGAGGGAAGTGCGAGGCGTCAACATTGCGCGTGTCCGAAAGACTAGACCTTAGAAAGCACCGCGGACGTTGTCAATCGAAAATCCAAAAGTCTTTTTGCTTGACGAATGCACGCGCGCAGTACTGCCGCGCGGTGCGATGCGACGTGTCGCGCGTGACGGCAGACGAGCACCAGTCCGCGGCGGTTCGCGAGTACAATCAGGAGACCTGACTATGAATCTCGCCGTGCTTGGAGCTCAGTGGGGAGACGAGGGGAAGGGAAAGATTGTCGACCTCCTCACTCCGCGATTCGACATCGTCGCGCGTTATCAAGGTGGACACAACGCGGGGCATACCGTCTACGTGAACGGCACGAAGTTCGTGCTGCGCCTCATTCCCAGCGGCATCCTGCACGCGGGCGTCGCATGCGTGATCGGCAACGGCGTTGTCGTCGATCCGCAGGCGTTGTTCGCTGAAGTGGACGAGCTTGCGCGCAACGGGATCAACGTCGACGGGCGGCTCTTCGTGAGCGACAAGGCGCATCTGATTCTGCCGTACCACCGCGATCTCGACCTCCTGTCGGAGGCCCGGCGCGGCGAACGCAAGATCGGGACGACGTCCCGCGGCATCGGGCCGGCGTACGAGGACAAGATCGCCAGGCGCGGCATCCGCGCGGCGGACCTCGCCGATCCCGCGGCGCTCGCGCAGAACGTGCGCGACAACGTGACGGCGCGCAACCGCCTCGTGCACGACTCGACGATGGACGCCGAGGTGGTGCTGCGCGATCTGCTCGAGATCGGTGCGCGGCTGCGACCCATGGTGCGCGATGTCTCGCTGATGTTGTCCCAGGCGATCGGCGC
This sequence comes from Vicinamibacterales bacterium, assembly GCA_050183995.1. Lineage (GTDB taxonomy): Bacteria > Acidobacteriota > Vicinamibacteria > Vicinamibacterales > CAVVIG01 > CAVVIG01. The sequence continues at coordinate 11,283 of JBFXAT010000006.1, forward strand.
CGGACAGTCGATCCTCTTCGAGGGCGCTCAGGGGACGTTGCTCGACATCGATCACGGGACCTATCCCTTCGTGACCTCGTCCAACGCGTCGATCGGCGGCGTCTGCACCGGTCTCGGTGTGGGACCTCGCGCCATCGACGGAGTGATGGGCGTCGTGAAGGCGTACACGACCCGCGTGGGGGCCGGGCCGCTGCCGACCGAGCTGCACGACGACATGGGCGATCGCCTGCGCGACAGTGGCAACGAGTACGGCGCCGTGACCGGACGACCGCGCCGCTGCGGCTGGTACGATGCCGTGGCTGTGCGCTACGGCGTTCGGATCAACGGACTCGATGCGCTGGCGCTGACGAAGCTGGACGTGCTCGACGGCCTGGAGACGATCCACATCTGCACGGCGTATCGCTGCAACGGCCGCACGATTCACGACTTTCCCTCGGACGTCGCGCAGCTCGCGGCCTGTGAGCCCGTCTACGAATCGATGCCTGGGTGGACGACGCCGACGAAAGGCATCCGGCGGTTCGCTGACCTTCCGGAAAACGCGCAGCGTTACATCGCGCGGCTGGAAGAGGTGTCGGGCGTCCCTGCCGCGCTGGTTTCAACCGGCTCGGAGCGGCTGGATACGATTCTCCGCGACGACGTGCTGGTGTCGCGGCTGCCCGGCTTCAAGGTCGAAGTCTAGTTGGCCGCGCGCCGGCTGCCGCACCATCACGACGCGCGGTTTCGCTCCATATAGCGATCGAGCCCCGCGGCATCGGGGGCGACGAAGTGCACGCCGATGCGATACCGCGGTCCAGCTCCTCTCGGCAGCTCGAATGCGGCCCAGACGACCTGCGCGCCGCAGCGGATGGTCCCTTCGCTGTCCGAGAACGTCAGCCGGACGTTCTGGTTCGGTCTGAACACTGTCGGCGTCAGGATCTGCGCGCCGAGCCTCGAGACATCCACGAGCGTGCCCTTGGCGCCGTCGAGCAACACCTCCACGCCGGCGCGAACGGGGAATCGCGGTGCGCGCCTGGTGCCGCGTTGATCCAACACGGTCGGGATCGGTCCAGCCAGGGGCCCGAGGGCGGCATCGACAACGTTCGAGCCCGCAGCCGTGCGCGGCGGTTCGGACGCCCGCTCCGCATCGGACAGTGGCTGCGCACGGGACGAAACACGGGGACCGCCTGCCGCCTCGTTCGGAGACGCGTCGACGTCGGCGGCACCCTGATGGCTGATGATCCGAATCTGCGTGCCCGTGAGGGCGGGGTCGGCCCGGACGCGGCCGATGAGCGCAATTCCCCTCGGGCTCGATGCGAACTCGCGCTCGAGGAGCAGCAGGTCGGGGCGCCGGGACATGATCGCCTCGAAGGCGTGCAGAGGGTCCGAGTCGGGGAATGGCAGCAGTTCCCGTTCGAGGCCGTATCTGGTGGAGAGCGCGGGCAGCCGTTCAGCGGCCGCGATGAGGACGGCGGAGCCGGGCACAGCGCGTCAGAAGAGCCGAGCCTGCTGCAGCGGCCACCAGCGGAGCTTCACCTTGCCGACGATGTACTTCTTCGGCACCTGGCCCCAATGGCGGCTGTCGGAGCTGTTGTTGCGGTGGTCTCCCATGACGAAGTAGTAGCCCTGTTGAATCACCGTCGGGCCCCAGTCGTCGTGGCTGCGGAACTCCTCTGGCACGTAGTCGTCATGAAGTGGAACGTCGTTGACATACACATGGCCGTCGACGATCCGTACCACGTCCCCTTCGCGCGCAATCACGCGCTTCACGAACATCTTCTCCGGGTTCAGCGGGTAGTAGAGCATGACGATGTCCCCAGGCCGCGGATCGCCGAGCTCGTACACCAGCTTGTTGACGATCAGCCGGTCGTGATCCTCGAGCGTGGGGGCCATGCTCAGGCCGTCGACCCGCGCAACCTGAAAGCCGAAGGTGACGATCAGCGTTGCGTAAACGGCCGCCGAAAAGAGCGTTCTGGCGCCGGTTGCCAGCTCGTTCGCCACGGCGCGCCAGGCCGCGGCGCGGTGTGCCCTCGGACGACGATGCCCGATCGCGGCTTCGACCGAAGGCGCCTCTGACGTCGGCCCAGGCTCAGGGTGTGCGGCAGTGTCGACCGTTTCGTCCATCAGCTCGTCAACTCAGAATAGCACCAACCACGCCGTGCGTCGGCGGCGGAGCCGTTGCACACGGCTCAGCCGCGGCGTGTCTCCCGGGCCGATTGAGTCTCCGCGCCACCTGCGCACGACTATTGCTAATCCACGTTCGTTTGCGATGGCACACCAGAAACAGGAGGCATGATTCATGGCCGGCATTGATTCGCTCGAAAGCCTGCTCCAAGACGAACTGAAGGACATCTACGACGCCGAGAAACAGATCACGAAGGCCTTGCCGAAGATGATCAAGAAGGCTGGCGCTGAGGAACTGCGAGCCGCGTTCGAACAGCATCTGCAGCAGACCGAACAGCAGATCGAGCGCCTCGAACAGGCGTTCGATCTGCTCGAGATGCCCGCGCGCGGCAAGAAGTGCCTGGGCATGCAGAACTTGATCAAGGAAGGCCAGGACATGATGGCCGAGGCGGAGGACGACGACACGCGTGATGCGCTCATGATCGCCGCCGCGCAGAAGATCGAACACTACGAGATCGCCTCCTACGGCACGCTGCGCGTGTGGGCGGCGCTGCTCGGCCACGACGACGTCGCCTCGCTTTTCGAGGAGACGCTCGACGAGGAGAAGGAAACGGACCAGCACCTCACGTCGATCGCCGAGAGCTTCGTCAATCAGGCCGCCGCGGATGACGAAGGCGAGGGTGAAGAGGCGCCGCGCAAGATGGCGAAGGGGCGGACGCAGATGCGCGGCACCTCCGGTGCGGCAACGCGCCAGCAGGCGGCCGACCGAGGTGGGCGGGGGAGAAAGGGCCGCTAGGCAGAGCGCCGGGCCGACACCGCCGTCAGCCCACCCGCGCAAGGGAGAGGGGAGTCATCCCCTCCCTCTTCTTACCGTCCCGCTTCTTACCGTACCGCAGATATCCAACCGGATCGAATCCACTCCAGCTGGATCGTTATCGACGCAGCGCCTCGACGAAGGGCCGGGCGATGCCGGGCAGTTGCACGCGCCCTTCGAGCAGGATGTCCCGGGCGGTGATGCCCGCGCCGTAGAGATCGGCGTTGTCCTCCACGTCGTCTCGAACGACGCCGCCCGAGATGTTGACGCCGGCGAATACGCCTTGTGTCCGCGAGTACGACAGGATCTCGGCGGTCATCTGGGCGTCGGTCGCGACGCGGGCGTCGCGCCCGACCGGACCCGCGGCGACGGACGCTTCGGCGCCGAGGGACACGCCGTTGCGCAGCAGCTTCTCGATCCCCTTGTCGTTCATGACCAGCAGCACCAGATCGATCGACTGCGCGCCGATCTGCAGACCCCAGCTGCCTTTTCCGAGACGCATGAAGACCGGAGGACTCCACGCGTTGTTGCGCCGGCAGCTCATCAGCCCCTTGCCGTATTCACCGCCGAGGAAGAACGCGGCTTTCTTCAGGCCGGGCACGACCATCACGCAAGAGGCCTTCTCCCACATGTCCGCCGGGATGTCCTGGTCAGGCGCCGCATGCAGATCGCGAAGGACGTTGGCCGCCTCCTCGATCCGCTGTTGTTCCCGAGATGACAGCGCTCCGAATACCGGTGCGGTCATGAAGACCGCCAGCGTGGCCGCGGCCGTGAACCGTCGCATGTCTTCGCTCCTCTCTCAGGCGCCCTGGCAAGAAGACTAGCATGCCCGCCGTGCACAATCGGCTGAGCGGAACGGTGGTTGCACAGGTGGCGCGTGAAGGAGGCTCGAGTGGCCAAATACGGACCGAAGGCCCAGAAGAAGGTCGAGAAGGCCATGCACGAACGCAAGGAGGGGACGCTGCGCTCCGGCTCGGGCAAGAAGGTGACGAGCCGGAAGCAGGCGATCGCGATCGGCTTGAGCGAGGCCCGGCGCAGCGGCGCGAAAGTCCCCCGGACGAAGAGCGGGACCTCGAAGAAAGGCGGCGGAACGTCGAAGAAGCGCGGAGGAGCCTCGAAGAAGAGCGGCGGTTCGCCGAAGAAGACCCGCGCGAGCCGCTCGAGCGGACGAAAGCGCCGCTAGGGCGTCCGCTCCTCCCAGATCCTCGCGAGGTGGACGATCACCTCGACCGCCTTCTCCATGTCCTGCACCGACACCCATTCGAGCCGCGAATGGAAGTTGTGCTCGCCGGCGAAGATGTTGGGCGTGGGCAGCCCCATGAAGGACAGGCGCGAACCGTCGGTGCCGCCACGAATCGATCGCCGCCGCACCTCGAGTCCGGCGCGGCGTACGGCCTCGCAGGCGTATTCGACGATCTCGGGCGTGTGGTCGAGGACCTCGCGCATGTTGCGGTACGACTCTTCCACCGCCGTCTCGACGCGTGACCCCGGATGCCTGGCGACGGCGGCGGCCGCCAGCTCTTCCAAGAGGTGGCGCTGCGCCTGCAGTCCAGCGGTTTCGAAGTCCCTCAGCAGGACCCGCACCCGCGTTCTCTCGACGGAGGCCTCGACGACGTAGGGATGGACGAAGCCTTCACGGCCGTCGGTCGTCTCCGGTGAGAGCCGATCGGCCGGGAGGCTGTCGATGAACGAGGCCGCTACCTTGATGGCGTTCACCATCCGCCCCTTGGCGAACCCCGGATGCGTGTTGAACCCTTGGAAGGTGAGCGTCATGGCGTCGGCGGAGAAGCTCTCGGCCTCCACCTCGCCCCTGAGTCCGCCGTCCATCGTGTAGGCGCAAGACGCCCCGAACCTCGCCACGTCGAAGTGCTTGGTACCCCGCCCGACTTCCTCGTCCGGCGTGAAGCCGATTCGGATCGCGCCGTGCGGAATCTCCGGATGACGCATGAGGTAGTCCGCCGCGGTCACAATCTCGGCGACACCGGCCTTGTTGTCGGCGCCGAGCAGCGTCAGACCTGACGCCGTGACGATGTCGTGGCCGATCTGCTCGGCCAGCGGCGGGTTGTCGGCCAATCGGATCACCGCATCCGTCGCGTCCGGCAGCACGATGTCGCGCCCGTCCCATGCGCGATGCACGATGGGACGAACCCCGGCGCCGCTCATCTCGGGCGAGGTGTCGACGTGCGAGACGAACCCGATCACGGGCACACCCGCCTTGGCTGAAGTGGCCGGAACCGTGGCCATGACGTAGCCGAACTCGTCGATGGCCGCATCGATCAGGCCGATCTCGCGCAGCTCGTCGACGAGTTGCCGCAGGAGCACGAGCTGCGTGTCCGTGCTGGGATAGGTGGTCGAGCGCTCGTCGGACTGCGTGTCGTACGTGACGTAGCGCAGGAAGCGGTCGAGGACGGACGGCATGGCGAGCTCTCCTTCAGCCGGCGGCGGCGAAAGTGGCGAGGACCGGCGCGTGGTCGCTGGTGCCGACGTCGCGCTGGACGGGACAGCTGACGGCGCGCTCCGCCAGCACACGGCTCGCCAACACGTAGTCGAGCCGCCACCCGATGTTGCGCTCGCGCATGTTGCGCCAGGGCGCCCACCAGGTGAAGAGGCCGTCGTTGTCCGGGTCGAGCGCCCGGCCGACGTCGACCAGCCCGCGAGCGATGATCTGCTCGAACAGCGCACGTTCCTCGGGAAGCTGGCCGATCGCCCGCGGCTTGCGCTCCTTGGGATGCACGTCGCGCTCGGTCCTCGCGACGTTGAAGTCGCCGCACAACACGACGTCGCGTCCGGCACTCTCGAGCTGGTGCGCGTAGCTGTCGACCGCTTCGAGGAAGCGCATCTTCGCCGGGAAGTCCTTGCCGCCGTTCGGCACGTAGATCGAGGCGACGGTCAACCCGCCGAGGTCGACCTGCACGATTCGCGTCTCGAAGTCGAAGGGCGGATGCGAAAACACGGGGCGCTCAGGGCAGAGGGCCTTCGCCACGTTCAGCGCGACGCCTGAATACCCCTTCCCGCCATGCCAGTAACACCAGTAGCCCTCCATCTCGCAGAGGGCCGACGGCACCTGATCGTTCGACGCTTTGATTTCCTGCAGGCAGACGACATCGGGCCGCTCGGAGGCCACCCACTCCTGAACCTGCGCCTGTCTGGCCCGGATGCCGTTGACGTTCCAAGTCGCGATCTTCACGGGATCATCGAACCGCTGACGTCAAGCGGCATGGCGCGGATTGACGCGAACGCCCGTGCGGATGGGCGCGTCCACGTGGCCGAGCGGACTCCACATTGCAGAACGGGTCTGCAATCCGAAGTCCGCGATCGGCATCGATTAGAACTTGGCGTGAGCGGCCTGTCGTTCGGCTGCCGGGACGGCCATGAGATCGGGATGGGCGGCCACGTGTTCCTGCACGAGCGCTTCCGCCTTCGCGACGGCGTCCGCGTCCCCCACGCGGTAGATCGAGTTCGCCTCGATGAGGGCCTTCTGATTCGACGGCGTGGCGTCGACGCTCTCGTAGATCGCCGCAACGGGGCATGCCGGCACGCATGCGCCACAGTCGATGCACTCCTCGGGATGGATGTACAGCATCGTCGCCGTGGCGAACTCGGGTTCGTCTTTCCGCGGGTGAATGCAGTCGACCGGGCACACGTCCACGCAGGCGGTGTCCTTCGTCTCGATACACGGGTCGGTGATGATGAACGGCATGCTCGCGATTCTCCGTCGGAGGTGAGCGGCGTCTGCCGCCTCACCGGACGGCCCTCTGTCGGGCCAGAACCGTCGAATTATACTCCGGCCGATTCCAGCGACAAAGACATCGTCGGGCTCGCCGCGATGCGATATCCGGCGGCATGGCCTCGACCAGCCACCGTGCCGAAGGTCCCGGCCCGGCTCTCGCCATGGGCCGCAGGCCCGCTCAGCACGTCCATGTCCTCGGACGTGTGCAGCCGATGCCTCGGCAACATCGCGCCACGTCGAGCGTGGCGCGTTCGATGCGGTAGTTCGGCACGCGACGCGCGGACTATACTCGGCTCATGGCGGACACTCCCGAGACTGCGGAACGGCCGCGCCGAGGACCGGAGCCACCGGATCTCAGCGAGAAGGGCGGCAACAAGAACGGCCAGCCGCAACGTTCGAACGAGCGGCTGTTCATGCAGTTGTTGGCGTTCGGGGGCTGCCGGGATGCGACGGCGCTGATTCCCGCGCTCGAGAGCTACGGCCTCTCCAGCGTCGTCTACGAGGACGTGAACGATCCGCACGGCGTTGCTCTGCTGACGCTGACCCAGGATCCGAACGACTTCCTGGATCGTACGCGGCGCCTCCTCAACGAGGAGCCGTTCGACGCCCTCGAACTCAAGCCTGAGTACACGATGCTCGGGCGCACCTACGCGCTTGGTTACGAGCCCGATCTCAGCGAAGTCCTGCTGCATCGGCCCAGGCGCACCGTCCTGAATTCGTCATGGCGATGGGGTGTGTGGTATCCCCTCCGGCGCAGCGGGAAGTTCGCGCAGTTGCCCATCGAAGAGCAGCGCGTCATCCTCGCGGAGCACGGGGCGATCGGCATGTCGTTCGGTGTCGCCGATTACGCCCACGACATCAGGCTGGCATGCCACGGACTCGACACGCACGACAACGACTTCGTGGTCGGCCTGATCGGGCCGGATCTGTATCCACTCTCCGCCATCGTTCAGACGATGAGAAAGACGCAGCAGACGTCGCTGTACCTGGAGCGGCTGGGTCCGTTCTTCATCGGCCGCGCGCTCTGGCAGAGCTCTCAGGGCTGAGCGAGCGTCGGCAGGAACGCCGGCGGCCGGCGTTCGCGGCTCGCCTGTTCGTACGCGAACGCGAGGCCAATGAGCCGTGGCTCGCTCCACGCCCGTCCGAAGAACGACAATCCAATCGGAAGGCTGCGGTCGTGTCCCATGGGGACGGTGATGTGCGGATAGCCAGCCACGGCGGCGATCGTCGCCGGTGACGGCCGGACCGCGCTGCCGCTGTCCCCTCGTGTGTAGTCGATCGGCCAGGCAGGGCCGCTGGTCGGCGCGACGAGCGCGTCGAGCCGGTGCCGTCGCATGGCCGCGTCGATTCCGTCCTCGCCGGCGAGCCGCCTGATCCGTGCGAGCGTCTCGCGGTAGGCCAGGTCGCTCAGGGGGCCGCCGCGCCCCGCGCGTTCGAGGATCTCCTGCCCGAAGTACGGGAGCTCCGAATCCGCATGTGCCGAGTTGAACGCGACGATGTCCGCCACCGTCCGCAACGGCGCGCCTGGACCCCACCAGGTGAAGAAGCGCTCGAGGTCGCGTGGAAACTCGTACAGCAGGACCTGGAACTCGGCGGGATCGAACGAGCCGAGCGTGTCGATGACGACCGGGTCGACGATCGTCGCGCCCTGACGGCGCATCACGTCGATCGCCCGATCGGCGAGGGCGTCCACAACCTGGCTGTGTCCGAAGAACCGCTCGCGCACCACACCAAGGCGAGCGCCCTTCAACGCCGCGGGATTCAGTGCGTTCGCATAATCGCTGGGCGTCCGCGGATGGACGGTTGTCGTCGGATCGGCGGGATCAGGTCCCGCGAGAGCCGCGAGCAACATCGCGGCGTCGGCGACAGAGCGCGCGATCGGACCGGCGGTGTCCTGGCTGTGCGAGATCGGCACGATGCCCGTCCGGCTGACGAGCCCGACCGTGGGCTTCAGTCCGACCACGCCGTTCGCACTCGAAGGCGAGACGATCGAGCCGTCCGTCTCCGTCCCGACGGCCGCCGCGGCGAGTCCGGCCGAAACGGCGACCGCCGATCCGGAGCTCGAGCCTGACGGACTGTGATCCAGCACGTAGGGGTTGCGCGTCTGTCCCCCGCGCGCGCTCCATCCGCTGGACGACCTCGTCGAGCGGAAGTTGGCCCACTCACTCAGGTTCGTCTTGCCGAGGATCACGGCGCCAGCCTCTCGCAGCCGCCGCACGATGAACGCATCTCGCGGAGCCGGTCGATCGGCCAGCGCGAGCGAACCTGCCGTTGTCAGCATGCGATCGCCGGTCGCGATGTTGTCCTTGAGAAGAATGGGGATGCCGTGGAGCGGTCCTCGGACGTGCCCTCGGCGGCGCTCCTCGTCGAGCTCGGCGGCGATGGATTGCGCGTCGGGATTGATCTCCAGGACGCTGCGGAGCTCCGGTCCCTTCCGATCGATGGCTTCGATTCGCGCCAGGTACCGCTCGGTGAGCGAGCGCGACGTTTCGCGGCCCTCCGCCATCTGGCGCTGCATGTCGCGCATCGTCACCTCGTACGGCTCGGCAGCGGATGATCCTGATTGCCAGGAGAGGATTGCCGCGGCAAGCGTGGCCGCGAAGGGGACCAGCGCGCGCGTGAGGCCTCGCCTCGATGCGGGCGCCGCGAGAGGCTTAGAGGCGTCGCGTGGGCGCATGTGCTTCGACGTGTCGCAGCCGGTTCATCAGCGACGGCCGATCGACGAGGTGAACCAGCAGCCAGTCGGCGCTTCGAATCGCCTCGACCAGCAGATCGCGATCCAGCGCGCGTCCGGCGCGGGTGCACGCGCGGGCGCACTCGATCCGGAGCACCGACGCCGACAGGAACAGCTCCGCGATTTGCGTGCGTACGCCGCGGCCGTCGTATGCGGACCATGCTCCGAATGCCTTGCTGCCCAGATATCTCGCCACCGCGCCGCGCCGTTCGTTCCATGGGGCGGCGAGGAACGCCGCGTCGGCCTTCTCGAGCTCCGCTGGCAGATCCGGCGTGTCCAGAGAGGCGGGTACGCACTCAAGCGCCAAGGCATAGGCGTGGACGCCGATGCAGCCTTCGTACACGTCGGGCACCCCGCCCGGGTGATCCTCCGAGAGCGCAGAGTGTGACCAATCGATGAGCGGTCCGTGGGCCGGCGTCCAGCCGCGGAGGCGTTCGGCCGCACGCGCGATCCGCCCGAGTGTGGCACTCACGGTGCGCTCCGGATCCCCGAGCCGTTCGACGAGAAACTGCTCCCAGCGCGTGTACGTCACCGGGTCGAAGAGCACATCGGGCCGAAGCAGCGGCGGCCATTCCTGGCGGGCATCGAGCCCCTCGTAGCGGCGGTCACGTGGGAACGCGGGTGGCCCTTCGACTATCGCCAGCGGATCGGCGGCGTCGACGACCATTGCGGCGGCGGTGGGGCAGAAGTGCGAGAGCGTGACGAAGGTCCCTCGCTGGTCGAGCAGTGCGCGCCTCGGGAACTGGTAGCAGGACTCCGGCAGGGCGTCCTCACCCAGCTCGCGCTGGAGACGACACGTCTTGCCGGCCCTCTCGAACTCCGGGCACTCGCCGTTCTCCAGCGGGACGATGCGCGCGCGACCGATCAGCGGCTGGACGCGAGGTTCGACCGGAATGCTCCAGCCGGCCGCACAGCAGGCGCCCGTGCGCCGGCAGGCATACGCGGCGTGCACGTTGAGGCTGTACACCTGCGGCGCGGCCACGCCAGGCATGATACTCCGGCACATCGGTTGCTCGGCTCAGCCAAGTGGGTCGGGACAGGGCAGTTTGCGCTGTTCTCGCTGATGTCGAGTCCGAGCGCGTCGATCGACTCGTGGCTCGCGGGCGCGCCGCAGCTCTGCCGGCGGCAGGTGATTCCCGCCGCGCTCACGTGGGAGATCAGGGACCGGCTCGATCAGCTCAACGTCAACGAAGGCGTGCTCGTTCCTGGGCTGAGCGGCCTGTCGCGACAACTTCCCGAGCCGGACTCCTAGTGTCCGGTCGCCTGCGCAATGAGAGCTTCGATGTCGGCGGCCGGACGTGCTCCGGAGCTGCGCGTCACCTCGCGACCTCCTGAGAAGACCGCCAAGGTCGGGATCGACCGTATGCCGTGCCGAGCGCCGAGGTCGCTCAGGGCGTCGGTGTTCACCTTGACGACCAGATAGCGGCCGCTCGAGCGCCGGGCGACCTTCTCGAGCTCGGGGGCAACCATCCGGCACGGACCGCACCACGGAGCCCAGTAGTCCACGACGACCGGGACGGCGGAGGCGGCAACGAGGCGATCGAAGTCAGCGGTCGTGTCGACTTCGAGCGGGACGCTTCCCGCGGCAATGGCGTTCTTGCACCGCCCGCACCGCGTGGACTCGCCCAGCCTGTCGAAGGCCATCCGGTTCTTCTGTCCGCAGTGCTCACACGTGACGATGAGACCTCGCTCATCGAGCTGAAGCGTCGCCATGTCTCAATTCTACGCCGCGTGTCGGCGACTCCGGGTGGTGCCCTCGGCGACCCCGTTTCGTGCCTCGTCGCCGTCCACGTCCCGCCTGCCGGACATCGACGCCCGCGCCGCACGCATGAGGGTTCGGCGGTCGAATGCACCTGGCCTAGCTAGCGCCGCCTGCCGCTCTCTGTCGAGGCGGTCAACTGGTCGGCGAGCAGGCCGACGCCGAGCGCGTACGCATGAGCGCAGTTGTAGTCGAGCAGCGCGTCGTAGTTGGCGTACACGAGGAAGTGTCGCGAGGTGCCGGACACGAGGGACGCGGCGATGTCGACTTTCGGCAACGCGCCGCCGGAGGTCGTGCGCACGCCCAGCCGCTGCCACTCGCCGAGCGGAATCGCGGTGCTCATATCGCGCTTTGCACGGCACGATCCTTCTCGCAGGCCGACCTGTTTCGCAATCCTTGCGGCCGCAGCCCTGCTGACCCTGACCTCGCGCCCCCACGTACCGCTCGGCAGCCACCCGTGGCCCTTCAGGTAATTCGCAATCGAGGCGAACACGTCGGTCGGCGTCGTCCAGATGTCGCGTCGTCCGTCGCCGTCGAAGTCCTCCGCGAATGCGAGATAGCTCGACGGCATGAATTGGGGCTGTCCCATGGCGCCGGCCCAGGAGCCTCTCATCAGTTCGACGTCGATGTCTCCGCGATTCAGGATTTCCAGGGCGTTGAACAGCTCACGCCTGAAGTAGGTCGCGCGGCGCGGATCCCAGGCCAGCGTGGCGAGTGCCGGGACCGTCGGCCTCACGCCGCTGAACCGGCCGAAGTTCGACTCCATGCCCCAGATGCCGGCGATGACACGCGCCGGCACGCCGTAGGCGCGCGCGACCTTGTCGAGCTCGGCATTGTGCCGAGCGAGCATCTCGCGTCCCGTACGCAGCCGTGTCGGCGTGATTTGGCGCTTGAGGTATTGCTCGAGCGTCAGCACCGTTTCGGCCTGCGTCCGGTCTCGCTCGATGACCACCGGCAGCGGTTCCTCGACGTCGGCGAGGGCCTGATCGACGACCTCGCGGCGGATGCCGCGCGAGAGCGCTTCGTTCCGCACGCCGTCGAGCCACTGAGAGAAGGAAGGCCGGTCTTCGCCCGCCGGCGCCTGTGCGGTGAGCGTCGTGCCGAGCAGCGCGATCGTGACGAGCGCGGCGGACGTCTTCATCAGCGCAGTGTACATCCGAACGTTCGGCCGGACCGACGGCTGGCGCGCGCCGCCGGCGGGGTGTCGGCCTCAGTGCGCGGCGGTCGGGCCGGCGCTTCCGCGTGGCCGCTTCATCAGGAGCACGAGCGGCAGGAGCAGCAGGAACAGCACCCCTAACAGCTGGAAGAGCCACACGAACGACACCATGGCGGCCTGTTTGGAGGCCACTCCATAGAGGGCGGCATACGCACGGTTGGTCGCCGTCACCACGTCGTCTCCCGCGGCCATCAGCGCCCTGCGCATCTGCTCGAGCATCTGCTGCGCGGTGGCGTCGTACGGATTCACGTTGGCACCGTAGATCGCCGTGGTCGCGCGCTGCTGTCGCGCGAGCATGGTGCCGGTCACGGCGATGCCGATGCTCCCACCGATGTTCCGCATCAGGTTGTAGAGGCTGGTTGCGTACCCCATCCGCTCGCGCGGGATCGGGTCCATCGACACGGTGGTGAGCGGCACGAACAGAAGCGACAAGCCGACGCCCTGAACCAGCTGCGGCCAGAAGACGTCCCAGTAGCCGGCCTGCAGGTTCAAGCTCGCGAGCCAGATTTGGCTCGCGCCGCCGATGACGAGGCCCGCGGTCAGCAGCTTCCGCGGATCGAACCGGCCGGTCATGATGCCGGTCAGCGGCATCATGCAGAAGGCTCCGATCCCGCGAGGCGCAAGCGCGTATCCCGCCTCCAGCGGGGAATACCCGAGCAGCGTCTGCAGCATGATCGGCAGGAGCACCATGCTCCCGTAGAGCACGAAGCCGACGACGGTCATCAGAAACACGCCGACCGCATACGTGCGCTCCTTGAACACCCGCAGATCGACGATCGGATTCTCGGCGACCAGCTCACGAACGATCAGCGCCACCAGCGCGACCACGCTGACGATCGTGAGCATCAGAATCAGATTCGACGCGAACCAGTCTTCCTGCTGGCCCTTGTCGAGCACGACCTGCAGCGCCCCGATGCCGACGACCAGCATGCCGATCCCCCAGTAGTCGACGCGCCCGGCTTCGGCGCGGAGATACGGCGGGTCGAAGATGTACATCTTCGTCATGACGATCGACGCGATGCCGATCGGGATGTTGATGTAGAAGACCCAGCGCCAGCTGTAGGTGTCGGTCAGCCAGCCTCCCAGCACCGGCCCGAGGATCGGCGCGACAACGATGCCGAGGCCCCAGAACGCCATCGCCTTGCCGCGCTCGCTCGGCGGAAACGCCTCGAGGAGCACCGCCTGCGAGAGCGGCTGGAGCGCGCCGCCGGTGGCGCCCTGCAGCACGCGGAAGACGATCAACGACGTCAGGGTTGGCGCCAGTCCGCACAGGAACGACGATGCGGTGAAGCCGACGACCGAGAGCATCAGCAGGTTCTTGCGGCCGAAGGTCGCCGCGAGCCAGCCCGTCATCGGCAGGATGATCGCGTTCGCCACGAGATAGGACGTCAGCGCCCATGTCGCCTCGTCAATCGAGGCGGACAGGCTCCCGGCGATGTGCGGCAGCGACACGTTGACGACCGTGGTGTCCAGCACCTCCATGAAGGTGGCGAACATCACCGAGATGGCAATGATCCAGGGATTGATATGGCGCTCGGACACGGACGGCCTGCTCGATTCCGATGACCGCGGCTACTGCAGGAACACCGTTGGGGTGACCGACATGCCGGGACGCAGCAGGTGTTCCGGGTCTTGACCGGCGTCGAGCACGATCTTGACCGGCACGCGCTGCACCACCTTCACGAAGTTGCCCGTCGCGTTCTCGGGCGGGAAGAGGCTGAACCGCGCGCCGGTGGCTGCGGCAATGCTCTCGACTCGGCCCTGGAAGCTCTTCCCGGGATAGGCATCGACCTCGACCGTGACGCGCTGTCCCGGACGCATCTCGCTCAGCTGTGTCTCCTTGAAGTTCGCGGTGATCCACACATCGTCGGTGTGGACCAGCGCCATCAGCGGCTGGCCTGGCTGGATCACCTGTCCCGGATTGACGTTCTTCTTCGAGACGACGCCGCGCGCAGGGGCCTTGATGGTGGTGTACTGAAGGTTGAGCTCCGCCTGCTCGAGCGTGGCCTTCGCCTGGGCGACGCGGGCCTGCGCCGCGGAGGCCTGCGCACGGATTGCGGTGACCTGCTCGGGCCCCGTTTGCGCGCTGCGGAGCGAAGCGCGTGCCTGGCGTTCGGCGGCAGCGGCCTCGGCCTGACGGCTCCTGGCGACCTCGATGCTCGCCTCGGCTTCGGTGATCTGCGCGCGGGCGCTGTCGGTCGCCGCCGCGGCGGCATCCGCGGTGCTGACCGCCGCGTCGTACTGCTGCTGGGAGACCTCGTCCTTTGCGAGCAGGCCCTTCAGGCGTTCCACGTCGCGCCGGCTGCGCTCGGCGTTGGCCTCGGCTTCGCGCAGGCGGGCCTTGGCGGCGATCACGCGCGCCTGCGCCGCCTCGATTTGTTTGGCGGAGGTCTCGACGGCGCTATGCGCCTGGTCGACGACGCTTTGCGCGCCGCTCACACCGCTTTCGGTGGTGGTCGATGTGATCGGGACGTTGCTCTGCGCGGCGATCGCCGCGGCTTCGGCGTCGGCCAGTTCCGCACGTGCCTTGTCGACCGCCACCTGGTAGTCGCGCGGGTCGAGCTCCACGAGCGTCGCGCCGGCTTCGACGAGCTGGTTGTCGACGACGGCGACCTGCAGGACGCTTCCTCCGACACGCGACGCGACCTGCGTCACGTGCGCGTCCACCTGCGCATCGTCGGTGTGCTCGCGTCCGCGCGTGAGCCAGTACCACATCCCCGCGCCGAGGACGACGAGTGCGACGATGGCGACGACGACGCGCGCGCGTCCCGAACGTGCGAACGATCCTGAGCCGGCCATTAACGAACGCCTCCGATGAACTGCCGGGCGCCTTCTTCGGCCATGCCGAGGTCGCGCGCCAGCATCGCCTTCGCGATGTTGAATCCGTAGAGCGCGGCGATGTACTGCTCGCTCGCCAGCGCGACAGCTTCCTGTGACTGCACCACTTCGATGTTGCTCGCGACGCCGCCGGCGAACCGGTCGCGCGACTGCCTGAGCTGTTCGCCCGCGAGCTCGCGCGCTCGCGTGGCGACCTCGAGCTGCTCGCGGCTCGCCTGAAGGTCGAGAAACGCGGAGCGCACTTCCACGTCGATCCCGGCGCGAAGGTCCTCGACCTCCGACCGGCGCGTGCGCATGTCGGCGTCCGCCTGCAGCAACCGTCCGCGGGTCCGGCCGCCGTTGAAGATCGGAATGTTCAAGACGCCGGCGAGGGCATAGGTGGATTCGGCGGTGCCGGGCGTCAGTCCGATCTTGCCGTAGTCCGCGTTCACCCGCACCGAGGGGAGCAGTTCGCCGACGGCAGCCCGCCGCTCCGCTTCGGCCGCTTCGAGCCGCTCCTGTGCGGCGAGAAAGTCGGGTCGCGAGCGGAATGCGCGGGACAGCGCCTCCTCCAGCGTCATGTCGGGCGGCGGCACGAACGGGAGCTCGTCACTCAGTGTGAACGCCTGCCCAGCGGGCAGCCCCATCACGCGCGCGAGCAGCAGCTTGGTCTTCTCGAGCTCGTTCTGGGATGCGGTGACGCGCTGGCGCTGGGTGCTGAGCTGTACCTCCGCGCGCAGGACCTCGATGCCGGCGACGAGGCCAGACGTCTTCATGTCGGTGGCCTGTTGGTACAGGGCCTGTGCGGTGTCGACCTGCGCGCGCGCCGAATCGAGACGTGCCGCGGAGGCGAGCCCCTGCAGGTAGAGGTTCGCCGCCACGAGGACGACCAGGTCGCGCGCGCTCTTGACCGAATGCCGGGCCGCGGCGACGTTGTGCCCTTCGGCGCGAGCTTCGTTGAGCGCTCGAAGGTCGAACACGGGCTGCGACAGGTTGACGCGCGCATCGAACACGTTGAACGGCCCGACGAGCGCCGGCGTGCCAGGTGGCAGCGGGAAACCGAAGGCCGCGAGATTGATGCGCTGGCGATTCTCCGAGAGCCGTCCGCTGACGTTCGGCAGGAGATCCGCAAGGGCCGTCCAGCGCGATCCCTCGGCGTGGCGGACGTCCTGTTCGGCATTGAGCAGGCCGAGATTCCGCTCGAGGGCGCGGTCGATCGCGTCGAGGATCGTGATTGGAATCGCATCGGCCGTCGCCGTGCCCTGCGGCACCCCTCCGAGGAAGGGCGACGAGGAGCCTGGTGCCGCAATCTGGCGCGACGGTGTGCCGCCCGAAGAAGACGGACCTTGCGCGCGGACCGGAGAGGCGCCCAGCAGGCAAACGACGAGCGGGGCGACTGTCAGAACGACTCTCACCTCGAATCCTTTCTCGCCCGACACGACGCTCGACAAGGAAGGAGGCGCGGGCGAGTGCTGCCGGTCGAGAAGAGGTCGGGCCTTGCGACTGCGTTCATGGAGTCGCAGAGCTAGGGTACTACGCTCCGCGGCGGGAAGGCACGACAGAAGACCGTTGTGACGGGATTGTGTCAACGAAAGCTGAGCCGGTGCGCCGATTCACGCTTGCCCGCTGTCGCGCCGTTGTATAGTGGTACTGTCCAGTCTCTGGACACGTGTTCGCATGCGAGCGAACGCGACGGGAAGGAGTCTCGGATGGCGACCGGAACGATCAAGCGGATTCAGCGTGACAAGGGCTTCGGATTTATTCGCGACACGAGCGGGCAGGAGTATTTCTTTCACCGCAGCGCTGTCCAGGGAAGCTTCGACTCGCTCTCGGAAGGGCAGCGTGTGAGCTTCGACGAGGAGCAATCGCCGAAGGGACCTCGCGCCGGCAACGTGAGACCCGAGTAAGTACAGCTAGTCTCTACTTTCGCGCTGCAGGAATCAGCGTCGTTTCGCGCCGCTCGCCGTTCCGCTGATAGACGACCTTCACCGGTTCGCCAATCTTCAGTACTTCGAGCGCGTACGTGTAGTCGTAGATGTTGGCGATTGTCTGGCCAGCGATCTCGACGATGACGTCGCCTTTCTGCAGCCCTGCCTGCTCGGCCGGTCCGCCGCCAATCACGCCGCTCAGGAGCAGGCCCTTCACCTCGGTCGAGTAGTCCGGAATGGTGCCGGTGAAGATCCGTACACCGGCACGCGTTCCGGTCTCGGTCTTCTGCTCGACCTTCGTGAAGGCGGGCGCCTCAGGCGTGTCGCCGATCCGGCGGACAATCGCCGTGGCGAAATCGACCACGCGTTCGAGATCCTCGTAGTCGATCTTGTCCGCGGTGTCGGACGGCCGGTGGTAGTCGGTGTGCGTGCCCGTGAAGAAGTTCAGGCTGGGCACGCCGGCCTGGTTGAACGTGGCGACGTCGGTGGGCTGATACGGGTCGTCCTGGACCATCAGGTCGAAGCCCGCCGCGACGTTCGCCCGCTCGATGAGGCGCGACCAGACCGGGCTGGTTCCCGTCGCCTGCACGGTCAGCTTGTTGTCCTGCATGCGCCCGACCATGTCGAAGTTCACGTAGGCCGCAATCTGATCGAGCGGTACCGCCGGATCGTTCACGTACGCGGCCGATCCGATCAGCCCCAGTTCCTCCCCTGACCAGAGCTGCAGCATGACGTGACGCGGACGCGGACCGGCCGCCAGCCGCTCGCCAACCGCGAGCACGGCCGCCGTCCCCGAGGCGTTGTCGTCCGCGCCGTGGTGAATGCCGTCGGCTTCTGACTTGTCCGCCAGCGAATTGCCGCCCTCGCCCCGGCCGAGATGATCGTAGTGGGCGCCGATCGCGATCCAGGGCTTGTCGGCGGCAGGGGACACGGTCGCGGGCAGATACCCGGCAATGTTGTGCCCGGTCCGCCGTTCGCGCACCACGTCTGTGTGGACGTCGATCCGCACGCCGGGAATGTCGAAGCCGGCGACGTGCGGGTTGGCGGTGTCGAGCGCCGTCTGCGCGGCCGCCAGCGTCTTCGCGGGATCCCCGAAGGAGCGGAACATCGCATCGGCGACGTCGCCGCTGATGCTGGCCGACACGATGCCCGATCCGGCCAGCGCGGTGTCGAACGACATCGGGATGGTCTCGCCCGCATTCGGCGAGTTCGGTCCGGTGACCACGAGCACCGCGCGCGCCCCCCGCTGGCGCGCGGCCATGGCCTTGTACCGCAATCCAGCGTACCGCGCGAGAATCGCCTTGGTCTTCGTGTCGGCCTCCTCGGGGAAGTACCGAAGGACGACGACGACCTTGTCCTTCACGTCGAGCGTCGCGTAGCTGTCGTATCCGAACCCCTGGGACTCTGGCACGACGATGCCGTAGCCCGCGAAGACGATCGGCGCGTCGGTGACGTCGCCGTTGTCCGAGAACGAGAGCGCACGGATGTCGTCTTGCTGTTCGAAGCGCTCCGTGGTCGGGCGCTGAAGGCGCAGCCAGGAACCCCCGTCCCGGCTCCCGGCGGTGAACTCGAACGGCAGTCTGAAGTCGTGCTGGCCGGGGAGAGGCCGCGCGCCGATGCGCTGCAGCTGCGCCGTGATGTAGTCGGCCGCCAGCCGCTCTCCCTCCGATCCCGTCATTCTGCCGTCGAACGCATCCGACGCGAGCGTCGCCACGTGGGCTTGAATCGAACCCTCCCGCGGCGATTGCGCCGCGGGAGCCGCCACGCATGCGGCGAGCACGAGCGGCAGCAGCGCGCGGACGCCCGTGAGGGGCCTGCGCGAGGTCACGATGCCTTCCCCGGCTTCCGGGCCGGCGCGTTGCGCAGCGCCTCCTGAGCCTTCTGATGATTCCACTGCGCCAGGAAGATCTGGCCGGCACCGCCGCCGGAGCGGCTCGACGTCCATGCGAGCTGCCGTCCATCGGGGGACGGCACCGGCAGGCCATCGAACCCGTCCGAGTAGGTCACGCGAACGGGTTCCTTCTTGCCTTCCGCATCGACGATGAACAGCTCGAAGTTCTCGAAGCCGAGCTTGTTGGACGCGAAGATGAAGTACTCGCCGGAGGGATGCTGATAGGGCGCCCAACTCATGGAGCCGAAGTCGGTGATCTGCTTCTGGTCGGAGCCGTCGAGCTTCATCGTCCAGATGTCGGCGATCAGGCCGCTGGCATCGAAGCGGCGCCACACGATCCGTGTGCCGTCGTGCGTGAAGAACGGACCGCCGTCGTATCCCCACGAGGTCGTCAACCGCGTCTGGCCGCTCCCGTCGGCGTTCATGATGTAGATCTCGGCGAAATTGCTCGCGTTCTCTTCCAGGGCTTTCCGTTCGCGATCGTCGAGCGGCCGGTTGTAAGCATCACGCATCGACGAGAACACGACGTGGGAGCCGTCGGGCGAGTAACTCGCCTCTGCGTCGTACCCGCGCGCCGTCGTGAGCCGCCGCAGCACGGCGGTGCCCTCGTCGTAGGCGAAGATGTCCATCTCGGGGTCGTAGTCCCAGGAGTACCGCCGCTCCTTGCCCGAGGCGCGGAAGGCGATCTCTTCGTCCTGGTACTGTTTCGATTTCGGGTCGAGATGTGTGGACGAGAAGAGAATCTCCCGACTGTTGGGACGGAAGAACGCGCATGTCGTCTTGCCGATGCCCGGCGAGATCCGCTTGACGTCGCCAGTCGCCAGATCGAGCGTGTAGATCTGGTAGAAGGGGTTGGACGGATCGCGCTCGCTCTGGAAGACCAGCCGTGACCCGTCAGGCGACCAATAGCCTTCGCCCGCGCGCCGGCCTTCCACCGTCAACCGGCGGATCCTCGAGAGGAAGTCGCGCTCCTGGAAGTCGCCGGGCGGCGGCTGCGCGGCCGCCACGAGCTGGGACGCGACGATGGCGACGACCCCGGCGGCCGCAACGATATGCGATGATCTCATCGGCGTATTATCGCCGTGATATTCTCGTCCCTCAACCCGCAGGGAGCCTTTTCCCCATGAGGTTCGCTCACGCTGTCCTTATCATCGCGCTCAGCGTGCTCGCCAGGCCCGCTGTCGCCCTCGCCCAGACCGATCCGGCGGGCTACTGGGAGCTGTCGCTCGACACGCCGCAAGGCACGATCCCGGTGACGCTCGCGATCACGAGGGAGGAGAATGCGCTGTCGGGCACGATCGGGACGCCGTTTGGCACCGTGCCGGTCACCGGAACCCGCATGGACGAGGCGATCGCGCTCGGCACGCGCGTCGCTGGGACGGTGATCGAGATTGACGTGCAAGCGAACATCGATGGTGACGCGCTCTCGGGCACGGCCCGCTTCGCCGGGTTCGGGGAATATCCCTTCACCGGCCGCCGCGTCCCGCCGCCCCCGCCGCCGCCCGAGTTGCCGCCCGTTCCGATCACAGACCTCAACGGACGCTGGAACCTGAAGCTGTCGATTGCTGGACTCGGGGAGCTCCCGGCCAGCGCGGTGTTCAAGCAGGAAGGGGAGAAGATCACCGGCGTGATCAGCAGCCTCGTCGGCGAGATCGTCGTCACCGGAACGATCGTCGGCACCTCTCTCAAGCTGGACTTCACCGCAGAGACGCCCCAGGGTGACGTGCCGGTCACACTGAGCGGCGACATCGGCGAGACGTCGATCATCGGCAAAGCCAGCGTCGCTGGCGTCGGCGAAGCCGACTGGACGGCCACGCGTGCCGTGGTGCAATAGGAAAGGCTGGGCGGTGCGCGGTCACAGGGCTCGGTTGCTTCCGCTGATCGCGCTGATCACACTGCTCGCGCTCCTGCTGCCTTCCGCGCTTCGAGCCCAAACCACCACGCTGAAGATTGCGACCATCGTCCCTGAAGGCTCCATCTGGGACGCGACGCTCCGGCGGATGAGCGACCAGTGGCGCGACGCCACATCCGGACGCGTCGCCGTCACGGTGTTCAGCGGCGGGTCGCAGGGCGACGAGCCGACCCTCGTGCGCAAGATGCGCCTCAACACGCTGCAGGGCGCCGCACTCAGCATCGTGGGCCTTGCCGCCATCGAGCCCTCGTTCAACGTCTTCGGCGTCCCGTTCTTCTTTCAATCGGACGCCGAGCTCGCCGCCGTCGTCGACGCTCTCACGCCGGTGCTGCGGCAGCGCATCGAAGCCAAGGGGTTCGCCCTGGTGAACTGGGGCCACGGCGGCTGGCTCCAGCTCTTTTCCAAGACCCCGGTTGCCTCGGTGGCAGACCTCAAGAGCGTCAAGCTCTACACCTCCGCCGGCGACGACCGCATGACCCAATGGTACAAGGGCCAGGGATTCCAGCCCCGCGCCATGGCGATGACCGACATCCTCACGGGGCTGTCGACCGGGATGCTCGATGCCGTTCCGACGACGCCGCTCGCGGCCGTCGCGTTTCAGTGGCACAAGCACACGTCCCACATGCTCGACCTTCGCGTCGGGCCGGTCGTCGGGGCGACGGTGATCGCCAGGCGCGCATGGGACCGCATCAGCGCCGACGATCGTGCCGTGCTCGCTCGCGTGGCCTCCGCCGCCGAAGATCGACTGCGGCAGGATGTGCCGAAGCAGGAAGCGCTCGCCGTGCTGCTCATGCAGAGCCAGGGGCTCACGATGACCAAGGCCACGGGGCCCGAATGGCAGCAGCTTGCCGACGGCCTCGCGGCTTCGATGCGGGGCTCGATGGTGCCCGCTGACGTCTTCGATCTCGCGCTGCAGGCGCGCGCCGCCTTCCGACAGCGCAACCAGGCCGTGCAGGCGCGGTGAGCCGCCTGGGAGCACGCCTGGAGGACGCCGTGGCCGGCACGGCCATTGTCGCCCTGGCAGCGATCCCCATCGGCGAAGCCGTTCTCCGGCGCACGCTCGGAGTCG
This sequence comes from Vicinamibacterales bacterium, assembly GCA_050183995.1. Classification (GTDB taxonomy): domain Bacteria; phylum Acidobacteriota; class Vicinamibacteria; order Vicinamibacterales; family CAVVIG01; genus CAVVIG01. The sequence goes on from JBFXAT010000006.1 coordinate 33,253, forward strand.
GCATCCCTGCCGCAGGTCCCATCGCTCAACATCTCGTCCTCTGGGTCGCATTTCTCGGCGCCGCGATTGCCGCCCGAGACGGCGGCCTGCTGTCGTTTTCTGGGGCATCGCTGGCGCCGGACGGGCCGTGGCGGCGCGCGCTCGTTGTCGCGGCGGCAGCGTGCGGCGCCTGCGTCGCCCTGATCCTCGCGTGGGGCGGCATCGAGCTGCTGCGGATCGAACGCGAGTCCGCCTCGTCGATCGGCGCAGGGATTCCCACGTGGGTCACCCAGCTCGTGTTTCCGATCGGCCTCGGCTTGATCGCGTGGCGCCAGGTGCGGCACGGTGGCGAGCGCTGGATCGGACGATGGGCCGCGGCCTCCGGTCTCGCGGTCGCCGCGGTGCTGCTCTGGAACCCACGGCTGATCGAGGGTGCGCCGGCGTGGCCGATCGCCGCGGCTGCGGTGATCGCGGCTGCGGCAGGAACGCCGATCTTCGCGGTGCTGGGCGGCATGGCCGCGCTGCTCTTCATGGCCGACGGCGTGACGCCCGCGGCGGTCCTTGTCGAGACATACGCGCTGAACACGTCGCCGATGCTGCCCGCGATTCCACTGTTCACGCTTGCTGGATTCCTGCTTGCGGAAGGGCGGACGCCGACGCGGCTCCTCAGGGTCTTCCGCGCGGGCTGTGGGTGGATGCCGGGCGGCACGGCTGTGGTCTGCGTGCTGCTGTGCTCGTTCTTCAGTGTCTTCACCGGCGGATCGGGCGTCACCATCCTGGCCCTGGGGGGGCTGTTGTTCCCGGCGCTCCTCGCAGACGGCTACCGCGAGCGGTTTGCCGTCGGTCTGCTCACCGGGTCCGGATCGCTGGGCCTGCTGCTGCCGCCGGCGCTTCCCCTCATCCTGTACGGCGTCGTCGCCCAGCTCCCGCTCGAGGACCTGTTCATCGCCGGGTTGCTGCCCGGAATGCTGCTCATGGTGCTCGGGGCAGCTTGGGGCGTGCGCGAGGGGCTCGTCAGGCGCACCGGCCGCCAGGCGTTCTCCGCGCCCGAGCTCGGCCGCGCCCTCTGGGGGGCGCGCTGGGAAGTGCTGATGCCTGCGCTCGTGCTGGCCGTGCTGATCACCGGCCTTGCGACCGCGGTGGAAGCTGCGGCGATCGCCGCACTCTACGCCCTCGTGATTCAACTCGCTCGGCGCGACATCGCCGACGCCGGCCAGCTGAGACGTGTCATCGCCGAGTGTGTGTCGGTCGTTGGAGGTGTGCTGCTCATTCTCGGTACCGCGGTGGGACTCACGAGCTTCCTGGTGTCGGCGGGGGTTCCTGCACTGCTCCTTTCGTGGACGCGGGAGTGGGTGGCGTCACCCGTGGTGTTCCTGCTGGCGTTGAACGGGTTCCTGCTCCTGGTCGGCTGCGTGATGGACATCTTCTCGGCCATCGTCGTCGTCGTGCCGCTCGTCGCCCCGCTGGCCGAGGCGTACGGCATCCATCCCGTCCATCTCGGGATCCTCTTCATCGCCAATTTGGAGCTCGGCTACCTGACGCCGCCGGTCGGCCTCAACCTGTTCCTCGCGTCCTACCGGTTCAAGCGGCCCGTGCTCGATGTCGCCAGGGCTGCGCTTCCGATGCTCGGGATCCTGGGCGCCGGCGTGCTGTTGATCACTTACGTTCCCGCGCTGTCGTTGGCGCTCCTGCGCGTGCTCGGCCGTCTCTGATCGGGTGGCGCCGAGCGTCGGCAAGACTCGCGGCGCTCGCGATCGACCTGGGATAGTCCGTCGCAATCGCCGCCGCGCGGATCCAGACAGGCTGCCGATGCACGACGTCACACCGGCGTGTTCCCGTCCAGTGCCATGACGCGTCGAGCAGGCGCAGAAGGACGAGATCGCGGCGGCGCTCCAGGACCGGACCGACTGGCGTCCCGACCGGCACTTCGCTGTTCGCTCCGCAGGCCGGCGTCGCGGCGTCGTTGCGAGCGAACGCCGTGTGCCCGGAATCGACGATGACCGGGGAGTAGAACCGCGAGTCGTCCCCGACGATGCCGTAGAACGCGTCGGCGTATTGCCGGGCGAGCCGTCGCCCTGCCTCGTCGACCGGTGCACTCTCGATTGCGGCGTACACGGCGGCCTTCGCGTCCTCGAACGTGCGCCGCGTCGCTTCGAGCACCTCGCGTGAGAGAACCGATCGGGCGTGTTGGAGCTGCGCGAGGACCTCCACGTCGATTGGAGAGCCCGATGCGGCGAACGACGCGTCGAACACCTCGTCGAACCAGATGTGGCGGCCAACTACGGGCCCTGCGAGATCGAAGTCGTACACGACCGGCAGCGCGGTCTGCCCGTAGCGCGCGAAGGCGTGGACGTTCCACAACGGCTGACGGGCATTGCAGCGGTACACGTCATCAGGGGCAATCCTCAAGCACCAGTCGAAGTTGCCGATCAATGCCTGCGCAAAGACCACGCGCGCCGTGTCTGCGACCGAGAAGCGCTGCCGTGCGGATCCAAAGGTGTGCGCGTCGAGATCCGCGACGCCACCCAGGCGCTTCATGGCGTCGCGATCGTCTTCGATGAGCAGGGCGTTGCGCGTCAGCCGCGTCGTCCTGGCATCGGTGCCGATGTAGGTGATGCGCGCGGGTCTGGTTCGCAGCGTCGTCACGCCTGCGGCACGGAGCATGTCGTAGACGAGCGACTCGCGGTGCGGCGATCGCTGATTCGCCAGGCGGCCGTAGCGCGGGGTGAGTGCGTCGCCGCCCCGATCGGCGCAGTGCGTGCCGATCTTGAGTGCATCGAGATCGTCGAGCGCCGTGCTCTGGCGGTCCGCCGCATCGAAGGTCAGCGCGAGCTTGGGAAAGCTGCACTCGCTCTCGATCCGGCTGCTGTTGCCCCGGACCGAGACGTGGACTCCGCGGACCGTGACGATGGCACCTTGCTCGGGATCCGCGTAGGTGAGCGTTCCGGAGACGGACCCCTGCCCCGTGTCTCCGCTGGCGAGCGGCGCGCCGGCGAGGATCTCGCGAAACGGCGCCTCCAGTGTCACGTCGACAACCGTTGTGTAGTCGAGCAGGCTGGGTGCCGGCGAGGTGGGCCGCGCCGCGCCCGCGGTGCCGATCAGGGCGGCGACGCCGACTGCGAGGAATGCGCGACGCATGGGGAAGGTACATGCGAGGGCACTGCCAAGGGCGGTGTGCGGGCGGCCGGGACCCGGTCTCGCGCCGGCTCGACCGACACTTTTGGCGCTTTGTGCGCGAGACCTTCCGCCGCTCCGTGAGCAGCGCCGAGATGCCGAGCTCGCCGGTTATAATCCCGCAACTCCACTTTCCAGAGGACGCGGACATGGACATCTCGCAGCGGTCGGTGCAAGGCGTGTGTGTGCTCGACATCAACGGTCCCATCACTCTCGGCGCCGATGGATCGGAACGGCTGGGCGATCGAGTCCGGACCCTGGTGCAGGCTGGTGAGAGACAGGTGCTCCTGAACGTGGGCGGTGTGGCCTACGTCGACAGCGCTGGCTTGGGAGAGCTGGTGAACGCCTTCACCACGGTCAAGCGCCAGGGCGGCGCGCTCAAGCTGGTCGGCGTGACGAAGAAGCTCCAGGATCTGCTGGTCATCACCAAGCTCTCCGGTGTACTGCCTGCGTTCGACACGGAAGAGGCCGCCCTCCAGAGCTTTCCCGCCCGCATCTGATGCTGAATCTCGTTGTCGTCGACGCCCAAGGGCGCCGCACCGTTACGGTCCAGTCCGGCCCCTTCACGATCGGCCGGAGCCCGGACACGCAGCTTCAGCTCGCGGACGCGCACGTGTCCCGGCGTCACGCCGAGCTCGTGCAGCAGGGAACCGCCTGGCACGTACGCGATCTCGGATCGCGCGGGGGCACATTCGTCAACGACACCCGGGTGGACGATGCCGCGCTCAAGTCCGGCGATCGGATCCGGATCGGCAACACGGAGCTGAAGGTCGAAGCGGGAGATTCGGGCACGCTCACCTCGGGCCACTCAGATTTCAGCCAGGTGAACGCGCTCCTGGCGGGCCTGCGTGCGCTCGGATCCGGGCAGGTGCTCGACGAGGTGCTCGCCATCGTGCTGGACAGCACCCTCGAGCTGACCGGCGCGGAGCGCGGCTTCATTCTGCTCGCCGAGCCGAGCGGCGTCCTGCTGCAGCGACTGGCGCGCGCACGAGGCGGCATCACACTGACGTCGGCGCAGACGAGCAAGCGCATCCCCGACGAGGTCTTCGCCACGGGCGTCGATCGCATCGTCAGCGATCTCCTTGACGATGCGAATGCATCTCGCCACGGAGGAACGCTGGCGCTCGGCATCCGACACGTGTTGTGCACGCCGTTGAAGGTGGCTCAGTTCGGAGGCGAGCAGCCCGGTGAGAGCGGGGGAGAGCGCCGGATCGGCGTTCTGTATCTGGACAGCCGCGAAAAGGGCTACCTGCAGGCAGCTGGCGTCCTTCACGCGCTTGCCGCGGAGGCGGCCGTCGTCATCGAGAACGCGCGCCTGTATCAGGAGGCCGTCCACTCGGAACGTGCCGCGCAGGAATTGCGCATCGCCTCCGACATCCAGCGCGCCTTGCTGCCGCCCGATCAGTACGCATCACCTCTCGTGGAGCTCGCGGCGAGCACCACGCCGTGTCGATCGGTCGGTGGAGACCTGTTCGACTACGTGCCGTACGAAGACGGATCGCTGTCGTTCACCGTCGCGGACGTCGCGGGCAAGGGCACGTCTGCGGCGCTCCTGACGGCCGTCGTGCAGGGCATGCTCGCTGGAGAGTCGGAAGCCACCGACGCGCCGGCGCAGGTCATCTCGCGCCTCAATCGCGCGCTCTGCAGGCGCGCGGTTGCCTCGCGCTTCGTGACCGTGTTCTACGGGCAGCTCTCGCCGAACCGGATGCTCCGGTACTGCAACGCAGGCCACAATTTTCCGTTTCTCGTCACGGCAGACGGAGTCGTCACGCTGGAGACCGGCGGGACGGTCGTGGGTCTGTTCGACTTCAGCGAGTACGCGACCGGCGAGGTGGCGCTCCGGAGCGGCGACGTGCTCGTGGTGTTCAGCGACGGCGTCACCGAAGCGACCAACGCGGCCGGCGAGGAGTTCGGCGACGCCGGGCTTGCCGCATGCCTCGACTCGCTCCGCGGCAAGTCGGCCCGCGACGCGCTCACGGCGCTGCAGGATGCGGTCGGGACGTTCGTCGGGACTGAGCCGGCGCGCGACGACATGACGCTGATGGTCTTGCGCGTCTTGTAGCGCGCGCCCCCCGATTCAGCTCGCGGAAACCGGGGGGAGCTGCGAGTCGTGCTCGCGCACGAGCCGCTCGATGGCGCGATACTCGCGGTAGTGCCGGTAGGCGACCTGGACCACGCCGACGACCGGGACGGCGAGGCACACCCCGACGATTCCTCCCAACATCGCCCCTGCCCAGATCGCGACGACCACCGCCAGCGGATGAAGGTGGATCGCCCGCCGGATGAGCCGCGGGTAGATCAGATAGTCCTGCAGCAGGCGCACACCGCCGAGAAACGCGAGCACCAGGATGACCTTCGACGAGGGGGCGACCGCCGTCGCCGAGATCGCAACGGCGAGCGGCCCCGCGATCGGGATCATCTCGAGCAGCCCGGCGACGATGCCGAACATCGCCGCATTCGGCAGCTTCATCAACACGAATCCGAAGCCGCAGATCACGCCGATGATCAGGGCGGACGACGCTTGGGCGCGCGTGTACGCCGCGAGCACCATGTTGACTTCGTGCAGGAACTCGTTGGTCCGCCACTTGAGGTGCGGCGTCGGGAAGACACGAGCCGCCGACTGGTGAAACGCGGGCCAGTGCGCGACGAGCAGGAAAGCGAGGACCGGAACCCCGGCGAGCCATGGCACGACGAGCCGCGCGCGGATCACTTCCGCACCGACGTCAGCGACTTCTCCTTGAACCTGCTGCGACAGCCGTCTCGTCGTCATGCGCAGGAAGGTGCGCGTGCCCTGCTCGAAGGCGAACTGTTCGTGCCATCGCTCGCTTGCGCGAACCTGACGTGCGAACCGCGCCACGTGCCGAGGAACCTCGCGCGCCACGTCGGGCACCTGCGACGAGATCTTGGCTCCCCACACCCACCCGATGGGCAGCACGATCGCGGCGACGAACGCGTACACGATCGTGACGGCGAACACGCGTGACGGGCGCCACCCCCCGAAGTGCAGCGGTGCCACCTTTCGCATCAGCCTCACCGCAGGCAGCACGAGATAGGCGAGCGCCACGGAGAGGAACGCGATGACGATGACGCCCTTGGCGGCCACCCAGTCGAACACGATCGCCAGGGTGACGAGCGCGAAAGCGGTGACGAACCCTCCGAGGTTCAGGACGACCGTCCGATCCGTCGGCTGCTCGGCCGCGCGATCGAACGACGGGGCCTGGGCGGCAGGAGGCATCGCCCTCATTTTACGGGCGCGCCCCGGCCGCGGAGCACGGCAAGATCAGGCGAGCTTTGAAAAACGAGGGAGCTGGCTACCGGCGGCCCCGGGAGCCGGACACGATCGGGACATTGAGGTCGAGCGTCCGCCCGTTCCGGAACACGCGCAGCGTGGCCGTGGAGCCAATCCGGGCGTCGGCGACCAGCCGAAAGAGCTGGGACGGGTCCTCGACCCTCGTGCCGTTGAAGGCCACGATGATGTCTCCGGGGCGGACGCCGGCGTCGTAGGCCTCGGAGCCGCGTGACATCCTGGTCACGAGAGCGCCTGACGTATTGGGGGCCTCGAGCTCTGCCGCGATCTGCGGCGTGAGCCGATCGATCGTCACGATGCCCCCAATCGTGCCGCGCCGGACCTCTCCGAACTGCGTGAGGTCGTCGACGACGTGCTGGACCAGATTGCTCGGCACGGCGAACCCGATGCCCTGGTACCCGCCGCTCTGGCTGAAGATGCCGGTGTTGATGCCCACGAGCTGACCCCGGATGTTGATCAGCGCGCCTCCGGAGTTGCCAGGATTGATCGCGGCGTCGGTCTGGATGAAGTCTTCGTAGTCGGCGAAGCCGACGTTCGCCCGCCCGGTCGCGCTGACGATCCCGGCGGTGACGGTCTGGCTCAGTTGGAATGGGCTGCCGATGGCGAGCACCCACTCGCCTACCTGCAACTTGGACGAGTCACCCCAGGCGATGGCCGGCAGGTTCTGCTCATCGACCTTGAGCAGCGCGATGTCCGTGGCCGGGTCGACGCCGATCAGCCGGCCGGGCACCTCACGTTTGTCGCTCAGCGCGACGCTGATCTGCCGGACGTTCTCCCCGACGACGTGGTTGTTGGTGACGATGTAGCCGTCCGGGGTGACGGCCACGCCGGAGCCCAGGCTGAGCGACCGGCGGTCGCGTGCGCCGAACATGTCCTGATCGCCGAAGAAGTACCGGAAGAACGGATCGTTCTCGAACGGTGCGTCCGGCCTTCGCGCCACCTGGACCGACGAGATGTTCACGACGCCCTTGACGGCCTGTCCGGCGATGCGCGTGAAGTCCGGGCCTATGGCGGTCGGGGCGGTCGCGGAGACGGGAGCCGGCGCGGCGGGCGGCCGCTGCGGCTCGCCCGCGGCGATCGGCGATGCCGAAGCCGCCGGTTCAGCGGGGAGCGCCAGCCTGTCGCTCGCGCTCCGCATCCGTCCGGTCACGACGATCCCTGTGGTGAAGCCGACGGCGATCAGGACGAGTGCAGGCAGGAGGCGGCGCATATCGGTGTCAGCGTTTCACAATGCAGACGTCAGAAGGCCGGCCGAAGCTCGATCGGGGCAGGCAGGATCAGGCGACGTCGATTCGCCGCGTTCCGCGACCTCCAGCCTTGGGTATCGTGACCGTGAGCAGGCCGTCCCGCAGGTCCGCCGTCACGTTGTCGACGTCGATGGGCTCGGGGAGCGTGAAGGCGCGCGAGAACCGGCCGTGTCCCCGCTCGACCCGATGGTACTGCTCGCACGGCACCTGGCCCGCCGCCCGGGCGCCGCGGATGATCACGCGGCTCTCCTCCGCGTGGATTTCTATCTGGTCTCGGGTCAGCCCCGGCACTTCCGCCGTCAGCACGTAGCCGGCCGCGCTCTCGTAGAGATCGACGGGAGGCGTCCATCCGGGTGCGTCGGTGCCCACCAGTTGACCCAACTGCTCGTGGAGCGCCAGCAGATCACGGAAGGGATCCCAGCGGGAGAAGGCCACACGGCATCGTAGCACGATTTTGTCGAGTCGCGACGGTATGTGCTACGATTGCAAGGATATACGGACGCTCATGGCAAACACAGTACAGGCGCGACGGCTTCGAAAAGGGCAGCTCATCAAGGTCGGCAACGACCTCTTCCGCATTCTGGAGCTGCATCACCTGACACCGGGAAACCTGCGGGCGCAGGTGCAGTGCCGGATGCGCAACATCCGCAACCTGTCGCTCCACGAGATCAAGTGGCGCGCGGAAGAGGCCATCGAACGCGCAACGCTCGACGAGAAGGAGATGCAGTACCTGTACAAGGAAGGGGATTCGTACTGCTTCATGGATACCTCGACCTTCGACCAGGTGCACATGTCCTCTGAGGTGCTCGGCGATGCGGTGGGCTACCTGGTGGCCGACGCCGTCATCCGCGTGGAGTTCTACGGCGAGGAAGCGGTCGGCATCGAGTTGCCGCAGACCGTCGACCTGGTGGTGAAGGAAACCGTTCCGGGGATCAAGGGTGCGACGGCGAGCAACCAGATCAAGCCGGCGACCCTCGAGACGGGACTGATCGTGCAGGTGCCCCCCTTCGTCAACGAGGGCGACCGCATCCGCGTCAACACGGAGACCGGCGAGTACCAGTCGCGCGCGTGACCGCGTCGCCGGCAGCGTGCGCTGCCGCGTCCTGACCGCGCTGCCTCATGCGGTGCCTCGATTCGGCGCGCGGCGGTCCACGGGACTTCTAGAACACATGGACGTCCGCACCAAAGCCGAACACGGCTGGATCGAAGTCGTCACCGGCAGCATGTTCAGCGGGAAGACCGAGGAGTTGATCCGCCGCCTGCGGCGGGCGGAGATTGCCCGCCAGCGGGTACAGGTGTTCAAGCCACTCCTCGACGACCGATTTGGCGCAGACCAAATCGTCTCGCACAGCGAGATGCGTTTCGCGTCCGCCAACGTGCGGGACGCCGACGAAATCCTGAAGCTCGTGCGTGAGGACACCGAAGTCGTCGGTATCGACGAGGGGCAGTTCTTCGACACGCGCCTCCCCGCTGCCTGTACCACGCTTGCAGACCGCGGGCTCCGCGTCATCGTGGCCGGGCTCGATCAGGACTACCTCGGTCGGCCGTTCGAGCCGATGCCGCATCTGCTGGCGATTGCGGAGTACATCACCAAGACGCTGGCGATCTGCGTGGTCTGCGGGGATCCGGCGAACCACACTCAGCGGCTGGTGGCCAGCCGCGATCGGGTGCTCGTGGGCGCCACGGGTGTGTACGAAGCACGCTGCCGGCGCTGCTTCGACCCGGCGCTCGCCGAGGTCCACACGCCCTGAGGGCGATTCTCGTAAGATCGCGCCGTGGATCTGGTCACCGGCACGCTCGTCCTCATCGGCCTGGGTTTCCTGGTCGCCAACGCCAGGCTGGCCCTCGAGTACCTCCAATTCCTGAGGCGGCGACGCCGCGCACTGCTGACCTGGCCGGCGCCGCGCCCGGCGAACTACCCGCTCATCGCCGCGCTTGGCGTCGCGACGGGCATCCTGCTGCTCTTCAAGCTGCTGGTGGTCCATCGCACGGCGTTCGGCGAGGCGATGATGTTTCTGTATTTCGCCATTCTCGTTCCACTGAGCCGGCGGATCGGCCGGGGCTTCTACGAGGACGGCATCTGGGCGGATTCGTCGTTCGTTCCATACGCTGACGTCGGCGGGATCAGCTGGCGCGAGGGGACGCACTCCGTCTCACTCGTGGTGATCTCGCGGCTGAAGCGGCTTGCCCGGCGCCTCATGGTCCCGCTCGAACACTACGGAGCGGCACGGCGTCTGCTCCGCGACAAGATCGGCGAGCACGAGATCCAGTTCTCAGGGACCGGGCTCGACCTGGGCGCGCACGACGAGCGCGACGAAGCCTGACCGCACGGGGCCCGGCTGGGACCCCGATGCAGCCACGGCGACTTGGGACGCGGCTGAGCCGAAGGGTCCGGAGGACCGGGCGGATGCCGGGAGGCGTCGATCCCGGAGATGGCCGGCCGGCGAGGGAAGGCGCGGACTGTGCGCCCGTTCGTCTGGTGCCGATACGCATTCGTGCGCAGCTCGGTCAAGACGCGCATGACGGGTGGGAGTGGGGCCGGTCGAAGGAGGACGCGTGGCTGCGAGAGCGACATGGAAGGGATTCCTGAAGATCAGCCTCGTGAACATCCCGATCAAGGTGTTCCCCGCGACCGAATCGAGCGGTACGCTGTCCTTCAACCAGCTCCACGGGGAATGCCAGACGCGGATCCAGCAGAAGCGCTGGTGCCCGCACTGCGAACGCGAGGTGCCCGCCTCGGAGCTCGTGAAGGGATTCGAGTTCGCCAAGGGCCGCTACGTCGTCCTCACGGAGGACGACTTCGACAAGGTCCGCCCGGAATCGACCCGCGTGATCGACCTCGTCCAGTTCGCCGACGAGGCCTCCATCGATCCGATGTTCATCGATCGCGCCTACTACCTGGCGCCGGACGGAGGCGTGGCTGCGGACGCCTTTGCCGTGATGCGCGAGGGCATGACGGGCAAGGTCGGCGTCGGCAAGTTGGCACTCTACGGCCGTGAATATCTGGTCGCCGTTCGCCCGCACGGCCGCGGCATCGTCATGTACACGCTGCACCACGCGGCTGAGATCAGGAACATCGAGCAGGTGGAGGAGCTGGGGTCGGTGCCAACCGCCGTCAGGCCGGAGGAGGTGAAGCTGGCCCAGCAGGTGATCGCGACCTTCGAAGCGCCTCTCGACCTGGCGACCTATACCGACCAGTATCGTGCCGGGCTCCAGCGGATCATCGACGCGAAGATCGCCGGCCAGGAGGTCGTGGCGCCGGAATCCGAGGCGCCGCCGAAAGTGGTGAACCTGATGGAGGCCCTGCGAAAGAGCCTGGACTCGGTGGCTGCGGCGAAGAAGAAGCCGGCCAAAGCCGCGGCGGGAGGTGCGGGGCGGGTGCGGGCGCGCGCGTCGAAGGCGAAACGTTCGGCCTGAACGGCGCCGCCGCGCGTCCAGGGCGGGTGCTGCGGGATCGCGACCGGGCCGGAAACGGCTGGCGCGGCCGTGGCCGAATCAGAGCTGGCTGGCGGTCGCTGAAATCAGAGCAGGTCGCCGACGAGGCCCAGCAGGCCGGGGCCCGAGGCGGTCGGATCGTCGAGCCAGTCGGGCGGCACCAGCCAGACGAATGCGAGGATCGCGATGACCCACATGTCGTAGGGCAGGGACGTCCGCTCGTCGGTCCAGAAGAACGCTCGGTTGAACGCGCCACGCAGGCCGGTGCGCGTGGGCATCGGCAGTTCGCTCAGGGCCAGGTAGGTGTAGTAGATCCGGTTTGCGACCGTCAGCACCGACAGCGCGAGAATGACCCAGAGGATGCCGGCCATCCGATTCGTGAAGGCGCCGATCATGAACAGCACGATCCGCTCGGGCCGTTCCATGAAGCCGACCTTGCATTTCTCCACCAGCGACTCCGCCCGCGCCCTCGCGTAGCTGGTCATGATCGAGAAGGTCAGGGTCAGAGACGCGATCATCACATAGTCGGTCCGGCCCATCGACGAATAGAGGTAGATCAGGCCGATCAGGAGCGCGAGGTCCGAGAACCGATCCAGCGTCGAGTCCCAGAACGCGCCGAAGCGCGACTGGAGCTGCAGTTCGTGCGCGACCTTTCCATCGATGAAGTCGAAGATATTCGCGGCGATCATCACGACGCCGGCCAGCACGAACCGGCGCAGGCCGAGCGCCCAGGCTGCGGCCACGTTGACGATCACGCCGACCAGCGTCAACACGTTCGGGTGAATCCGAAGCGCGACGCACAGCGCGATGATGGCCTTCAGCGGAAACCAGCAAATGGTGCCGATGATGCCGGTGAAGGTCAGCGTGGACTTACCAGCCCCCCGCACCGATGGCTGGGGATCTGGTTGAGTGGCAACGACTTCTGCGTTCCGCTCCGCTTGTATAATGGTGGGTTCAGGCACGTGCGAAGGACGCGACATAGTAGCGTATGGCCATCCGCGAACTCAAGGATCAGATAGCGCGGCTCCCCGAACAGCCCGGGGTGTACCTCTATCTGAATGCCGCCGGCGAGACCATCTACGTGGGAAAGGCGCGCGCCCTCCGGGACCGCGTGCGCAACTATCTCGGCGCCTACGGCGGCAACGCGAAGACCGACGCCCTCCTCGACGAAGTCGCGGGACTCGAGTTCATCGTCACCGACTCCGTGGTCGAGGCGCTGGCGCTCGAGAACAACCTCATCAAGCAGCGGAGCCCCAAGTACAACATCCTGCTCCGTGACGACAAGAACTATCCCTACCTCCAGCTGACGATGACGGAAGCGTTTCCGCGGGTCCTCGTCGCCCGGGGAGTCGAGCGGGACGGTAACTTCTACGCGGGGCCGTTCATGCCTGCGCGATTCGCGCGCAAGACCATGGCCCTCACGCACAGACTCTTCGGCATCCGCTCGTGCAACGAGAGCATCACCGGCCAGCGCCCGCGCCCGTGCCTGGAGTACGACATCAAGCGGTGCATCGCGCCCTGCGTCGCCTCGATCTGCTCGCAGGACGAGTACGGGCGTGCCGTGCAGCTGACGCAGCTCTTCCTGGAAGGACGCAACGACGAGCTGTTGAAATCGCTGCGGACGCGGATGATCGACGCGTCGGACGCCGAACGGTTCGAAGAGGCCGCGCAGCTGCGGGACGCGATCCGGACGGTGCAGACGCTGCACGATCGACAGCAGAAGATGGCGACGGTCGATCTGGACAATCGGGACGTGTTCGGCGTGAAGGTCGGACCGGCCGGGGCCGTGGTGCAGGTCTTCCAGCTCCGCCGGGGGCGGGTCGTGGAGCGTGTGGAGCTTGGCAGCGAGGCGGAGATCGTGGGCCGGGGTGTGCGGGATGTCCTCGCTGCGGCCGTCCAGCAGTTCTATGAGCTGCGGCCGGCAGCCGGGGAGGTGCACGTGCCCGAGGAGCCCGACGAACGCGAGGCGCTCGAAGCCTGGCTCTCCGCGCGGGACGGACGTAAGGTGCGGTTCGTCGTGCCGCAGCGCGGCGACAAGCGCGCGCTGGTGGATCTCGCCAACCGCAATGCCGCTCTGGCCTACCAGTCGCGGTTCAATCCGCAGGCGACCGCGCAGTACGAGGCGCTCGAGACGCTGCAGGCGGCGCTCGGCCTCCCGGCGCTGCCGCGCCGGATCGAGTGCTTCGACATCTCGACGTTCCAGGGGAGCGAGACCGTGGCATCGATGGTCGTCTGCGAAGACGGCCGGATGAAACGCGGCGACTACCGCAAGTTCCGGATACGCGGCGGGGGTGGGGACGCGGCGGCGGGTCGGGCTGCCGCGCCGGATCGTGTGCTCGACGACTTCGCCTCGATGCGCGAAGTGGTGCAGCGCCGGTATCGCGGGCTGCTCGAGCAGGGCGGGCCGTTTCCCGATCTGATCGTCATCGACGGAGGGAAGGGGCAGCTGTCGGCCGCCTACACCGCCCTCGAGGCGCTCGGTCTTTCGAGTCTGGTGGCGGTCGCGCTCGCCAAGAAGGAGGAGCTCGTCTACACGCGTGATCGCGAGACACCGATCGCGCTGCGCACCGACGAGCCCGCACTCCTGCTGCTGCAGCGGATTCGGGACGAGGCCCACCGGTTTGCCGTGACGTTCCATCGCGAGGCCCGGAAGCGTCGCGACCTCGGTTCGCAGCTCGACGAGATTCCCGGCGTCGGCGCGCGGCGCCGCCGGCAGCTGCTCACACGCTTCGGGAGCGTTTCAGGCGTACGACGGGCGACGCGAGAGGAGCTCGCGTCGATGGTCGGCTCGAAAGTGGCGGATGCCGTTCTTGCCTTTTTCTCAGGCCGGCCGTAACCTGTACCGCCTTGCTCGATATCAATTTCGCGCAGGTGATCATCGCCTTCATCGTTCTGTTGTTCTCCCTGACAGTGCACGAATCGGCGCATGCCTGGACGGCTGATCGGCTCGGCGATCCGACGGCGCGCGCGCTCGGACGCGTCTCGCTGAACCCGATTGTCCACGCGGACCCGATCGGCACGGTGCTGTTCCCGCTGCTCGCGATGATCGGCGGCGTGCCGCTCATCGGCTGGGCGAAGCCGGTGCCTGTGAACATCCGCCGGCTGCGCCGCGACCGGCGCGACTACGTGCTGGTTGCGGTCGCCGGTCCGGCGAGCAACCTCGCGCTGGCGGTGATCGCCTCGCTGCTGCTCTCGGCCCTTCCGCCGGGGCCGGTGTTGATCGGAGCTTCGGACATGACCACGCCGCTCGTGGCGTTTTGCGTGCAGGCGCTGCGCATCAACGTGTTGCTGGCGGTCTTCAACATGCTGCCGGTTCCTCCGCTCGACGGGGGGAACGTGCTGAGCGGACTGCTGCCTCGCGGCATGGCGCTTCGCTTCGACGCGCTGCTGCGGCCCTACGGCTTCATCGTGCTGTACGCGCTCATGCTCACGCGCGGGTTCGAATACCTGGTGGTGCCGCCGGCGCGTTTCATCCTCTCGCTGCTTCAATGACCCAACCGCCGACATCGACCCATCCGCCGACCTCCGCCAGGGCACGCGTCGTCTCCGGCATGAGACCCACGGGCCAGCTGCACCTGGGACATCTCGTCGGCGCGCTCAGCAACTGGGTTCCGCTGCAGTCGCAATACGAGTGCTACTACTTCGTGGCCGACTGGCACGCCCTGACCAGCGACTACGCGAACACGTCGCAGTTGACGGCCTTCGCGTACGAAAACGTCGCCGACTGGATCGGGGCCGGGCTCGATCCCGAGCGGAGCACGCTGTTCATCCAGTCGCTCGTGCCCGAGCACGCCGAGCTGTATCTGCTGCTCTCGATGGTCGTCCCGGTCCCGTGGCTCGAGCGCGTACCCACCTACAAGGAGCAGCAGGAGAATCTCTCGGATCGCGATCTGTCCTCGATCGGCTTTCTCGGCTATCCGCTGCTGCAGACCGCCGACGTGTCGATCTACGACGCCCGTTTCGTTCCAGTCGGCGACGACCAGGTCGCCCATCTGGAGCTGGCGCGCGAGGTCGTGCGACGCTTCAACAATGTCTTCGGGAGCGTGCTGGTCGAGCCGCAGCCGCTCTTGACGACCTTTGCACGGCTGCCCGGAATCGACGGCGACAAGAAGATGAGCAAGAGCCTCGGCAACACCATTCATCTCTCGGACTCGGCCGAGGAGGTGAAGAAGAAGGTGATGCGGATGTACACGGATCCAAAGCGCGTCCGCGCCGACATTCCCGGAACGGTCGAGGGGAACCCGGTGTTCATCTATCATGACGCCTTCAACCCGAACGTCGAGGAGGTCGAGGACCTCAAGACCAGATACCGGACGGGCAAGGTGGGGGATGTCGAGGTGAAGACGAAGCTCGCCCTCGCCCTCAACCATCGGCTGGAGCCGATCCGCGAGCGCCGTGCCGCCGCGCTCGCCAGGCCGGGCCACATCCGCGAGATGTTGTTCGAAGGGTCCAAGCGCGCCCGCCGCGTCGCAACCGAGACCATCGAACGCGTCCGCGATGCCGTGAAGTTGTCGTACCGGTGATGAAGGAGCCAGAGGAGTTCGAATCGACCCTCGAAGCCATCCCGGTCCGGCTCGAGAACTTCCATGGGCCGCTCGACCTGCTGCTGCATCTGATCAAGAAGCACGAGCTCGACATCTACGACATCCCGATTGCGCTCATCACGACGCAATATCTCGACGCGATCGCGCTGATGCAGGATCTCGACCTCGACATGGCGGGCGAGTTCCTGGTGATGGCAGCCACTCTCATCCACATCAAGTCGAGGATGCTGCTGCCACGGCCGGAGACGGCGGCCGGCATCGACGAAGACGCCGAGGACCCGCGCGACGTGCTGGTGCGTCGCCTGCTCGAACATCAGAAGTTCAAGGCTGCCGCCGAGCTCTTGCACGAACGCGAGCAGCTGCGCGCGGCGCAGTGGCTTCGGCCCGACCAACGCGTGGCGACGATCGCCGGCGACGAGTACGAGCCCGAGCTGGAAGTCGACCTCTTCAGCCTGCTGAGCGCGTTTCAGGCCGTCGTCCAGCGGGCGAAGCAGCGGCCGAAGGTGCTGCTGCCGGCCGAGGAAGTGCCAATCGAGGTGCGCATCGACCAGCTGCTCGCGCGCCTCTCGGAGACCGAGGCGTGCGGATTCGAGGAGCTCTTCGCGGACGTGGACGACAGGCCCGGGCTGATCGTGACGTTCCTCGCGCTCCTGGAGATGATACGGTTGAAGCTGGTCAGGGTCTTCCAGGCAGGCAGCTTCGGGCCGATCCGCGTCTACAAGCGCGCGCGTCCCGCCGATGCGCCGCATCCCATTGGAGATCCGGAGGCGCACCGTGAGTGAGTCGGATACGCAGGTCGATCCCGAGGTCGAGCGCGCCGAGGCGACGAGCCCGGAGGGCAGCGCCGCAGCCGAACCGGCTGACGCGCCGGCTCCAGCGAAGCAGACCGCCGAGCTGAAGGCGATCCTCGAGGCGCTGATTTTCGCGTCGCCCGAGCCGCTCACCCCCAAGGCCCTCATCAAGCTGCTGGATGGCGATCCGAAAGAAGACGTGCTCGCCGCGTTGGACGAGCTGAAGCGCGACTACGAGAATCCCGGTGGGCTCCAGCTGGTCGAAGTCGCGGGCGGCTACCAGATCGTGACGCGCCCCGACCTTCACGAGTGGGTCCGGCGCCTGTTCCATGAACGCACCACGCAGCGCCTCTCGGTGCAGGCGCTCGAGACGCTCGCGGTCATTGCCTATCGGCAACCGATTACGGCACTCGAAATCACCGAGATTCGCGGCGTCAACACCTCGGGCGTCCTGAACACGCTGCTCGAGCGGCACCTGGTGAAGATCGTCGGCCGGAAGCAGGTCGTCGGCCGACCCTTCATGTACGCCACGACGAAGGAGTTCCTGATCCGTTTCGGCCTGAAGGATCTGGCGGATCTGCCGCGCGTCGAGGACATGGCCGAGTCGCTCGGTATCGAGACCGGCCTGCTCGAGCGCGCGCAGGCCGAAGAGCAGCTCGCCCTGGTGGACCTGATCGCCGAGCGCGACCCGCCCGACGTGCCGGTCGCCGAACTCGAGGAGCACTCCGAAAGCGACGAGGACAACTCCGCACCGGACGAGGACGAGCCAGGATCAGGCGGGGCCGGACCGGCCGTCCACTGAACGGCGCTGCACCGACCACCCGGTCACGGACCGGGCCTTGCGAGACCGGGATGTGATCGATCGGATGCTACCGCCGGCGCCGGACTGACGGGCGGCGCGTCGTCCCACCTTCGTCGGCGTGAGTGTGAGCCGCGGCTTTCTTCAGCGCCGCAACCTCGGACTCGGTCAGATCGCGCCACTGCCCCGGCTTCAGCCGCAGCTCCTTCAACGGTCCGATCGCCACGCGCCGCAGCGAGTCGACCGGATGCCCGATGGCCTCGAACATCCGGCGGACCTGGCGGTTCCGGCCCTCTTGTATCGAGATGCGAAGGGTGGCGTGCCGTTCAGCGCGGCCCGGCAGCAGCTGCACCCGCGCCGGATCGGTCCTGCGGCCTTCGATCGTGACCCCCCTTGCGAGCCGTTCGAGATCGTGCGCATCCGGGACCCCGGCCACCCGGACTTCGTAGACACGGCTCACCTCGTGTCGCGGATGCGTCAGCCGCGCGGCCAGCTCCCCGTCGTTGGTCAGGATCAGGAGCCCTTCCGAATCGAAGTCGAGGCGACCCACCGGGTACACGTATCCGCGTACGCCGCGCAGCAGGTCCATGACCGTCGGACGCCTCTCCGGATCGGATCGCGTCGTGACGTAGCCGGGCGGCTTGTTCATGACGAGATACCGGTGGCGCTCCGGCAGCTTGATGCGGCGCCCGTCGACGCGGATGTCGTCCGCCGCCGGATCCGCCTTGGTTCCGAGCTCGCGAATCGTCGCCCCGTTCACGGTGACCCGGCCGTCCACCATCAGCTGTTCGGACGCGCGGCGGGACGCGATGCCCGCCTGCGATAGAATTTTCTGGAGTCGCTCCACTGGTTCCTCGAGTTCCCTTCCGAGCCTGCGCGATCCTACTATCCTGCACGATATGCAAAAGCTCATCATCGCCATCGACGGCCCCTCGGGCGCCGGCAAGGGCACCGTGGCGAGGGCCATTGCCGCCGAATTGGGCTATCGCCACGTGGACAGCGGTGCGATGTATCGCGCGGTCGGCTGGAAAGCCCTCCGCGACGGCGTGTCGTTCGACCGGGAAGGGGACGTTGCGCAGGTCGCGCAGACCGCCGATATCGACGTGACGGCCGAACGCGTCACGATTGACGGCGTGGACGTGACCAGGGCCATCAGAACGCCGCAGATCGATCGCGCGGCGACCTCCGTGGCGCGCCTGCCGGCGGTGAGACGGATTCTGGTCGATCGTCAGCGGGCGCTCGGCGCGGAGGGCGGGATCGTGATGGAAGGGCGGGACATCGGGACGGTCGTCTTCCCATCCGCGGATCTGAAGCTGTATCTCGATGCGTCGGCCGAGGAGCGTGCGAGGCGTCGCGCGGCCGACCCGGCGCATTCCGGCGTGCCCGCCGCAGTGGAGGAGGTCGCCACGATGCTGCAGGAGCGGGACCGAATCGACTCCACTCGCGCCGCTTCTCCGCTCTATGCCGCGCCAGACGCGGTTGTCATCGACACCACCGGCCGCGCCGTGTCCGACGTCGTGGCGGACGTGATGGCGCTGGTCGGCAAGAAGCTCCACGCCGTGGAAGGCTGATCGAGGCGACTGGTGCTGAAGCGGCATCGGACCGATGCCGCCGCAGCACCCGCCACCCGCCTAACGTCTGTCCCGGTAGTCCTCCGACGATGCGGGATCGAGCTCCCAACGGTGCTTGTCGCGATCCGCGACCTTGTCACTGCCGCGCAGCTCCTCGTTGTCTTGGTATTCGACGCCGAGCGCCCGTCCGATGTTGTCGACGATGTCCTGATCGGGCGTCGGGTTGTCGCCCCCGGGCGCCTCGTCGCCGCTGAAATAGGCGTCCTCGACGTTCACATCGACATCGCCGCCCGCAATCGACGGGGTCAGGTTCGCATGGTCGGCCCGCTCTTCCGCGATCTCGGCCCGGCCGGTCCTGGCGGCGGATCCGCGACGCTTCATGTCGAGCGACGATGGTGGAGACGGGACGGTGGCGTCGGGATCGCGTTGCCGGCCTCGCTGACCGGCTGCCGTCTTGGTCGGCTTGTTCGATGTCCGCGGCGGTGCGGAGCTCTGCTTCTGACGGCTTGCGGCCTCCGGCTTCCGGCCACGTGCTTGCGGCTTCCGTGCCTGCGTCTTGGGCGCGGTGCGCTTCTTGGGGGCGGCCGGTTTCACTGTCGCTGCCGGCTTCTTCGCTGCGGATCGTTTTGCCGCCGGGGCCCGCTTCTTGGTCGCCGGCGCTGGCTTTCGTGTGGTCCGGCTTGCGACCGGCTTCCTGTGGACCGCCCGTGCGGCCGCGCTCTTCTTGGGCACAGCGCGTGACCCCCGGGAGGCGGCGGTCGGCTTCTTCGGTCCCGCCGCCGACTTCGAGCCCGATCGCGCGGCTGCCGTGGCGCGCGTCGAGCCGCGCGTGGATCCGTTTGCCGTCCTCGTGCCACCGGCGCGTCGTTCGCGTGCGGTGGACGCCTTTCTCGCGCTGTTGGCCTTGCGCTTGGCCATGTTGGAGTCCTTTCGCAACCTTGACAGTTTGGCGATAAGTGTCGTACTCTCTGATGCTTATCGGTAATCAGGCGAACGCTGCAGAGCGTGCGGCTGACCGAAATCGCGGGCCGCCGGGCACCGCCATTGAACGCCGGCATCCCCGCACGTCGTCGATCGTGTCGACCGCGTGAGGGGCGACAAGAGGAGTGCGCAAGGCATGGCAAACGTTGAAGACGGGCAGACTCCAGCTCCGGTCAAGGGCGCTGCGGGAACGCTCGACCGCGCGGAGCGCGGAGACCGCGGCGGGCTGAAAGCCCTTCCCCGCGAAGATGACGAGCAGATCGATCCCGACGAGTACGCCCGGCTACTGAGCTCCTACGATAGCAGCTTCCGAAACATCGCGGAAGGCGAGGTGGTGAAGGGCACCGTGCTCAAAGTCACCCCTTCGGAAGTGATCGTCGACGTCGGGTACAAGTCGGAGGGCATCATCGCCCTCGACGAGTTCCTCGATGAGGGCGGAGTGGTGACCGTCGAGCCCGGCGACATCGTCGACGTCCTGCTCGAGCGGACCGAGGATCGCGACGGATACGTGGTCCTCTCGCGCGAGAAGGCCGAGAAGATGAAGATCTGGGACGAGGTCGAGAAGGCCTACGTCGAGCGCAAGGTCGTCATCGGACGGGTCATCGAGCGGATCAAGGGCGGGCTGGCCGTCGATATCGGCGTGCGGGCATTCCTGCCGGGGTCGCAGATCGACGTCCGCCCGGTGCGGAACCTCGACGCCCTGCGCGGCCAGGAACTGCGCATGCGGGTCATCAAGGTCAACAAGAAGCGCGGCAACATCGTGCTCTCCCGCAAGGCCCTCCTCGAAGAGGAGAACGCCGAGAAGAAGAAGCACACGCTCGAGACGCTTGCCGAAGGCAAGGTCATGCGCGGCGTCGTCAAGAACATCACCGACTACGGCGCGTTCATCGATCTCGGCGGCATCGACGGCCTGCTGCACATCACCGACATGTCGTGGGGCCGCGTCGGGCATCCGTCCGAGCTCTTCAAGGTCAACGACGAGATCGACGTGGTCGTGCTGAAGTACGACGCGGCGACCGAGCGCGTCTCGCTCGGCCACAAGCAGCTCATCACGGATCCGTGGGCGAACGTCATGGATCGCTATCCGGTCGGCGGCCGCGTGAGCGGCAAGGTCGTGAGCCTGACCGACTACGGCGCGTTCGTCGAGCTCGAGTCCGGCGTCGAGGGGCTGATCCACGTCTCCGAGATGTCGTGGAGCAAGCGGGTCAAGCATCCGTCGAAGATTCTCAACGTCGGGGACACCGTGGACGCCATGGTGCTCGGCGTGGATCCGACGGCCCGCCGCATCTCGCTCGGGCTCAAGCAGGTCGAGAGCAATCCGTGGCACGACCTGGCCGAGAAGTACCCGGTCGGATCGCGCATTCAGGGCAAGGTGCGCAACCTCACCGAGTTCGGCGCGTTCGTCGAGGTCGAGGAGGATATCGACGGCCTGATCCACATCTCCGACATGTCGTGGAGCAAGCGGATCAAGCACCCCTCCGAAGTCCTCAAGAAGGGCGACGTCGTCGAGGCGATGGTCCTCAACATCGACGCCGAGAACCAGCGCCTGTCGCTCGGTCTGAAACAGCTGGCGACCGACATCTGGGACGACTTCTTCTCGCGGCACCACGTGGGGGACACGATCGAGGGCAAGGTCGTGCGGATGACCAACTTCGGCGCCTTCGTCGAGCTCGACGAGGGGATCGAAGGGCTCATTCACGTCTCGGAGTTCGACGACTCGCGCCATGCGGCGAAGGACGACGAGAAGATCGATCTGAAGGTGGGCGAGTCCTATCCGATGAAGATCATCAAGCTGGCGCCCGAGGAGCGGAAGATCGGCCTCTCGATCCGTGCGCTCAAGTCGGAGGAGTTCCGCGCAGACTGGGAGACCTACCAGGAGTCGGCCGGCGACGGCACGGCCACGCTGGGCGATCACTTCCGGAACAACCGATAGGCGCCTGGCGCTGAGCATCGGACGGGGCGCGGCGGCGTTCGGATCGAACGCCGCCGCGCCGAGTCCTGACGGGTCTCGCCTTCGAACGTCTCGGGCAGGCCAGAAGCCTCACGCGTATCGCCTGGCAAGGATCAACTATGACTGGCGGCAGCATGACGAAGGCCGAGCTCGTCGAGGAAGTCTCGAGGGTCTCGGATCTCACCAAGAAGCACTCCGAAGTCATCGTCGACACGGTGTTCAAGAGCATCATCGACGCCCTGCACCGCGGTGAGAAGATCGAGCTGCGGGGTTTTGGAAGCTTCCGCCTCCGCAAGCGCGAACCCAGGAAGGGACGCAACCCCAAGACCGGCGACAAGGTCGATGTGCCGCCGAAGAAGGTGCCGTACTTCAAGCCCGGCAAAGAGCTGAAGGACCTGATCAACCGTGAGCCGGACGAGAGCCCGGCCTCTCCGGCCGGAAGCGCCCCACCCGACGCGCTCGCGGTCTAGTCGGCGCGCAACGTCCCGCACGCGCCGGAGACAGCCGCCCTTCGCGTTGTGCGGCGACATCCGGCCAATCCCGTGAGCCAGACATGGAACGCCTGTGGTCGCCCTGGAGGCTTGCCTACGTGACCGGCCCCGCCGCCCCCGATCGCTGCATCTTCTGCGACGTACCGGCCGCTGACGGCGATTCAGGCGTAGACCCGGCGCGAGCGGATCTCGTGCTCGTGCAGGGCCGGACCTGCTACGTCATCCTCAACCTCTACCCGTACAACAACGGCCACTTGATGGTCGTGCCGCGCCGGCACATCCCCAGCCTCGCCGCGGCCACACCGGAAGAGCTCACCGAGCTCATGTTGCTCACCAGGGACGCGGAGCTGGCGCTGACCGAGGGGTACGATCCGCAGGGCATCAACGTGGGGATCAACCTCGGCCGGCCGGCCGGCGCGGGAATCGTCGACCACGTGCACGTTCATCTGGTGCCCCGCTGGACGGGCGACACCAACTTCATGTCCGTCGTCGGGAACACACGTGTGCTGCCGGAAGAGCTTGGGGCGACGGCGCGCCGGTTGCGTCCGATTTTCGAGCGTCTTCGGGACCTACGCGGGTAGTCCGGCAAGACGGGTAGTCCGGCACGGCGGGCGGCCGGCACAGGAGAAGCGGGGCGGCCAGATGATCCTGGAGCTTACAGAGGACCAACGTCGGTTTCGCGACTCGGTGTCCTCGTTCAGCGAGCGGGTGGTGGCGCCGCGGGCTGCAGAGGTCGACGAATCGGGAGTCTTCCCCGCGGACGTCATCCGTGCGGCCGCGGGCGAGGGGCTCCTGGGCATCACCATCCCGCAGGCTTGGGGAGGGCTTGGGCTCGACTACGTCGCCTATACTGCGGCGATCGAAGCGATCGCCCGCACCAGCGCCACCGTCGCCGCCTCGCTGGTCGTTCACCACTCGCTCGTCGCGGAGCTGCTGCTGCACGCCGGTCGTGCCCCTCAGAAAGAGAAGTGGCTGCGTGCGCTCGCTTCGGGAGAGGCTCTCGGCGCCTTCGCGCTGTCGGAACCTGAAGCGGGAACCGACGCCGCCAGCCAGCGGACGCACGCCACGCGCGTGGACGGCGGGTATCGAGTCGCAGGACACAAGGTGTGGGTCGCGAACGCCGATGCCGCGTCTGTCGCAGTTGTGTTCGCCTGTACGCGGCCTGGTGTTCGCGGGCAGGGTGTCTCGGCGTTCCTCGTGCCCATGGACACCCCGGGGATCACCCGGACGGCGAGGGCCGACTCGCTGGGCGTGCGCGGACTTGGCTGCATGGACCTGGACTTCGACGTCGAGGTGAGCGACGAGCAGGTGCTCGGCTCCGTCGACCAGGGGTTTCCGCTGGCGATGTGGGCACTGGAGGGCGGGCGCATCGGCATCGCGGCTCAGGCGCTCGGTATCGGCGAGGCGGCCATTGCGGAGGCCATCGGGTTCGCGAAGCGGCGTCAGGCATTCGGCCAGCCGATCGCGAGCTTCGGCGCGATTCAGTGGATGATCGCCGATGTCGCGACCGAGCTCGAAGCGGCGCGGATGCTCACCTGGAAGGCTGCCGACGCCAAGGACCGGCGCGAGCGCTGCCGCGCAGAGTCGTCGATGGCGAAGCTCGCCGCCTCGGAAGCCGCGCATCACGCCGCCGACCGCGCCATGCAGATCATGGCGTCCGCCGGCTATCGGCGCGGTTCGACGATCGAGCGCCTGTTTCGTGACGTGCGCGCCACCGAGATCTACCAGGGCACGTCCGAGGCGCAGCGGCTGATCATCGCGCAGAGCATTCTCGCGGATGCGTGAACGCGGCGGTTCGCGGATGCGTGAACCACGCGGCTCAACGGCAGCGACGCCTAGCGGCCTGGCGTGATCCCCTGCTTGAACGACCCGACGGTGTGCTCGTTCGACTTGCCCTTGGGAATGCTGAGCGACTTCCAGCCCGACCCGGCGAAGTGTTTCGCGAGAAAGACGATCTGTCCGACGTGATACGCCGTGTGCGTCACCGATCGGCTGAGCGCTTCAGGAACGACGAAGGCTTCCTTGCGAACGTACACGGTGCGGTCCAAATCGCTCTCCGTGAGCGCGTCGATCGCCGACAGCGCCACGTCCCATCCCGCGCTCCAGCGCGCCATCACGGCGGCGCGGTCCCCGGACTCGCCGGAGTCGAACTCTGCGTCGCGGTTGCGGTCCGGCTTCTCGCCGTCGCTCGTCAGGAAGTCGGTGAACCGGGAGCGCAGGTTCCCGCCGACGTGCTTCATGATCACGGCGATGCTGTTGTCGTCCTCGTCGAGCGCGGTGCCGAGCTGCTCGTCGGAGATCTGGGCGATGGCGGCTTCGGCGAGGCGGCGGTAGTTCCTGAACGTGCGGCGGAGATCTGCCAGATAGATGTCACGCATGGGTCCCTCTAACGATCGAGCAGGTGCTTGGCGATCGTCTGCAGCTGCATGTTGGACGTACCTTCGTAGATCTGCCCGATCTTCGCGTCGCGATAGAGCTTCTCGACCGGATATTCCTTGACGAACCCGTAGCCGCCGAAGAGGTTCACCGCGAGCGACGCCACGCGCTCGGCGACTTCCGACGCGAACAGCTTGCACATGGCCGCCTCGTTGATGAAGGGACGGCCGGCGTCGCGCAACCGCGCCGCCTCGTAGACCATGAGGCGCGCACCGTGGATCTCGGTGGCGGCACGGGCCAGCTGATGCTGCACGGCCTGGAACTCCGAGATCGTCTTGCCGAACTGCCTCCGCTGCCCGGTGTACTCCACGGCGGCGTTCAGCGCTCCCTGGGCCAGGCCCAGCATCTGCGCCCCGATGCCGATGCGTCCTTCGTTGAGCGTTTCGATGGCCGCGCGGTAGCCCTTGCCGACCTCGCCGAGCACGGCGGCCGTCGGGAGTCGACAGCCGTCGAATAGCAGCTCGCAGGTGCTGCTCGCGCGGATGCCCAGCTTGTCTTCCTTGCGGCCGATGGAGAAACCGGGCGCTCCGCGCTCGACGAGGAACGCGGTGATCCCCTTGTAACCCGCCTCGGGGTTCACGGTGGCGAAAACGATGAAGAGGTCCGCCTCCGCGGCGTTCGTGATCCAGAGCTTCCGGCCGTCGAGCGTCCATCCGTCGCCGTCGCTGCTGGCTCGCGTCGTCAGCGCGAAGGCATCGCTGCCGGATGCCGCCTCCGACAGGGCGTAGGCGCCCACCGTTCCCGACGCAAGGCGAGGCAGGTAGCGCTGGCGCTGGTCGACGCTGCCCCAACGGCCGAGGGCGTTGACCACCAGTGTGTTCTGGACGTCGACCAGGACGCCCACGGACGGGTCGACGGCTGAGAGCGCTTCGACGGCCAGGACCGCGTGGAAGAAACTGCCCCCCGCGCCGCCGAGCGGTTCGGGCACCTCGATGCCCATCAGGCCGACCTGGAAGAGCTCGTCGATGAGAGCTCTCGGGATGTGGGCGTGCTCGTCCATTTCGCGGACGTGCGGGCGCACCTCGCGATCGGCGAATTCCCTGATGCTGTCGCGAAACAGCTGCTCGTCGTCGGTCAGCTGGGTCAAGGGGGGCCTGAGCGGCTCGGTCTCGGACGTCGCCACAGCGCGTGATGTTAACAGGCGGCGGGTCTAAGATAGAAGCCATGGGGAAGGTCCTTCGCTTCACCGCCGCAGGGATCCTCGCCGCCGCCGTGGCTGCGGTCGTGCCGGGTCATGCGCAACAGCCCGCCGGCTCGCAGCCTCAACAGTCCTCGACCGCGGATCCGCAGGGCGCGACACCGCAGGCGCAGGGTTCAGCCCCCGCCGACCAACAGCCGATCTTCCGCGCGGGCGTCAACTTCGTCAGGGTCGACGTGATCGTCGCAGACCGCAACGGCAACCCGGTCGGCGATCTGAAGCCAGAGGACTTCGAGATCACGGAGCAGGGACAGGCTCAGACGGTCGAGACCTTCAAGCTGATCTCGCTGGACGGCGGCCGCGTCGCGGCGGCGCAGCAGGCGCCCCGGCAGATCCGGACCGATCTCGATGAGGAGACCGAGGCGGCCCGCGACGACGTGCGGCTGTTTGCGATCTTCCTGGACGACTACCACACCCGGATCGAGACCGCCATCCGCGCGCGCGAGCAGATCGCCCGTTTCATCCAGACGCAGCTCGGCCCCTCCGACATGGTGGGGTTGATGTACCCGCTGCAGCCGATGGACTCGGTTCGGATGACCCGCAACCACGACGCGGTCATCCGTGCGCTTCAGGAGTTCCGGGGCCGCAAGTACGACTACAACCCGCGCAACGAGTTCGAGCAGCGCTACGCCTACTATCCGGCCGAGACCGTCGAGCGCATCCGCAACCAGGTTTCGCTGTCGGCCGTGAAGGCGCTGACCATCAGAATGGGAGGACTCAAGGAAGGGCGCAAGGCGCTGATTCTCGTGAGCGAGGGCTACACGAACATGCTGCCGCCGCAGTTGCGCGATCCTGTCGCCGCCATGCCCGGCGTCGGCAATCTCGCGCGCAACGACCCCGATGCGGGCTTCGGCGCGCTCGAGGATCGCGCCGCGTTCACCGCGAACGCGGACCTCGAGATGGATCTGCGCAACGTGTACGACACCGCGAACCGCAACAACGTGTCGATCTACGCGGTCGATCCGCGAGGTCTCGCGACCCAGGAGTTCGGGATCGACACCAACGTCATGCAGAACGTCGACCGGCAGTACCTGACGTCGACGATGAACACGCTCCGGACGCTGGCGTTCAACACCGACGGACGCGCCATCGTGAACAGCAACGATCTGGTCGCGGGGATGCGCCAGATCGTTCGCGACAACAGTGCCTACTACCTGCTCGGCTACAACTCGACCTTCACGGCGACCGACGGCAAGTTCCACGAAATCAAGGTTCGCGTGAAGCGCCCCGGCGTGCAGGTCCGCGCGCGGCGCGGGTACTGGGCCTTCACCGCGGCCGACGCCGAGCGCGCGACGGCACCGCCCAAGCCAGAGCCGCCGAAGGCGATCGAGACGGCCATCAACGCCCTCAACACGCCGGCCCGCTCCCGTCTGGTCAGAACCTGGATTGGCATGGATCGCGGCGACGCGGGAAAGACGCGCGTCACACTGGTCTGGGAGCCGATGCCGCGTACCGCCGGCGCTCCCGTTCGGGCTGACGAGGAACCGGCGCGCATGTCGCTGACCGCGATCGCCCCGGACGGGTCTCCGTATTTCAGGGGACGACTGCCGGATAAGGCCGGGACGGCGGGAGCGGCGACCGGAGGCGCAGTGAGCTTCGATGCAGCGCCGGGAAAGATGCAGATGCGTCTTGCCGTCGAGAGCGCGGTGGCCGAGGTGCTCGACAGCGAGATTCGCGAGCTCGACGTCCCGGATCTGAGCGCCGGCCCGACCGCGATCGGCACGCCCGAGGTCTTCCGCGCGCGCACGCCTCGCGACTTCCAGCAGCTGAAGAACGACGTGAAGGCGGTTCCAACCGCGTCGCGCGAGTTCAGCCGCACCGAACGGATGCTGGTCCGCGTACCGACCTACGGATCCGATGCGGCAGCGTCGCCCCTGACGGCGAAGTTGTTGAATCGCGCGGGCGATGCAATCGTCGATCTGCCGGTCACGCCCTCGAGCGTTGGACGCGACACGTCGCGTGACATCGAAGTCACCCTGAACACCTTCCCACCCGGCGAGTACCTGGTGGAAATCACGCTAGCCGGTCCCGGCGAGCCGATCAAGGAGCTCGTCGGCTTTCGTATCACCGGCTGACGATGTGGCGGGTACTCGGTCTGGCCGTGCTCCTGACGGCCTGGTCCTCGCCGGTCGCGGCCGCCGACGATCTCCCGCTGCTGGACGTGGTGGTCGATGCCGCGGGAGGGCGTGAGCCGCTCGCCGCCGCCGACTTCACGGTGACCGACGCCGACGGTCCGCTCTCGGTCCAGTCGGCTGAATTGCACACGCTGGCCGGTTCCTCCGATTCCGCTCCGCTTCCCGGACCCATTGAGTCGCCAGACACCGAGTTGGACGCCGCCGGCCGGGCCTCCCGCCTGTTCGCGATCTTCGTCGATGAGTTTCACCTCGCCGAGTCCGAGCAGCTGTCGACGATTCGCGCGACCCTCGGCCGCTTCGTCCGCGACCGGCTCGGGCCTCGCGATCTGCTCGTGGTGGTCAAGCCGCTCGAATCGTTGACCTCCATCCGGATGAGCACGGACCGGGAAGCCGCGGCGTCGGCCATCGAATCGGCTCGTGGGCGCGCGGGTGACTACACCGCGAGGACGCCGTTCGAGCAGCAGTTCCTCGCCGGAGCTCCGGAGCGCATCGACGATGCGCGGGCCCGGATATCGCAGTCGACGTTGAGCGCGCTCGTCGCGCATGTCGGTCATCTGCCTGGCGCGCGAAAGACGCTCCTCGTGATCAGCGACGGGTTCGCGCCTCCCGCTGCCACGAGACGCGGCATGACGCCAGGCCTGCCGAGTGTCGTTCGGTCGGCGACGTCAGGCCGGGTGGCGGTCTACAACCTGCTGGTGACGGCTCCGGACGTGGCACACCGCACTGTGTCCCCCGCCGAGCCGTCTGGCGTCGACGATTCGAGCTCGAGGGTGCCGCAGGATCTGCAGGCGCTGGCCGCAGCGACGACAGGTTTCACGATTGTCGGAAGTTCCGGCATGTCCGACGATCTCGATCGCATTCTGCGGGACGCCAGCCGCTTCTACGTGCTGACGGTACAGCCCCGCGCCACCGCGTCGGGCGAGGCGTTCAGAGCCGTGACCGTGAAGCTGGACCGGCCGGGGGCCGTTATCAGAGCTCGCGCCGGATTTCGTCTGGAGCCGCGGCCGACTGTGGAGACGCGAGCGCGCCGTCCGCAGCCGCTCAACGTCCCGCGGCGCGTCAGCCCGATGATCCGCCCCTGGTTTGGCTTGTCCAGCGCCGGGAACGATCGCACGCGCGTCAGCTTCGTGTGGGAGCCGGCGGCGCAGGTGCCCGGCAGCGGCGGGCGCCGGACGCAGGTGGAGTCGGTCAGCATGCGTGTGACCACGCTCTCGGGGGAGCCCGTGTTCTCCGGCCGTGTGGGACCGGCGGGCGTGGCCCTCGCATCGAGCGGAGAGGTGCCTCGTCTCTCGTTCGACGCTGACGTCGGACGCCTCCTGGTACAGATGGACATTCTCGACGGGGCCGGGCGTGTGGTCGACCGCGACGCCCGTGACCTCGTCGTCGGGCGATTCCGGGAGCCGATTGCGTTCGGCACTCCGGCCGTGCTGCGCGCCCGGACGGCCCGCGAGCTTCGGCCGCTGCTGGCGGGTGAGGACGCCGTTCCGACGGTGAGCCGCGAGTTCAGCCGCGCCGATCACCTGATCCTGCGCATTCCGCTGGTCGGCGACGCCGCGGAGGTGCGTGCTTCGCTGGCCAGTGCGCTCGGCGGCACCATGCGGGACCTGCCCGTCACCCGGCTGTCGTCCGATCCTGGCGTGGCGCAGGTCGACCTGCCACTCGCCGGCCTCGCGAGCGGCGGCTACGTCGTCCGCCTCGAGGCAGTCACCGGTGGAGCGCGCGCGTCCGACCGCGTCGCGTTCACCGTCAGGCCCTGACACCACCGGCCCCGTTCACATCGCCGTCTCGACATCGTCGAGCGCTCGTCACACCGCCGGGCCGATGCGACAGGGAGCAGCCGCCGGCTCACCGGAGCCGAGCGGCCTCGCCTGTAGGACCCGATGGCTCCATTGCACAACTTTGTCGTGACATAGGCGTTCTTTATACAGGATTGTTGGGTGTTCGCCTGAGGCTCTCCGATCGAACTTGTGGAAAAGAGGCCTGAATTCCTGCGTATCGGACACAGACCGGAAATTTGCCCTGGAATTGGCCTTGCTCTAGGACTTCCGAACGGTTTCTCTCCTGGAGCGGAGTGTTATGGGATCCACGGTCGTACAGAGGTTCGAGCCAGACGATGCGCATGCTGGCGAAGTGCGAAAGCTGTCGACGCTGCTCGAAGCCAGTCAGGCCCTCTCCGCGACGCTCGACCTGCATGCGGCGCTGACACGCGTCCTGGAGATCCTGGTCCGCCATCACGGCGCGATCCGTAGCGCCGTCGTGCTGCAGAACCAGGACACAGGGGAGATCGCCCTCGAGGCGACCGCCGGCGCGGTTGCCGCCGGCAAGCGAGTACGGTTCGAAAAGGGCGAGGGCATCACCGGCCGGGTCATTCAGACCGGGAAGCCGATCGTCGTGCCGCGCGTTTCGCGCGAGCCGATGTTCATCAATCGGCTGTCGGACCGTCCGGAGCTCCCGGAGCAGGAGTTGAGCTACGTCTCCGCGCCGATCTCGCTCGACGACCGCACCGTCGGTGCCGTGAGCATCGATCTCCGCTTCAAGCCCGATCGCGACTATCACCGCATGGCGAAGTTTCTCGGCGTCGTCGGGTCGATGATCGCCCAGGCGGTGCGCGTGCATCGGGTCATCCAGGCGGACAAGCAGCGTCTGGTGGACGAGAACACGCATCTGCGTCAGGAATTGAAGGAGCGGTACGACTTCTCGAACATCGTCGGCACCAGCGGGCCGATGCGGCAGGTCTACGAGCAGATTGCGCAGGTCGCCCGCACCAGCACCACCGTGCTGCTGCGAGGCGAGTCGGGGACGGGGAAGGAGCTGATCGCGCATGCCATCCACTACAACTCCGCGCGCGCGAAGCGTCCCTTCATCAAGGTCAGTTGCGCGGCGCTGCCGCAGGACCTGATCGAGAGCGAGCTCTTCGGATACGAACGGGGGGCCTTCACCGGCGCGCACGCCACGAAGAAGGGGCGGTTCGAGGCCGCGGAGGGGGGCACGCTCTTCCTGGACGAGATCGGCGAGTTGAATCTCGCCACGCAGGTCAAGCTGCTCAGGGTCCTCCAGGAGCGCGAATACGAGCGGCTCGGCGGCACCGAGACGATCCGGGCGAACATCCGGCTGATCGCGGCGACGAACAAGGATCTGGAAAAGGCGATCGCGGCCGGGGAGTTCCGGGACGACCTCTACTACCGCCTCAACGTGTTCTCGATCTTCGTGCCGCCCTTGCGCGAGCGCAAGCCGGACGTGCTGCTGCTGGCTGACTACTTCCTCGAGAAGTTCTCGCGCGAGCACGGCAAGGCGGTGAAGCGGATCTCGACGCCGGCCATCGATATGTTGTCCAGCTACCATTGGCCGGGCAACGTCCGCGAACTGGCGAACGTCGTCGAACGCGCCGTCGTGGTCTGTGACGCGCAGGTGGTGCACGCGCATCACCTGCCTCCCACGCTGCAGACCGCCGAAGCCTCCGGGACGGGGCAGACGACGACGTTAAGAGACTCGCTCGAAGCGTTCGAAAAGGACGCGTTGCTCGACGCCCTCAAGAGCGCGCGCGGCAACCGTGCCAAGGCCGCGCGTCTACTGGGCACGACCGAGCGGATCTTCAACTACCGCGTCAGGAAGTACGGCATCGACTGGAAGCGCTTCAAGGGGTAGGCAGGGAAGGACGCGGGATTGGATGCCGATCAGGCGTACATCCCTCGCAGCCGTGTCACGTCGGCCACGCGGGTGATGGCGACGATGTAGGCAGCGGTTCTGAGATCGACCTTGTGCTTCAGCGCCGTCTTGAGGACGGCGTCGAACGCTTGACACATCTTGGCTTCGAGGCGCTCGTTCACCTCTTTTTCGGTCCAGAAGTACCCGTGACGATCCTGCACCCATTCGAAGTACGACGTGGTGACGCCGCCGCTGTTGGCAAGGATGTCCGGCACCACGAAGACCCCGCGCTCGTGCATCACGGCGTGCGCCTGCGGCGTCGTGGGGCCGTTGGCGCCCTCGACGACGACCTTGGCGCGCACTGACGCAGCGTTGTCGATCGTGATCTGATTTTCGAGCGCCGCCGGAATCAGCACGTCCACGTCGAGAGCGAAGAGATCCGCGTTGGTCAGCGGCTCGCCGCCGGTGAACCCGGCGACGGTCTTGTGTTGGCGGACGTGGTCCGCGAGCGTCGAGAGGTCCAGGCCGCGATCGTTGAAGACGCCCCCCTTCCAGTCGCTGATCGCGACGATGCGTGCGCCGGTCTGGGCGAGGAGCTCGGCCGAGACCGAACCGACGTTGCCGAAGCCCTGGACCGCGATCCTGGCCCCCTTGATGTCGAAGCCGACGTGCCTGGCCGCTTCACGAGCGACGATCATCACGCCCCGGCCGGTCGCCTCGCGTCGTCCCAGCGATCCCCCGAGCTCCAGCGGCTTGCCGGTGACCACGGCAGTCGACGTGTGGCCGACGTGCATGCTGTAGGTGTCCATGATCCAGGCCATCACCTGGTCGTTCGTGTTCACGTCCGGGGCGGGCACGTCTTTCTCCGGGCCGATCGCGTCGATGATCTCGGCGACGTAGCGCCGGGTGAGCGCCTCGAGCTCTCTGCGGGACATCCGGGTGGGATCGCAGATGATGCCACCCTTGCCGCCGCCGAACGGGATGTGCGCAATGGCGCACTTCCATGTCATCCAGGCGGCGAGCGCGGTGACCTCGTCGAGGCTGACCTCGGGGTGATAGCGAATGCCTCCCTTTGCCGGGCCGAGCGTGATGTTGTACTGCACGCGGTAGCCCGTGAAGACCTCGATCTCGCCGTTGTCCATCTGAACGGGACACGAGACGGTGATCTGCCGCTTCGGGTGTGTGAGGATCTTCCAGATGCCGGGCTCGAGGTTCACGATGCGTGCGGCGCCGTCGAACTCCTGCAGCATCGCGTCGAAGATCGAACCGTTGGTCGCCATGATGTCCTTACTATAATGAAAGGTGATGAAGGCGGCCGCCGAGACGCCGAAGCAGCGCTGGGAGCGTGAAACGCTCGAGCCGTCGTTGCGGCGAGGCCCCGAGCGCGCCCACGTCTTCAATACGATCTCCGGCCATCCGATCGAGCGGCTCTACACGGAGGAGGACCTGGCCGGCATCGACGCCGATGCCGACATCGGCGATCCGGGAGCCTTTCCGTACACCCGAGGCATCCACCCGAGCGGTTATCGCGGCAAGCTCTGGACCATGCGGCAGTTCGCGGGGTTCGGCACGCCCGAGGAAACCAACGCCCGCTACAAGGCGCTGCTCGCCGCGGGCGGAACCGGCCTGAGCGTGGCGTTCGATCTGCCGACCCTGATGGGACGCGACCCCGACCACCCGCTTTCGCTCGGGGAGGTCGGCAAGTGCGGGGTGAGTGTGGCGTCGCTGTCCGACATGGAGGCGCTCTTCGAGGGCATCCACCTCGGCGAGGTCACCACGTCGATGACGATCAACTCGCCGGCCGCCATGGTCTTCGCGATGTACCTGGTCGTCGCGGAGCGCCAGGGCGTCGGCTGGCAGACCCTCTCGGGAACGATTCAGAACGACATCCTGAAGGAGTTCATCGCCCAGAAGGAGTACATCTTCCCGCCGCGGCCGTCGATGCGGCTCATCACCGACGTGTTCGCGTTCTGCGCTGCGGAGGCCCCGCGCTGGAACACCATCTCGGTGAGCGGGTATCACATCCGTGAAGCCGGCTCGACGGCGGCGCAGGAGCTGGCGTTCACGCTTCGTGACGGCATCGAGTACGTGCAGTGGGCGGTGGACGCGGGCCTCGACGTCGACAGCTTCGCTCCGCGGATCTCGTTTTTCTTCAACGCGCACAGCGACTTCTTCGAGGAGGTCGCGAAGTATCGGGCGGCGAGGCGCATCTGGGCGCGCGCGATGCGGGATCGCTTCGGCGCGACCAGCGAACGGTCGTGGAAGCTGCGGTTCCACTCGCAGACCGCTGGTGTCTCGCTCACGGCTCGCCAGCCCTACAACAACGTCATGCGGACGGCTCTGCAGGCGCTATCGGCGGTCCTCGGCGGGACGAACTCGCTGCACACCAACTCGCTCGACGAGGCGCTCGCGCTGCCGACCGAAGAGGCCGCCACCCTGGCTCTCCGGACTCAGCAGGTCCTTGCGCACGAATGCGGCCTGATCGATGACGTCGACCCTTTTGGCGGCGCGTTCTTCGTGGAGCGGTTGACGGCGGACCTCGAGGCGCGCGCCCTGGCGTACTTCGACGAGATCGATCGGATGGGCGGAATGGTGGCCGCCGTCGAGCGCGGCTTCCCGCAGCGCGAGATTGCCGAAAGCGCCTATCGCTTCCAGCAGGCCGTGGAAGGGCGCGAGCAGATCATCGTCGGCGTCAATGCGTACGCGCAGGAGCGCGAGCCGCCTATCGAGACCCTGTACATCGACGAGGACGTCGCCGAACGGCAGGTGGAGCGGCTGCGCCGCGTCAAGGCCTCGCGAAGCGAGGCCCAGGTCGCCGGGTGCCTCGATCGTCTCGAGACCGCCGCCCGGGGGACCGACAACCTGATGCCCCATCTGCTCGAGGCCGTGCGCGCCTACGCCACCCTCGGCGAACTGTGCGACGCGCTGCGGAAGGTGTGGGGGGAATACGTCGAAACGCCTATTATCTAGGCGCTGGTCCGGACGCCGTCCTGCCGGGCACCCAAAACGCTGAATTGCAGACAGCCGCGTGCAGATTGTAGAGTGCAGGGTGCAGATGCCGGGCCCGCGACGGGGTGCCTCTCGGCCGGTCTCTGCTGCGACCCTGATCCGAGATGCGCAGACTTCGAGTTGTGATAGCCAAGCCTGGCCTCGACGGCCACGATCGCGGCGCCAAGGTGATTGCCCGGGCGCTCCGGGACGCCGGCATGGAGGTGATCTATACAGGTTTGCGGCAGACGCCCGAACAGATTGTCACCGCGGCTCTGCAGGAGGACGCCGACGTCATCGGCCTGTCCATCCTGTCCGGGGCCCACAATCACATCGCTCCGAGGCTGATGGCGCTGCTGCGGGAACAGGGTCTCGATGACGTATTGGTGCTAATCGGTGGCATCATTCCGGATGTGGACGTACCGAAGCTGAAGGCCATGGGGATCAAGGGAGTGTTTCCGCCCGGCACTCCGATGCACGAGATCGTGTCGTTCATCAACGAGAACGTTCGGGCCGTCAGCGCTTGATTGTGGAGGACCGCCGAGTGACCCAGACGACCGACGCGACGCAAACCCTGCTCCTCGCCGACGGCAACCCGACGACCCAGCGGGTCGTGGCCCTTGCCTTCGCCGGCGAACCGGTGTCCGTTGCGACCGCGAGCGATGCCGATGAAGTCGTCCTGTCGCTCCAGCGCGGGGTGCCCGATATCGTCCTGGCCGACATCGGCCTGAC
The DNA here is from genome assembly GCA_050183995.1 of Vicinamibacterales bacterium. Classification (GTDB taxonomy): domain Bacteria; phylum Acidobacteriota; class Vicinamibacteria; order Vicinamibacterales; family CAVVIG01; genus CAVVIG01. Next base: position 68,657 of record JBFXAT010000006.1, read on the forward strand.
CGGGACGACCGGGTACGAGGTCGCGGAGTACATCCGGCGCGACGATCGGCTGTCGCACGTCCCCGTGCTCCTCCTGGCCGGCGCGTTCGATATCGTCGACCGGGACAAGGTCGCGGCCGCAGGCGTCGCTGGGGTCGTCACCAAGCCCTTCGATCCGCAGGCGCTCGTCGAACGTGTTCGAGAGCTGCTCTCCGGCGAGGCACGGACGGCGTCGATGGTTGACGGTGGGCCCTTGTCGGCGCCGCTGGGCGCCCCAGCGAACGCTCCGGTCCAGGCGCCTGCGCCCAGAGCCGAACGCCGCGAAGCGCAGAGCTCCGAACGCGACACGCAGAGGGGCGACGAAGTCCGGCTGCGGCTCGACGAGAGTGGCGAGCTCGAACGGCCCTCGGGCGAAGCGCGGCGTGCGGACAAAGCGGAGGCGTCGAAAGCGAAGGCCGACCAGCGTCCCCCACGCCCGACACCGGACCGCGATCGGTATTTCGACCAGCTCGACGAGGCCTTTGCTGCGCTGGCCAAGACCCCTCGCGAGGGTGTTCCCAGCACGGCCGACGAAGACGAGGAGGTCGAGGCTCCGCCTGCGCCGGCGGTTCAGCCGGCGAAGAGCGCCGCGCCCGCCGCCGGTACGCCGGCTCGTGCAGCGCAGTCGGTCGCGCCGCCAGCTGCCGCGTCTCCGTCCGCCGCGTCTCCGGCTGTCGCACCGCCAGTCTCCGCACCGCCGGCTGCCGCGCCGCTTCCAGCTTCTTCGGCGTCAGCGCAGACGGCCACGCCGACGTACGCGGCATCGGCGACACCTGCCGCCGCGCCCGTTCCATCGGTCCCGGCGGTTGCCCCCCCGAGTGCTGCGCCACAGGGTTCGGAAGCTGAGCCCCCGCGTGGGGGTCCGGCTGCGAGCGCTCCGCGCGTGGAAGCACTCGGCGACGCGTTTGCCGCCCTGCTCGAATCGGAAGAGTCGGGAGAACCGCCGGACCTGCTCTGGCCGTCAGACGTGCCGTCGGGCGCAGGCACCGAACAGGCGATTGCCCGCGATCTCGAGCCAGTGGTGCGGCGCATGCTCGAGCAGATGACCGATCGCATGCTCAGGGAGACGGTGTCGTCGGTCGTAGCGGGCGCGGCCGACCGGCTGGTGCGGGAAGAGATCGAGCGGATCAAGCGCCACATCAAATAAGATCGGCGGATGCCCGCTTCGCCGCATTCGCTCACGTCCCTGGACCCGGCTCGCCTGCACCTGCCTGAAAAGCCGGCACTCGAAGGGCTGGAAGCCAAGTGGCTCGCGCGCTGGGAGTCGGAGCGCACCTACGCCTTCGATCGAACATGCCCGCGGGATCAGGTCTACTCGATCGACACCCCGCCTCCGACCGTCAGCGGGTCGCTGCACTTCGGACACGTCTTTTCGTACACCCACACCGATCTGGTCGCCCGGTTCCAGCGCATGCGGGGCAAGGCCGTGTGCTACCCGATGGGTTGGGATGACAACGGCCTGCCCACCGAACGCCGCGTGCAGAACTATTACGGCGTGCGATGCGACCCGTCGCTGCCGTACGACCCCTCGTTCGAGCCGCCGCCCGCGCCTCCGAAACACCCAGTCGCGATCTCGCGGCGCAACTTCATCGCGCTGTGTGCCCGCCTGACCGCCGAGGACGAGAAGGCCTTCGAGCATCTCTGGAAATATCTGGGACTCTCGGTCGACTGGTCGATGACGTACGCGACGATCGCGCCGCCCGCGCAGCGCGTTTCGCAGAATGCCTTCCTCCGGCTGCTCGAACGTGGCCTCGCGTACCAGGTCGAAGCGCCGACGCTATGGGACGTCGACTTCAGGACAGCGGTCGCGCAGGCGGAGCTCGAGGACCGCGAGCTCCCAGGGGCGTATCACCGCATCGCCTTCATGCGTCCCGAGGGCGGATCGGTCGAGATCGAAACGACCCGGCCGGAGCTCATTCCAGCCTGCGTCGCCCTCGTGGCCCATCCCGACGATGAGCGGTATCGGCCGCTCTTCGACCGTGAGGTGGTGACGCCGCTCTTTGGCGTGCGGGTCCCGGTGCGGCCGCATCACCTGGCCGACCCCGCCAAGGGCAGCGGCATCGCCATGATCTGCACCTTCGGCGACACCACGGACGTGACCTGGTGGCGCGAGCTCGGATTGCCCGTCCGCGCGGTCGTTCAGGCTGACGGGACGCTGCGGCCGGTGACGTGGGGCTCGCGTGGATGGGAGTCGGTCGACGTCGACAGGGCGCAGCGGCTGTACGATCAGCTGGCGAAGCTGTCAGCCGCCAAGGCGCGCGCGCGCATCGTCGAACTGCTGCGCGAGTCCGGGGATCTGAAGGGCGAACCGCGCCCGATCACGCATGCGGTGAAGTTCTTCGAGAAGGGGGACCGTCCGCTCGAGATCGTGACGAGCCGGCAGTGGTTCATCAAGACCATCGAACATCGGGACGCGCTCCTCGCCCGCGGCCGGGAGCTGCGCTGGCATCCGGAGTACATGAGAGCGCGGTTCGAGAACTGGGTGAACGGCCTCAACGGCGACTGGTGCATCAGCCGTCAGCGCTTCTTCGGCGTGCCGTTCCCGCTGTGGTATCCCGTCGCCGCCGACGGCGCGATTGAGTACGACAGGCCGATTTTCGCCTCCGTCGATCGGCTGCCGGTCGATCCGTCGAGCGACGTGCCGCCCGGCTACCAGGCCGAGCAGCGCGGCGAGCCCGGCGGTTTCGTCGGCGATCCCGATGTCATGGACACGTGGGCGACCTCCTCGCTCACGCCGCAGATCGTGTGTGGATGGCCGGATGACGTGGCCCTCTTCGCACGGACGTTCCCGATGAATCTGCGGCCGCAGGGGCACGACATCATTCGCACCTGGCTCTTCTCGACGGTGCTGCGCTCGCACCTGGAGCACGACTCGCTGCCCTGGACGGACGCGGCGATCTCCGGGTGGGTGCTCGATCCCGATCGGAAGAAGATGTCGAAGTCGAAGGGCAATGTGATCACCCCGCTGCCGCTGCTCGAGGAGCACGGGTCCGACGGCGTGCGCTATTGGGCGGCGAGTGGACGGCCCGGAACGGACACCGCCGTCGACGCGAGCCAGATGCGCGTGGGCCGGCGGCTCGCGATCAAGCTGCTGAACGCCTCGCGCTTCACCCTCGCGTCGGTGATTCCCCAGGGAGCCGTGACCTTCCCGGTCGATTGCGCGATGCTCCGGACGCTGGCTGCGCTGGTCGAGGAGGACACGCGCGACTTCGAGGCCTATGACTACGCGCGCGTCCTGCAGCGCACCGAGGAGTTCTTCTGGCGGTTCTGCGACGACTATCTCGAGCTGGTGAAGGGACGCCGCTACGGTGAGCAGGGCGACGCAGCGGCGGCGTCGGCGAACTCGGCGCTCGTCGCCGCCCTCTCTGTGCTGCTGCGCCTGTTCGCCCCGTTCCTGCCCTTCGTCACCGAGGAGGTCTGGTCGTGGTGGCAGCCGGGCTCGGTGCATCGCGCCGCGTGGCCGACGAGGCACGAGGTCGACGCGCTCGTGCCCGATCACTCGCCCGAGCGCAGCGAGACCGACCGTCGGATCTACACGTGGGCAACCGACGTGCTGTTCGAGGTGCGCAAGCAGCGCTCGGAAGCCAAGCAGCCGCTGCGTGTGCCGATCACCCAGGTCACCATCGAAGCCGACGCCGAGACGCTGAGCCTCACCTCCCAGATCGAGGCCGACTTGAGAGCCGCGTTGCGCGTACAGCGCTTCGTCTGTCTGGAGAGCGGCTCCAGGCGGATCGGCGTCGACGGGTACGATGCAGCTGCTGCCTCCTGAGGCGTATCGCGACATCGTTCGTCGTGCCTTGGCCGAGGACGTGGGCCCGGGCGACGTCACCACCGAGGCGACCGTTGCGGTCGACCAGCGGGCACGAGGCGTCTTCATCGTGAAGGGGTCCTGTGTGTTGGCCGGTCTCGACATCGCGGCGGAAGTCTTCCGGCAGGTCGAACCGGACGTGGCGATCCGCTTCACTCGCGGCGACGGCGATCGATGCCGTCAAGGGGATTCGGCAGGCGAAGTCGTCGGGCTCGCCCGTTCGCTCCTCATCGGCGAGCGGACGGCGCTCAATTTTCTGCAGCGGCTCTCGGGTATCGCATCCGCCGCGCGCGCCTTCGCCGACGCCGCGGCGGGACGCATCGTGGTGCTCGACACGCGAAAAACGACGCCGACGCTTCGAGCCCTCGAGAAGTACGCGGTCGCCGTCGGCGGCGCGTCGAATCACCGGTTTGGTCTCTTCGACGCGATATTGATCAAGGACAACCACGTCCGGTTGGCTGGCGGCGTTGCCGCCGCCGTTGCGAGATGCCGCGCCCACCGCCCGGATCTCACGCTCGAGATCGAAGCGCAGTCGCTCGACGAGGTCGATCAGGCAGTCGCGGCCGGCGCGGATATCGTGCTGCTCGACAACATGACGATCGACGAGATCCGCGAGGCGGTCGCGCGGGCCGCCGGCCGTGCGCGTCTGGAGATCTCAGGTGGCGTGACGCTGGAGCGCATCGACGATCTCGCGCGGACGGGCGCCGACTTCGTGTCCGTCGGGGCCCTCACGCACTCGGCGCCGGCCGTCGATATCAGCTTCGAGATCGAGCCGATCTGAGTCCTCTGTGCACGGAGAACCGCAGCGGTTGCCAGCCGCCTTCGCAGACGCGCTGGCCGCCCGTCCCAGAGTCGGGCCGATCGGCGCGAGCGTGCTCTATTTCGAGAGCATCGGATCGACCAACGATGTCGCCGCGACGCTCGCAGGAACCGGCGCCGCCGAAGGCGCCGTCGTCATAGCCGAGCAGCAGACGGCCGGGCGCGGGCGCATGGGTCGGACCTGGTTCTCGCCGCCCGCGTCGGGTCTCTACGTGTCCGTCGTGCTCGCTCCGACGCGCGCGCGCATCGATCCACAGCGCGCGACGATGCTGCTCACGCTGGCGGCGGGCGTGGCGCTCGCCGAGGCGGTCGAGCGCGCCACCGGCCTCGTGCCGGCCATCAAGTGGCCCAACGATCTGCTCGTCGGCACGCGCAAGCTCGCCGGCATTCTCGCCGAAGGCGTCGCGTCCGGCTCGTCCCGGGTCCACTCCGTCGTGCTCGGCTATGGCATCAACGTCGCGCCGGCGGCGTATCCGCCGGAGCTCGCCGTGCGGGCGACGTCGCTCGAATCGGAACTGGGGCGTGCCGTCGATCGCGGAGCGGTCTGCGCGGAGTCGCTCGCGTCGCTCTCGCGTGTCTACACGCGCCTGCTCGACGGCGACTTCGATGCTATCCTCGACGACTGGCGCGCGCGGGCGCCCGGGAGCCGAGGCAGACGGGTCGCGTGGGACGCGCCCGGCGGACACGAGCGGACGGGCGTCACGCACGGGATCGATGACTCTGGTGCGCTCCTGGTTCGCGTCGACGGACGCATCGAGCGGATCGTCGCCGGAGAAGTACGCTGGTGAGCCCATGCTGTTAGCCATCGACGTCGGAAACACCAACATCGTCCTCGGCGTCTTCGACGGGACCGATCTGGTCCGGAGCTGGCGGCTCCAGACGCTTCGTGAGCGGACCTCCGACGAGCTCGGCCTGCTGGTCGATGGCCTCTTTGCGCACGACCGAATCGAGCGCGCCACCATTGACGGCGTCGTCCTGGGGTCGGTCGTGCCGCCGCTCACCACCACGGTGGTCGACATGCTGCGGCGCTACTTCGGCCGGGACGTCCTCGTCGTAGATCCCGCCGCGAACGCGGGGATGCCGATCAGATACGACAATCCCGCGGAGGTCGGCGCCGATCGGATCGTGAACGCCATTGCCGCGCACGCGCAGTACGGCCGGCCCGATCGTCCGCTGATCGTGTGTGACTTCGGCACGGCGACGACGCTGGACGCCGTCGATCGGGAGGGCGCGTACCTCGGAGGGGCCATCTGCCCGGGTGTCAGCATTTCCGCGGACGCGCTCTTTCAGCGCGCCGCGCGTCTCCCGCGCATCGAAGTGCGAAAGCCCCCCCGCGTCGTCGGCCGCACGACCGTTGGCGCGATGGAAGCGGGCCTCTTCTACGGCTACGTCGGCATGGTCGAGGGGCTCGTCCGCCGGATGGACGACGAGTTGGGAGGCGGTGCCGTCTGTGTGGCGACCGGCGGTCTGGCGGTCGTGATCGCGCCGGAGACGACCCTCATCGAACACGTCGACGTGGAGTTGACGTTGAAGGGGCTGCGAATCGTCTGGGAACGGAATCGGTGAATCCCGTCGCCAGCGACATGGACGTTGCAGAGTACTGCCGCGACATCGAAACCTACCTCTGTCGCAAGAACGAGGGGCACCTCATTCGGATCGTCGGTCCTTCCTTCGAGACCGTGAGCCGGTGGGCCGTGGAAGGCGTGCCGCTGAAAGTCGCGTACGCCGGGATCGACCGTTATTTCGAGCGATATTACCGCCGGGGTCCGCGGCGCCGGCCCGTGCGCATCGACTTCTGTGAGGCCGACGTGTTCGACGTGTTCGACGAGTGGCGGCGGGCGACCGGCATCGCCGGGCGTCCTGACGCGCCGTCGGCGGACGTGTCCGCCCCGGCCCGACGCGGACCGTCTCTGCCGGAGCATCTCGAGCGGGTGCTCGTTCGTCTGAGCAGTCTCCGCGCGACGGGTGTGCTGGGGCCGGACGCCGATGCCGTTGTCGATGCCGTCTCCTCGGAGCTGGACGTCGTTCGTGCAGCTGGCGCCTCTCTTCGCGGCGAACGCCGTCGAGCCGCGCTCGCACGGCTGGCCGACCTGGACGGGCAGTTGCTGACCATCGTCATGCGGGGAGACGCGTCGGCGATGATGGACGCGATTCGGGCCGAAGTGGCCGAAGACCTCGTTCAGTTTCGCGCCGGCATGACGCCCGACGCCTACGATCGGGCGCTCGCCGCCGCCGTGTCGCGAGCGGTGCGCGAGCGGTTGCGGCTGCCGCAGATCGGTATCGAGTGAGCCGGATGTTCGCCGTCGGTCAGACGATGTCCGTGCGTGTGGAGAAGCCCGCGGCCGGAGGACGGATGATCGCGCGAGCGGACGGACAGGTGCTGCTCGTGAGCGGTGCGATCCCCGGCGAACAGGTGAGCGTTCGCGTCGAGCGCGTGGGCAGGGGAGTGGCCTACGCCGAGACGATCGCCGTTGACGAGCCGTCGCCCGATCGCCGACCGTCCGCCCGCGATCCGTTGTGCGGCGGCTGTCTGTATTCGCACATCGACTACCCCCGTCAGCTGCAGATCAAGGCGCTGGTCATCGAGGATGCCTTCACGCGGATCGGCAGAGTCGAGCTCTCGCACCGCGTCGATGTCGCTGCGTCGCCCGAAGACGGCTACCGCATGCGGGCACGGCTGCACATGAAGAACGGCACGCCAGGGTTCTTCCGCGAAGGGACGCACGTGATCTGCCCGGCTCGCGACACACGGCAGCTCCTGCCTGCCACCTGTGATGCCACCGATCGACTCGTGGCCGGTCTCCGCTCTCTGGGGATGAGCGACGCGGGACAGCTCGAGATCGCCGAGAACATCGATGCCACCGAGCGCGCCATTCATCTGTCGACGCCCGTGGCAGTGACGCGGAGCGCGCTCGCGGGCCTCGCGTCGTACGAAGGGATCACTGGCCTCACCGTGTCGTCGGGAGAGCGCGGCGGCGGGGGCGCGCTCGTGTCCGGCGATCCCCACGTCGGCGATCGCATCGAGATCGAGGGGCGCACCGTCACGCTGCGGCGCCATGTGCAGGCGTTCTTCCAGGCCAATCGATACCTCCTGTCGCGGCTGGTTGCGCACGTCGTTGGTCCAATTGAGCCAGGCGATCGGGTCGTCGATCTCTATGCTGGTGTCGGCCTCTTTGCGCTGGCGTCCGCCGAGATCAGGGGTGCGTCGGTCGTTGCGGTCGAAGGCGACCGCGTCGGCGCCGTGGACCTGGCGGAGAACGCCGCCGCGGTCGGCCATGGCCATGTCGAGCCGGTGCACCAGGCCGTGGAGGCGTACGTGCGACACGAGCGCGTCGCGCCTGCTGTGCTGATCGTCGATCCTCCGAGAACCGGGATGTCGAAAGAGGCCGTCGAGGGAGCGATCGGACTGGGAGCCAGGACCGTGACCTACGTGTCCTGCGACGTCGCCACGCTCGCGCGCGATGCGCGCCGGTTCGTCGACGCCGGTTACCGCATCGAGCGGGTGGACGGATTCGATCTGTTTCCGAACACGCCGCACGTCGAAACGGTCGTTCGGTTCGCTCGCGGCTGAAGCCCCGGCTGTCGGACGCGACTCCCGAAGCCGGACCGGCCGGGCCCGAACATGGTTCCCGGCGGACCTAACCGCCCCCCGCCGCTTCGATGAACCCCTCGAATATCGGACGGAATTCTCCGGTCCGCCAGAAGTTCTCCGGGTGCCACTGCACGCCGAGGCAGTACGGCCGCGCCGGATCCTCGACCGCTTCCACGATGCCGTCCGGCGCCGTGGCGACGATACGCAGGTGGCCGCCCGATTCCTTGATGGCCTGCCGATGGCGGCTGTTCACCGAGCAGGTGTCGCCTCCGACGAGCTTCTCGCGCATGAGACGGGCGAGAAGCGAGTCCTCCTCGACCCAGATCTCGTGCGCATGTTCGAACGGCTGGTGCGGCGGCGACGCGAGGTCGTGCTCCAGCGCCCCTGGGACGGCGTCCGGGACGTCGACGATCGTTCCGCCGAGGGCGCGGGTGATGACTTGCGCGCCACGACAGATGCCAAGGATCGGCATCGTGCGGCGGCGGGCCTCGTGCACGAGCGCGGCCTCGAACTGGTCGCGTTCGGCCGCGTCGGCGGTGGTCGCCCCCGCGTCGTCGGCCGGATGGCCCGCGCCGGACGGTTCGTCGCCGCCGGTCAGGAGGAGGCCGTTCACGCCATCCAGCGCATCTTCGACGCGCATCGTGTGATCCACGATGCGGATGTCGCCGCCGGCATGTTGAATGGCTTGCCTGTAGTCCTCGATCTTCGGGCACGCGGTGAGAGCGATGAGAGGCATATCGTCTACATCCGTTCGGGCACGTCGATGCCCATGAGGTGGAGGGCCCGCGTCAATTGCACGCGGAAGTAGGCGACCCCCGCGGCGCGCCAGCGTCTGCGCGCCGCATCGTCTTCGTTGAGGATCGGGTAGCGGTGATAAAAGGCGTTGAAGAGCTGTGCCAGGCCGAACGCGTACTTCGCGAGCACCGAAAATTCGAGCGCGGTGATCGTCTGCTTCACCACGTCATCGAGCCTGGACGCTTCGAAGACGAGCGACCAGAGGTCGTGATCGGAGGGCTCGGATCCGGGAGTCGCGAGGAGCTCCTCGGCCGGGGCATCCGCGAGACCGGCGAGAAGCTCGGATTCGCCGACGCCTTCCCGCTGCCGCAGCCGATTGAAGATGTTGTTGGCGCGCACGACCGCGTACTGCAGGTACGGCCCCGTCTCGCCCTCGAAGCTGAGCGCTTCCTCCATATCGAACACGATCAGCTTCCCGCGGGAGAACTTCAGCATGAAATAGCGGATTGCCGCGATGGCGATCTGTGAAGCCAGCCGCGCGCGGTCCTCCGCGCCGAGTTCCGGGTTCCGGCGCGCCACCTCGGCGCCGGCTTTCGCTTCGAGCGTGTCGAGCAGATCGTCGATCTTGACGCCGAGGCCCTTGCGTCCCGACACCTCGACGAACGGCTTGCGCAGCTCCTCGGCATCCTGGGGATAGCCGAGCTCGCGCGCGGTTGCGTGCGACAGCGCCACCATCTCGTACGAGAAGTGAATCGACCGTTCGGCCTCGCGCGGATGACCGAGTGTCCGCAGCGCCTGGCTCAGGAGGGCTTGAAGGTACAGCTGTCTCGAGTCGATCACGTTGTAGATTCGCGTGGCGCCGCCAAACGAGGGCGCTCCGGACTCGCCCTGCTCCGACGTGGTTCCCCAGAGCGGCCTGCCGTCCGGCTGGTCGGCGAATCGCCTGTAGTGGAAGTCGCGCCCGAGCAGCCCGAACTTCCAGAACTGATTGGCGATGTCCTTGCCGACGTAGGTCACGACGCCGTTCGACCGCACGATCACCTTCTCGCGCGCTTCCTCTTCCGGCTCGCCATCCGCATCCTGCTCGACCACGCCGGTGTCCCCGGCGCCCTCGTCGATTCGCATCACCCAGCAGCCCGCCAGGCGCCCTTCGGTCTGCAGGAAGACGGCGCCCTGCGCCTTGAGGATCTCGAATGCCTGCGCCCAGAACTGCAGGCGCAAGATATCGCCTTCGTAGGTGAGCAGGTCGTACCCGATGTTCAGGCGCGCCATGGTCTGCAGGTGCGCTCGAACGATGCGGTCGACGATCACCCTTCCGAGTTCGGCGGTGTCGCCATCACCGTGCTCCAGCTCGTGCAGGGTGCGCGCGCGGATCTCGAGGCGCGCCCGATCCCCGTCGTACCATTCCGTGACCCGCGAGTACAGGTCCCAGCAGTAGTAGTCGAAACGCGTGGTCTCGGCGATCGCCTTGACCTCGGCGACGGTCTTGCCCTCGATCTGCTGGAAACCGACGATCACATCTGCGACCTGCACGCCCGTGTCGTCGATGTAGTTCTGCACTTCGACCGGTTCGCCGCTGAACCGGAGCACCCGAGCGAGCGTATCGCCGAGCGCGGCGTTGCGCAGGTGGCCCACGTGCGCCGCCTTGTTCGGGTTGATCGCCGTGTGCTCGACGATGGTCTTGCCGTCCTCTTTCTTCATTGCGGCGAAGACGGCACCCTCACGATCCGCCGCGACTTCGACACTGGCTCCCCCCGTTCGCGCGAGGAGGAACGCGGGACGATCGAGGAAGAAGTTGAGGTAGCCGGTCGGCGTTGCCGTCACGCGATCGACTCCGGGGATCGGACCGAGGGCGTCGGCGACCTCCTGGGCGATCGCGCGAGGCGCCTTCCGGAGCGTGCGCGCGAGCTGGAAGGCGACGGTGACGGCGAGGTCGCCCATGGCCCGACTCGGCGGCGTCTCAACGGCGAACGCCGGCACCTCGCGCAGGTCGAACCGGCGCCTGACGGCCGCATCGATCGCTTCGTGAATCTGTCGCTGAATCGGGAGAATCATAGTCGGGTGACGAAGCCGCGCTGCCGGACTCCGAGGAGCCGGAGGCGACGCTAAGCTCGTGATACGATGACAGTTCAGTGACTCAGAAAGGATTCGATCGCGTCGAGTTCGGCCTGGGTGTTTACGTTGGCGAGCAGGTAGTCGCCGCTTCCGAATCGCGCCATCTCTCCAGGTCCCACCACCCGGACCCGAACGTCCGAGAGCAGGTCGCCCATTCGCAACTGCCGGGCTTCGAGGCGCCGCCGAACCGCCGGCCGACACGCCGGCGAGTACGCGGCACACAAGGGATGATAGCCGCGTTCGGTCCGGGGCACGACCACGTCGGCTTCGATCGCCAGGCCGGCGAGATATTCGAGGAACGGCGCGGTCACGCACGGCATGTCACACGCCAACACCAGCAGCGTCGCATCGCCCGCAACCTCCAAGGCGGCGTCGAGGCCGCCGAGCGGTCCGCACCCTTCCACCGCATCGTCGATGGCGAGAACCCCGGGCGGCAGCCCGTCGCGGTCGCGAGGGCCGACGAGGCAGACGGGATCGGCAACCGAGCGGAGCACCTCGAGCTGGCGCTCCCGAATGCTCCGTCCACCGACGGCAATCCGGCCCTTGTCGACGCCACCGAACCGCCGCGCTTGCCCGCCCGCGAGTATCGCCGCCATCGGCATCCCGAGCTGATCTTACCCCTGGGACGATGATGCGCGAACCACCGGTCGGCCGCGTGCTCGTGGCGAGCCTGCACGAGGCTATTTCCGAAGTGCTTCCGGAACGGCTGGGGTTCTACGAGAACTGGCTCAGTGCCGAAGGGATGCGCGGCGGCACGATCGGCGCCGCCGCGACGCTGGCGGTGTTGAGCTTCCTGCGGCAGGAGTCGGCGTACGGCGCGATCGTGAACAGGGCCGGCGAATATGCGGCCGACTGGACCGTCCAATCGATGCGTCCGAGCCGCCGCACCGTGACAGGCGCGCTTCCCGAAGGCCTGCGTCGGCGGGTGCTGCTGGGGCACGCCGGCAGCGTCGTCCGGAGCAGCTACGAAGGCAGCCGATCGCAATCGCGCTTTCGGCGTGACGGGGCCGAGGTGAACATTCACGGATCGCCGTTCTGCCTGGTTCGCGAGCCGGTGTCGAGCCCGCTGTGCGGCTATTACGCTGCACTGTTCGCGCGGACCCTGGAGCTGTTCGGCATGCGTTCACCGGTGGCGATTGCCTCGTGCCGCGGAACCGGTGCGGACGCCTGTGCGCTGACCTTGTCGTGCGCCACGCTCTCGGCCAGCGAAGCGGAGGTGGCATGACCCGCGTGCTCGCCATCGTCGCCGGCGTACTGGCGCTGCTCGGAGCGGCGCGGCCGGCTCAGGCGCAGGCGCCGCCCTCGGGACGCATCCTGGTGATGCCCTTCGAGAACGTCACACGCGAGGGGCGCATCGTGTGGCTGGGCGAAGCGGCGGCCGTTCTGGTCGCCGATGATCTGAACGCGCTCGGTGCCTCAGCAATCACGAGGGACGAACGCCGTCAGGCGTTCGATCGGCTCGAAGTACCGCCCGCTGCGGCGCTGACCGACGCGACGGTCATCCGCATCGCGCAACTCGTGCAGGCGGCACAGGTCATCGTTGGTACGTTGCGCGTGGAAGGGGACGACCTCATCGTGCAGGCGCGCGCGATCGAGCTCGACACCGCGAAAGTGCGTGCGCAGGCGAGCGAGCACGGCCCACTTCCGGACCTGTTCGCGCTCTTCGAGCGCGTCTCGCGTCAGCTGGGTCCGGTGCCGGAGCAGGAGGCTGACGATCTCGAGCGCATCCACCCACCCGTTGCCGCCTTCGAGCAGTACATCAAGGGTGTGCTCGCCGAAACGCCGGCGACAGCCATCGGCTACCTGAAGGCTGCGCTGAAGATCGATCCCTCGCTCGAGCGCGCTCGGCTGGCACTGTGGGAGATCTACGACGCGCAGGGCGAGCACGAACAGGCGCTGGCGGCGGTCGGCGAAGTGGCATCGGACGCGCCGCAGGCGAGGCGCGCACGCTTCAGGGCCGGTCTGTCGCAGATCAATCTGGGGCGCTACGACCACGCGTTCGAGACATTCAAGGCGCTCGGGCAGGTGCGCCTGACGCCGCCGCTGCTCAACAACCTCGGCGTGGTGCAGCTGCGGCGGGGAGCCACGCCGCAGACCGGCTTTCCCACCTACTACTTCACCAAGGCCGCGGATGCGGACGCGACCGAGCCCGACTACTTCTTCAATCTCGGTTACGCGTACTGGCTCGAGCATGACAGCGAGGCGGCGATCTACTGGCTGCGGGAGACCGTCCGCCGCGACCCCGCCGACGGCAACGCGCACTATCTGCTGGGCGCTGCACTGGCGGCATCGGGCCACGCCGCGGAGTCCGCCCGTGAGAAGGAGCTCGCGCGCCGGCTGTCCTCGGTCTATCGCGAGTGGGACAAGCGTCCGGCCGACGATCCGGTGCCGCGGGGACTCGAGCGTCTGAAGCGGGATGTCGAGCTCCCGCACGCGCGGCAGATCGAGGAGGCCCTGGCGAACAGCGGTCAGCGGGACCAGCGCGAGCTCGCCCGCTACTACCTCGAACGTGCGCGTCGCGACGTGGCAAAGGACGATGACCGCGCGGCGCTCATCGACTTGAATCGCGTCGTGTACCTGTCGCCCTACGAGGCCGATGCCCACTTGATGATCGGCCGCATCCACCTGCGCGCCGGCCGAACGCGCGAGGCGATCGACGCGCTCAAGATCTCGCTCTGGAGCCGCGACACGGTCGACGGTCGCCTGGCGCTTGCCGAGGCCTATCTCGAGGCGAAGAACTACCAGGATGCCCGGGCGGAGATCGGACGCGCGCAGGTGATGAGGCCCGGCGACGAGCGTGCTCGCGGTCTCCTCGCTCGCATCCCGCCCGACTGAACCCGCGTGTTAGAATCTCCACGTCTTGGGCAATATTCGGGAAGACGATGGCTTTCGTGAAATCCAGCTGAGCGGCAAGCAGCTGGTCTTCCTCTTCATGGCGGCCACCGTCGTCTCGGTGGTGATCTTTCTCTGTGGCGTGCTGGTGGGCCGCGGCGTCAAGGCCGAGCGCGCCGCGACGCTCCAGGCGGAAGCGCTCAGCGCTTCGCCGATGCCGGACCAGCCGCCCGCGCCGCCGGCAATGCCCGGTGGCTCCGATCCCAGAGACGCGATGCCCCCGGCCGCCGTGGTCGGCGAGATCGACGGCGCGAACGGGGCAGGGGACGCACCCCCCGCCGAGTTGGAGGAAGCGCCCGTCGCCGTCGAACGGTCCTCGCGGCTCGACAGAGTGGAGGCTCGGAAGAGCCAGCCGACGCCGCCGGCCGCCGCGAAGTCCGCGGCTCCCTCGAAGAGCTCTGCCGCGTCACCTCCAGTTGCGGCGTCCGCTGCGAAGACTCCAGCTGCGCCGGCTCCGCCTGCGCCAGTTGCGGCGACGACGCCCGCGACCGAAGCGGCGCCGCCGCGTTCCGGATACGCGGTTCAGGTCGCCGCGGTTGACGGTCGAACCGAGGCCGACAAGATGGTCAAGCGTCTCGTCGACAAGGGCTACGCGGCGTACTTCGAACAGCCGAAAGGCACGCGTCTCTACCGCGTACGTGTCGGCACGTTCCAGACGCGCCGCGAAGCGCAGGCCGTGGCCACCAAGCTCCAGAAAGAAGAGAAGTTCAAGCCCTGGGTCACTCGCTGAGCCGGCCGGCCCGCCTGTCGTTCGGGCTCGCCGCATCCTCCGGTCTGCTGCTCGCCCTCAGTTTTCCCAAGTTCGGTCATCCCGCTTTCGCCTGGGTCGCGCTCGCACCGCTGCTGCTGGCGCTCCATCGGACACCGGTTGCTCGCGCGTTCTGGCTGGGATTGACCACCGGCCTCGTGTATCTCACGGGCACGCTGTATTGGATCACCCGCGTGATGGTCGTCTACGGCGGGCTTGCGTCACCGGTCGCCGTGCTCGTGAACGCGGCGCTCATCGCATACCTGGCGCTGTTTCCGGCGGTCTTCGCGCTCGTCGTGGCGCGGCTTTCGCTGTCCATCGGATCTCGCGCGCTTCTCGTCGCGCCGCTGGCCTGGGTTGCGACCGAGCTTGGGCGGGCCTATTTGTTCACGGGATTCCCCTGGGTGCTGCTCGGCTACAGCCAGGTGACCGTGCTGCCGATTGCGCAGGTGGCATCCCTCGCAGGCGTGTACGGCGTCTCAGCGCTCGTCGCAAGCGTGAGCGCCGCACTGGCGTACGCCGGCGTCGAAAGCGCGCAGGGGAGAAGCGGCACCGGTCCAGCGGCGACCCCGCGTGGCGGCCCGTGGCGGGAGTGGATCCGGGTCTACCGCCCACTCGCGATCGCGCTCGTCGGCGTGGCGATCGCGGGCGCGTGGGGCGCGGCCCGGGTGCGCTCGGGTGACCTCGTCGCATCGGGAGAGCCGTTCCGCGTCGGTCTGATCCAGGGCAACGTCGAGCAGGCCGACAAGTGGAATCCCCGTCGCGGGGCCCAGATCTTCCGCGACTACCTGGCGATGAGCCGACGTGCGATCGCCGCTGGGGCTGACCTCGTCGTCTGGCCCGAGTCGTCGACGCCGTTCTACTACGAGGAGGACAAGCCGGGCGCCGATCAGATTCGCGCCATGGCGCGCGAGTCGCGCGTGCCCTTCCTGCTGGGGAGCGACCAGATCGAGCGCGGCGAGTTGACCCGGTACTACAACTCCGCGTTTCTCGTGAGGCCGAACGGATCGGACGGCGGCGTGTATCGCAAGATGCACCTGGTTCCGTTCGGCGAGTACGTGCCGCTCAAGCGCATCCTCTTCTTCGCGGCGCCGCTGGTCGAAGCCGTGTCGGACTTCTCCGCCGGTTCGTCCGCCGTGCTTCTCCCGGTGCGCGGGCACTTGATCAGCACGGCGATCTGCTACGAGGTCGTGTACCCGGATCTGGTGCGAACGGCCGTGGCGGGGGGAAGCGAGCTTCTGACCACGATCACCAACGACGCGTGGTTCGGCCGCACGTCGGCGCCGTATCAGCACTTCGCCCAGGCGTCGATGCGGGCTATCGAGAATGGCCGCTATCTGGTGCGCTCGGCGAACACCGGCATCAGCGGCGTCGTCGATCCGTACGGTCGTGTCGCAGCGCAGACCCCGATTTTCGAGCAGACGGTTCTGGTCGCGGAGGCGCGCTTCGTGCGCGCGCGCACGATTTACTCGCGAACCGGCGACGTCTTCGCCTATGCGTCGACCGCCCTCACACTGATCGCGCTGCTGGCCGTACGGCGCCGTGTAAAATAGCCGAATGGCGACCACTATCGACGAGCTCAGGAAACGCTACGAAGATCTCAGCCGGCGCGCTGCTGATCTGCGTAGCTATCTTTGAGGGTGCACATCCCGACGACGAACTGACCCGCATCGAAGCGAAGGCATCCGCTCCCGATTTCTGGAAGGACTCGAACGAGGCACAGAAGACCCTGCAGCGCCGGAGGCGCCTGGAACAGGAAGTCGAGCTCATAGGCTCGCTGCGCAAGAAGAGCGAAGACCTCGCGGTCCTGCTCGAATGGGCAGAAGCCGGCGAGCCGGTCGACGCCGAGTTCGAACAGGGGCTGGATGCCCTCGATCGGGAGGTCCAGGCCGGCGAGATCAAGAAGATGCTCGGCGGCGAGCACGACCGCAAGAACGCGATCGTCACCATCCATCCCGGAGCCGGCGGAACCGAATCGCAGGACTGGGCGGAGATGCTGCTTCGCATGTACCTGCGGTGGACCGAGCGGCGCGGATTCAAGCGGGAGCTGATCGACTACCAACCGGGTGAAGAGGCCGGACTGAAGAGCGCGACCTTCACCGTCATCGGCGACTACGCCTTCGGGCTGCTCTCGGCCGAAGCCGGCGTGCATCGCCTCGTCCGCATCTCCCCGTTCGATCAGGCGGCGCGGCGCCACACCTCGTTCGCGTCGGTCTACGTCTGGCCCGAACTGCCCGAGGATGTCGACATCGAGGTCGACGAGAAGGACCTTCGCGTCGACACGTATCGATCGAGCGGAGCCGGCGGTCAGCACGTCAACGTCACGGACTCGGCCATCCGCATCACGCACCTCCCAACCGGCATCGTCGTCTCGTGCCAGAACGAGCGGTCGCAGCACAAGAACCGCGCGCAGGCGATGAAGGTGCTGAAGGCGCGCCTCTTCGACCTGAAGACGAAGGAGCAGCAGGCCAAGCTGGATCAGATCGGCGGCGAGAAGCGCGAGATCGCATTCGGCAGCCAGATCCGCAGCTACGTGCTGCATCCGTATCAGATGGTCAAGGACCACCGCACCAAGGAGTCGATCGGCGACGTCAATCGCGTGCTCGACGGCGACATCGACGGCCTCATCAAGTCGTTCCTCATGAAGAAGGCCAGCGGCACGCTCGGCGACACCGGCGCCGACGATGACGAGGAGTAGCGGGGGAGGGCGGACGCGGGCCTCCGCGTCCCGTTGAACCGGGCGCCTCTGGTCGCCGCCGGCATCATGCTCAGCCGGGTGACCGGCTTCGTGCGCCTGCGTACGTTCGCGCACTACTTCGGCCTGCGCTCGGACGCAGCGGATGCCTTCAACGCCGCGTTCCGCATCCCGACCCTGTTTCAGAGCCTCTTCGGGGAAGGGGCGCTGTCGGCCTCCTTCATTCCCGTCTACGCCGCGCTCGTTGCGAGAGCGGAGCGCCGCGAGGCCGCGCGCGTTGCGGGAGTCGTGTTCGCCCTCCTCGCCAGCGCGGTCTGCCTCGGTGTGGCGCTCGCGGTGCTCGGAACGCCTCTGCTCGTGTCGATCCTCGCTCCCGGCTTCACGGGCGAGAAGCGTGCCTTGACGGTCGCCATCGCCCGCGTGCTGTTTCCCGGCGCCGGATTGCTCGTGCTCTCGGCGTGGTGCCTCGGTGTCCTGAACAGCCACCACAAGTTCCTGCTCTCCTACGCTGCGCCGATGATCTGGAACGCGGCGATGATCGTCACCCTGCTTGCGTTCGGCGCGCGCGACTCCCTGCCGCGGCTCGCGGTGATGCTCGCCTGGGGCTCGGTGATCGGCAGCGGGCTGCAGTTCGCCGTCCAACTGCCGATGATTCGGAAGCTCGTGCCGGAGCTCCGGCTCGCCTTCGATCTCACGTCGTCACACGTCCGGACGATTGCCCGCAATCTCGTGCCGGCCGCGGTGAGCCGGGGTGTCGTGCAGATCAGCGCGTACATCGACGCGTTGCTGGCGAGCTTGCTCCCGACCGGTGCGGTCACCGGCTTGGCGAATGCTCAGCTCCTCTACACGCTGCCAGTGAGCCTCTTCGGCATTTCGGTCGCCGCGTCCGAATTGCCGGCCATGGCTGGCGCGCTCGGTGTGTCGGGGAAGGAGGTGGTCCGCGAGCGGCTGGAGGCCGGGCTGCGCCGCATCGCCTACTTCGCGGTTCCGTCGTCAGTGGCGTTTCTCGCGCTCGGCGACGTGGTCGCCGGCGCCGTGCTCCAGACCGGACGGTTCACGCGCGCCGACGCGGTGTACGTCTGGGCGATTCTCGGCGGAGCGTCGGTGGGGCTGGTCGCATCGACGCTCGGACGGCTGTACTCGTCGACCTACTACGCCATGCAGGATCCCCGGACGCCGCTCAGATTCGCGCTCGTGCGTCTGGCGCTGACGACCGTGCTCGGATACGCCGGCGCGTTGTGGGCGCCGCTGCTGATCGGCGTCGATCCGAGGTGGGGTGCGGCCGGGCTCACTGCCTCGGCGGGCATCGCCGGCTGGGCGGAGATGCTCTTGCTGCGTGCGGGGATTCACCGGCGGATCGGGCACGCTGGGCCCGATCTTCGCTACATGGCGACGTTGTGGGTGGCGGCCGCGCTCGGTGCCGCGGTCGGCTGGGCGATCAAGCTGACCCTTTCGCCGCTGCATCCGGTCGTCCTGGGCGGGGCAGTGCTCGCGCCGTTCGGTCTGACCTACGCCACCGTGACGCTCGGCTTCAGAGTGCCCGAAGCGACGGCGGCGATGCGGCGCGTCCTGCGCCGCGGGCCGTCCACGCCAGGCAGGGACTAATTGGGAGTGTTCGGCTCGCGGCTGAACGCCAACGGCTCGGTGCCCGCGATGAACGCCTCGACGACGGGCCCGCCGTGGCCGGTCGTGTTGTCGACCGGCTGAAAGACGATGTTGGCGGGCGCCTGGAAGCGCGGTGGCGTGTCCTTGTCGGGCCGCTGATCGATGTAGCCTTCCATGAACTCCATCCAGATCGGCAGCGCCGCCTTCGCGCCCTGTTCATCGGGGCCGAGCGACTTGCGTTTGTCGTCGTTGCCAATCCACACGCCGACGGTGATGTCCGGATCGAATCCGATGAACCAGGCATCGCTGTTGTTGTCGACGGTGCCCGTCTTGCCGGCCAGCGGCCATTTGTTCGCGAGCGAGGTGGCCCTGGCGCCGGTCCCGCGCGGGCTCAGCACGCCGCGAAGCATGCTGGTGACGACGAATGCCGAGTCGGCGCCGATGACGTCGGTCGGTTCGGCCCGGTTCTCCTCGAGCAGGTTGCCTTCGCGATCGTTCACCGCGACGATGGACCAGGGCTTCACGCGGATGCCCTGATTCGGAAACGTCGTGTAGGCGCTCGTGATCTCGAGCAGGGTCGCGTCGCCGGCGCCGAGCGCAATCGGCAGGTAAGGCGGGAAGTTCTCTCCGAAGCCGAAACGCTTCGCGTACTGGAGGACGCTCGCCGGCCCGATCGCATCCATCACCTTCACGGCCGGCACGTTGCGCGATTCCTCGAGGGCGTACCGCAGCGTGATCGGGCCGAAGAACTGGTGATCGTAGTTCTGCGGGCTGTAGGTGCGCCCGTTGTCCGTGGCGTAAGCGACCGGTTCGTCGACGATGATCGAAGCCGGGGTGTACCCGCGATCGATCGCGGCGGTGTAGACAATTGGCTTGAAGGTCGAGCCGAGCTGGCGAAACGCCTGGACCGCCCGGTTGAACTTGCTGCGCTGAAAGTCCCAGCCGCCGACCATTGCCTTGATCTCGCCCGTGCGGTTGTCGATCGCGAGCAGCGCACCCTCGGCGGAGGGCTCCTGCTCGAGGGAGACCGACGCCGTGCCCGCCTGCTCGTCCAGGGACCGGATCGACACGTCGACGAGATCGCCGACCTGGACGAGGTCGGAGGCGCTGCTGCGGCGCGTCCAGGTGAAGCCTTCCCGGGTGAGGTCTGCGGTGTAGGGGCCGATCCTGAGCCGCGCCGCACCGGCCGGAGCGGGGGAGCCCAGTGCCACGACCACGGCGGGCACGATGTCGCCGGCTTTCATGGACCGGCTCCACCGCGCGTCCTTGTAGCCGTCGACGGTGTGGCCCAGCGCCGTGACGTTCTGGGACGGTCGCCGCCATCCGCGTCGCTTGTCGTACGCACGGAGTCCGTTCTCGACGGCGCGGTTCGCGAGGCGCTGCAGCGCGGGGTCCAGGGTCGTCTTCACGGCGAGGCCGCTCTCGTACAGGGCCTTCGCGCCGTACTCGCGCTCGAGGTGTTTCCGCACCTCTTCGAGGAAGTAGGGCGCAATCGATCGATCCGGCTGCGGCTGGCCCATGAGCACGATCGGCTTCTTCTTGGCCTCTTCGGCGGTCGCCTCTCGGATATACCCCTCGTCGGCCATGCGCTGCAGGACGTAGTTGCGTCTGCGCGTGGCGGCGCTCATGTCGACGTACGGGCTCTGGCGGGCTGGCGACTGGATGATGCCGGCGATCAGCGCCGCTTCCTCCAGCGACACGTCGCGCGCCGACTTGTTGAAGTAGAGCCGCGCCGCCGCTTCCACGCCGTTGGTGCCGTGGCCAAAGTGGATCTGGTTGCAGTAGAGCGTCAGGATCTCGGGCTTGGTGTAGCGCTTCTCGATCTGAATCGCCAGGAGCGCTTCCTTCACCTTTCGCTCGAGACTCTTCTCGAACCCGATGGGGAACAGGTTCCGGGCGAGCTGTTGGGTGAGCGTGCTCGCGCCGGCCGGATTGCCGAAGCGGCGCTCGAAGACGTCGCGCAGCAGGGTAATCAGGATGCGCGAGATGCTGAGGCCGAAGTGGGAGTTGAAGTCGGCGTCTTCCGCCGAGATGATCGCCTCGCGCAGACTCGGCGCGATGTCGTCGTACCCGATGACGATGCGGCGCTGGATCGCGAATTCGCCGATCACATCGCCGGTCGAGGCGTAGACGCGCGTGATCGTGCTCGGGTTGTAGTTGTCGAGAGCGGAGATCTCGGGGAGGTCCCCCGCGTACGCGAAGAGCACGCCGCTCAGGGTCCCCAGTATGGCGGCGATGCCGAAGAGCGCAACGATCGTCGCGCTGCGCGCGATCCGGATGACGTAGTGCGCCACGAGATCAGTGTACTGCCTGACGCCCCCGGATCGGCAGCGGGCCCGATGTGGCTGAAGACCCGCTGCGCGTCGCAATCAGCGCGGCCGGCGTGACCCTCGGCCGGACGCACCGCCTGCCGACGGCTGGGCTGGACGAGCGCCGATCGATCCACCACGAGCGCCCATCGATCCGCCAGGCCGGGCTCCGGGCGATCCTCCGGAGCGGGTGGACACGCCACCAGATCGCATGGTCCCACCAGTGAACGCCGGCGACCGCGGCTGGCCGCCGCGAGGCATGGCGAACGATCCGCCGCTGCCAGTCGAAGGCGAACGGGTCGGTGGACGGAACGATCCGCCTCCGGCCGGTGCGCTGAACCGGCGGTTCTCTCCACGCGTGCCGAATGAGCCAGACCGAGGCGCCGCGGCACCTGGACGCGAAGTGAAGGGGGGTGCCACGCCGCCCGATCGTGGCCTGACGCGTGGTTCGGACACCGGCCCACCGGGGCGGACGGCGTTGAACCCGCCAGGCGCCGCGTCAAAGGCGCGGGGCGCACTGCCCCAGGGGCGAGAGGCGCTCGGTGGCGAGCCTCCGCTCTCAGGCCGACGGGAGACCGCGCCAGGGAACCGGGCGCCAGGTGAGAGGCTCGACGAGCCTGGCACGAACCCCGGCGCGCCGCTTCGTGGCACGGCGGACGGATTTCGTGGCACGACGGACGGGTTACGTGGCACAACCGACGGGCGCCGTTGCGGGCCGGACAGCGAATCCGCGCCGCGCTGACGCTGGGCGGAGCCGAAGGGGGCACGGGCCGCACCCACTGGCGCACGTGCCGACGGAGGAAGCCGCATCCCGGACGAAGCCCTGGAACCTCCGGGCGCTGCCGGACTGCGGCGGCCGAGCGCCGGGGCGGATGCGCGTCGATCGGCGAACGCCGGCCGGACGGACCTTGGGCCAACCCGTCCGGCGGCGGCCACGCGCGCCGGAAGCGCCGGGGGCAGCGACCGCCGAACCGCCGGCGCGCGGGCGACGAGGATGCGGTTCGAGAGCGCGTACTGATTGGCGTACCCGCCTCGCACGCCGAAGCGATTTCGCGGAATCACCACCCATCCGCCCCGCTGGCCGAGTCCAACGGACACGGTCAACAGCCTGTTGCCGAAGCCGAGCGGGCTCCAGGAGATGTATCCCGGGGCCGAGCCCCATGCGACCCAGCCTGGCGCCCACCGGCGGCCCGGGATCCAGAACCAGCGATTGCTCGCATAACCCCAGCGGCCATAGTGGTGTGTCGGCCACGACCAGACATTGAGGCCGATCCATGTCCAGCCGTACCGAGGGAGGGGAGACCAGTAGCCGTTGTAGTACGGCTGCCAGCCCGCGGCGACAGCCGGGTACCACACGTACCCGTATGACGGGTCGTATTGCCACGCGCCGCTTCTATCGAAGGCGCCGCTGTAAGTTCGCAGATCCTGGGGGAGATACTGCGCCGACTGCGTCCCCGTCCGCTGATCCCGCTGCGCCGCCGCCCAGCGGTCGAACGCGTCGAAACGCGCGGAGTTGAAACGTTCCGGATAGGCCGCCGCTCCGTCGGTCCACGCGAGACTGCGCTCGCCGGCGTTGAGTGGGAGCGCTCCCCGCTCGGTGAGCAGCTCCGCCCTTCCGCGCACGACGGCCACTTCGACCTGCGGCGTCGACGGGTTGCCGAGCATGCCGATCCGGTACTCCCCCGGCGCCGTGACCACCGCGGCCGCCGCCGGCGTGTCGACCTGGTATTGCGCGATGCCGCCGGGCTGCGTGCCGGACGCCGGGCGGCCCAGCGTCAACAGGATCCGGCCGGCGGTCAAGCGGAGGAGCCCGGGCCCCTGCAGTTCCACCGTCGTGAACTCATCGACGTCGAGCACCGAACCGTCCGGCAGATAGATCTCGGCCCGGCCGCCGTCGGTGCGAAGACGGTCGCCGATGATCAGCGCGTCTCCCGACGCGGCCGCTTCCGCCACGCTCTCGCGCTCGAGTGTGACCGCGCCGTCGGCTATCGCCAGATGTGCAGGTGGATCGTCGAACTCGGCCGGGTCCGCACCGAGTGGTGGTGACGCGTCGGTGGTGTTCGCGCCCGCATCCTGCGGGCCGCCGAGCGGAGGAGCATCCACGGCCTGATCGGCCGGACTCTGGGCGCTCGCGTCTGCGGCCGGTAAGACGGAGAGGGCTCCGACCAGCAGCGAGAGGGCTGACCAGGGAACCTGACGCGCGGTGAGCGAAGACATGTCGACCTCTACTCGAGAGGGCAACGCGCTGGCAGTTGCCAGTATAGCCCCCAAGTCGAGGCTCGCGGATCCGTCGAATACGCTCGGCTCGTGCCGGGTGGAGCGAGCTGGGCGGTTCGCCCAAGAGTTGACTGGATAACACTCAGCTTTGATAATTGAGTCGATATCATCCTGAGGCGAAATTCGAGGTACGGCATGAGCAAAATCATTGGCATCGACCTGGGCACCACCAACTCCGTCGTCGCGGTGATGGAAGGCGGCGAACCCGTCGTCATCACCAATCCAGAGGGCGGCAGGCTTACACCCTCCGTCGTGGCGTTCACCAAGTCGGGCGAGCGGCTCGTCGGGCAGGTCGCGAAGCGGCAGGCAGTCACCAATCCCGAGAACACCATCTTTTCGATCAAGCGCTTCATGGGGCGGCGCTTCGATGAGGTCTCCGAAGAGATGAGGATGGTGCCGTACCACGTCGTCGCCGACGCGCAGCGCGTCGCGGTCAAGGTGGAGGGGCAGAGCAAGCCGCTCACGCCGCCGGAGATCTCCGCGATGATCCTCCAGAAGCTGAAGCAGGCGGCCGAGGAGTACCTCGGGCAGACGGTGACGAAAGCGGTCATCACCGTTCCGGCGTATTTCAATGACGCCCAGCGGCAGGCGACCAAGGACGCCGGCCAGATTGCCGGCCTCGAGGTGATGCGGATCGTGAACGAGCCGACCGCGGCGGCGCTCGCGTACGGCCTCGACAAGAAGAAGGACGAGACGATCGCCGTGTACGACTTCGGCGGCGGGACCTTCGACATTTCCATCCTCGAAGTCGGCGAAGGCGTCGTCGAAGTCAAGGCGACCAACGGCGATACGCACCTGGGCGGCGACAACCTGGATCAGCGCGTCATCGAGTGGATCATCGCCGAGTTCAAGAAGACCGATGGCATCGACCTCGGGCGGGATCGCATGGCGCTCCAGCGGCTCAAGGAGGCCGCCGAGAAGGCCAAGATGGAGCTCTCCACGGTGATGGAGACCGACATCAACCTGCCGTTCATCACCGCCGACCAGAGCGGGCCCAAGCACCTGCAGATGAAGCTGACGCGGGCCAAGTTCGAGCAACTGGTCGACGACCTGCTGCAGAAGACGGTTGGCCCCACCAAGCAGGCGCTCGCCGACGCCGGCGTCGACCCCTCGAAAATCGACGAGGTCGTGCTCGTCGGCGGTTCGACGCGCATTCCCAAAGTGCAGCAGATCGTGAAGTCGATCTTCGGGAAGGACCCGCACAAGGGGGTGAACCCCGACGAGGTCGTCGCGATCGGCGCCGCCGTGCAGGCCGGAGTGCTCGCTGGTGACGTGAAGGATCTGCTGCTGCTCGACGTGACGCCGCTGTCGCTCGGCATCGAGACGATGGGGGGCGTGTTGACGGTGCAGATTCCGCGCAACACCACCATCCCGACCCGCAAGAGCGAAGTGTTCTCGACGGCGTCGGACAGCCAGACCAGCGTCGAGATTCACGTGCTGCAGGGCGAGCGATCGCTCGCGCGCGACAACCGGACGCTCGGGCGCTTTCATCTCGACGGCATTCCGCCCGCCCCGCGCGGCGTCCCGCAGATCGAAGTGACCTTCGACATCGACGCAAACGGCATCGTCAACGTTCAGGCCAAGGATCTGGGAACCGGCAAGGAACAGAAGATCACGATCACGGCCTCGAGCGGTCTGAGCAAGGACGAGGTCGATCGCATGATGCGTGAAGCCGAGTCGCACGCCGACGAGGACAAGAAGCGGCGCGAGGAGATCGAGAACCGCAACCGCGCCGATCAAGCGGTCTACGGCGCGGAGCGCTTCGTCAAGGATTCGGGCGACAAGCTTGGGGCGGCGGATCGCCAGGCCGTCGAGAGCGCGATCGATGCGCTCAAGAAGGCAATCGAATCGAATGACTCGGCGGCGATCGCCCGAGAGATGGAGGCGTTGACCTCGGCCCAGCACAAGGCCGCGGCGAGCCTCTATCAGCAGGCGAGCGCCGCGGGCGCGGGCGGACCGCAAGGCGAAGGTGACGGCGCCGGCAGCAGTGCCGCCGGCGGGCCGTCTGGCGGGGCGCAGCCCGGCACCAACGGCGAGGTCATCGACGCGGAGGTCGTCGACGACAAGTGATGTGAGTCGCTCTGCGCTTCTGTGATGGACTTCTATCTGCTTCTCGGCGTTCAGCGCGAGGCGACGGCCGCTGACATCAAGCGGGCGTACAAGCGCCTCGCGCGCAAGTTTCACCCGGACATCAATCCGGGCGATCGGATGGCCGCGCAGCAGTTCCGCGCGATCGTCGAAGCGTACGAGACGCTGGTGGATCCGGATCGCCGCCGGCGGTACGATTCCGGCGGACTTCAGCCCGCTCCGGCGGAACGCACGTTCGGATTCGAGGGGTTCGATTTCTCCATCAGCGTCGGCGGCGAGGCGGCCTCGACGTTCGGCGATCTGTTCGGCGACATCCTGCAGCAGCGTGCCGCCGGCCCCGCGCGCGAGGCGGAGGCCGGCGCCGATCTCCACGTCGCCCTGCGGCTGCCCTTCGAGGAGGCGATGCGGGGCGGCACGCGTCACGTCACGGTGACGCGGCAGCTGCACTGCCGCGCGTGCCGCGGGACCGGGCAGCTCCAGGAGAGCGAACGGCGCTGCCTGCAGTGTCACGGTGCCGGCATCGTAAAGTCGGTGCGCGGCCACATGGTCTTCTCGCGATCGTGCGCGTCGTGCGCCGGCACGGGCCGCCAGGCCCACGTCCGCTGTCCCGCGTGCGGGGGGCGGCAGTTGGAAACGCACGCCGAATCGGTGGTGGTGCACCTGCCGCCGGGCTTGAAGGACGGCGCGCGGATCCGCCTGAGCGGCAAGGGACACGCCGGAGCGAACGGCGGCGCGGCGGGCGACCTCTACATCACCGTACAGGTGGACACGCACCCGGTCTTCCGGCGCGATGGGGACGACCTCCACGTCGCCGTTCCGCTGGCCGTGCACGAAGCGGCCCTCGGCGCCCGGATCGACGTGCCGAGCCTGGACGGGCCCGCGCGTCTTCGTGTTCCCCCAGGCACGCAGTCGGGACAGCGCTTCCGTCTTCGCGAGCGCGGCGCGCCGTCGTCGCGAGACGGCCGGCGAGGTGATCTGGTCGTCGAGGTGCGCATCGTGCTGCCGCGAGTGCTCGACGAGCGATCGAAGGAGCTGCTCCGCGAGTTCGGACGGATCAACGGCGAAAGCGTGCGGCAGGAGCTGGTATGAAGAAGAGCGGCAAAGCCTATTTCATGATCAGCGCCGTCGCGCAGAAGTACAACATCCATCCGCAGACGCTCCGTCTGTACGAACGCGAGGGGCTGCTGAAGCCGTCGAGGACGGAAGGCAACACGCGCCTCTACTCGGAAGAGGATCTCGAGCAGTTGGAGACGATTCTGTCGCTGACCCGCGACCTCGGCGTGAACCTCGCAGGCGTCGAGATCATCCTGAACATGCGCAAGAAGATCGAGCGCATGCAGGCCGAGGTCAACGAGTTCATGGAGTACGTGAAACGCGAGCTGGCGCGTGGCATCGACGACTGGGAACAGCGCCTGTCGACCGCACTCGTCAAGTCGGCCCCGACCGATCTGGTGCGCGCCGCGCCTCGGCCGACCCCCGCTGCGCCAGAGGTGAGCGAGGAGAGTTCCCGCGCGTCCGGCCGCTGATATACTGCAGGCGTCCTTCGACCTTCCCGGACCCCTGCATGCCCTGCGAGCTCTGCGACGATACCGGCTGGAAACCTGTCGATGCAGCCGGCGTGCGTCGCGTCGAGCGCTGCGACTGCCGCCGCGAGCAGGCTGGCCGCCAGCGGCTCGCCAGCGCGAACATTCCACGCCGCTACCAGCACTGCACGATTCTCAACTTCGTCGCCTACAATGAGTCGCTGCAGCGTGCCGCTGAGAAGGCGCGGCAGCTGGCGGAGCGATTCCCGGCCGTCGGCCGCGGCCTGTTCCTGGAAGGTCAACCCGGCGTCGGCAAGACCCATCTCGCCGTCGCGGTGCTCAAGCAGATCATCCAGACGACCGGCGCGCGCGGTCTCTTCTACGACACCCGCGATCTGCTGCGTGTCATTCGCGGGACTTACGATCCGTCGACCCGAACGACCGAGCTCGAGGTGCTGCGCCCCGTCATGACCGCCGACCTGCTCGTGCTCGACGACCTCGGCGCTGAGAAGACGTCCGAGTGGGTCGAGGAGACGATGAACCTCATCGTCAACACGCGATACAACGAGCGGCGCCTGACGATCTTCACTTCCAACTACAAGGACATTCCCGACGACACCGATCCAAATGCCCTGCTCTTCCGGATCGGTCACCGGATGCGCTCCCGCCTGCACGAGATGTGCGACTTCGAGGTTCTCGACGGCGCCGACTACCGGGAGCTCCCCACCAACGGAGGTCCGGAAGATCTCGTGATGATGTGGAAGATGCGTAATAAGTCGCCGCTGCCGTCGCCTGGGCGTACGGGCCGTCAGGCGCGGGCGCAGCTGCGCGAGTCCGGCGTCCGCGATGGTCGAGGTGATCTGAAGTGGAGCGGTGGACGCGCGGGACGCAGCTGAGCCGGGATTGCTGAGCGATCAACGCACGCAAGGCAGCCGGCAGGCGCTCGGCGTGTACGTGCACGTTCCTTTTTGTGCGTCCATCTGCAACTACTGCAACTTCAATCGAGGGCTCTTCGACGAAGAGCTGAAGGGTGCGTACGTCGACGCGCTCGTGCGCGACATCACGGCCGGGGGAGCCGACCCGGCCGAGAGGGCTGACACGATCTATTTCGGTGGCGGCACGCCCTCTCTCCTGACCGCGTCGGAAGTCGCGCGCATCATCGCCGCCTGCCGCGACGCCTTCGCCGTCGCCCCCGACGCGGAAATCACGCTCGAGGCGAATCCAGAAACCGTGGACCTGGAGAGCCTTGCCGCCTTACGTGCCGCCGGGGTCAATCGCCTCAGCTTCGGCGTGCAGTCGCTCCGCGACGACGAGCTCGTGCGGCTCTCCCGGCGTCACAGCGCGGATCGCGCTCGCGCCGCGTACCACGATGCGAGGCGCGCAGGATTCGACAACGTCAGTCTCGACCTGATGATGTGGCTCCCGAATCAGAGCCCCTCGCAGTGGATCGAGTCCGCTTCCGGCGTGGCCGCGCTCGGGCCGGACCACGTGTCCATGTACATGCTCGAGGTCTACCCCAACGCGCCGTTGAAGGACGCCATGGCCCGCGCCGCGTGGTCGCAGGCGCCCGACGATGATGTCGCCGAGATGTACCTCGAGGCCCTCGCGCTGTTCGACCGGAGTGGATACGAGCAGTACGAGATTTCGAACGTGGCCAGGCCGGGACGCCGCTCCCGGCACAATCTGAAGTACTGGACCGATGGGGAGTGGGTCGGGTTCGGCTGCGGGGCGCACTCGACAAGAGACGGCATTCGCTGGAAGAATGTCTCAGCAACGGGCGACTACATTGGTCGCGTGCGCGAGGGTCGATCGACTCGAGTGGAGGTGAAGCGGCTGACGCAGCCCGAACGGCTCGGCGACGCGCTGTTCACCGGACTTCGGCTGTCGGACGGCGTCGATCTCGACATCGTCGGATCGCGGTACGACACCGATGTATGGCAGCGGTTCGGTGCTGATCTGATATCGTTTGTGAACGAAGGGCTTCTGGAACGCTCGGGGGCCCGAATCCGCCTCACCAGGCGGGGAATGCTTCTTGCTCACGAGATCATGGCCGTTTTCGTATGATGATGGGCACGCTCGCGTGAGACGATGCGCCTGTGCGCGGTGCCGAGAGCCCGGCTCCGTATGGTGTTTTTCCGGGGATGCGACGGACCACTTCAGCTGGCCGTCAAGGTACGTTACAGTAACAGCCCTTTCGTGAAGGAGGCCGTAATGCTTCGACGGTACGTGCCGGTGATCCGACGCCGGCTGGGAGTGGTGGTGCTTGGTCTGGCGGTCGGGATCCTCTCGGCTGGAGTGGCTCACGCGCAGGATGCGCCCAAGGCCAATCCGTACGTCTTCGCGTCGGACGGCGCGCTGCTGCTCAACTTCATCAAGGCGGACAAGACCGCCGACTACGAGGAAATCGTAGCAAAGCTGAAGGAAGCGCTGCAGAAGAGCGAGAACCCGGAGCGGAAGCAGCAGGCCGACAGCTGGAAGGTGTTCAAGGCGGCTGAGGCTGGCGCGGGCGGCGCGGTCATCTATGTCTCGGTCATCTATCCGGCCGTGAAGGGCGCGGATTACACCGTGTCGACGATTCTCGCCGAAGCATTCCCGGCGGAAGCTCAGGACCTCTACAAGAAATACGCAGAGGCGTTCGGCACGCCCTCGGGCAACCTGCTGAACCTCACGCTGCTCTCCGACCTCTCGAAGTAGCGTTCCGATTCGACCGGGTGGGCGACAGGCCCACCCGGATCGTATCCGCCGGATCGCATCAGACCGTTCCGTCCAGTCCGTCCCCTCCAGCCGCTTCCTTCAGAACCGTAGGTTTCCTTCAGAACCGTAGGTTCACGCCTGCGTATACACGGTGTGCCGGGGTGTAGAGCGCCCCGTGGCCGAGCCTGAACACCCGGTAGTCCACGCGGAGGCGAATCGGACCGGAGAGCGCGATCTTCAGGCCGCCGCCCAGGTTCGGCGCGACACCGGTGTCGGTGCGGGAGCCGAGCCGCTCGCGGTAGATACCTGCTCCGGCGGTGACGTACGGCTGGAAGCCGTGGATCTCGAACGGCGCCTGGAGCAGGCCATTCAAACTCCCGACCTTCAACGAAGGCGCACCGACATCCGTGTCTCCGGAGTTGGTTGCGTACTCGAACTCGAACCCGAAGACCGCCAGGCCCGTTCCGATCGAGACCCCGCGCACCATGCGGGTATCCGGTGTCGTATTCGCGCCGAGAAAGAGCGTGGCGTCCGCACGCGCCTCGCCCGCAGCCGCCAGGAGCAGCCCTGCTGCCAGCAGCGCCGTTGAAACCCTTCGCATGTATCCTCCCCCCGCGATGATAGTACGAAGCGGCAGTGATAGTCTCTGAGCTGCGATGGACGTTCGTCTCACGGACGAGCAGGCGCTCCTGCGGCGCGCGGTGCGCGAATTCGCGGAGACCGAAATCGGGCCGCACGTGCGCGAGTGGGACGAGGCGCAGCACTTCCCGTCCGAGATCGTGCCCGCCCTCGCGTCTCTCGGGCTCATGGGCATCCAGTTCCCAGAGGAGTACGGCGGGGCTGGCATGTCCGCCGTCGACTACTGCATCTGCATCGAGGAATTGGCGCGCGTCGATCCGGCCGTGGCCCTGTCCGTCGCGGCGCACAACGGCCTGTGCGCGGCTCACATCTACATGTTCGGGAGCGACGCGCAGAAGCAGCGGTGGCTGGTGCCGCTCGCCTCCGGCACGATGGTCGGAGCCTGGGGATTGACCGAGTCGACATCCGGCAGCGACGCGGTGGCGATGCGGACCGCGGCGCAGCGGTCCGGCGACGGCTGGGTGCTCAACGGCTCGAAGACATTCACCACGCACGGGCGTGTCGGCAGCGTGATGGTCGTGATGGCGGTGACCGATCGTGCCGCCGGCGCCAAGGGCATCTCCGCTTTCATCGTCGAGCACGGCGAACAGGGCATGCGGGCGGGACGGAAGGAAGACAAGCTCGGCATGCGCGCCAGCGACACGAGCGAAGTCCTCTTCACCGACTGCCGCGTGCCGAGCGACCGGCTGCTCGGGGCCGAAGGGCGCGGCTTCGTGCACGCCATGCAGGTGCTCGACGCCGGCCGCATCGGCGTCGCCGCCCTGTCCGTGGGCCTCGCTCAGGGCGCACACGATGCCGGGCTCCGCTACGCGCGGGAGCGCCGCGCGTTCGGCCGTCCCATTGGCGAGTTCCAGGCCATTCAGTGGAAGCTCGCCGACAACGCCACGCGAATCGAAGCGGCGCGGCTGATGACCTATCGCGCCGCGTATCTCAAGGATCAAGGCAGACGGACGACCCTCGAAGCCGCCATGGCCAAGCTCTACGCCAGCGAGATCGCCGTCCGCGCCGCGGACGATTGCGTCCAGATTCACGGGGGGTACGGCTTCGTGAAGGACTACCCGGCGGAGAAGTACTTCCGCGACGTGAAGCTGACGACGATCGGCGAAGGCACGAGCGAAATCCAGCGGCTGGTGATTGCCAGGCAGCTCTTCGCACGATGACCCCTTCGCTCGCCGATCGCGTGCTCGCCGGGGAGCCCCGCGCCATCGCTCGGGCGATCTCGATGCTCGAGAACGAAGCGCCCGGCGCGCCGGACCTGCTGCGCGTCCTCTTCCCCTCGACAGGCCGGGCCTATGTGATCGGCGTCACCGGACCGCCTGGCGCGGGCAAGAGCACGCTCGTCGACCGCCTCACCGCTCACGTGCGCAGCCTGCCGCGGACATCCGACCGCGGCGACGCGTCGCCCACGCCGCCGCGCCAGGACGCCAGCGCACAGTCCGATGGGAACCTGACGGCCGGCGTGATCGCCGTCGACCCCACCAGTCCCTTCAGTGGAGGGGCGGTGCTCGGCGATCGCCTGCGGATGAACGTGCACGCCGCGGATCCTGGTGTCTTCATCCGCAGCATGGCAACCCGCGGTCACCTCGGCGGATTGTCGCGTGCCACCAGCGACGCGGCGCTCGTCCTCGATGCCGCTGGCAAGGACGTGGTGATCATCGAGACGGTCGGTGTCGGCCAGGACGAGGTCGACATCATCCGTGCGGCCGACGTCTCGATCGTCGTTCTCATGCCCGGGGGCGGCGACGACGTGCAGGCGCTGAAGGCCGGGATCATGGAGATCGCCGACATCTTCGTGGTGAACAAGGCCGATCTGGACGGCGCGGATCGTGTGGTCTCCGCCATCGAGGCGAACCTGGCGCTCCACCGATACGCGCCAGGGGAGTGGCGCCCGCCGATCGTCCGGACCGTGGCGACCGACGATCGGGGTGTGCACGAGCTCGCGGAAACCATCTGGGCCTTTCAATTACGCGGAACCGAGGAGCGCCGCGATCGCCGCCGCCGCCGCGACGCCTCCCGCCTGCGTGAGCTCGTGGCGCAACGCTTCATGGCCCATCTCGACGCCCACGTCCTGGCCCCTGGCGACCTCGACGCGCTGCTCGACCGCATCGCCAGTCGCGAGCTCGATCCGTATTCGGCGGCGGCGATGCTGCTGCAGCGCGCGCTCGCGGTCGGGGGATAATAGGCAGTCGTGTCGACGCCCCCGCCCCTCGCATGATCGCGCACCTGGATCACATCGGCATCGCCGTCGCCGACGCCGCCGCGTCGCTCGCCTTCTTCAGGGACTGCCTCGGACTCGAGGTGCACGGAGTCGAGGAGGTGGCGTCGCAGCACGTCCGTGCACATTTCGTCGCCGTCGGGCCCTCCAACCTCGAACTGCTCGAAGCCACCGCTCCAGACTCGCCGATCGGACGTTTTCTGGCCAAGCGCGGCCCTGGCCTGCACCACATCACGCTGCGGGTCGACGATATCCGAGCCGCGCTCTCGCACCTGCGCGCGCGCGGCGTCCGGCTGGTGGACGATGAGCCCCGAGCTGGCGCCGAACAGGCGTTGGTCGCGTTCATCCACCCGTCCAGCGCGCACGGCGTCCTGGTCGAGCTGAAACAGACCGTGGCCGCGCCGGAGCTCCACGTGTCTCGTGCGACGGTTGGCGATCTCGAGGTTATCGCGCTCTACGACGGCCGCATCAGGCTGGACGGCGGTGCGATGTTCGGCGTGGTGCCGCGCACGCTGTGGGAATCCAAGGCTCCCGCGGACGTGCGCCACCGCATCACGCTCGCGATGCGTCCGATTCTGATCCGCGGCGATCGCACGGTCCTCGTGGATGCGGGGATCGGCGACAAGGAGTCGGACAAGTTCTACGAGCTCTACGGCGCCGACCGGACGCGTCACCTCGACCACGCCCTCGCCGAGGCGGGCATCGCGGCGGAGGACATCGACCTCGTGGTCGCCACGCATCTGCACTTCGATCACGCCGGGGGATTCACCATGCGCGAAGCCGGCGGGGCCGTGCGTCCCCGGTTTCCCCGCGCGCGTTACGTGGTCAGACGGGGTGAATGGGAGGATGCGATGCATCCCCACGAGCGGAACCGGGCGAGCTATCTGCCGCACAACTTCGTGCCGCTGCAGGACGCCGGGGTTCTCGACTTCGTGGACGATGACGTGGAGGTCGTGCCTGGCGTCCGCGTGCAGCGCACCGGGGGCCATACCCAGCATCACCAGATCGTCTGGATCGAGTCCGGCGGTCAGCGTGCCGTCTTCGCGGCCGATTTGATGCCGACGGCGGCGCACCTGCCCGACCCCTGGATCATGGGGTACGACCTGTATCCGATGGACACCCTGGCTGCGAAGAAAGCCTTCTCGTCGGAGGTGTCGGCCAGCCGCGCGCTGGTCTTCTTCGAGCACGATCCCGCCGTCACGGCGGCCTTCATCGTCGACCAGGCCGGTCGGCGCACTCTGCAGCGACATCTATGACCAATCCCACGATCGGCATCATTGGTGGCAGCGGGCTGTACGACATGGCCGAGCTGACCGACCGCACCGAACAGGTGATTTCGACCCCCTTCGGCGATCCATCAGGACCGTTCGTCATCGGCACACTGCGCGGCAGGCGCGTGGCGTTCCTCGCCAGACACGGCGTGGGGCACCGCATTTTGCCGACGGAGCTGAACTTCCGCGCGAACATCTTCGGCTTCAAACGCCTCGGCGTCGAGCGCATCCTCTCAGCCAGCGCCGTCGGCAGTCTCAAGGAGGAGTACCGGCCGCTCGACATTCTCGTGCCCGATCAGTTCTTCGATCGCACCAAGGGGCGGATCAGCACGTTCTTCGGCCGGGGGCTCGTGGCGCACATCGCATTCGCGCACCCCGTGTGCGGCCACCTCTCGGCGATCGCGGCCGATTCGGCCGAGGCCGTCGGCGCCACGGTCCATCGGGGCGGCACCTACGTGAACATGGAAGGGCCGCAGTTCTCGACGCTCGCCGAGTCGCGCCTCTACCGGTCGTGGGGGATGGACGTGATCGGCATGACCAACCTGCAGGAGGCGAAGCTGGCGCGTGAGGCCGAGATTTGCTACGCGACGCTGGCGCTCGTCACCGACTACGACTGCTGGCATCCGGACCACGACTCGGTCACCGTCGATCTGATCGTCGCCAACCTGATGCAGAACGCGATGACGGCGCAGAAGACCATCGCCGAGGCGGTGTCGCGGCTCGGCGCCGAGCGGACGTGCGGGTGCAAGGACGCGCTGGCCACCGCGATCATCACGCGGCCCGAGCACGTGCCGGAGAGCGTGAAGCGCGAGCTCGCGCCGATCGTCGGCAAGTATCTCGATCCGCAGCCGTAGCGACGCGCCGCCATGGTGACGGCGCGTCGTCGCGCCGTCGCCGCGTGACGACAACGTCGGCCAGGACTCTCTTTCAGGTGTGAAGCATGAACATCGTTGTGACCGGATCCATCGCGTTCGACTACCTCATGTCGTTTCCCGGGAAGTTCACGGAGCACTTCCTGCCGGAGCACATGCATCGCGTGAGCCTCAGCTTTCTCGTCGATACGATGGACAAGCGGCGGGGCGGGTGTGCGCCGAACATTGCCTACACGCTGGCGCTGCTCGGCGAGCGCCCGTTGCTGATGGCGACGGCAGGCGAGGACTTCGGCGAATACCGGACGTGGCTCGAAGCGGCGGGCGTCGACACCCGGCTGGTGACGCAGGTGCCGGGCAAGTTCACGGCGTCGTTCTTCTGCAGCACCGACCAGCACAACAACCAGATCGCGTCGTTCTACACCGGATCGATGGCCGACGCGGGTCAGCTCTCGTTTCGCGGCATCGACGACTGCGGGCTGGCGATCATCTCGCCCAACGATCCGGGAGCGATGGTGCAGTACGCGGACGAGTGCCGGACGCTGGGCATCCGGTACATCTTCGATCCGGGTCAGCAGTGCGCGCGAATGTCAGGCGACGAACTGCGGGAGGGCGCCGTCGGCGCCAGCATTCTCATCTGCAACGACTACGAGTACGAGATCTTCAAGCAGAAGACCGGGCTCGACGAAGCGGCGATCCTGAGTCGGACCGAGGCGCTCATCGTCACCAGAGGTGAGCACGGATCGACGATTGTGACCCGAGACGACCGCGTGGACGTGGCCGCCGTGCCGCCGCGCAGGATCGTCGATCCGACCGGCGTCGGCGACGCGTTCCGCGCGGGCCTCATGAAGGGGATCGCGATGGGGCTTCCCTATCGCGATGCCGCGCAGATCGGGAGCGTGGCAGCCACGTATGTGCTCGAGCACCTCGGCGGCCAGAGCCACGCGTACGCGTTCCAGGAGTTCATGGGCCGGTACGAAGAGCACTTCCCGGCCATCAAGGTTCCCGTCCGCTGACGCGCCCGCCCGCGGCGACATGCCGAGTGCCTAGCTAGAACGTTCCCGTCGAGCTGGTGCCGGTCGTCGTGGTGCTCGTGCCCGCGGTGGTCGGTCGAGCGGCGGCTGCGGTCGACGAAGTGGTCGTGACGGTGGCGGTCTGCGCCGTCGTCTGCGTGCCGGCCTGGACCGCAGGGCCGGCCTGCTGCAACGCCTCGAAGTCGACCAGCGACAGGTCGTAGGCGAGTACCGCGGCGAGCTCGTTTTGAATGGCCTGCGCGAGGTCGCGCTGCGCCTGGATGACGAGGAAGCTCGTCGACATCCCGACGTCGAACCGCCGCTGCTCCACGTTGCGCCGTTCCTCGGCGAGCGAGCGGACCGCGCGTGCAGTTTCGATGCGGCGCGCGTTCATCTCGACCTTCCATGCCGCGTCGCGGACCTGCTGGATGACCCGCGCTTCGGCGGCGCGAACCCGCTGCGCCGCCTGGCGCGCCTCGAGCTGGCTTCGCGCGTGGTTGGCCTGCTCAGCGCTCTGCCCGACCGGGTACGAGACGCTCACGCCGACGCCCCAGGTCGGATAGGCGTTTCGGAACACCTGGCTGAGGATCGAGCCGAAGCCGGTGACCTCGCCCACGCCGACGATTGTCCCCGGGAATCCACCGCTCCGCAGCAGCTGGGTCCCTCCCAGGCCATTGGCCTGATAGCTGGCGTTGACCCGGACATCGGGCAGCCGCTGGTTGCCGGCGAGCTTCAAGGCAATCGCCGCGTTCTCGGTGTCCTTGCGCGCGCGTGCCAGGTCCGTGCGATCGCGCAGCGCGTTGGTCACCGCCGATTCCAGGTCGAGCGCGAAGGTGCCGACCAGCGGCGTGTCGATCGGTTCGATGGCGATGTTCCACACGTCTCGCCGCGCGGCATCGAAGATCAGGAGGCGGAGCCGATCTTCGCTCTGCTTGACGGCTGTCTCCGCCACGATCAGCTGCTCCTGGTTCGACGCGACCTCCGCCTGGGCCGACACGAGATCGATCGGCG
Organism: Vicinamibacterales bacterium; assembly: GCA_050183995.1. Taxonomy (GTDB): domain Bacteria; phylum Acidobacteriota; class Vicinamibacteria; order Vicinamibacterales; family CAVVIG01; genus CAVVIG01. The sequence goes on from JBFXAT010000006.1 coordinate 105,593, forward strand.
GCGACTGTCCGACGTCGACCTTTGCCTTGTTGACCCGCACCAGCTCCTCGGCCAGCGCGAGCGAGGCCCGCCGCGCATCGACGTTGGCCCGCGCGGACACCAGGTTCCAGTACGCCGCTTTCACGCCGGCAGTGGTCTGTACGATGGACTCCCGCAGGCGCGTGTCGGCAATGGAGCGGTTGACGCGGCTCTGCGCGAGCTGAGTCCGGAACGCATCGGTGATGAAGTCGCGGATGAGCGGCTGCGACACGTTGAAAGTCACGCCCGATCGCAGCAGCGGATTCAGGCTCGTGATGACGTTGTTCGTATCCGTGTGGGACGTGTCCCATCCGAGGTTGTAGGTGGTGCCGAACCACGGCAGCCGCTGGTTCACGCCGACGTTCGACGTCACCACGTCGGTCCTCAGGGCTTGGGGCACCAGCAGGCTCGTCGGCGCCTGCAGCGAATCGTTGCGCTGCACGCTCGACGCCAGCGCCGGCCTGAACAGGCCGGACGCAGCGGCGACCCGCGCGTCGCCGATCTGTGGATCGATCCGCGCCGCCGCCAGGTCCACGTTGTTCTGCAGGGCCATTTCGACCGCTTCGTCGACGGTGAGGCGCAGCGGCGCCTCCGGTTGGGCGGACGCAGCAGCGGGCGCGATCGCCAGGAGGAGAGCCAGAATCGAAGAGTTCCGCATGAGAGACACCTTCAGCACACCAGGAGCGCGGCGGCAAGCGCACGCCCGTCTCGAGTCGTCAATCGTGATCATCAGGACGCCGATGCAGGGACCGCCTCGTCGACGCTCGTCTTCCGCCGTCCGAACAGCCGAATCTTCGACGCGTCGTCGAAGAGCGAGTAGGCGACAGGGGTGACGACCAGCGTCAACAGCAAGGCCAGCGACTGGCCGCCGAAGATGACGAAGCCGATCGCGCGGTTGGTGCCGGAGCCGATGCCGCTCGAGACGATGAGCGGGATCATCCCGGCGACGAACGCGAAGGTCGTCATCAAGATGGGCCTGAGTCGGTTCCGGCTCGCCTGGATCACCGCCGCGTGCGCGTCCATGCCGGCGGCCTGCAGCTGGTTCGCGTGATCGATCTGCAGGATCGAGTTCTTCTTGACCACCCCGAACAGCACCAGCAGCCCCAAGGCCGAGAAGATGTTCAGCGACTGGTTGAAGATGATGATGGCCAGCAACGCGAACGGCAGCGTCAACGGCAGCGAGAGCAGAATCGTGATCGGGTGCAGCCACGATTCGAACTGCGCCGCCAGAATCAGGTACATGAAGACCAACGACAACACGAAGGCCAGCACGAAGTTCTGCGCCGCGCGCCCAAGCTCGCGCGAGCGGCCCGAGAACCGCCCCGTGTAGTCGGGTCCGGGGTCGAGCCGGTCGAACTCGGCTTGAATCGCATTCTGGATCTCGGCCTGCGACGCGTTGGGCAGGGTGTTGGCGAAGATGGTCACCTGCCGCTGCCGCGAGAGCCGGCTGATGTCGGCCGGTGCCGCGCCCGTCGTGAAGCGCGCCACGTTCTCGAGCGGAATGCTGCCGAGGCGCGCCGACGGAATGGTCAGCCCGGAGATCGCCTGCTCGGTGGACCGGTTCTCGGCCTGCGCCCGCAGGTGCACCTCGTACTGCTCGCCCCCTTCGTTGTAGGTCGTCACCTGAGCGCCGCCGACCAGCAGACGCAGCGCCTCCGCCGCGTCGCCGATCTGCACCCCGAGATCCGCCGCTTTCGGCCGATCGACCTGCACCGACAGCTCCGGCTTTCCGGTGTTCAGCGAGGTATCTGGGTCCACGACGCCAGGGAGCTCCCTCACGCGCTCGAGCATCTGCCGGCTGACCGCTTCGAGCGTGACCAGGTCCGGGCCGTTGATCAGGAACTGGATCTCCGCGTTCTGCGAGCCCCCTCCGCCGATCGTCGCCACGGGCTGCACCGACGTGCGGGAGCCCTTCGTGAGCGCGGGGAGCACGTTCTCGCGGATCGCCTGCATGAGCGTCGCTTGATCCCGCTTCCTCGCTTCGATCGGCGCGAGCCGCACGTAGATCGACGCCAGATTCCTCGTCCGTGAAGGATCCCCGCCGACGGTGACCAGGGTGTACTCCACCTCCGGCAGTTGCTGCCGAACGGCGGTGGCCACGCGGTTCGAGAGCAGCTCGGTTGCTTCGAGGCTGGTGCCCTCCGGCGCCCGCACGTTGATCTCGAACTCGGACTGATCGTCCTGCGGCATGAAGTTCTTCGGCGCCACCATGAAGAGCGGGACGCTCGAGAGGAGCACCAGTACCGCGGCGGCCGAGACGATCACCCGGTGGCGCATCGCCCACTCGAGGAGCCGTGTGTAGAAGGAATCGATCGCGCGGAACACGCGAGAGTCCTTCGACGAGTGCTGATCCTTCCCGTGCGCCTTCACGCGGAGCCATCGCGCCGACAGCATCGGCGTCAGGGTGAAGCTCACGATCAGCGAGACCAGGATCGCGAACGCCATCGTCAGGCCGAAGCTCTTCATGAAGCGCCCGACGATGCCGCCCATGAAGCCGACCGGCACGAAGATCGCGATGAGCGACATGGTCGTGGCGAGCACCGCCAGCCCGATTTCCTGCGTCGCCTCCGCGGCCGCGCGGAACCTGTCTTCGTGCTTCTCCTCGATGAACCGGTAGATGTTCTCCAGGACCACGATCGCGTCGTCGATGACGATGCCGACCGACAGCGTCAGGGCCAGCATCGTCATCATGTTGAGCGTGAAGTCCATGAACCAGATGAGGCCGAAGGTGGCGATGATCGAGGTCGGGATGGCGATGGCGGCGATGATCGTCGACCGGAGGTTCGACAGGAACAGCAGCACCACCAGCGCCGCGAGGATGGAGCCGACGACGAGGTGCTCTTCGACGTTGTCGATGGCCGCTTCGATGAAGGTCGAGAGGTCGCGGACGATCCGGACGTTGTATCCGACCGGCAGCGTCGCGGCGAGCTCGTCGAGACGCTCCCGGAGCGCCGCGGCGACCTGCACGGTGTTCTGACCCGACTGGCGGCGGATGTTGAGCAGCACGGTGGACGTGCCGTTCACGTTCGCGACCGTCTGCGGCTCGGCCGCGCCGGCCGCGACCCGCGCGACGGCGCCGATCCGGATCGGATGGCCCGCCTCCGGGCGGATGACGATGTCGCCGAACGCGGCGACGGAGTCCACGCGGCCGCGCGG
>JBFXAT010000007.1:0-108499 GCA_050183995.1 Vicinamibacterales bacterium
GCTCGAGCGCGCCAGCGGAGTTCCGGTCCGCGCATCGTTGTCAGCCGATTCAGTCGCCAGGCCATGCCTTCGAGGTCCGGAGCCCCTTCACGGCTCGTGGTTGAGGCGTCATTTCGGCGGAGTACCGGTCAGCAGACCCACGGGCCTGAGACGATCCGGCGCCGACGAAGGCGCCGAAGAACGCGCCGGAAGAAGGCTTGCGTAGACGTCGAGCCACTGCTGGCGTACGGCAGACCATTCGTACCTGACGCACGTATCGCGAGCGGCTCGAGCGAGGCTGCTCGCATACCGGGGCTGCTCCAGAAGGGTGCAGACGTGCGACGCCAACATCCGGTGATCGTCCAGCGGCGCCAGGAGGCCATGGACGCCGTCAGTCAGGATGGCTGGGATACCACCCGCGCGGGTCGAGACCACGGGCAGGCCGCTCGCGAACGCCTCGATGACCGACGCCGGCATGTTGTCGATGTCCGGGCTCTGGAGGTAGATGTCGTGCGACGCGTACTGTTCGTGGATGCGGTCCGGGGCAACCCGTCCCGCAAATACGAGCCCTGCCAGCCCAAGGTCACCTGCCAGCGCCCGCAGCCTGGATTCGTTGGGGCCTCCGCCGACGAGTGTCAGCGACGCGTCAGGGTAGCGATCCTGGACGATCCGGAATGCGCGGAGAGTGCAGGCCACGTTGTAGAGGCCGTCGAAGTTCCTGGTGGAGAGCAGCCGTGGGCGCAGCGGCTGCCGTTCGGAAAACCTGAACCGCGACAGATCGACGACGTTCGGGACGATCGTCGCCTCGATGCCGAAAGCGGCGAACACGTCCACCAGGTACTTCGACGGTACGACGTTGCGGTCGACGCGGGCGATCGCCCGACGCGCGATCGCGGAACGCGAGAGATGGTCCGAGGCCTCTCCGCTGCGGTAGTTCAAGACGACCGGCTTGCCCAGGACGCGCGCAATCTGTATCGCGGGCAGCGGTGCGAGCAGGAACGACGAGTACGACGCAGAGAAGACGTGGACCACGTCCGCGCGCTGCAGTTCGGACACGAGCAAAGGCAGGTATGTCGCCTGGTTCACAGCGGTTCGCACGAACTTGATCCGCTTCGCGAAGCCCAGCAGCCTCGGCGGTGGCGGATCGTGGGGAACGAGCCACGCGTCGACGTCCGGATCGCCGCGCCAGCACGTGAGGAGCCGCTGCGCCTGAACAGCCTGGCCGCCGAGGTACGCGAGCGAAGGGGCCACGACTGCAAGCCGGATCCTGCGCATGTGCCGCCCGACCTCTGCAAGCGCCACGCCGGGGTGTTCGCCGCGAGGCCGTGACACGGAGCGCGCAGCGAGCCTCCCCCCGCGCGAGTGTCGGACAGCCCATCCAGTGGAACGCAGCTTGCCTTCATCACGGCGCTCATGCCGAGATCCACACCGATACCTTCCGCTTCGCCACTCGTCAGCGTCGTGACCCCGGCGTACAACGCGGCACCATACCTGGCCGCGTGTATCGAATCCGTCCTTGGCCAGTCGTTCGCGGACATCGAGATGCTGGTGGTGGACGATGGGTCGACCGATCGGACGTCCGAAGTGTTGACGGCATTTGCGGCCAGGGACGCGCGCGTGCGCGGATTTCGCGGCCCGAACCGGGGCGTCTCGCATGCCAGGAACGTGGCACTGCGCCACGCGCGCGGCCGATTCGTTGCGCTGCTCGATGCCGACGACGAGTGGGATCCACTGTTTCTCGAAGAACAGCTGGCGATCGTTCGTCGTCATCCTGACGTGGCGATTGTGACCGGGAACGCGCTCAACGCGGGCGGCGGCACAATCGATGGCCAGCCGGTGCGCCCCTGGCCCGCGCAGCCGCGGGAACTGCGGTTCATCGATCTGATCGAGCACGAAGATGCGATGTTCATCATGTCGCTCGTTCGGCGGGAGGTGTTCGAGGCCGTTGGCGGGTTCAACGAGGGGCTGGAGCGCAGCGAGGACTACGAGCTCTGGCTGAGGGCGGCGGCGGTGGATCTCCGGATCGTGACCAACCCGAAGCCGCTCGGGCGCTATCGCCGCCGGCACGACAGCGCCACCGCCGATCAGATGGCGCTCTTCGAGAGCCTGCTGCGGGTGCTCGACCGGGCGCGCACATTCCGGGAGCGTCCGCGCGCCGCAGAGTTGGCCGCAATCGATCGCCAGCGTCATCGGCTCCACGCGTCCTCGCTGCTCCTCAAGGGAAAACAGGCGCTGCTGCGAGGCCAGTTCGTGGAAGCGCGTTCCCATTTTCGTGAACTGCATCACCTCGGCAAGGGTGAGCGGTTCCGACTCGTCGCATCGGCGCTCCAGCTGGCGCCGACCGCGGTCCGGGCCCTGTACCGCTTCCGCTTGTGGCTGCTGCAGCGCCGCGTGCCCGTCGATCGACGTGCGGTCCCAGGCATCGAGGTGCCCGCCACCTGAGCTCCGCCGTCTCGGCGGCCGGTACGAGAGCAGCCGGCGAGATGTCGATCCGACGTCAGATGTATTCGGCGAACCTGAACTCGGCGCGGTGGAAGTAGAGCCACGACGCCGGCAGCAGGAGGCAACTCAGCGCCGCCACGACGGCGAAGGGGGCCAGCGGCGGGGCAGTGCCGTAGAGGAGCACGTGGCGGTACGCGTCGACGATCGTCGTCATGGGGTTGAGCCTGAGCGCCAGGCCGAGCATTCCCCCGCGGACCGATTCGATCGGATACACGATCGCGCTCGCGAACATCCAGACGGTGAGGAGTGCCTCGAACAGGTACTTGACGTCCCGATAGAAGAGGTTCGCCATCGAGAGCACGAGTGCCACGGCGAGCGTGAAGAGCGCCTGTACCGCCACGATGACCGGGAGCAGCGCGAGCGCGGCCGGCGTCGGCGCGATGCGGTAATACGCCATCATCGCCACCAGCGGGAGGGAAGCGACCAGGAAGTCGACGAACGAGACGGCGACGGCCGAAAACGGGAAGATCTCTCTGGGAAAATAGACCTTCGTCACCAGGTTCACGTTGCTCGTGAGCGACGTGACGGCAAATCGCAGCGCGGCCGCGGTGAAGTTCCATGAGAGCATGCCGCAATAGACGAACACGGGATACGGGACCGGCGTATCGAGCGGCGCGACGCGCATGAAGATCACCGAGAAGATCAGCGTGTTCATGAGCGGCGTGAGCAGGGCCCACCCGAACCCCATCGCGGTCTGTTTGTAGCGGAGGCGAAGATCCCGCGACGTCATCTGCAGGAGCAGCTCGCGGAATTCGAACTGCTCCTGAATCATCTCGAATGCATCGTGTCGAAGGCGTCCCATGCCGGCGCGCGGCAGAGTTGCAAGGGGCACGCCACGCAGCTGCGTCCGAGCGCGTCCGAACGCCTCCGAGTGCCGCCCCGGCGCCGCCCCGAGCGGGCGCCAGACGCGGGTATCCGTTTTGCTGAGCCGTCCGCATGCGACGAGCCTGGCTGTTGTCCACGATCGGTCTCTTGCTGCTGCTCGCGGGGCTGCCGCAGACTCAACCTGAGGCGGGGACGATGACCGTACCGGCGGGCGGCGATCTGCAGGCCGCCTTGAACGAGGCGCGTCCCGGGGAAACGGTGTTCCTGGAGCGCGGCGCGACCTACGTCGGCAATTTCACGTTGAGAGCGCGCAGCGGGAGCGACACGCGGCCGGTCATCGTGCGTACGGCCGGGCCGGACGCCGTGCCGCCGGGTGCGCGCATCACGCCAGACGCCGCTCAACCGTTCGCCAAGTTGCGGTCGCCCAACGAGCTCCCCGCGCTGTCGACCGGGCCGTCGGCGCGGTACTGGAGAATCGAGCTCGTGGAGTTTCTCGCCAATCGAAACGGCGCGGGGGACATCATCGCCCTCGGCGACGGATCGAACGCCCAGCGCAACATAGCCACCGTGCCGTCCGATCTCGTGCTGGACCGCGTCTACGTGCATGGAGACGCACGCCTGGGGCAGAAGCGCGGCGTGGCGTTGAACTCGGCGCGCACGAGCATCACCGGGTCGCACGTCTCCGAGATCATGGCGGTGGGGCAGGACTCGCAGGCGGTCGCGGGATGGAACGGGCCCGGGCCCTACATCATCGAGAACAACTACCTGGAGGGAGCCGGCGAAAATGTCCTGTTCGGCGGCGCGGACCCCGCCATCCTGCAGCTGACGCCTTCGGACATCGCCATCCGCCGGAACACCATCGCGAAGCCGATCAGCTGGCGCGACCCGGGCTCGAGATGGCAGGTCAAGAACCTGCTCGAGCTGAAGAACGCGCGGCGCGTGGAAATCGACAACAACGTGTTCGAGCGCAACTGGGCGCAGGCGCAGTCGGGCTACGCGATCCTGTTCACGGTGAGGAACCAGGAGGGCGGGTGCGGCTGGTGCCAGGTCGAGGACGTTCGCTTCCGGCGGAACGTCGTGCGCGACGTCGCTGCCGTGTTCCAGGTGTTGGGGACCGACTACTTGCGCCCCTCGCGTCAAACCGTCGGGCTCACGATCGAGCAGAACGTGATCGAAGGACTCGACGGTCCGAAGTGGGGCGGCGACGGGTATCTCATGCAGATCACCGACGGTCCGCGCGACGTGACCCTGGACCACAACACGATCATCCAGGGCGACTCGAGCGGCATCGCGAAGATCGACGGCCGCGTCGACGGCTTCTCGTTCACGAACAACCTGACGGCGCATGGCGCCTACGGGATCATCGCGAGCGCCAGGGCGCCTGGCAACGACAGCATCCGCAACAACCTGCCGGGGGCGCGCATCACGGGCAACGTCATCGCGGGCGGAAATCCGGCGTGGTATCCGCCAGGGAATCAGTTCCCGTCCATGGAAGAGTTCCGGCGGCAGTTCGTCGACTTCGCTGGAGGCGACTTCAGGCTGCGGCCGAACAGTCCGTGGCTGACGGACGGCAGCGACGGTCTGGCCATCGGTGCGGACATGCGGAACGTGGACCCGCCGCGACGGCAGCCGATTCCGCGGCGATGATCGCCGATTGAGGCGATCGTCACGCGGCCACCGTGCCCGTCCGCGGCCCGCTGGCCAACGAGCGCACCGTTGGCCAGCTAGCGCACCATCCAGACGACGCGGATCCCCGCGTAGGCATCGAGCCGGCGCGTTCGGCTCAGAATGGCTCCATCGAGACGATAGAGCTGCGGTACGAAGCGTCGCAACGGCGGCAGCACTTGCGCGAGATTGATGAACGGAAGCGAGAAGGCGCGTGAATCGTAGTTGCGGAATCCGCTGGCGAACGTCCGCAGCTCCCCGTCCGTGAGCGGCCGCTCGTAGTCGGACACCTCCTCGGAGCGATAGGGAATGAGCGCCCGAATCGTCTTGAGGAGGCGCGAGTTCCTGACCGGCTCCTGGAAGATGGCCAGGCCGCCCGGCTTCAGCACGCGATGGATCTCGCGCGCGGCGAGCACAAGGTCCAGATGGTGGAGGATGGCGATGCCCAGGACCGCGTCGACCGAGGCGTCCGGCAACGGGAGGTCGTGAGCGGACGCGGCGAGAAATGCGGCGGCCTCTCCGTGCAACGCCAGCCGGCGCCGCGCGAGCGACAGCAGGTCTTGCGAGACATCGAGTCCGACGACACACGCTCCCCGCTTGACGAGCGGCAGCGCATTCTCGCCGTTGCCGCAGCCGTAGTCGAGGACCGTCTTGCCGCGCACGTCGCCGAGCAGGTGGAAGGCGAACTCGAGCGGGAACGGCGTAGCGGCGGGCGGGTCCAGATAACGCGAGAGGTTCCATTCGCTCATCCGCAGCCGCTCGAGCGGCGTGAGCTTGGCTTCCACGCTGCTGCGTTCGATTTCGGCTTCTTCCCACGCACGAATGTCTGCGAGCTCAGTCATAGGCGATCTCTGCAGGAAATGAATCCGGCCGTCTGTGCAGCAAGAGGTGTGCCCCGCTGAAGACCGGCAGGGTTCGTGGGCCCCGGTGACGCGGGCGTGATGTGGCTTGGACGAGCTGGTGGGTGACGCCGTGGTGGGGCGAAGGCACGAAGACGAAGCCCTCTCTGGGTCTTCGTTCTCCGTGCCTTCGCGATGCCGCGCCTTGCTTGGCCGGGCCTTACTTGATCACGCCCTGCACCGCCGCCGCGATGGCGTCGATGTCCGCACCGACGCTCGTGCCGTCGAGAGCGGCGCCGGTGTAGATGCTGGTCGGCGCGAGCCGGTAGTCGCCATTGGCCGCGTCGACGAACCCGACGGCCGCGAGGCTTGCCGGATAGTAGTTGCCGGTGGGGTAGGTGCCCGGGTTCGATCCGGCCCACACCCCACGCAGGAACGTGCCGTTCGGGAAGTAGGTCGCGATGGTGCCGTTGCCCGGCGACGTGCCTCCGCCCATGATCGCCCACGCGTTGTCCGGCGCGATGTTGTTGGTCATGGTGAACTGCTGCACCGGGTTGGTGTCGGCGTAGAGGACCGAGTAGCCGTCCTGGATGATCGTGTTGTGATCCACGGTGATGTCCACGCCCCCGTTGATCAGCAGGAACCTCCCGCTGCCGCCGAAGCTGGCCGAGCTGATCTGGAACAGGTTGTTCCTGAAGACGAACCGTCCGGACGTGCCGCTCGGGTAGTAGTAATCCTTCCCGAGCACATTGATGGCCGACGAGACGTTCCGGACGACGTTGTCGCTGAACTCCAGGTCCTGCACCACGCTCCACGGCGCCCGGCCGTCCTGGCTGCGTCCCGTGAGCACGATGGCGTATCCGGCCTGTGCCGCGAGCCAGTTGTTCTCGAACACGTTGCCCTTGATCGTCACCCGCTGCGCGTTCTTGAGCTCGAAGAGGTTCTTCACGTTCACGTTGCTCCGGCTGCGCCATTCGAGCGGCTTGGTCACGTGGTTGTGCGTGAACGTCACGTCAGACGGGATCAGATTCTCAATCGCCGGGTCCGATCCGCCGAGCAGGAAGTTCTCCGAGGCCGCCTCCAGATAGTTGTTCTCGATCACGTACGGGCCCGGCCCGTTCCAGCCGGCAATGGCCTGTGAGTCCTGTCCGACCCACCAGATGTTCGAGATGTACGAATCGCGCACGGTCGTCGACGCGCTATTCAGTCCGATGCCGCGTTTCTGGCCGGCGCTGTCGCCATGGACGTAGACCCGATCCACGATGAGCTCGCTCGGAACCATGGCCAGCGAGTTCTGCGCGTTCGATCCGTCCCCGAGGCTGATCACCTCGCCGTACCCGCCGCCGTTGGCCGGGAACTCGAGGAGCTGCAGCACATAGTGGTGTGCGTACGGCTGCGTGCGCAGTGCGGTGTAGGTGTTCGACGATTTGATCTTCGCAAGACCTGCGGCGGTTGCCGGCGTGATGCGCGTGCCGGGAGGCACCGGATCCGCGATGTTCGTCCGGATGGTCACGTATCCGTCACCGGTCTTCGGTGGCAGCGTGAAGTTGCCGCTGAAGGTCGCCCCCGCCTGCAGGAGGATCACGTCGCCCGGCTGCGCCGCGTCGATCGCGGCCTGCAGATCTTCGCTCTCGCTCACGGTGATCTGGCGCGTCGGCGGGACCTGCGGCGCCGGGTCTGGCTCCGGCTCGGGCTCCGGTTCCGGATCGGGCGGCGGTGGCGGCGGCGGGATGACGGTCGGCTCGCTGGCCGGCTCGATCATCTTGTCCACGACAATCGATCCGAGGTTGAAACCGCCCACGTCGACGCTCAACGTCAGCTTCTGCGGCCCGGCCGCGAGTGTCTCGGTCCAGGAGACCTCCTGCCATACCTGCCATCCGCCGGTATTCGGTACCGCCAGCTGCGCCAGCGTCGTCGCACCGACTGTTCCGCTCAGGCGTCCAACCGCTGAAGGAGACGCAACCTTCGCGGTGATCCGGTGCGCACCGGCTGCCGCGACGTTCACGCTGTAGCCGACCCACTCGCCATCGGCCGTCCAGCCGATGTCGTAACCACCGAGCGAGCTGCGTTCGAGGTCCACGTCCGTCGCACGCGCCGCGCCGCCGCTGTTTCCCGCCGAGGTGTCGCGATAGGCGATCCCCTGCCCCCCGTTGTCGAACTGCTCGACCGCGATCGTGCCTGGCAGGGCGATCGGCGTTCCGGAAAACGGCGTCGACGAGGCGAGCGCCAGTCGAATCCAGTTCAGGTTCGCAAGTCCGGACGCACCCGCCGTGTCGAAGACGATGCGCGCGCGTTGTGGACCGGCGGTCAGCGTCACGAGCTTGGAAATCGTCGTCCAGGTCTGCCAGCTGCCGGTGCCGGGAACCGCGATCGGTCCCGTGACGTCGGCTGCACCGAACTCCACGTGAAACGTGCCGCCCTGTGCCGGCGCCGCGAGGCGTGCTTCCAGCAGATATTGCCCGGCGGCCGACACGTTCACGCTGTAGCCGAGCCACTCCCCGGCCGCGATCCAGCCGACGTTGTAGCCGCCATCGCTCGACGTCTCGATGTCGACCCCGCCGGCGCGATACGCACCGCCCGAGTTCACGGTGTCGCCGTCGTGATAGCCGACCCCTTCGCCGCCGAGATCGAAGTCCTCGGCCTGGAGCGTGCCTGGCAGGGACACTGCGGCGCCGCTGAACGGCGTCGGCTGCACGACAGCGGGAGCAGGCTTGGGGACGATTGTCGAATCGCCGCTTCGCTGGCCGGGCGCGACACCGAGGTACGTGCTCGGGCTCAGCACCACCTGGTCGAGCTGTACTCCATCCTCCCGCGTCTGGACTCGCAGCGTGTGCGTTCCCGCGCTGGTGAACAGGATCGTCGACTGCTGACTGAGCCAGTAGGCTCCGTCGAGCCAGCCCCATCCTGCGAGCTTGCCGGCGGAGGAATCCTGAAAGTTCAGCGTCAGCGCATTCGTCGATCCGATCCGGTAGAGCGGTGAGCCGCCCGGAGCCGCCGCGTCGGAGAACTGCGCGAACACCGAGTCGTTGAACTTGCTGTTGCCGGCCGCCTTCAGACGCACCCAGATCCGGTACGGCGTGTTCTGGGGCGCGTCGAACGTGAACTCGACGTAGTCCTTCGGCGACGCCAGCGGCGCGTCGGTGGACCACCCGCGATCGGGGGAGGTGAGTGCGATCGCGCCGGCCGCGGTCGCGTCTGGTGTGCGCGCCCACGTGCCGGCGAGGCGGGTGGCGTCGTTCGCGTAGAGGACGACATCGGTCCCCGCTGCGTGCGCGCGGGGCGCGGACATCAGGAGGACGGCACACACCGCCCCCGCGCCCGCGAGGGCTTTCTTACACATAATCGTGAACTCCGTGCTCTGTGTGAGGGTTGATGCCTGCGGCGGCGGCCGCGGACCTGACTCGACAGCGCAACGGCAGTGCCAGCTCGACTTTGGCGGGATCACTGGAGATCTCTCGCGCGTCGCGCTGACGCACGCGATCCAGCTGAACGATTTCGTAAGCACGCTGACGGAATTGATCAGGCTGAGTGAGGCGGGGGTGTCGATAATGGCAGAGCTGAGGCTTCGCGTATCACCTCAGGTCACGAGAGCATTCTCGGCTGACGTTTCCGTAAGCCGACAGCCGTTCCTGTCTTCGAACGCAACTCATCAATAACGTTTACAGCTTCCGGATCTCGCGAATCCGCGTGGAGAAAGCGCGACCCCGTGTTCGCGCTAGGTAAAGATTACAGAACGGCCGAGTTGCGAACCGCCCCTGCGGTGTCACGGCTCATCCGCACATGTGACAAAAGTCACAGAAAACCGACGTGTCCGGTCGCTGGTCTGCTCCTTGCCCAAGCGCCGGCCGGGTCGCGTCGCTTCATCGACCGACCACCATTCCTAATCCAGTCTCCCGACGCCCAGTCGCCGACGAGCGGGCCGCGCCGCGTGTCGCGCGGAGCGAATGACGACTGCGGAGAGAGACGGTGTGTGTGCCGTGGAGGACAGATGTTGAACCGATCGTGGCTGGGCGCGTTCGCGTGCGTGGCGATCACCGTGGCGAGCGTCGCGACCGCGCAGGCACAGGAAATCGTGCTCTACACGTCCGATGTGACCGCCGTTCAAGGCAGTTGGAGCGCCGAGGCGAGTTCGAGCGGTGCCGGTGGGCAGCGGATGACCAGCGCGGACTCGGGATGGTCGTCGGCTGACGCCGCGCTCGCGGCGCCGCGCGATTACTTCGAAGCGACCTTCAGCGCCCCCTCGTTCACCACCTACCACGTCTGGCTTCGCATGCGCGCGGGAAGCGAGTCGAAATGGAACGACTCGGTCTGGGTGCAGTTCTCCGACTCGTCGGACACGAATGGCTCGGCCGCGTACCGGATCGGCACGACCAGCGGCCTGCTGGTCAACCTGGAGCCGTGCGCGAACTGCGGCGTATCGGGCTGGGGATGGCAGGACTCGGCGTACTGGCTGGCGCAGTCGCCGCTCGTCATGTTCGGTGCGCGCGGCACGCACACCATTCGCGTGCAGACGCGCGAGGACGGCGTCCAGATCGATCAGATCGTCCTCAGTCCGGCGAACTACCTCACGCAGGCCCCTGGGCAGCCGAGCAACGACGCGACGGTTCTCGCCCGTTCGACAGACGGCGGCGCGGCGAGCGTCGCCGCTGCTGCGACGGCATCCTCCGGCCCGTCGTCGCCATACCTGGGCTCGCCGATCTCCCTGCCGGGAACGGTCAACGCCGCCGACTTCGACAACGGCGGCGAGGGCACGGCTTTCTATGACACGAGCCCAGGCAACGCGGGCGGCGCGTACAGGTCGACACACGTCGACCTGGAATCGAGTACCGATGGCGGCTACAACGTCGGCTGGACCGCGGCAGGCGAGTGGCTGAACTACAGCGTCACCGTCGCGAGCGCCGGTGCCTACACGGTGCAGTTGCGTGTCGCCGCGGCGAATGGCGGCGGCACGATTCGCGTCGGGTTCAACAAGAGCAACGTGTGGACGCCGGTGTCGGTCGGCTCCACCGGAGGCTGGCAGAACTGGTCGACTGTCAGTCTGCCGGTCACCCTCAATGCGGGCTCGCAACTTCTCACGGTCCTCTTCGAGACGGGCGGCGTGAATCTCAGCAAGATCGTCGTCGGCAGCGCATCGTCGTCCGGTTCCTCGGGGGCTGGCACCGCATCGCCGTCGTCCACCTCGCTCGCGCCGCTCGGCGGAACGCCGTGGCCGATTCCGGGCACGATTCAGGCGGAAGACTTCGACGAGGGCGGACCCGGTGTCGCGTATAACGACACCACGTCCGGCAACTCGGGCGGGGCCTATCGCAACACGAACGTCGACCTCGAGGCCGGCGCCGGCGGCGGTTACAACGTCGGCTGGACGGCCGCGTCGGAATATCTGAACTACACCGTCAACGTGGCGAGCGCGGGCAACTACACCGTGCAGCTGCGGGTGTCCTCGGCGCCGAGCGCCTCGCTGCGCGTCGGGTTCAACGGGCCGAGCAACGTGTGGGCGGCGGTGCCCGTACCGTCGACGGGCGGATGGCAGAACTGGACGACCGTCAACGTTCCCGTGACCCTCGGCGCAGGGCGTCAGGTCATGACCCTGCTCGTGGAATCCGGCGGGGCGAACCTCGACAAGGCGACGATCGTGGCGGGCACGAGCAGCTCGCCGCCGCCCGCGTCACCGCCCCCCTCGTCGAACGGCACGTTCCGGATGATGACCTGGAACATTCAGCACGGCACCACGAAGAACGGGGCGTACGATCCGGCGGCGCAGGCGCAGTTCATCGCCAGCCAGAATCCGGACGTCGTCGCGCTACAGGAGGTCGAGACGTGGAACGAGAACCAGCCGCAGCGCTACAAACAGCTGCTGGAGCAGTACACGGGACAGGCCTGGACGGTGGTGTGGGCACCGGTGACCAACGGCGGGTCGACCGAGGGCAACGTGCTGCTGACGCGGCTGCCGGTCGTCGCGCAGAACACCTACCAGATGCACGCGACGAGCGACTGGACGCAGCTGTACTCGAACCGGTCGGCTGCGCAGGCGACCGTTCGCGTCGGCAGCGTCAACGTGAACGTCTTCGCGACGCACCTCGACTACTACAACACGACGCACCGCTCGATCCAGCTGCAGCAGTTGATGTCGTGGACCTTGAACTTCGGCGGCCCACGACTCGTGGGCGGCGATTTCAATTCGTGGTGGGGGGAGTACTGGATCACGACGATGATGACGCAGTACACCGACACCTGGCAGGACTACACGGGCAGCAATCAGAATGGGTACACGGTGAACAACGCCGTGCGCTTCGACTATCTGTTCCGGTCCATGGATGGCGGATGGCGCGCGACGCCGACCAACTGCTTCGTTCCCGTGACGTCGCTGTCCGATCACAACCCGGTCGTCGCCGACTACAGGGTTCAGTAGTCGGCGATACGCTCGTCGCTTCGAACATCGGCCGGATGTGGGGGCTGCGCGCCACGAGTGGCGGGCCGATGCAACGCGCCACGGGCGGCGGGGCGATGCAACGCGCCCCGTCCGCGTGGTGCTGAGGTCGAGGTGCAGGATCCTTCCGGGACGCCCCGCCGGATCGCCATCGTGGGAAACTCCGGCGCGGGCAAGTCGGCGCTGGCGCGGAGGCTCGCCGAGCACCATCGCCTGCCGGTGCTCGAGCTCGACGCAGTCGTCTGGGAGCAGTCCTCCATCGTGGCGGAGCGGCCGCGCGAGGCGGTGCTCGCCGAGGTGGACTGGTTCATCACGGCTCACGAAGGATGGATCGTCGAGGGCTGCTACGGGGACGTCATCGAGCGCACCCTGGCGAGATGCACGACGCTCGTCTTCCTGAATCCCGGCATCGACGTCTGCCTCGCGAACAACCGCCGACGCCCGTGGGAGCCGCACAAGCACGACACGGCCGCGGCGCAGGCCGCCATGCTCGAGGATCTGCTCCGCTGGAGCGCGGCCTACTACACGCGCCACGACGCCTGGTCGCTGTCGCGCCACCGCCGGCTCTTCGATGCGCACACCGGACCGAAGATCGAGATTACCGACCTCGCCGACCTGGACGACGCCCTGCTGTCCACGCTCTGATGACCGTGGCTATCTCCTGACTTCCAGGCGACGCGTTCCGCCTTCCGTGTGTCGCGCCAACTCGCCAGACAGCGCGGGAATCAGCCGGTCGGTGAAGAGTTGCGCCCCCTCCTCGTTCAGATGGAATCCGTCCCGATAGAGGCTGGCGGAGAGGCTGCCGGACGTCACAGGATTCAGCACGGGCACGCGCTCGGCCCGCGCGGCGTCGACCAGCGCGGTCGACCCGTCGTTCGGATCGAGGACCGGGGCGACCACCACGACGAGCGCGCTGCCGTATCGATCGGTGACCTCGCGCATGCGCGCGATGCGCGTACGCAGAACCGGCTCGATGTCGGCCGTCACCAGGGGCCTGCGGTCCACGGCGCTCGTGAAGGTCATGAGCCGGCCCAGGTCCGGCATGAAACGCCCGAGGACGAAGTTGCGCATCTCGACGCGGGCTCCCCAGAACTTGCTGACGCCTGCGAACAGCAGCCCCGTCGCTTGTGTCGGATGGAGATGCAGGTCGCGCGCGACCAGCGGCAGATCGGCGCCGCTCATGAGGTACTGCGCGGAGTAGTCGCCGCGGATGTTCGGGCTCAGCCAATGGCCGGTGCCGAGCATCACGACGACGACGTCCGGCCGTGCCCCTTCGCGGAAGAGTCTGCGGAGTGCGTAGTACCAGTCGTAGTAGACCGTTTGTTCGACCATGAAGCGCCGCGCGTCGAAGCGCGCCTCCAGCGCCGCTCGCAGCCGATCGAACTGCACGCCTTCGTCCAGCAGCGAGTTGCCGACCATGAGCAGATGGTGCCCGCGAACCTGGTCGTGGCCGATCCCGCGCGCCTCGCGGTACTCCTGGACCATGCGGCGCTGGATGCGGCTCGCGCGGTCGAGCCCGACGCGCGCGGCGACCTCCATGGCCGCCGACACGACGAGGCACCCGGCGACGAGCAGCCACGTTGCGCGCCGGATCCTAGAAGCGGAAGTAGATGAAGGCATTGAGCTGGTTGGCGGCAAACACCGCGACGAGCGCCATCAGCGCGACGCCGGCCGCGACGCGGCGGGTTTCGAGCGCGGTCTCGAAGACGTACTCCTCGCCGCGCGACTCGTTGATCAGATCCATGACGAACAGCGGGACCGTGAAGAGCACCAGGAAGCGCAGGGCGATCCCGTATTCCGGAACCCAGGCGATGGTGCGGAGGCCAGCGACGAACCCGAACGCGTCGGTCACGCTTTCGGCGCGGAAGAAGATCCACGCCAGACAGACGAGGTGGAAGATCAGCACGCGCGCCAGCCACGGGCGGAGCTCCAGAAGCGAGGCGCCCGGCGTTCCATCCGGCTGTCGAGCGTCGGCCCGTCCGGCGATGCGGTTGGCGAGAGGGCCGCTGACACGGCCGCTGACGCGCCCGGCGACACGCCCGGCGAACCGCTCGAACGCCAGCCCCGCCCCGTGGATGCCGCCCCAGACCACGAACGTCCAGTTCGCGCCGTGCCACAAGCCGCCGAGCAGCATGGTGATCATCAAGTTGCGGTAGGTGGTCGCCTCGCCGTGACGGCTGCCGCCCAGCGGGATGTAGAGATAGTCGCGCAGCCAGGTGCTCAGGCTGATGTGCCAGCGCCGCCAGAAGTCCTGCAGGCTGGTGGCGAGATATGGCTGCCTGAAGTTCACCATGAAGTGGAACCCGAGCAGCTGCGCGCTGCCGCGCGCGATGTCGCTGTAGCCGCTGAAGTCGCCGTAAATCTGCCACGCGAAGGCGTAGGTGCCGATCGCAACGTTCACGAGGTTCGGTTCGCCCCACCGCCCTGAGAACACCGCGTCCGCGAGCAGCGCGCAGTTGTCCGCGATGACCGCCTTGCGGAACAGGCCCGACAGGATCAGCATCAGGCCGTTGAAGAACCGCTCCTGGTCGAAGACGCGCGGCACCTGCACCTGCGGGAGCAGGTGGCTCGGGCGCTGAATCGGGCCGGCAATCAGATGCGGAAACAGGCTGATGAACAGGGCGTACTCGAGCAGCGAGTCCGCCGGCTCGATCTTCCGATGGTAAACGTCGACGATGTAGGCGACCTCCTGGAAGGTGTAGAAGGAGATGCCCGGAGGCAGCAGGATGTACAGCGTGGTGACCGGCACGTTCGAGACGCCCAGGCTGGCGAGCACGGTCGCGAACGAATCGACGAAGAAGTTGAAGTACTTGAAGGTCGCGAGGAACCCGAGGTTCACGGCCAGCGCGAGCACGAGCAGCCCGCGCCGCCGGCGTCCCTCTCCGGACCGCGCGATCGCCCGCGCGCAGTGATAGTCGACGAACGTGGAGACGGCGATCAGCCCAAGGAAGCGGACATCCCACCAGCCGTAGAAGACGTAGCTCGCCGCCAGCAGCATGTGGTTCTGGCTGCGGTGGTCGAGCCGCCAATACACCAGCACGACGAGCGTGAGGAAGACGGCGTAGACCGGTGTGTCGAAGAACATGGCGCCTCAGCGGCGTGCCAGTCCAGCTGCGGCAATCGCCGGCTGCTGCCGACGGACCCGCCGCCGCTTTGCCGCGCGCTTCCAGCACTGCAGCACCAGCCCCACGTACTGGACCGCCTTCAGTTCCTCGATCAGCACGGCGAGCGCGTCCGACCGTCCGAGCGTCCGCAGGTAGCGCCACGCCTGCACCGCCGCCTGGCGATACAGAAAACGCGGCACGCCCGCGATCGTCGGCACGCGCTGCATGTCGAGGTCCGGGAACAGGTCCTCGAGCATCAGCGCATGCGTCTTGCCGTGCCAGAAGAACCATTGCCGGAAGTACCGCCGCGTCAGCCTCGACGTGGGCACGTAGTGCCGCACGGTGAGTGCGGGGTCGTAGTACCCGGCATACAGCCCGAAACGCCGGAGCCGCATGAAGATCTCGTGGTCCTCTCCCGAGATCAGGCTGTTGTCGACCTTGCCGAGATCGGTCCGCCAGCCGCCAATCGTCGTCAGCGCGGATTTCGAGAAGGCCAGGTTCGCTCCGATCGGCAACCGCTGCCCCATGCTCTGCGGCACGTAGTCCTGCGGGACGTCGCCGTAGTCGACGATCGCCAGCGGACCCCAGATGTCCTGCGCGCGGGTCGTCAGCAGCTCGGGCGGGGGGACGGCGCCCCAGCGGGGCAGCACCTTGCCGAACACGAACGTGACATCACGCCGTCGAAACGCGTCGACGATCCGCGCCAGCCACGTTCTCTCCGGCAGCACATCGTCGTCAGTCAGGGCTATCACGTCCCCACGCGCCTCTGCGAGCCCGCGGTTCAAGGCAAAGCTCTTGCCCTGTCTGGTTTCGTGCAGGTGGACGATGGGGATGCCGCCCTGCGCCGCGGCTTCCTCGATGACGAGGTGCGTGTTGTCGGTCGAGTTGTTGTCGACGACGAGGACCTCCGGCAGGCAGTCCTCAGGCCGATCGAGGGCGCGCAGTGCCGCCAGGGTTTCGCGCAGCAGCCGGGCACGGTTGTACGTGCAGATCAATATGGTGATGCGCGTGACGGTCACAGTCCCCTCGCCAGCTGTTGTCGTCCAGGTGTCCCCGCGCCGCGAGCGGCAAGGCCGGACATGCGCGCCGCGTACCCGACCGCAAATGCGGAATCGAGGGCGCGATCGACCGCGGTGGCGAAGCGGCCGCGCAGCGCCGAGACCGCCGCTCCACAGACGCCCCTGGTAAACTGCCGCACGAGGAACGGCGGTACGCCGAGCACAGTCCGTGCAGAGCGCGATCCTGCGTCGATGGCGGCGTTCGTGATGCCCGACCAGTAGAACCACCGCAGAAAGTAGGCCAGCCGCATCCGGTCAGCAGGAACCCAGTGCCGCACGCGGGCCTCCGGCGAATAGCGCACGACGGAACCGGCCGCCTGGATGCGCTGGCAGAGCTCGTGGTCCTCTCCGGACAGGAGCGTTCCACGCAGCTTCCCGAGGTGCGCGGCGAAGCCGCCGGCCGCATCCAGCACGGAGCGGCGGACCGCCATGTTCGCGCCGAGCAGTGTGCGTCCCCCGAGCGGCTGTTCGGCAGGCCCGTAGTCGAGCAGTCCGAGCGGCGCCGCCAGGCGTCCATACCCGTTCGGATCGAGACGGAGCCAGAAGGGCGGCGTGCGCTCCCAATGCGGCTCGACCGGTCCACCTGCCATGTCGACGCCCGGATCCGACAGCGCGCTGCGCAGCGCGTCGAGCCAGCCCGTGTCCACTTCCACATCGTCATCGGTGAAGACGGCGATGTCGCCCGACGCCGACGCGAGCGCCGACGCGAGTGCGTGCGACTTGCCCGGCCGGCCCTCGTGGATTCGGACGAGCGGAACGGGAAACGTGGCGGCGTGCCTGGCCGCCACTTCAGCGGTGCGGTCCGTCGAGCCGTTGTCGGCCACGAGGACTTCGTCGCCGGCCTCGAACGCCTGCGCCGCAAGGCAGGTCAGACACGCGTCGAGGAACGACGCACGGTTGTAGGTGGCGATGACGATGCTGGCGGTAGGCATCCGGTCACCCTGCGAGCGGCGCAAAGCGGGAGCGGCTCCGGTCGGCGCTCGAAGGGGTGAACGCCTCTCCGAACCAGCGCTCCCGAACGTATCCCGCAAACCAGAGCAGGCGCGTCGCGGCATTGAAGCGTGCGGCGGGGTCGCGCCGCGCCGCGGCAATCATCGCCGCGCCGAGGTCCGCAGCCGCCTGGCGCCACAGGTAGCGCGGCGTGTTGAACAGACGGCGGGTCGTGGCGGACTCGTATGCCGCCTCGAGGCGGGCGACGTCGCGTCCGTTCTGGTGGAGCCACTCGCGAAAGTACGCGCGAGTGAGGCGCTCGGACCCGACCCGGTGGTGGACGATCGCGCTTGGCTCGTAGACGCCGCGGCAGCCGGCGCGAAGCATGCGCAGGAAGAACTCGTGATCTTCACCCGTTCTCAGCGACCCTTCGATTTTGCCGAGATCGTTCCTGAGTCCGCCCACCTCGTGCACGACCGAGGTGCGCACGGCCATGTTGGCGCCGATGGGAATGACCTCTTGGCAATCGGACGTGATCGCGAGACGCCGATCGCCATTCGCGGGGACGGCGATCACGCCGTAGACCGCCGGAGAGAGCCACGCCGGCGGCGGCGATTCCCAGTGGGGCAGGATCCGGCCGGCGACGAAATCCGCGCCGGTCTCCTCGAATGCCGTGGCGAGGGCGCGCAGCCAGCCGGACTCCGGACGCACGTCGTCGTCGGTGAACGCGATGATGTCGCTCCCGGCGATTGCGAGCGCCTGGTTTACTGCCGCCGACTTCCCCGGCTCGGTCACGAACAGATACCGGACCGCGGGAGCGCCGGGCGCGCCGGCCGCCGACGACACGACCGACGCCGTGTCATCGACCGATCCGTTGTCGGCGACGATGATCTCGACGCGGTCCGCCGGCCAGTCCTGCCGCGCGAGCGCGGCGAGGGTGGCCGACAGGAGAGCCTGGCGGTTCCTCGTCGCGATCACGACCGAGATGCTGTGCGTGGCAGGAGCGCGCGTCATGGCTTGGGCACGATGGTGGAGTCGTTGCTGACCGCTCCGGGAGGTGACGAGAGATAGGTGCCGGGGCTCAGCACGATCTGATCGAGCTCGGCGCCGTCCTCGCGCACCTGGATTCGGAGCGTGTGTTCGCCGTCCGCCGCGAAGGTGACCGTCTTCGTTTGCGAGAGCCAGTACGCGCCGTTCTGCCAGCCCCACCCGTTGAGGCTCGACGCGGATCCGTCGGTCGCGAGGTTCACGAGAAGGCCAGACGTCGTGTTGACCCGGTACGCCGGAGCGCCGTTCACGAGCGAGTCCGAGAACTGGACCCAGACGGCGTCGTTGAACTTGCTGTTGCTCAACGCCTTCAACCGCAGCCAGATGGTGTAGGGCGTTGCCGCTTCGGCGTCGAAGGTGATGTCGACGTAGTGTGTTGGCGACGCGAGCGGCGCGTCGGCGAACGCCAGGCCCGCATCCGGCGTGACGAGCTTCACGCTGCTCGGCGACGTCGCGTCGGCGGCCGTGGTCCACGCGCCGTGGATGCCTCCTGCCGGGACATCGGCGGCGTAGACGACGATCTCCGCCGCGGGCGGCGGCGGAGGCGTCGAGGACGTGGACACCGTCACGTTGTCGAAGGTCGAGGTGTTCAACGTGCTCGTGCTGTGGCTGGTGACGATCAGGCCGATCTGTGCCGAGCTCGGCATCGTCGTCGTCGTGCTGCCGAGCGTCGTCCACGCGCTGCCGTTGCTGGAGATGGCGGCGGTGACCGTGCTGCCGCTCCTGGACAGGCGCAGCCACGCGGGCGCCGGTTGCGTCGCCGACGCGAGGAACGTGGTCGCGGCGCCCGTCGACGTGCGGGTCATGAACTCGACTGAGCCGCTCGGCGTCACGTCGAGGATCACGTGCGCCGACCCCGCAGTCAGGCTCTGGCGCAGCATGACGCCAGCCTTGGCCCAGGCATGTGTGTTCTGGATGGCCGCGACGCGAGCGACGATCTCGACGTCGCCGGACGAGGGCTGCGACACGTAGTGGAAGCCGTCGCTCGAACCCCAGATGTCCGCGCCCGCCCCTGAGACCGTGAACGTCCCGCTCGAGTATGACGCGTTGCCGGCGAGCCCGGTCGAGCCGACGTCCTGATGCGTCCAGGGAGTGGGCAGATCCGGCGGCGGTGGTGGCGGCGGCTCTCCTGCGGAACCGACCGAGACGTTGTCGAACGTCGCGGTGTTCAGGGTCGAGGTATTGTGGCTGTTCACCACGAGACCGGCATAGACCGATGCGGCCGACAGTGTCGTGGTGCCGACGGTCGTCCATGACGAGCCGTTGGCCGAAACGGAAGCGGTGACCGTGCTGCCGGTACGTGCGAGCCGCAGCCAGGCGGGCGTCGCCTGAAACGCGCCGGCGAGGTATGTCGTGGCGCCGCCGTTCGACGCACGCGTCATGAACTCGATGCTCCCGTCCGGGCGCGCGTCGAGAATGACGTGGGCCGATCCGGCCGTGAGGCCGGTCCTCAGCATGATGCCGGCCTTCGCGAACGCGTTGGTGTTCTGCATGCTCGCGAGCCGTGCCACGATTTCGGTGTCGCCGTTGACCGCCTGGTGGACGAAGCGGAATGCGTCCGCCGAGCCCCAGATGTCGGCGCCCGCCCCGGCCACCGTGAAGGTGCCGCCCGAATAGGAGGCGTTGCCCGGCGTGCCGACCGAGCCCACGTCCTGCGTCGCCCACGGACTGGGAACCGCTCCGCCAGATCCGCTCGTTGTCGTCGTGAACGAACGCGTGCCGGAGGTCGCCACGAGGGCAGGATTACGCGGCGTGCCGTTCGTGCGTGAGACGACGCGCCAGAAGTACGTGGTGCCGGTTGCAAGCGGCGTGGACACGGTGAACGAGTAGGTTGGCGGCGGATCGTTCACCAGCTGCGCGGCCACGTTGCCGACGAGGGCCATCGACCCGCCGGACGTTCCCAGATAGATGTCGTAGTCGGTCGCGAAGACGGCACGGCTCCACGAGAGCGTCGGCGTCGTCGGGACGCCGGTGGCGCCTTGGACCGGACTCGCCGGCGTCGCGGCGTCCGGGCCCTGCGGCACGAAGGTGGTGAAGCCGGCCGTGTCGGTCCACATGGCTTCGAACCGGTTCTTCACGGCGGTGTGGGTCGCGGGCTTCGTCGCGGCCGGCACGAAGTAGTTGTGATCGCGCTGCCAGGCCGCGGCGAAGTTCGACGAGGCGATCGTCGCGGTGCTCGACGTGATCAGCGTCTTCATGTGCGTCAGCCCCTCGTGCTGCCGCCACTTGACCGGGATGCCAGCCGCCCAGAGCTTGTCGACGTTCGCGTGCGTGATCCAGAACTCCGGCCACTTCCGGTTCAGGTATTCGTTCGGCTCGACGATCAGTCGGATCGGCACCCCCTCGGCGTGCTTCGCCAGGAGCGCCTGCGTGATGTTGTCGACGGTGAGCCGATAGATGACGAAGTCGACCGCCGTCGTCTCGTCGTTGATGGCGGCCACGAGCCGGTTGTTGAACGTGGGCCCCTGGCCCCAATCCATTTCTGGAGGCAGCGGATTGTCCGGTTCGAGCCGCGACGTGTCGATGGTCATCGGCGCGGGGCTCGGGTACCGCACGGGGTAGTCGGAGCACGCGCTCTCGCTGGCGCACGCGTCGTTCCAGTTCTTGAAGTACGGGGCCGATGGCAGCAGGCTCTGCGGTTCCGGAGCCGTGTCGTGCCAATAGCGATCGAACTTCGTCTTGAACGCATTGACCAGTGCCGTGTCGTCGGTGAACAGGACCACCTCGTCCTTGTAGTTGGTCGACGAAAACGGCGTCAGCTCGAACGGCGTGTAGTTGGCGGACCCGAACGACACGATGTTCTGTCCGACGAAGATCGTGGCCTTCCAGTGGTCGATTTCGGGATACCACGTGGGGTTGTAGCGGAGGCGGATCGGGACGCCCGCGTTCGCCAGGAGATAGAAGGTGTCCTTGGTGTGATCGTCGATTTCGAAGATCGAGCCGCGGTCGCCGATCAGCCGGATCGGCACGCCGGCGTTGTGTCGATTCAACAGGGCCTGATAGACCGTGCTGTCGGTGAGGTACCACGCGGACATGTCGATCCGCACGGTTTCGGCGTTGATGCGCTGCACGAGCTTCGCCGCGATGTCGTCAACGGCCGAGAAGTACACCTCGTCCGCGGCCCGCGCCGGAGCGGCCGCGAGGAGGTGCACGAGGGCGACGGCGATCAACAGGGGCAGTGTGTGCAATCGGTGGCGAATGAAGGAGCACATGTGGACGAGCCTCGGGCGCATCTGGCGCAAAGAATGTCGAGTCATCTCGGTCAGCTGATGTGGAGCGGCACTGGAGCACATATCGATCCACCTTGCGCGCGTCGCGGCACGAGCGTCGTGTCCGGCGCCGGCAGGTTCAGGAGCTCGTACAGGCAGGCGACCGCGCGGGCGGTCGCGGATCCAGGACAGTAGAAGAGCTCGTCCGCGATCCCACGCCTCGCCGTGCTGTGATGGGCGGGCGCTTCGAAGGCGGAGCGAACGAGCGGAGCGACGTCGCGAGCGCGCTGAGCCACGAAGGCCGCGCTCTGCAGCTGGACGACCTTCTGTGGCGTCACGCGCGCCCTGGCGATCAGCTCGGGCGAGTGAATCACCACAATCGGACGGTCGAGCAGCATGAACTCGAAGCCGACCGAGCTGTGATCGGTGACGAGCGCGTCCGCCGCGAAGAGATAGGGCGATGCATCCGCTTCGCGCGCGAGGTGCGCGCCATGTTCACGGCAGAGCTCTTCGATCGCCCGGCGCCAGTCGACGCCACCCGATCCGCGTGTCGTCGCGTCGTAGGAGCGATCGTGCAGCTTCACCACCAGGTTCACGCCGAGACGACCGAGCGCGGCGATCACGTCGCGACCCATCACGTTCAGCGATGAGTAGGGAGACCACGTCGGCGCGTACAGCACCGTCGGCAGGTCGGCGCGCAGCCCCAGCCGGTTCAGAATTGCCTTCCGGTCGAGCGATCCGTCGACGAGACAGTCGACCTTCGGGTACCCGATGAGCGCTGCCTGCGGGGAATCGCCGTCGACGAGTCCGGCCTCGGCATAGCGGCGGAGCCGATCGCGGTTGGGGAACATCAGGCGATCGAACGTGGCCACGACAGGGGCGATGCGGACCGGCGCATCCAGCCCGTACTTGCCTGCGACGCCGTGGAAGAGGTGGACGCGCCGCGTGCGCCGCGGCAGCCATGTCATGTCCCAGAAATCGGTATTGAGATAGGCGTCGAACTTCTCCCACCGCAGCCTGTCCGCGGGCATCACCCGTTCGGTGATCCCCGCGGCGGCGAAGATCGCGCGCGCGTCCCAGGATTGGTCACAGCTCGTGAACCAGAACTCGAGCCGAGGATCCTGCACGAGCTGCCGGTAGACCGGGTCGAACACCGCCAGGCTCATCGGCGACGCGGCCTCGAAGAGAATCCGCATCCGCGTCCGCCGCCGGCGCCAGAGACTGTCGTCCACGCGGTGGAACGCCACGACGCCCGCGGAACGCAGCCGACGGAAGGTCGTGTCGTGCAGGAGATTGCGTGCGCGCTGCTGCCCGGGCGGTGCGTCGGCGATTCCCCGGTCCAGGGTCCGGACGATCGCGAGCGGGAGTGCGAGGTGTCCCGCCGCCGTACGCCGGGCAAGGCGGCGCCACAGGTCCTGCTCGGTCGAGTCCCGGTCGTCGACTTCCCGGAACGGGCCGTCGACATCCAGCAGCGTGCGGCGGACCAAGAGCGTCGACAGCACGGGTTGCACGACGATCGGATCGAGCGTCCCTACGGGGGCGGGCGCCGTTTCCGCTGCGCCGACGGGGAGGGCGTCGCTCGATTCGAGCAGGCGCCGCATCGGCCGCGGGCTCGGCGTCACGTCGCCGTACACGAGCCCCGCGTCGACGTGCGAAGCGAGGTACCGCATCTGCCGCTCGAGCTTGCGCGGCATCCACAGGTCCGCCGGATCGAGGAAGGCGACCGTCGAGCCCCGGGCGAGCGAGATCGCCTCGTTCAAGAGCTGCGCGCGCGTCGCCGGCTCGAGACACCGGAACACGACCGCGTGGCCGAACCGCTCGACCCGCGCCGCCGTGTCATCGGCGGACCCGGCGTCGACGACGATGATCTCGAAGTCGCGCCAGGTCTGCGCGACGACCGACTCCAGCGCCTGGATGACGGTCCGCCCCGAATCAAGGGTCGGCACGATGACGCTCACAGCAGGCATCATTCAGCTCGGCCGCGATCAGCTGATCCGTTCGCGAGCAACCCGAATGCCCGGCTCACGCCGCGCCCGGCGCCGCATATCGGGGCGTGCCGGTGGTGGGAACGGAAACCGGTTTCCCAGAATCGGCAATCAAGGCGCGTCCCGCCCGCATGCGCGCCCGTGTCATTTCCCTCGCCGCCACGATCAGCGCGAGCAGGTAGTAGAAGGTCCAGTTGTAGGCGACCGACGCGAAGAGCGAGCAGACGAGCCAGCCGGCGAACCCGGCGGTCATCGCCACCGAGAGCGCGTACATCGATCGGCGATCGTCGTCCGACATCACCGGCGCGAGGACGTCCGGCCGCCCTCGCCCATGCCTCGACAGCAGCTTCCTGGTGGTTCTCGCGCCGAACCCGGCCCGGATGACGAGGAACAGGAAGGCAGCGAGGCCGCCGATCCCGAGCTCTGCCGCCACCTGAATCGGGGCGTTGTGCGTCTCCCGCCAGCGCTCCAGCCGTCCAGGCGGGTTGTAGTTCTGGAATTGGCCCGCCCCGACACCCGCGAGCGGGCGATCGGCGAACGCCTGCAGGCCCTCCTTCATGACCGTCCACCGCGCTTCTCGCGTGCCCGTGAATTCCTGCTTGTCCTTCCGGTCGTCGACGATGCTGGCCATCCGCTCCCAGAACGTGGCCGGCAGGAACGGCGTGGCGCTCAGCACCACGGCGACGGCGGCCAGGCCGAAGCCTCGTCGCACCTTCGAGCCGAGGAACATGAGGACGAGCAGGACGGCGGCCAGGCCGAGGAAGCCGCCGCGCGACTTCGTGAAGACCACCGTCGCCAGCATCAGGCCCGCGAGGACCGCGGCGGTCAATCGCCGCGTGTTCGAATAGCGCCGCGACACGGCCAGGACGGCGGCTGCCGGAAAGAAGGTGACCATGTTCATCGCGAGGTCGTTGGGATTGCCGAAGATGCCGCCGACCGGACCCGCGAGACGATTCCCTTCGACGAGATTGACGCCGCGCGCGTAATCGAAAACCGACCGCGCCGCGATCACGCCGCAGCAGACGACGATGAGCCACGTGATCTGCTCGAGGCGCCGCGGTGTCGTGAGCGTGTTCATCATCAGGACGAAGATGATGAGCAGCTTCAGATAGGTGTCCGTGAACATGCCGAACGATCCGCCCGGCCAGATCGAAAACGGGATGCTCACGAGAACCGCGACCCCCAGCGCCAGCAGGCCGACGGTTTCCGGCGTGACGTGGAAGGCCGGGCGCCGTTGCGCGAAGCGGTGCAGGATCATCGGCGCGATGCCGACGATGGCGCAGACCTCCGCGAGGTGCAGCGGATTGAGGAACGGCAGCGTGTCCTGCGGCCGCGTCATCAGGACGGCTGTGAACGCCAGCAGACCCGCATAGCCCCATTCTCGCGGCTCGGCGAACGTGGACGTCGCGAACGTCGGCGTGTTCTCGCGCGCGATCGCCGCCTCGACTGCGCGGCGCGAAGGCACGCTGCCACCGCCGAAGTTGAACGCAAGACGCTCCTGGGTGCCGGTGCTCATCGCCAGACCTTTCTGCCGAAGATGGCCGCGCCGACGCCGGCGACAGCCGAAACGTTCATGACCGCGATGGTGAACGCCACTTTTCCCGCGCGCTGGACGAGCGACGGGGACGGCGGTCCGACCTGCTGCCAGTGCTCGAGCCACGCGCCGTAGCCACCCTGAAGGTAGAAGGCGCACTGGCCGAACAGCGCCGCTGCGTAGAGAGGGCCTGTCTCGGCGAGCGTGATGCTCGACGCGAACAGCGCCATCAGGGCGTAGGGCACCAGCAGGCGGAAGACCTTGTGCGACGTGTACTGCAGCCACACCGGATTGGCGACCGGGAGCAGGAGCCGCGGCTCGAACCAGAGGATCTGGACGTTCCCCGCAAGCGTGCGGATCTTGCGCCGGCTCTCGCTGCGCGCGTCCGGTGCGGTCCGATCGAATGCCTGCGCGGCAGGCTCGAAGACGACGCGGCTGCCGGCCAGCACCGCCCGCATCGGTGCGAGCACGTCATCGAGAATCGTGCCGGGCGGCAGCGGCCGCCAGAGGCCCCGGCGCAAGGCGTAGATGGCGCCGGTCGCGCCGAGCATCGACCCGACCTCGCTCTCCAGCCGGCGCAGCCGCTTCTCGTAGCGCCAGTAGAAGCCGACTCCGTCGCCGACGGCCGACCGTCCATCGGCCCGCCGCTCGCTCACGCGCCGCTGGTGATCGCGCCGCTCGAAATCGCCCGCCGTGCCGCGGCTGCCTGGCCGTCGCCGTCCGGCCGGATGTCCCGATCGGCGGTTGCGCCGCGAGCGACGGCCGCCATCGGGCTCGGAGCCGAGAACCAGCTCTCCGCTGACGCCTCCCACGCCCGGATCGGCGAATGGTGCGACCAGGGCGCGAAGGGCGTCGGCGGCGAAGCTCTGTCGCGCGTCCGCGAAAACGAGGATGTCACCGGTCGCCTGCGCCACACCCGCGTTGAGCGCGAGCGCCTTCCCCGATGGGCGGATGGTCACGAGCCTGATCGCGTCGCCGAACGGCGCGAGCGCCGCTTCGGTGTGATCGGTCGATCCGTCGGACACCACGATCACTTCGCGGCGGTCGGCGGGATAGTTCAAGGTGAGGAGGTTCTGCACTCGGGCCGGCAGCCGCCGCGCCTCGTTGCGGGCGGCGACGAGTATGGAGACGCGTGGCGCGCGGGCCGGCGCGGACACGTTCCTGCGGGCTCTCGCACCCGACTCGCGTTCGCGCCAGCCCGGGTCGCCTGGGCGCCGGAGGCGGCGGTGCAGCCGGGCCCAGACCGCGAGCAGCACCGGGTAGCCCACGTACACGTAGGCGATGAAGAGCGCGGACCACCAGAACGCGGCGCGCATGATCTCAGGCCACCTCCTCCGCAGCCGCGGCCTGGGTCGCAACGCGCGTCTCCGTACCCGCCTGCGCCGCCGCCGGTGGGGCGCCGAGACGGAACACGTGCGAATGCGGCTGCTTGACGGCGTTGCGCGCGTCGACGACGAGCCGTGCCTGCGCGGCCAGGGAGGCGTAGTCGACCGACGAGTGATCGGTCAGGATGGCGACACAGTCGATGTCCGAGAGGGCCTGCGGGCCCAGCGGCGTCGAGGTGAGGTCCGTTCCACCGCCCCACGCCCTCGCGGGCAGCGCCGGCACGTAGGGGTCGCTGTAGGAGACCAGCGCGCCCTTCTGCGCGAGGATCCCCATGACGTCGAGTGACGGCGACTCGCGGATGTCGTCGATGTCACGCTTGTACGCGACCCCCGCAACGAGCACGCGCGAGCCGTTGAGCGGCTTGCGATGGGCGTTGAGCGCGTCGACGATCTTGTGCACGACCGCTTCGGGCATGGAGCTGTTCACCTGCCCGGCGAGCTCGATGAACCGTGCTTCGAATCCGGTCTGCTTGGCCTTCCAGGAGAGATAGAAGGGATCGATCGGGATGCAGTGGCCGCCCAGACCAGGACCGGGATAGAAGGGGAGGAACCCGAACGGCTTGGTCTTCGCGGCGTCGACGACTTCCCAGACGTCGAT
This sequence comes from Vicinamibacterales bacterium, assembly GCA_050183995.1. Lineage (GTDB taxonomy): Bacteria > Acidobacteriota > Vicinamibacteria > Vicinamibacterales > CAVVIG01 > CAVVIG01. Next base: position 27,088 of record JBFXAT010000007.1, read on the forward strand.
CGCGAGCTTGTCGCACATCAACGCGATTTCGTTGACCAGGCCGATGTTCACGGCGCGGAACGTGTTCTCCAGCAGCTTGACCATCTCGGCGACGCGCGGCGAGCTGACCGGAACGACGGTCTGAATGGCCGTCGCGTAGAGCGCGCCCGCCAGTTCGCTGCATGCCCGGGTGACGCCGCCCACGACCTTCGGCACGTTGTGCGTCTGGAACGTGGGGTTGCCCGGGTCCACGCGCTCGGGCGAGAACGCGAGGAAGAAGTCGGAGCCCACTTCGAGCCCGGTTCGCGCCAGGCGAGGCTGCATCAGTTCCTCGGTCGTCCCGGGATAGGTCGTCGACTCGAGCACGATCAGCATCCCCGGATGCAGACGCTCGGCGATGGCCTCGACCGCGGAGGCCACAAACGACATGTCCGGGTCCTTGGTCTTGCGCAAGGGCGTCGGCACGCAGATGTTCACGGTGTCGAGCGTCGACACCGCGTCGTAGCTGCTCGTCGCGCTCAGCCGTCCTTGGTCGACGAGCGATCGAACGACGTCCGAAGGGACGTCCGGGATGTAGGACTCGCCTCGATTGATGGCCGCGACTTTCTGCGGGTCGAGATCGATGCCAGTCGCGACGAATCCGGCACGCGCGAGCTCGACCGCAAGCGGCAGACCCACATAGCCGAGACCGACGACGCCAACGCGTGCGGTGCGCGCCTCTATACGGCGGCGCAACTCGAGAGAGAGAGACGACATGAGCGACGGACCTCCTAGTCCTCGAACACAGGTTTGGATTCGCCGAACAGCGTCCGGCGCAGCCTGCCCCAGATGCCTGGCGACCGGTACGGCGCGGCGAACATCGACGAGGGCCGGTCCGGCGCGGCGATCGCGATGGGCTGTCGTTGTCCCGGACGTGCCGCAGCCGCCGGCTGGGGCCGCGTATCGCTTCGCGCCGCGGTCTTCGTCTGCGGTGCTCGCGCGCCACCTGCGGACGCACGCGAAGGCGCGGGGGCTGCTCCCGCCTGGGCGCCGGCCGTGCGAACGGGGCCGGCGGACGGGCGTGCTGGCGGGGCGGGCGGCCGCGCCTGCGGCACGTGGCTCCGCCCAGGTGCGGCTGCCGCGCGCGGCGGAGCCGCGGGAGCGGACGCGGGCGCCCTGGTCGCCGTTGAAGGCGCCCCAGTGCCTGGAGCATCGGACGGCGCAGGCGGCCACGGCCAGTCCGTCTGCCGCTGTGAGTCCACCCCGGGACGCTCCGCGCGAAGCCGCAGCAGCCGATACTCCTCGTTGAGCACGCGCTGCTGCTCCGAGATCTGCCGCTCTCGCTCGTTCAACCGCACTTCGCGCGCGAGCAGTTCCTCCTCCCGCGACGCGCTGGCGAGACGGGGTGTCTGCACCGGCCGGCCTGCAGGCACGTGAGGGGTCGCCTGGATGACGCCGGTGGCTTCGAGCTCCTCGATGGCCTCCTGCGTCAGATCGACGCCGATGGTTCGCTGCTCCTCTCCGTACCCGAACAGCAGCACGGCGTCGGCGATCACGTTGATCTTCCGCGGGATGCCGCGGCTGTGCAGATGAATGAGATCGGTGACGTCGCGCGACAACTCCAGGGGAGCACCCACGGCCGCGCGCCGCAGCCTGTGGTTGACGTAGGCGGCGGTTTCGGCGGTATCGAGCGCCTGGAGGTGATAGCTCACCGTCACGCGCTGCCGAAGCTGCTCGAGCTCGGGACGATTCAGCACCTCGCGCAGGCTCGGCTGGCCGACCAGCGCGATCTGAATGAGCTTCGACTTCTCCGTTTCCAGGTTGGAGAGCATGCGGACTTCCTCGAGCGCCGCGAGGCTCAGGTTCTGCGCCTCGTCGATCACGAGGAGGGCGAGCCGGCCGGCGCCGCGCTGCTCGACCAGGTAGCGGGCCAGGTCCCGCAACAGCAGCGGCTTGCTGCGATCGGCGCCCGGGTCGATGCCGAAGTCGAGCATCACCGCCTCGATCAGCTCCCGCGCATCGAGCATGGTGTTGACGATGCGGGAGACGGAGGTGCGGTGGTCGAGCCCTCGCAGCGCGGTCTGCAGCAGCGTGGTCTTGCCGGATCCGATCTCGCCGGTCACGACAATGAAGCCGGCGTGGCCTTCGATGCCGTATCGCAGGTAGCTCAGCGCCTCCTTGTGCACGCGGCTCGGGTAGAGATAGTCCGGATCGGGGCTCAGCGAGAACGGGCGCTCGCGGAGGTTGTAGAAGCGTTCATACATGACGGAGCGTTCTCCCGGATCGCGCCGCGGCCGTCGCGGCGGAATCCACCCGGATGGCGTCGGCGCGTTCAATAGCGGGCAACACGTCGCTGCACGCGCGCCAGTAGTCGTCGGGGAAGTCGATTTCGATCCACGGAAAGCCTCGGCTGTCGACGGCGTGCAGCGGCCGGGTCGCGCAGAACGCGCCGAATGCGCGCGGCAGCCACTCGCGAACGGCGCCAGCCGACACGATGCGGTCCATGTGCGCCAGCAGGGCGCACGCGCCCCCGGGGCCGAAGCGCGCGATCCCGATGTTCTCGGCATCCGCATCCTCGTCGCCGAGCGTCTTGGAGATGGCGGTGACCAGGCCGCGGCGGATCCGCACTTTCATTTCCTCCTCGCCGTAGGGGCCGGCATCGTGCCGCATCGCCACCAGCAGCGCGTCTTCGTATCGAGCGGTCAGCAGGTCGTCGAGCATCCGGTCGGGGAAGAGCACGTCGCAGTTCAGGACCAGGAAGCCGTCGCGCAGCAGGTCGCGGGCGAGCCAGAGCGAGTAGAGCGAGTTGGTCCCGGCGTACCGCGTGTTCTGCACGATGTCCACGTCCTTGGGACACGCGCGCCGCACCTCGTCGGCGCGGTATCCGGCGACGACGGTGACGCGATCGATGCCGGCGGCCCGGATGGCCGCAATCTGACGCTGGAGCAGCGTCTTGTCGCCGACGCGCGCCAGGCACTTCGGACGATCGCCGATCACGCCTTCGAGACGTCCACCCCGCCCGGCCGCGAGCACGACGGCCCTCACAGCGACCCTCCGGCGGGCATCGGCCGCGCGACGCGCAGCAGCTGTGCGAGCTTCGCGAGGTAGAACCGGCGCTCCGTCCGGCTCAGGCTGAAGAGCACGAACGTCGAGGCGTACACGGCACCGGAGGCGATGCATTCCGCTGCGACCGCGGGAAGCGACGGCGGCACGAGGTCGCGAGTGGCGAGCAGGAAACCGCTCATGATCAGCGCCGGCCAGACCGAAGGCCAGAGCGCGTGCGCGGCGGCGCGAGTCAGGGGCAGCCCGACACGGCGGCACGCGAGGGGAAAGATCACGGCGGCGCTGGTCACGGCGACGGGCGCGAGTGTCCCGATCGCCACGCCCTTCAATCCCACCGGCCGCACCAACGCGACGCTGAGCGCCACGTTGCACAGGGCCGTCGCGAAGCTGGCGGCCGCGACGGTGCGGTGGGAGCCGGCGCCTTTCAAGAGCGTCGTGCCGGTTGCGTTCCCGACGCGAACCAGCACGACCAGCGAGAGCAGCTGCAGCACGGGGATGCTGTCCGAGAACTCCGGTCCGACCCAGGCCAGCACCAGCGGCCCGGCCATGAGGCCCATCGTGCCGGCCAGCGGGACCACGGTCGCCAGCGACAGCTTGGTGCCTTCGAGGTAGATGCGCCGCAGCCGTTCGATCTGCGCGGTCGCGTCGTTTTCGACGACCGCCGGGAAGAGAATCTCGTTCAGCTGGTTGGCCAGCCGCTGCGCCACTTCGGCGAGCCGCTGGGCGATGGCCCAGATCGCGACGGCCGTCGTGCCGAGGAAGGCGCCGACGACGAGCGCGTCGATCGAGTAGTTCAGCTTGTTGGCCCAGTCGATCACGGCGATGTGCACGCTGAATCCAGTGACTTCGCGCAGCCGCGCGCGCCGGAAGAGGCTGGGGCGGATCCGCAGTCCTGGAAACACGCGATACGCGTTGGCGCGATACACCCAGAGCGTCAGCACGCGCACCGCGGTCATCGCCGCGACCAGCTCCACGAGGCCGTAGCCGAGCAGGAGCACGGCGACGTTCACCGCAGCTGTGGCCACGCTGCTTACGGTCCCGACGATGTTGTTCAGGTCGTAGCGCTGGAACCCGTTGATCACGCCGCCGAAGACGCTGAAGGCCGTGCTGGCCGCGACGTTGATGCTCACGATGAGCAGTACGAGACGTGCGGTGCCGACCTGGTCCGGCGCCAGACGGAACACATCGTCGATCACCGCCGAGATGATGACCGCCGCGATGTACATGACCGAGGCCACGCCGAGGAAGACGAAGAAGAGCGTGCTGACGACCTCGTTGAGCGCGCGGCCGTCGCGGCGCGCCCGGTACTGGGCGACGAACTTGACGATCGCTCCGCCGTATCCGAGGTCGAGCAGGGAGAAATACGCGGTGATCGACGCCGCGAGGACCCAGAGGCCGTATGCGGAGGTCCCGAGGTGGGCCACGTTGAACGGCAGGATCAGGACGCCGAGCGCGGCGTCCGTGACGATCGCGAGATAGCGCGTCGAGAGGTTGCGCGCGACGACGGCCGTGCCGTCCTGCGGGGCGCGGGCTGGAAGTCCCGAGTCGTCCGCCGGCGTCACTTCGCGCCCTTCCCGGAGAGGATCACCTTGACGGTGTCCATCACGATCGTCAAGTCGAAGACGATCGAGAGATGCTTGATGTAGTAGAGGTCGTATCGCAGTTTCTCCATGGCGTCCTCGACGGAGGAGCCGTAGCGGTACTTCACCTGCGCCCAGCCGGTCAGGCCCGGTTTGACGGCGTGCCGCTCCATGTAGAACGGGATGGAGGCGGCGAGCTGCTCGACGAAGAACGGGCGCTCCGGCCTCGGGCCGACGAAGCTCATGTCTCCGCGCAGGACGTTCCAGAGTTGCGGCAGCTCGTCGAGGCGGGTGGCGCGGATGAACCGGCCGACGCGCGTCACGCGCTGGTCGCCGTCGGTGGCCCAGATGGGCGTCCCGTTCTCGGCATCGGCCCGCATCGAGCGGAACTTGCACAGCGTGAAGATCCGCCCCGCCTCGCCGACGCGCTCCTGCCTGTAGAGGACCGGCCCGGGCGATTCGAGCCGCACAGCGAACGCCGTGAGCAGCATCAGCGGCGCGGCCGCGAAGACGCCGACGGCGGCGAGCACGAGATCGAGCACGCGCTTGATCGCCCGCGTGAGACGCGACGCGCGGAACCCGTCGGAGAAGATCAGCCAACTCGGCTTGATCTCGTCGATCAGAATCTTTCCTGTCAGCCGCTCATAGGTCGTCGCCGCGTCCTCGACCCGGACGCCGGACAGCTTGGCCTGGAGCAGCTCGTGGATCGGCATGCGGCCCCGGCGATCTCCCAGGCTGACGACGATCCGATCGACCTGATGGGTGCGAATGAGCGTCGGCAGATCACCGGCCCGCCCGAGGCTGTCGCCGGTCGCATCGTCCCGTCCGACCTGCGCGTCGGCCGCGGGGCCGAAGCCTTCGCCGTCGCCGGCGGTGCCGCGCGTGCTGCCGTCTTCGACGAAGCCGACCACGCGATAGCCGAAGTCGTATTGCGCGGCAATCAGCGTCGCCACGCTGCGCGCGGTGGGACCGGTGCCGAGGATCAGCACCCGCTCCTCCATGTGCGGGTCGCGCGTCACGCCGTCGAAGGCCAGGCGCCACGCCGGCACGGCGACGAGCAGGAGCCCGAGCGCGGTCAGCGCCGTGCCGTTCCCGAGCACCGTCGAGGGAGCGAGGGTGCTGACGATCGCGAGCACGATCGCCGCCGCGCCCGCACCCTGGAGGATGCGCACGGCGAGCTCGGACTTCGAGTGCACGATCGTGAGGTCGTACAGATCGTTGTAGTAGAAGCACAGCTCGCAGAGACCGGTGATCAGGACGACGCGCCAGATGCCGCCGACCGCGGTCTCGAACGCGCCGTGCCACTGCGCGGCCACGAGGATCGCGCCCGTGATGAGCACGGTCTCGAATCCGAAGACGGTGAGCCCTCGGCCCGATACGTGGCGGTTGAACAGCTGCATGGTCCAGGCGTGTCCGATCAGACCGCCTCGTTCAGGACCAGCCCGAGCAGCTTGGCCCGGTCGATCGACGACACGGCGTCGTGGATGGATGGCTTGCCGGTGATGCCGGCGCGCACGACGAGGAGCACGCGATCCACGAGAGGCGCGAGCACGCTGACGTCGGCGAGCGGCAGGGCCGGCGCCGTGTCGACAACCAGGCGATCGAACTGGCTCCTGAGCGTGTCCAGCGTGCGCCGCATCGCTCCGGTGCCGAGGAGCTCGGCGGGTCGCGCCGCCGGCAGGTTACCGGCCGGAAGGACGGTGAGCTGATGGTCCTCCAGCGTGACGAGCGCTTCGTCCAGCGACGCGTGCCCCGTGAGCACGTCGCATAGCCCGGGCCCGTCCGGCAGTCCGAAGATCCGCTGCATCTGCGGATGGCGCAGGTCCGCGTCGATGACGCAGACGCGCCGCTGCCACTCCTGCGCCATGGCGAGGCCCAGGTTCGCAGCCGTGAGCGTCTTGCCCTCGCCCCGGCCCGGGCTCGTCACCAGCACGACGTTGACGGGTGAAATGGGATCGGCGTGCAGAATGCGCGTGCGAAGGGCACGGTACTGCTCCGTCGCCACGCCGTCGGCGAACGCGGCGGTAACGAGACGCGGATCGAGCCTGACGCCGGTCACCACCCGCGCCGTGGTGAAGCGCGGCTGGGCCGAACCGGCACCGGCGACGTGCGCGGCGGGTTCAGCGGTCATGAGCGGCGAACCGATCGGTCCATTCGGCGCGCCGGCCGTGTCGGGACCCAGGCCGGCAGCGAAGGTCGCATCGGCGCGCAGCCGCCGGACCGATCCGTCCCGTTCGGCCTTGTCGAGAATCTGCTGAATTCGGCTCATGGTCGTGTCTCCTCCGTTACACGGGCTGGATGCGCGTCACTTCCCCAAGAACGGGCAGCTGGAACTCCTCGCGGAGATCGCGCGCGTCGTGGACCGAGCGGTCCAGATATTCGCGCCCGACCGTCGCGCCGGCGCCGACGCAGATGCCGGCCGCGATGGCGATGAGCATCACGCGCCATGGGACGGGCTTGGTCGGGAAGGAGGGGCGCCGCGCGGGGTAGAGCACGGTGAACTGTTCGCCGCTGCGGTTGCGCTCGACGTTCTCGGCGATGGTCGCCGCGTGGAGCTTGGACGAGAGCTCGGAGTACTGCTGGCGCTCGAGGTCGTAGTCGCGCTGGAGAGCCGCCAGCTGCTGCTCGACGCGGGGCGCCGACTCGACGCGGGCCTGATAGACGCCGATTTGCCGGCGCAGATCGCTCTCGGATCGCTGCAGGTCGCGGATGCGCAGACGTGACAGCTCCCGGTCGGCCACGAGCTGCCGGTATCCCGGATCCACCGTCAGAGTCGAGAGGCGGTCCGATTCGGGCCGGCGGCTGGCGGCCTCGGCGTCGCGGCGCGCGGCGCGCAGCTCCTCTTCGAGGCGCTGCACCTCGGGGTGGCGATCCGTATACGTTGCGCGCGCGGCCGCGAGCTCCCGCTGCAGCGAGACGGCGCGGCTCTCGGGCGACTCCGCCGGACCACCGCCTCCGCCCGTCACGAGACTGGCATCCGCGCTGCCCTGGCGGAGGCCTTCGAGCTGGCGCTCGACCATCGAGAGCCGATCCTGCTCGCCGCGCAGCGCGGTCGCGTTCGACTCGAGCTGCTGCCGCAGCCCGGACAGCGTCGAGAGGTTCGCCTGCGTCTGCTCGGGAAGCTGTCCCATGTAGGACTCCTTGGCGACGCGCAGCCGTGCCTCGAGCTCACCGAGGCGGCCCTGGCTCGTCTTCAGTTGCTCCTCGATGAACGCCGCCGTCCCCTCCGCGGTCGCGGTGCGGCGCTTCGAGTTCTCGTCGACGAACACCGTGACGAGCCGGTTGGCCACCCGCTGCGCCCGATCCGGGTCGGGGTCGCCGTACGACACGACGAACGCGTCCAGCCGGCGCGGCTCGTTCACGTTGGCGACCGGATCCGGCACGGTGACGTCGATCGCCTCCCGCACGCGCGACACGAGGCGTTCGTCGCTCGCGTTGCCCAGGCCTTCTTCCTGGATGACGCGCGCGAGCATCGCCGTGCTGAGCAGCTGCTGGCTGAGCGCGCGCAGCCGCTCCTGATTGTCGAGCTGCGGCGTCTGGCCCACGAGGTTTGGCGACACGAGCGGCGCCTCGACCGCCAGCGTGGCCGTCGCGCGGTACTCCTTGGGCAGCACGCGCACGAGCACGACGCCAATCACAATCGCGCTCAGGATCGGGATCGTCAGCCACCACTTCCGGCGGCGAAAGACGTGGAGGTAGTCCAGGGCGTGGATGCGAGGGGTTTCTTCCATCAGCGGATCCTCATCGGTTTGGCGGTGATCACCTGGATGCCCACCCGGTGGCGATCCAGCTGCCCGCCGGGACGGTCGATGCTCTGGTGCGTGCTGCCGTAGAACGCCTCGACCCGGGCCCACGGCTGCAGGACGTACCCGACGGTGGCGCCGACCCACACGGACGTCAGCGACTGGAACGCCGCCGCGAGCGGCTGATTCGATCGCCACGAGACGACGCCTTCCGTATACGCGCGGCGTGCGATCGGAATGCGCAGATGGCCGGTGAGCTCTTGGTTGGAGAGCGTGCCTCCGCCGCCGTAGGACGGGACGAAGGACCGGCCATAGATGATGTCGAGCACGGCCGACTCGATGCGCTGCGAGAAGCCCGCGCGCCAGGCCGGCGCCGTCTTGCTGCTGCCTGCATCGACCGCATCGACCCGGGCCACGCCGAGCGACCCATACGCGCGGGCGGTCTCCGAGAACTGGTGCTCGAGCCCCGCCCACCCGGTCTGCAGCGTGAAGCGGCCGCCCGTGACGATGCTCGCGCGCTGCACGTTGTAGTCGGTCGTGAGCGACGTGTGCGCGGTGACGTGGTAGCGCAGACCGGCCGTGCCGCCGTTCGCATGTCCGCCGAGCAGCGCCACCCCGAGCACGGGGTCCTTGTTGAAGTCGATCCACTGGAAGTTGTACGAGAGCGAGAACGACACGCGTTTGGTCGGCATCGACTCGACCCCGCCGCGAAAGTCGGCGATGCGCGCGCCGATCCGCCTGAACGGAATGCCGACGAACGCGGGCAGCTCGGTGGTCGGCATGGCCGAATACGACTGCTGGCCGAAGAGGATCGTCTTGGCCGACAGCCGCCTCCGCGCCGAGACGTTGAGCCGCTGCGCGTAGTTGTTCAGCGCGTTGAAGTCCCGGTACATCTGCGCCGATCCGCGATAGCTCGCGCTGAACGACGAACGCTTGCCGATGAAGTCCAGGCTCGCGCCGGGCTCGACGGCGGTATTCAGGTCTGCGGCCAGGGCGTCCGAGCCGCCCGCGATGAGCACGTTGTCGTCCCACGCGGCGCCCGTCGCGAGCCGTGGCGTGAAGCTCCAGCCGACCGGCTGCCGCGGGAACGACAGCGACGGATCCGCCTGCTGGGCTGCGGCAGGGGGCGTGGCGCAGGCGAGCAGCAGCGCGGTTACGACGGGCACGGTACGCATCGGCGTCCTCGTCACCATCGGAGTCTTGCTAGTCAGGGACTACGACCGTGTCGCCTGGCATGAGCGCGATCTCGGAGCTGCTCTCTCCCTTGATCGCGTCCTTGTAGTTGAAGGGAATGGCCGTCGTGCCCGAATCGTCCTTCCGCAGGATCCGGATCTTCTTCTGGTTGGCGAAGTCCTTCAGTCCGCCCGCGAGGGCGATCGCCTGGAGCACGGTCATTTCGTTCTGCAGCGTGACCGGTCCCGGACGATTCACTTCGCCGAGCACGTACGCGATCGGCGCGGTGCCTTCCACGACAATCACCGTCACGACCGGGTTGTTCATGTAGTCGCGGAGCGCAGACGTGACGCGTTCGCGCAGCTCGAGCGGGGTGATGCCCTGCGCGTCGACGTCGCCGATGAGCGGCAGCGTGATCTTCCCGTCGGGACGGATCTGCACCGACTGCGACACTTGCGCGTCCTTGTAGACCTCGACGCGCAGCTTGTCGCCCGGCTGGAGGCGATACTCGTCCGGAATGGACCCCTGGGGCAGCCTGGCGCGATCCGCCGCTGGACGCGGCGTGGGGGCCGGCGAGGAGAGCGCCGATGGAGACGACGCAGGGACAGCCGGACGCAGGGCGTCGATCGGCACGCCCTGCGCCTGCGCGGTTGATGGCAGCGCGATGAGAGCGGCGGCGGCAAGTGCGCGAGCGAGGCGCGCGGAGGTGATGGTGTAGGTCATGGCTCCCTCGTTCAGCTCTGGTCGGAGGATGGGCGGTCCTGGATCGGCGGCCGCGTGCCGCCGCGCCAGTTCGCGATGGGCCGGGCGAGTGCCTGGCGCTTCAACGATTCCGCGTCGACCGCGTGGGTCGGGTAACAGGCGGCGCCGATGGCGATGCGCAGCGGCGTGGAGAACTCGTAGCTGTCGATGCGCGCGACGAGGCGGTCGATCACGCGCTTGGAGTGCTCGAAGTCGGCGTCCAGCAGCAGGAGCGACAGCGTGCCCTTGTCGGAATGTCCGAGCACGTCGGTGTCGCGCACTTCGCGCTTCACCACCTGCGACAGTTCCTGCAGCGTGCCGTCGTCGGCCGTCACCATCATGCCCTCCCATTCGCGGCTGGCCTCGAAGGTGACCAGCGTGAGGAAGCTCTGGGAACGCACCGCGCGCTTCAGCTCGCTGTCCAGCACGAACTCGAACGCGCCAGGTGTGAGGAGACGCGAGCCCTCTTCGTAGAAAGAACTACCCGTCATGTGTGCTACGACGCCTTGTCGAGTCCGTTCTCTTTGATCTTGTAGAGGAGGGCCTTGTAGCTGATGCCGAGGATCTCCGCCGTCTCCTTGCGATTCCAGCGCGTCTGCTGCAGCATCCGCGAAATCAGCTCGCGCTCGGCCTGGCGCGCCGCCTCGCGCGAGACGTCCTTCAGCGAGTAGTTGCCGGCGTCGGCGGCCGCGGCGGCGAGCTCGGTGGGCGTCGGCCGTCCGGACCCGCTCTTCGCGCCGGCGGACGCATCGCCGGTGCCAGGCCTGTCCGGTGCCGCAGGTGATGCCGCTGGTGCGGCGGCCGCGGCGGCGAGTGCCCGGTGATGTGCAGCCAGGGCCATGCTGTGCGTGAGCTCGCGCCGGATCATGGCGTCGGTGCCCAGCACGACTGCACGCTTGATCAGGTTTTCGAGCTCGCGGATGTTGCCAGGCCACTCGTGCTCCATGAAGAGCTGCAGCACCTCGGCGCCGAGCTCGGTGTACGGCTTGTTGTATTGAACGGAGTACTTCTTCAGGAAGTAGTCGACCAACAGGGGAATGTCCTCGCGCCGTTCGCGGAGGGCGGGCAGCGTGATCGACACCACGTTCAAGCGGAAGAAGAGGTCCTCCCGGAAGAGACCGGCGGCGACCGCGTGCTCGAGATCGCGGTTCGTGGCGGCAACCAGCCGTACGTCGACGCGCACGTCGTGCTTGCCGCCGAGACGCGAGAACTCGCCGTCCTGCAGCACCTGCAGCAGCTTGGCCTGCAGCGGAACGCTCATCTCGCCGATCTCGTCGAGAAACATCGTTCCGTGGTTGGCGAACTCGAACTTGCCAGGCTTGTGCTGCATCGCGCCCGTGAAGGCCCCGCGCTCGAAGCCGAACAGCTCGGATTCGAGCAGCTCGGTGGGCAGCGCGGCGCAGTTGACCTTCACGAACGGCTTGTCGCGCCGCCCAGACGATGCGCACACGGCGCGCGCGACGAGCTCCTTGCCCGTGCCGCTCTCACCGCGAATGAGCACCGTGACGTCGGTGTCGGCGACACGCGCGATCAGCTCCTGCACGTCCGCCATCCGCTCTCCGCTGCCGAAGAGCATCTGGTGCCGCGGCTGTGCCTGCAGCTCTTCACGGAGGCTCGCCAGCTCGCGTGCGTGCCGCCGATGGCGCAACGCGTGCTCGAGCGGGACGGTGAGCTCGGCCTCCTCGAACGGCTTGCTGACGAAGTCGGACGCGCCGAGCTTCATGGCCTGAACGACGGTTGCCGTGCGGCCGTGGCCGGAAAGCAGGATCACGGGCACGTCGCGATCGATGCGCTTGAACGCCGCGAGCGCGGCGAGGCCATCCATGCCTCCGGGCATCACCACGTCGAGGATCACCGCGGCCGGCCGCTCCGCGTCGTAGCGCTGGACCGCCTCTTCAGCGGAGCTCGTGGCGGTCGCGTCGTACCCGCGCATGTCGAGCAGCGCGCAGAGATACGCGCGCATGTCTTCTTCGTCGTCGACGATGAGGATGTGAGGGCGCGAGGGGCGATCAGCGTGGGTGCGGTCTGGACTCTCTTGAGTCTGCACGGGCACGGCCTCCGGTTGAGCAATGGCAATGCCACGTGATGCGATCACGCTGGAACAACGGGAAACGAAGGCGCGAAAACAGTGCGGCGCGTTCAGTGGAAGGGCACACGGACCGCGCGTGCGGGAAGAGGACTGCTCAGAAAGTGGATTGCTTTACCGCAAGCCGACGTCCGACGCGCGCACTCGCGCCGCGCGAACGTTCGGCTGCGGCGCGTCACACGAACAGCCGAGCGCAGCCGTATTCGACAGTACTCCTGTCGACGAGCGCAGCTGTATTCGACAGTGCATCCTGTGGACGAGCGCAGCCGTATTCGACGCGCTCGACCCGTCGCCGAGGGAGAGTCGCACTCGCGCGAGAGGCAACCCGACTGAAGGGACGAGCCGCGCGCTCGAGCATGCGACGAGCGGGCGCGTGAGTGGCGTATGAGCATGACTAGCGTATGAGTACGGCCATGGCGATCGCCGCCGCGGCGGGCGTATAGTGGCCCCGATCGGCAGCAGGAGGGCTCGACATGCAGACACCGCGTGTTCGACTCCACAACGACATCGTGCGCCGCGTTCGAGGGGAGTTTCTCGAGATGCCCGGGCTCCGGATCACCGAGGCTCAGGCACGCCGGCTCTGGTCGCTCGACTCCGCACTGTGTGCGAAGGTGCTCGGCGATCTCGTCGAGACCGGCTTCCTCTTGAAGACGCGCGACGGCGCGTTCGTGCGCGTGGACGCCGCGAACCCCGTGAAGACCACCCGCCCGGCGCGCGCGCGCAAGACGCCCGCGGCGTAGCCCGATGCGCGGCTGCGCCGGTCAGCGGCGTCCAGGGGCCGTGGGGTTTCCTCCTGGCGCCGGCGCGCCGTTCGGATCCGGAACGGGCATTCCCGGGGCGGACGAACCGATCGGCGCAGGTGCAGCCCCGCTCGTCGTCGGAGTACCAGCCCTGTCCGGCGCAGGCAGCGGCGCTGCGGAACGAGGCGGCGGCGGAGCCGGCACTCGCGGCGTGCCGCCATCGGCCGGTGGAGAGGAGAGCGGCGGCGGTGGCGCTCCCGCCTGGTCGTCCTCGACCGGCTGCCCGTCGGCGCCCACCAGCCGCATGACGCCTGGACCTTGCGGAATACCGTCCGGTTCGTCGGCCCCTTGCGATCCGTTGGCCAAGGGGCGGGGCGGCGCGGGGAAGGGCGTCGGACCCGCACCGGGAGCGGAGGCCGCGGGCTGCGCCCGCGTGCCTGCGGGCGTCGGCAGGATCACAATCCGGTCGAACACCGACTGCTCCGGCGCGCGACTCGGCCGGCGCCGCGCCAGGTACCCGCCGACGGACCGCAGCAGGACGTCGAGTGCCTGCTCTTCGCTGACGTCGTTCAGCGTGAGGGTGAGCGGTGTGGAGGCGAGCCGGTCGGCATTGAGAATCGAGACGCCGCCGGCGCGGCCCCAGGCCTCGAAGATCTCGGCTGCCGAGGCGTTGGTGGCCTGCAGCGAAACGCGGCCGTCGCGGAGGGCGAGCTGGACGGTATCGGCGTGAACGGGCTGCGCGGCGATCGTGGCGATCGCGAGGGCCGCCGCCGCTCTCACGCCAATCCACCGCGTCATTGCCGGCTGATGCCGCACTCCTTGATCTTGTTGAGCAGCGTCTTGTAGCTGACGCCGAGCTGCTCCGCCGCGCGTCGACGGTTCCAATGCACCTGGTGCAGCGTGTCCTCGATGATCGTCCGCTCGGCCTTGAGCGCGGCCGACTTCGCGACATCGGCGAGCCGCGCGCCGCTGGACGCCGTCACGGCGCCGGCGGACTCGACGCTGCCGTCGCCGTCCACGGGCTCGAGCTCTTCGCTTGCCTCCACCGGACCGCCACCCGGCATGCCCATGCCGGACGCGCCTGGTGCGCCGGCGCCCGCCCTCATCGACGCGCCGGAGCCGACGCCCGCCAGCGTCATGGCCGCGCGCGGATTGCGCGCCATCTCGCGGAGCACGAGCGACTCGTCCTGGAGGATGACGATCCGCTTGATCATGTTCTCGAGCTCGCGGATGTTCCCCGGCCAGTCGTAGGTGAGGAACCGCTGCTGCAGCTCGTCGGAGAGCTGGCGCACCGGGCGGTTGTACCGTCTGGCGTACCGGTCGATGAAGAACTGCGTGAGGTGCGGCACTTCGTTGCGCCGTTCGCGCAGCGGCGGCACCGTGACTTCGATGACTTTCAAGCGGTAGTAGAGATCCTCGCGGAACTCGCCGTTCAGCATCATCGACTCGAGGTCGCGGTTGGTGGCGGCGACGATCCGGACGTCGACGTTCACCGGACGGTTGCTGCCCAGTTTCGTGAACTGCCCGTCCTGGAGCACGTGCAGCAGCTTGGCTTGGAGCGCCGCCTTCATCTCGCCGATCTCGTCCAGGAACATCGTCCCCGTGTCGGCCTGCTCGAACTTGCCGATGCGGGTCGTGGCGGCGCCCGTGAAGGCGCCCTTCTCGTGGCCGAAGAGCTCGCTCTCGAGGAGCTCGCCCGGCAGCGCCGCGCAGTTGACCTTCACGAACGGTCGATCCTTGCGCGACGATCGCTGGTGGATCGCCCGCGCGACGAGCTCCTTGCCCACGCCGCTCTCGCCGCGGATGAGGACGGTCACGTCGCTGTCCGCCACCTGCTCGATCACCGACGCGATGGCCTGCATTTCGGGGCTGTCGCCCCAGAACAGGAAGGCGCGGTCCTGGTCGTCGCTCAGCTGCCGGCGCAGCTCGGTGATCTCGGAGACGAGCCGGGTCTTCTCGATGGCGCTCTTGATGGCGGAGTCGAGCGCGATTTCGCCGAGGCCCTCGGGGTCGTCTGGTTTGACCACGTAGTCGGCCGCTCCGAGCCTGACCGCCTCGACGATGGTCGAGGCCTGCTCGCGACCGGACAGCATGATGACCTGGACATCGGGCTTCGCTGCCTTCAGCGCGCGCAGCGTTTCGAGTCCGTTCATCCCGGGCATCATGACGTCCAGCAGGACGACGTCCGGCGGGTCGCCCTGCTTGATGGACGCGACGATTTCATCGCCGCGCGTATACGAACGCGTTTCGTAGCCGCGGAGAGAAAGGAACGTCCGCAAGTAGTTGGCGAATCCCGAGTCGTCGTCCACGATCGAGATGAACGGCTTCTTCAATACAGTCACTCCCGCAGTGGTATGGAGACGAGGATGGCGCTCTTCAGCGCGCGGTCGTCCGGGCTCTCGGGCACCGGCGACCAGACGCGGCCCCCGTGTCGTTCAATCACCCGCCGCGCGATCGGCAGTGTCAAACCAATCCCTCCGCGCTTTTCGTCGAGCGCTGAAGGTGACGCGTCGTATGCGCGTTGTACGGTTCCTTCCCTGGCAACGACCACAATCGCCGAGCCCGACCCGTTGTTCCGGATCGTACGCCGGTCGGCGACGACCGTCGTCTGCGCCGATTGTTCCCGCAGAATGGCCCGAAAAATCGCCGCAAACGCGGCGCTGAGTCTGCCGCGATCTCCGGTGACCGGCGCGGGGCCGGCCCCGGTCACATGCAGCCGAACCTTGCGATCCTCGCCCTCATGCACGTTCCTCGCCACTTCTTCGAGCAAAGGGAAGAGGTCGAAGGCGTCGGATGCGAGGGCGAGCGAGCCCCCGTCGAGCTTGCCCACTTCGCTGAGCTCGCCGACCAGCGCGACGAGCCTCGCGCAGGAGCGCGCCGCCTCGTCGACCATCTTGCGTTGGCGAGGGGTCAACGGCGCTTCGGTGTCGCCCTGCAGCATCCGCAGGTATCCGCCGACGACCGACGCTGGCGTCCGAAACTCGTGTGCGGCCAGTGAGAGGAGCTGAGCGTACTCCTCGCTCCCCCGTCGCCCATCGTCCGTGTTGGCCATGGTGGGCAGCCTAGCATGGACCGTCGTTCGGCCGCGGCCCTCCCAGTTTGAGAAAACCCGTTCCGCTCGGGCAGCCGCTCTTGCCGGTGTCTCTGCCGGATACCGCCGATGGCGGACGTTTCCGGACAGTCGTCGCTGCCGGGCCGTGGCACATCGCTTGAACTGCACTCGACCGCAATGCGCAAACGAGTCCGCGTTCTTCTTCTCGCAGCACTCGTTGCTGCCGTCGTCGTCCCCGTCGGCTTCGCGTTGTCGCTCGATGCCAGCCGACGCGCCGCATCCCCTCGAGAGGTCCTGTTCGTTCCTGCCAGCGACGTCGTGTCGGTACCCGCGCCGATCCTCGCCTCCCGGACAGCTCGTCTGCTGCCGGGCGTCCCTGACGGCGCCAAGCTGCTGGTGGCGGGCGCGGCGCTGTTCGGGTTGGCGGCCGCGGTGCGTCGCGGCGGGTGACCGCCCGGACCGCCACATATAATGGTCCGTCCGGCAACCGACGCCACGCGCCCGGCGTCCAATGGACGGAGCCCTTCATGTTGATCAAGAAAGCGGCGGATATCCGCAGCTCGGAGATTACGGACCAGCGGCACTATCTGAACCGGCGTGAGTTCCTGCGCACGGCTGGCGGGGCAGCGATCGCGGGCGCTGGCGTGGTGGCGATGGGCCGCTCGCTCAGCGCGGCTGGACAGCCGGCGCCGCACGGACGAAAGCTCGAGGGCGTGTCGCCGAGCCCGCTGAGCCTGGCCCCGTCACAGGAAAAGCCCAACAGCTGGGACCAGATCACCTCGTACAACAACTACTACGAGTTCGGCACCGACAAGGACTCCCCGTCCCTGACCGCCGGCCGGCTGAAGGTCGATCCGTGGTCGGTGCAGATCGACGGCGAGTGCGAGCGGACGGGCAAGTACGGGCTGGAGGACGTGCTCAAGGGCCAGGCGCTCGAAGAGCGCATCTACCGGCTGCGATGCGTGGAAGCCTGGTCGATGGTCATTCCCTGGGTCGGCTTCCCGCTGTCGGACCTGATCAAGAAAGCCCAACCGACATCCAAGGCCAAGTTCATCGAGTTCTACACGCTCGCGGACAGTACCCAGATGCCAGGCGTTCGCCAGCCGGTGCTGCGGTGGCCCTACGTCGAAGGGCTGCGCATGGACGAAGCGATGCATCCGCTGACGATTCTCGCCGTCGGCCTGTACGGCGAGGTGTTGCCGAAGCAGAACGGCGCGCCGATTCGCGTCGTCGTACCGTGGAAGTACGGGTTCAAGAGCGCCAAGTCGATCGTCCGCATCCGGTTCGTCGAGCGCCAGCCGATGAACAGCTGGCAGGAGTCGAATCCGCAGGAGTACGGCTTCTACTCGAACGTGAACCCGAATGTGGATCACCCCAGATGGAGCCAGGCGAGCGAGCGCCGGATCGGCGAGTTCTTCAAACGTAAGACGCTCATGTTCAACGGCTACGCCGACCAGGTCCAGGGCCTCTATGCCGGCATGAATCTGAAGAAGAACTACTGATCGCCCTGTGACTTCGCAGCAGGTCCTGCGTTTCGTCCTGAAGCCGGCCGCCTTCGCGGCGGCCCTGCTTCCCGCTGGGTGGCTGACGTGGGCGGCCCTCACCGGCAACCTCAGCGCCAATCCGCTGAGCGACCTCACGAACGAGACCGGGCTGTGGGCGCTCCGGTTTCTCTGCATCACGCTGGCGATCACGCCGCTGCGGCGCGTCACCGGCTGGAACGCCGTCATCCGCTTCCGCCGCATGGCGGGCCTCTTCGCCTTCTTTTACGGCGCGCTTCACTTCCTGGTGTACGTGATCGCGGACCGGTTCGCCGGACTCGATTTTCCCGACGGCATCCTCGCCTGGAGCACCGCCGCCAACCTGACGGCCTCGGTCGCCGAGGACATCTACAAGCGGCCCTTCATCACGATCGGCTTCACCGCGCTCGCGCTGATGGTGCCGCTGGCCGTGACCTCGACCGCGGGGATGATCCGCCGGCTCGGCGGACGGCGCTGGCAGAGGCTGCACCGGCTCGTCTATGCGTCCGCGATCGCCGGCGTGGTCCACTACTACTGGCTGGTGAAGGCTGACGTGTCCGATCCGTATTTCTACGCGGGCATCGTCGGTGGTCTGTTGGGGTTCCGGCTCTATTGGTGGTGGATGAAGACGCGGGCCGCCGGTGCCTTCCGCGGTGCGCGCACCACGAACGGGACCGTCAAGGCTCGATCGTGATGCGTCCGTCGATCGCCGGCGCGACCTCTTTCCCCGCGACCGCCCGCTCGAGCGCGGTCACGATGAGACAGCCAGACTCGGGATCGACGATCGTGCGGCTTCCCGCGAACATTTCGTAGCCGTCGCCTCCCTCGAGCAGGTAGTCGGGCAGCGCCAGCGTGTAGGTCCGCCGCGCCTGCAACGGCTCGCCGCCGACGTGAACGTCGCGAACGCGCTCGCCGGCCGGCGCCGACTGGACCACGCGGAACGTCAGTCCCGAGACTTGCGGGAAGCCCCCCGCCGGCAGCGGAAGCCGCGCGACTCCGTGCTCGAGCGCCCGGCGCAACAGGTCCCCGCTGACCTCGATGGTGCAGACCACGTTGTTGAAAGGGTGGATCTGCAGGAGCAGCCGTCTGGTCAGCTGTCCGGCCGGATAGGTCCGGTCGCCGCGAATCCCGCCCGAGTTGACGAGGGCGGCGTCGGTTCGAGCTTCTGCGCGCATGGCGTCGGCGACCAGATTGCCGAGATTCGTCTCCCGCGCCCGCAGCCGGAGCGTTTCGGCGTCGAGGGGGACGCGCGTCGATCCGAGCGGCAGATCGAGCTCGGTGCCCAGACGGGCTTCCCAATCGCCGATCACCTCGGCCGCAGCGGGATCGTCGGGAATTGCGGCGGTGATCGGGATGAGCTCGTAGTAGCGGTCTGCCGGCGCCGCTCCACGTTTGTCGACGTCGATGCGGGCGACGTAGCGGGCTTCGCTGCCGGCCTTGCTGATGAGCGTCCCGCCTCTCACGTCGGTGATGGGGAAGTGCTCGTGCCCTCCGACGATCACGTCGATTT
Organism: Vicinamibacterales bacterium; assembly: GCA_050183995.1. Classification (GTDB taxonomy): domain Bacteria; phylum Acidobacteriota; class Vicinamibacteria; order Vicinamibacterales; family CAVVIG01; genus CAVVIG01. The sequence goes on from JBFXAT010000007.1 coordinate 46,254, forward strand.
CGGGAAAGCGCTCGGCCAGCGCGCGGTCGGCCGAGATCGGCAGGTGCGTCAGCGCCACGATCACGTCGGCGCCTTCCCGCTTCATGGCGGGCAGGTAGCGTGCGACGGCATCAGCCGGCTCGATCAGCTCCAATCGTTCGCGCAGACCCGGAGCCGTCATGCTGTCGGTGAGGCACAGGCCGATGACGGCGACCTTGAGCGCTCCCGCGGTGCGCATCACGTACGGCGCCGCGTCCCCGACCGGGCGTCCGGTCCGTCGGTCGACGACATTCGCGATGACCCATTGCCAGCGGGCCTGCCGCATGCGGGTCACCAGCAGATCGACGCCGAAATCGAACTCGTGATTGCCGAGCGTCGCGATGTCGAGTCCGACGGCGTTCAGGGCCTCGATCATCTGCTCGCCCTTGAACACGGTCGACGCGACCGACGACGAGAGGAAGTCGCCGCCGAGCATGAGAAGCGTCGTGCGCCCCGGCGTCTTCATGACTTCGCGCTTGAGCGTCGCCACGCGGGCGAGACCGCCGGCGCCGTCCACGGGGACCGTGGAGTAGACGTCGTTGATTTGAAGGATCGTGAGCGGCGCGCGTGCGCGCGGATGGGCGGGGTCCTCGTGCAGCTGCGCGCGCAGCGCCGGAGCTCGCCACGGCGTGGACGCCGGTGCACCCAGGAGCAGCGTCAGCGCCAGGCACCAGCGCAGGCTCGCGCGCCCGCCGCGGGGAGACGCGGTCGTCATACGGTCGATCTCCATTCGGCAACCTGTCGCACGTCGACGTTGCCTCCGCTCAGAATGACCCCGACGCGGGCGCCCCGTGCCTCGATCGATCCCTCGAGCAGCGCGGCGGCGCCCAACGCGCCCGTGGGCTCGACGACCAGCTTGAGCCGCTCCCACAGAAAGAACATCGCGCGCAGCAGCGAGGGATCGTCCACGGTCAACATGTCGCTGACGGTGTCGAGCACCAGCGGGAAGGTGATGGTGCCGAGCGACGGCGTTCGCGCGCCATCCGCCACCGTCTGCGGATTGCGCGAAGTCTGGAGGGATCGCGTTCGAAACGATCGGGTCGCGTCGTCGCCGGCGGCCGGCTCGACCCCGACGACCCGGCATCCTGGAGACAGCGCCTGTGCCGCGAGTCCCGTGCCGGAGAGGAGTCCACCGCCGCCGCAAGGCACGAGGATCAGATCGAGCGGGCCGACGTCCTCGATCAGTTCCAGAGCGGCCGTCCCGGCGCCAGCGACCACGTGCGCATGGTCGTACGGCGGGATCACCGCCAGTCCGCGCGCGGCGGCGATATGGTTGCCGATCGCGGTGCGGTCCTCGCGCGCGCGGTCGTACACGACGATCTCGGCGCCGTAGCCATCGGTGGCGGCGCGCTTCACCGAGGGTGCATCGTTCGGCATCACGATCACGGCCGGGATGCCGAGCAGCCGCCCGGCGAGCGCCACTGCCTGTGCATGGTTTCCCGAGGAGTAGGCGACGACGCCCCGACGCTGCTGGTCCGCCGAGAGACGCGACAGCGCGTTGAACGCGCCGCGAAACTTGAAGGCCCCCGCGCGCTGGAAGCCCTCGCACTTGAAGAAGACCGTGGCGCGCGTGCGCGCATCGACGGTCGTCGAGGTGACGACCGGCGTGCGATGTGCGACCCCGTCCAGCCGATCTGCGGCGCTTCGGACATCGGCGAACGTGGGAAGCATTGGCGTATCAGTATAGGAACGACCGATGGTTCCGTAACAGATTTTCGATTCTTTCTCCCGGCACCAGGCGGCATATCCTGCGTGAGTCGCCATGGCCCTCGCCGGTCCGAGGTGCCGCGGGAATCCGGGGTCCGCTACCGGCCGGGCCCACACGATGCGAGAGAGTGCCCATGCGCCACGAGAGTCCGATCGGCAATCTCCGACACGACCTTCCCGCCAGCGTCGTCGTGTTCCTGGTAGCGACGCCGCTCTGTCTTGGGATTGCGCTCGCCTCGGGAGCCCCGCTGTTCGCCGGCATCATCGCCGGCATCGTCGGCGGCATTGTCGTCGGGACGGCATCGGGCTCGGCGCTCGGGGTCAGCGGGCCGGCGGCCGGCCTGGCGGTGATCGTGCTGAATGCGATCACGACGCTCGGGGCGTGGGAAACGTTCCTGCTCGCCGTGGTGTTCGCCGGGCTCCTGCAGATTGCCCTCGGGTACTTGCGGGCCGGGATCATCGGCTACTACTTTCCCTCCGCTGTCATCAAGGGCATGTTGACCGGCATCGGGCTCACCATCATCTTGAAGCAGCTCCCGCATGCCGTCGGGTACGACGCGACCCCGGAGGGGTTCGAGCGTTTTGCGGAGGCGTCGGGGAATACGTTCTCGGCGCTCAACACGATGCTCGCCTACGTTCAGCCCGGCGCGATCGTCGTGACGCTCCTGTCGCTGGCGATTCTCGTGCTCTGGGAGCAGCCGTTTGTGAAGCGCACGCGAGCGTCCTTGTGGATCCAGGGGCCGCTCGTCGCGGTCGTCGCCGGGGTCGCCATCAACGAGCTCTTCAGGGCCGTGTGGCCGCGGATGGCCATCGCGCCGACGCATCTGGTCCAGCTGCCCGTGCCCCAGGGGTTTGCCGAGTTCGCGTCGCTCGTGACATTTCCCGACTTCTCCCAGATCACGAACGTCGCGGTCTACACGACGGCGATCACCATCGCCGTCGTCGCCAGCCTCGAGACGCTGCTGTGTGTCGAGGCAGCGGATCGGCTCGATCCGCAGAAGCGGATTACGCCGACCGATCGGGAGCTGAAGGCGCAGGGGCTCGGCAACGTCGTCGCTGGACTGATTGGCGGGCTTCCAATCACGCAGGTGATCGTCCGCAGTTCGGCCAACGTGCAGTCGGGCGCCCGGACCAAGGCGTCGGCCATTCTGCACGGCGTCCTGCTGCTGCTCGCGGCCCTGGCCGCACCCCGTCTGCTCAACCTGATACCGCTTGCGACGCTCGCGGCGATTCTGGTCACGGTCGGGTTCAAGCTCGCGAAGCCCTCGCTGTTCGCGGGCATGTATCGGCAGGGCTGGTACCAGTTCACGCCGTTCGTCATCACGGTCGTCGGCATCCTCCTCACGGACCTGCTGATCGGCATCGGCCTCGGCATGGCGGTCGCCGTGTTCTTCATCCTGCTCAACAATTACCGGAATCCCTACTTCGTCGAAGACCGGTCGCACAGGCCGGGGGACACCATCCGGCTCCGTCTCTCCGAGGACGTGTCCTTCCTGAACCGCGCAAGCATCATGCGGACGCTGAAGAACATCCCGGCTGGCGCGCGTGTGGAGATCGACGCCACGCGTTCGGCGAGCATCGATCACGACGTGTACGAGATCATCAAGGATTTCGAGCGGCGCGCGCAGATCGAGGGCATCGACCTCTCGATCAAGGGCCTCTCCACGCTGCGGCGCGAGAACGATTCCATGCGCCGCGTGCACCGGGTCATCAGGCGCGAGCGCAAGCGCGTGGCGAAGTTGAACGGATCAGAGGGCAGCCCCGGCGACCTGGAGTCGCGCCGCGGCGCCGCCTGAGAGGCACGAGCGGTCCGGACGCCCGTCCGTCACGTACACTGAAGGGGAGACACGCGGCCACACGCGAGGAGCCAACAGATCATGCGGACGCACACCAAGGAGACGCAGTCGACCCTGACGCCGGCGAAAGCGCTCACGTTCCTGAAAGACGGGAACGAGCGTTTTCTGAACAACCTCCGGCTGAACCGGAATCTGCTGCAGCAGGTCAACGACACCTCGGCGGGCCAGTTTCCGTTCGCCGTCATCCTGAGCTGCATCGATTCGCGGACCTCGGCCGAGCTCATCTTCGACCAGGGGCTCGGTGACATCTTCAGCGTGCGGGTCGCCGGCAACGTCCTCAACGAGGACATCCTCGGCAGCATGGAGTTCGCCTGCGCGGTGGCCGGGTCGCGCCTGGTCGTGGTGCTCGGGCATTCGAGGTGCGGCGCGGTCAAGGGCGCGTGCCATCACGTCGAGATGGGGAACCTCACCGGCCTGCTCTCCAAGATCCGGCCAGCCGTCGAAGAGGTGCGGAGCGGCCGCGACCGCGATTGCAGCGACGAGGCGTTCATCGAGGACGTGGCGCTGCAGAATACGCGGCGGCAGATGCGCCAGATCCTCGAGAGGAGTCCCATTCTCCGCGACCTCCACGATCAGGGGCGCATCGGTTTCGCCGCGGCGATGTACAGCGTCGAGACCGGCAAGGTGGAGTTCGTCGAGGAGCTGACTCCCGACACCGAACGCGCGATCGAGGGCGAGCCGGTCACCGCGTAGCGGCGCGCCAACCGCGGACCGCCGGCACGAGCCGGATCCGGTAGGATCTCCCGGGGCAGGGAGGTGCCGGGTCGTGCGTTTCGTGAAGGTTCCGCAGGTCGATGAAGAACGGCTGGACGACGAGCTGATTCTTCTGCATCCCAAGACGCTCCAGGTCAAGTTCCTCAACGAGACGGCGACCGTCCTCTGGGACGCGCTGGGCATCCTGCCGAGCGACGACGAACTGGCGGCGTTGCTCGTCGAAGCGCGACCCGAGATCGGCTCCGACGTCGCACGGACCGTGGTCGGCACGTTCCTCGACGAGCTGCTCGCCGCCGGGTTGATCGAACGCCAGTAGCGCCGCGCATGCGTTCCTCCAGCGTCACCGTGGTCGTGCCGTGCCGGAACGGCGGCGCGCACGTGGCTGCCGCCCTGGAATCGGTCTTCCGGCAGACGCGTCCGCCTTGCGCCGTTCATGTGATCGACGACGGATCGGCCGACGACTCGGTCCATGAGATCGAGCGTGCGTTCGCCCACGCCGGAGACGTGCGCTGCACCTTGACCGCCCGCGGCCGTCGAGGTCTGAGCGAGACACGTAACGAGCTGTGCGCGGCGGCTTCGACGGACTTGATCGCCTTCCTCGACCAGGACGATCTGTATGCGCCCACGCGGCTCGAACGGCTCGCCGCCGCCGCGCCGGATCGCGGCCCCTACTGCGGTTTCAGCGGCCTGGATTTCCTCGTGGAGCGGCACGGGGACACGTTGGATGCATGGCGGATGGACTACGGACTGAGGCTCGCGCAAGCCGGTTGTCTGCCGACGGCCGGATTCGCCCTGCTTCGATCCGACGTGGCGGTGAGCGGCAGCAACCTCGTGATCAGCCGCGACCTCTTCGACATCGTCGGCGGCTTCGATCCCGACATTCCCTGCTGCGCCGACTGGGACTTCGTGGTTCGCGCGCTGCGCGTGGTGGAGCCGACCCTCGTGCCCGCACGCCTGCTGACCTATCGACAGCACGGCGCCAACCTGTCCATCGGCTTTCGAGACGGTCCGGCTGCCAGCGAGCTCGATCGCGTGATGGACAGCTACCTTCAGTGGGCCTTGGAGCCGTCGCCGAATCGCCGCGCGCCGACGCCAGGCAACTGGCCTCGGTACTTTCGGCTCTTCGCCTGCGCGAACGCAACCGCCGCTGGATGGAGGCTCGCCGATCGCATGCCGCCGCACGCGTTGAAGGCAGGTCCGACCGAAGCTCCGGGCGAGCGCGCGGCGATCCGGGCGCTGCTCGAGGCGCCGACGTCCATCGAGAGCGTGAGCGGCGCGGACTTGGACGACCTGCTGCTGCGTTGCGCGCGGGCCTGGAACCCCCCGGCATGACGGCGCCGGCACGCGGTCGTCCCAGCGTCGCGGTCGTGATCCCAAGCTACAACCACGAACGGTTCGTTGGCGCGGCGCTGTCCTCCGTCTTCGGACAGACGCTGCCGCCGGACGAAGTGCTCGTCATCGACGATGGCTCCACGGACCGATCGGTGGACGTGATCGAGCGGGCGTTCGCGGACGCCGGGTCGGTCCGATGCACGTTGTCGGTTCGGGGCAATCGCGGCATCTCCGTGACGCGTAACGAGCTCTGCGCCGCGGTGACCACGGACTTCGTGGCCCTGCTCGATTCCGACGATGTGTACGCACCGCGCCGACTCGAGCGCCTGCTCGCCGGCGTGTCGCCCCGCGATCCCTACCTGGCGTTCAGCGGAGTCGACTTCATCGGTGACGAGGCCGACGCACGGCTGTGGGAGGAATTGTCGCAGTGGCAGTTCGCTCAGGGCGCGATGCTGCCGACCGCCGGCTTCGCGCTGCTCCTGTCGAACCTCGTGCTCACGAACAGCAACGTCATCGTCAGCCGCGGTCTCATCGAACGCGTCGGCGGGTTCGACGAACGTCTGAAGATCTGCCAGGACTGGGATTTCATCGCGCGGTCGCTGCGCTTCGTCGAGCCCACGTTCATCCCGGAGCCGCTCGTGAGCTATCGCCTCCACGCCGACAACACCTCGCGCGGAGCGGCCGAGCATGCGTCCGAGCTGGACCTGCTGGCCGACAACCAGTGCGAATGGATGATGCTGCCGACCGTCAATCCCGTTGCTCCGACTCCACGGAACTGGCCACGTCTGTTCCGCGTGTTCGTCGGCTTGAACCAGACTCCGGCCGGACAGGCGCTGGCGGCGCGGCTGCCTGCGGCGGCTCTCACCGCGGGCGACGGCATCAGTGACAGGGAAGCGTCCGCTCTCCGATCGCTCGTTGAAGGCGGGTGCATGCCCGCGGCGAGGCAGGTCGCGTCGCGCGCGGAATTGATGCAGCGCTGCGCTCGGATCTGGGCGGCCGGCCGGTGACGACGGCCCTGTTCGGGGTGGTCAGGTGGCTGGGTCACGAGCTGACGGTGGCGGCGCCTCATGCATCCTGGTTCGAGTGGCTGGAGGACTTCACCGGGTTGGACGTCGAGACCGGCGGGGCCGTGTGCGGACGCGTGCCGGTGCTTGCGATCGTCGACGATCGGTGTGTGCTGGTGGACGGGCACGACGAGCGGCGATTCCAGGACTGCGATGCGCTCAAGGCGTGGCTCTTCCTGACCGTGAGCGACATCATGACGTCGCGGGGGAGCGTGCTCGCTCTTCACGCGGCAGGCCTGGTTGTCGATGGGCGCGCCGTGTTGATCGCTGGTCCGCCCTGGTCCGGCAAGTCCACGTGGGCGTTCGAAGCGGCACGCCGAGGAATGCCGGTGCTCGGCGACGATCAGGTTGCCGTGGAGCCCCTGCTGGGCACCGTCTGCGCGGTGCCGCGCCCGCTCAAGTATCGGGTCGTTGACGAGCGTTCCGCGCGCGCTCTCTCTGCGCTCGCTGTTCGGGCACGCCTCGACGGGGAAGATGTTGCGCTCGAACCTCGCCGGACCTGTGGGCTCGCGGCGGTCGATCGCGCATACGCCATCTCCCGCATCGTCCATCTGACGCGCCACGCCGGTCCAGGGGTGCACGGCGCGGTGCTGTCCCAGCGCGACGCCGTTCGCCTCGTGCTGGATCAACTGCGCGGGACTCCGACGTTTCCGAGCGTTGGTGCCGCCACCCGGCTGCTGTCCCGCCGGCTGAACGTTCGCCTCAGCGTCGGCGACGGGGAGATCGACCGCGCCTTCGAGCTCGCACTGACAATCAGCTGAGCCAGCGCGCCTTCAGGCGTCGCGTAGGTCCGAGAAGGCGCGCTCTCCTGAGCACCGCTTTGGCCGCGCGACGGCACCGCGTGCGGATCGGTTGTGGCACGCGCCGATCGACGTTCCACCTCGCCACGCCCGCGGGCACCGAGATCGCGAACAGCTCCCTGGCGAGGTAGGCCCACTGCTGCAGGTCGCAGCGGCGGCCGAACCGGTCAGCTTCGTTCACGAGCGCCTGCCAGTCGAACCGATCGCTCCGGAACCGGCAGAGGTCCGCGAAATCCAGCAACTGCTTCAGGTCGGTGCAGCCGATCGCCTCGTCGAAGTCGTCAGGCGCGAGCACCGCATAGTAGGAGAACCGACCTTCGCCCGGAAACGCGTGCGCCACGTTGTTCAACGCGCGATGGATGGTGCAGGGCAGACGTGCGGCAATCGTCGGCTCGTCGATCGGCTGTGAGGCTGCGAAGAAGGCGGCGGTGACGTCGGGGCCGCCGTCGATCCAAGGCGTCCGATGGACTTCCACCGCGAGATCGTCCTCCAGACCCGGGATCCGCTTGCGGAGACGCGGGCAGTGATGGCGACGGTCGCCGTCCCCGTCCGGCGCGAAGCCCATTCCACAGAGGATGTCGAAGCTGGGCCGATCGAAGCCGGGCGGCGCGAGCAGATCCAGATCCACCATGAACCTGGTTCCAGCATGGCCCGAGGGCGGATCGAACAGCTGGCAGCCGCCCTTGAGCAGCAGGGGGACGATGCCCCGGGCGTTGAGTGCCGACGAGATCTCGCGCACCGCCTCTCTGAGGATCGCGTTCGCCTGAGTGTTGCGCCAGTACTCCGTACGCAGCGCGTCACGAAGAGAGGACGGGAGGTCAGTGCGCGCGCGAAGCTCGAGCCACAGACGGGGAGCGACGTGCCAATAGCGGGCGAGGTGGACGAACGCCTCTGGATCGAGCCCGGCCCACGGTGCGGCGTCGACAGTTTGGCGCGAACCAGCGGCAGCTGCGACGGCACGCACGAGCGCGGGGTCGAACGGCGGCTGCCGGCGATCCGTGTGGGGCACGCGTGTAGCGGGCCGGCGCGTGCCGGCTCAGTACGCGAGCACTCTGGACGGCTTCAACACGACGGCTGCGACGACTGGTGCGGCGAAGGTGGCGCCGCGACCGAGACGTCGCAGGAACTCGCGCCGGGCGATCTCGTCCGGCCTGTCCGATCTGCGGACGGCTTCCGGGGCGTCGGCTTCGGGTGCGCCGGTCCCCGATGCGCCGGCCCCTGGCAGTCTGGCGTCGTTGTTCATTTGGCGTGTCTCCCGCGTCGCTGGCTGTAGGGAAGCTGAACCATAGCAATAGCGGCTGCCCCGGTCAAGAACGCGTCCAGCGACCGCCGTCCCGCCAGCGCTGGGATCGCCGCCGCGTCCAGCGGCGCCGGCTCCGCGCGAGCTCGAGGATTCTATTGAACCGCACGTAGACGTCCTGCAAACTGGGACCGCTCGGCCAAGAGGCCGCTGCTCATACGAGTTTGTTCGTCGTTTGCTCATTTTCGACAAATATGTCCGCGTGCCTATTGGCTCGCGGGGCAGGTGGGGAACCGAGATCAATGGAGATTCGGACAAGACAGGTGAACGACGTGCTGGTGGCCGACATGGTGGGCAGGCTCGAGTCGCGGACCGCCGGGCCGGCGTCCACCGCGCTGAACGAGATCGCGCAGGCCGGGCATGCCAAGGTGATCCTCAACGTGTCGGGACTGGACTACGTCAGCAGCGCGGGTCTCCGGGCGATCCTGGTGGCGGCCAAGCTGATGCAGGTGCACCAGGGAGCCATGACCATCTGCGGCGCCACTCCGGCGGTCAAGCAGGTGATGGAGTTCTCCGGCATGAGCAGCTTGCTTAAGCTGTACGAGACCGAAGAGGCCGCCTGCGCGGCCCTGGCGTGATCACCGCGTCTCGCTGTTGACCGTCCGGCCCGTGAGGGCGGTCCGAACGTGTCGCCCGCCTATGCGCCCGCCTGGGCGGTCTCGTGAGCGCTCGTGCCGGCCGCGTCCTCGGCCGCGGTCCTGAACTGCAGGTGGTACAGACGGGCGTACAGGCCGCCGAGCGCGAGCAGCTCCTCGTGCGTGCCGCGCTCCACGATCACGCCATCGTCGAGGACGAAGATGACGTCGGCGCGCCGGACTGTCGCCAGCTGGTGCGCGATCGTGATCGACGTACGCCCCTCCATCAGGCGGGAGAGGCCTTGGAACACCAACTCCTCCGATTCGGGATCGAGCGCGGCCGAGGGTTCGTCGAGCAGCAGGATCGGGCAGTTGCGGATGATTGCGCGGGCAATCGCGATGCGCTGCCGTTGGCCGCCTGACAGCGTGTCGCCGCGCTCGCCGACGATCGTGTCGTAGCCCTGCGGCATCCGCGTGATGAACTCTTCGGCGTTGGCGAGTTGTGCAGCCCGCACGATCGCCTCTCGCGTGGCGCCGGGGAGCCCGTATGCGATGTTCTCGGCGATCGATGCATGGAAGAGCACCGCTTCCTGTAGCACGAAGCTGACCTGGCGCCGAAGGGAGTCGAGCGTGTACTGGCGGACGTCCAGGCCGTCGACCGTGATCCGGCCGGACTGGACGTCATACATGCGGGGAATCAGTCCGATGAGCGTGGACTTGCCGCTGCCGGTCGTCCCCACGAGCGCCGCGCGCTGCCCCGCCTCGACGACGAAATCGACGTCCTTCAGGACCGGGCGGTCCGCCGCGTAGCCGAACGACACGTGTTCGAAGGCGATCCGGCCCCGGAACGGCGGGGCGGGTGACGCGCCCGGGAGATCGCGGACCTGCCGTTCGACGCTCAGGATCTCGCCGATGCGCTCGAACCCGATGACCGCCCTGGACCACGCGTCGGTCATCTTCGACAGGTCCTTCATCGGCTTGTACATCTTGCCCAGATACATGACGAAGACGAGCAGCGCGCCAGGCGTCAGGCGGCCTGCGACGATCAGGCGCACGCCGAACCACAACACGAGCGCCGTCCCGATCGCGACGAGGATGTCGACGTAGGGCGACAGCCGTGCCTTGACGCTCCGTGCCTGCAGGCTCAGCTCGACGTTCTCCGCGCTCTCACGATCGAGCCGCGCTTCCTCGAAATCCTCGCGCGCGAACGCCTTCACCACGCGCGCCGACGAGATCGACTCCTGAACGACGGACGCCAGCTCGCTCTCCTTCTTCTTCACCGCCCGCGCGGCGGCCTTGATCCGGCGCGTGACCCGGTACACGACGAGAAACAGGGCGGGAGCGACCGATAGCCCGATGAGGCTGAACCGCCAATCCAGGTAGAACATCACCGCAGTCATGCCGGTCAACGTGACCACGTCGAGCACCATCCCGAGAACGGCGCTGGAGATGAAGTCCTCGGCGGCCTCGATGTCGCTCGTGAGCCGGACGACCATGTCTCCGGTGCGCCGCTGCTCGTAGAACGACAGCGAGAGGCGCTGCACGTGGTGGTACAGCAGGTGGCGCAGGTCGAACCCGACGCGCTTCGCCACGGTCGTCGACAGGTACTTGTCCGTGTACGAGCTGACGGCGCCGACGATCGCGATGACGACCACGGCGATCGCTGCGGCGTCGAGCAGCTGCAGACGGTCGTGCGTCGATCCGATCCATGCCTGCAGCCACGCCGGCGGCGCCTTCGATCCGATGACGTAATCGAAGATGACCTTGAGCGGCCACGGTTCGGCCAGGTCGGCCACGCTCTCCATCAGCATGGCGCCGAAGGCGAGTGCGAGCAGATGTGCGTACGGGCGCAGGAGCCGCGCGAGATTCAGCCCGTGACCGCCCATGGTGCGCCTTCCTGCGGCGGCTCCACGATCGACGCCGGCGACGGCTGGGCGGCGGATCGGGCCGCGGATGAGGCGCGTGCCTGGGCGGGTGGGACCGGGTCTGCCGCGGGTGCTTGCGCCAGTCGCGCGGCATGCCAGGCCCGCCTCACGCGCTCGACGCTCGTTCGCGGCGCGTGGCGATAGAGCCGCTGGCCGTCGCGGATGGCCTTGCGCTCGAGGTCGTGGCGATACCGCCGGACGAGCCGCAGCAGCCGCGCCGCATCGGGCTCAGGCAGCACGCCGGGATCGGCGACCAGCACCGCTTCGAGCATCGCGCAGTTGTGGTGTTCGCCGAGGTAGCCGTCCAACCGCTCGAGCAGATTGGTGTCGGTGCGCAGCCGGGCGCCGCACCGCCCGTCGATCAGCCGCATCTGCAGCCAATGGTCCTTCACCCGGCGGCGCCAGCGGTGATAGCGATCGCTGGTGGGATGCACGATGGCGAGTCGCATGGCCCGTCGCGATCGACGGATGCTGGCTTCGAGCCCTGGAGCAATCGCGCGGAGGCCGCCGTGTCGCAGCGTCCAGCGCTTCACGCGCTTCTGCTCGGTCCTGAGCAGCGCGGCGCAGGCCTCGAGGACGGCGTCGGCGTCGGCCTGCTCGTCGATCCGGGACCACCGCGCGACCAGGAGGCCGCGCGCCTTTTGAATGGTCGACGGATCGAGGTCGCGTTGGAACCGCTTGCCGAGCAGATCGACCGTTGCGACGAGCGCCTCGGCGTCTCCGATCGGCGCGACGAGCCGATTCGCCGTTCGCAGGCGCGCGTGTGACCGGCGCGCCGGCTCCTCCAGGGCCGGATCGACGAGGCGGAGCAGGGCTCGGACCTTCTTCACACGCCGCCGTGCGTCGTGAACCGCCGCGTCGCGCTCCGGAGTGCCCACGGCGCGGAGTCCCGCGATCGCGGTCTCGAGCTGCTTGCTCGCGATGCGATGCACTTCAGCCTCGATCCGTCGACCGGGCTTGAAGCGATAGCCCATGTCGTCCTCTCACGCGCTCGATCGCGCGAATCGTCCGACGCGCGTCGCGCGGGCGGCGCCGACCGCCGCGAACGCGCCGATCGCGCTCGTCAGGACTCCGATCTTGATCTGCGCCAGCACTCCTCCAATGGGGAGAAATGCGGTCGCGAAGAACAGACCGACCGTGAAGCCGCTCGACATCGCACAGGCGACGACCAGGAGCTCGCGCCAACCCAGCCGCGCCGGTAAGCGGAGCCCGGCGGCGAGCGCCAACGCCACCGCAGCGAACATGCCGGCCGGACGGCCGACGAGGCTGCCGACGAGCACCGCCCAGGTCCCGGTGTCGTAGTGACGTACCTCGGCCCCGGCGTTCACGAGTCCGAAGAGAAACGCCACGAGCTGCACGATCTCGTTCCACTCGTATTCCGCGTGGTGCGCCTCATCGTCCGTCGGTGCAGCGAACATGTCCACCCGTTTTGGGTGCCGCGGCAGGAAGGGGACGATCGGAAGCAGCGCGAGCGCAGAGTGGACGCCAGCGAGAGAGAAACCGATCCACGAGAGCACGCCGGCACACCCAAGATACGCCCATATCGTCCGGACGCCGGATCGGCGCATCGCCGCGGCCACGACGAGCGCCGCGATGACCAGGCCCGCCCCTCCCACGTGGGCCGGCGTCAGCGACGGCCAGGTGGCGAGAAGCAGCAGCCCGGCGGCGTCGGTCAAGACCGCCACCAGCAGCAGGAACGGCACGGCGCTGCTGCGCGGGAGAAGCGCTTTCACCACGTAGTAGCCGGCGATCAGGTCGATCGCGCCGGCAATCGGCCACGCCTGTGTGAGTACCTGTTCGTGTTTCACCGTGACGAACGCCAGATAGGTCAACGTGGAGCCCGCCAGTCCGCCGCCGGCCGCGGCGAGGGCCACGCCCCAACGGCGCCAGGTGTGCAGCGAGCCGCCCGGCATGAGGGCCTCGGCCACTTCGTGGACGAGCAGGCCGAGGAGCAGCGCCATCCCGATCCTGTTCACCGGGAACGCGAGCGCGTGAGCGAGGCGGAAGTAGCTTTCAGCGGCGGTGTTCGCCCACACGATGGCGATGACCGCGCCGAGCGGCAGCAGCAGGTATCGATCCAGGACGAAGCGGACCATGCCGTGCGTCCCGTGCCGCAGGTGCGAAATCCGTGCGGCGGGGTGATGCGAAAGCGCCTGATGACCCGTCACGGCAGCCTCCTTGCCTTTCAGTTCGCCGGCGGGCGGCGGCCGACGACGCCCGAGTCCACGACGCGTCCCGTGCGAGAGATGGTCTGGAAGACGAGCTGGTCGCCGGCCACCTCGACCAGCATGAACGTCTGGTCCTGATCGAATGCGGCGGCAGTCAGCGCGGACGGCCTGACGTCGCCCTTGCGCAGCTGTCCGCTCGACCCTTCAACGAAATACGTGATGCCCCCCTGCGGCTTGCTGCGCCCGTACATGTGGTCGTGCCCGCTGAACACGACGCTCACGCCGTAGCGCTCGAGCAGCGGCTCGAGGACGACCCGCAGCGCGACGTTCGAGCCGTGTCTGCCGCCATCGGAGTACAGCGGATGGTGGAAATAGCAGATCCTCCACGGCTCGCGGGCGTCCCGGAGCACCCCTTCGGCCCACGCGAGTTGAGGTTCGTCGAGCAGGTTGGTGTCGAGCACGACGAATCGCACGTCCTTGCGCACGAACGTGTAGTAGCGCTGCCCTCCCATGTGGAAGCCCGGGTAGTGGACGTTGGCCGGCTCGTCGTGGTTGCCGAGCGTCGCGTAGAAGGGGATGCCTGCCTCGAGCAGCGCGGCGTACGGACGCTCGAACTTGTCGACGAAGTCCTGCGGCCGCTGCCGCCCGTACATGTTGTCGCCGAGCATCAGCACGAGATCGAACGGGAATCGTGTGCGGGCCGCGGCCAGCTGCAGGCCGACCTCGTACTGCGGCTTGGCGCCGGTCCCGTTGTCGCCGATGACCGCGAACTTCAGCGAGTCCGGCTGGAGCGGCAACGCGGTGTCCTGTGCGGCGCTCGCTGCGACCGCGAGCGCGGCAACCGAAAACGCGAGGACGAGCTTTTTCATGGTCGGCCCCCGTAGCTGGCGTTTCCGCGCGCGATCGTCCGGCTCTCGGCAATGCGAGCGTCGAGCGCGGCGATGAACATGATGGCGAGCTCGTCCGAATAGCCTCCGGCACGGAAGCCGTCCATCCACTGCTCGCGCGTGAGTGCCGACAAGAGGTCGGCGGCCCACCCGACGTCGCCGGGCGTGATCCGCCGGTCGAAGATCTCCTGATGAAGACCGTGATAGTTGAACCGGACGAAGCCGTCTTCGACGCCCCGGAACAGGCGCTGCCGCGCGAAGAGGATGGGGTCGCCGCGGCGCGGCCCCCAGCGCCCCGTCTCGCCGAGCGCCGTGCCGAGGTCGCGAACGACGTACCGCAGGTGAAGCGCACCCTTTCTCCGCGGGGCATAGAGCGAGTTGTTCGAGTTCTTGAGATCGGAGGCGTTGAAGATCTGCAGGATGACCAGCAGCCCCTGGTACGGCGGCGTGCCGACGAACGGGTTCTGCTGCCACGACCACGATCCGCGCTCGCGTACCGGACCACCTTTCAGACGGAAGCGCCCTCCGGGCTCGGTGTGGACGCCCCAATCGTCCTTCAAGGTGAAGGTCGGCATGTAGTACACGGGCGGCTGGTGATACCCGACGGCGGACAGAACCCGGGAGAGCGTCACCTCGATCTGCCCCTCGGGCGGCGATCCATCCGGCGGAGCCTGTTTCACGCTCCACGCGCGGCCCTGGGAGTCCCGAACCGTCATGCCCGGGTTCACACCGCTATGTTTCCGCTCGACGAACACGTACGTGTCCAGAGGATACGGCGCATGTTCGCGACCCCAGGGACCGAAGTACAAGTCCCTGGCGGCGATGTCGGTCGGCTCTTCCCAGAGGCTGACGCTCGACGCCTCGGGAGGGGCCTGCGTCGCGTGGATCGCGGGGGCGCAGCCGGCAACCGAGGCGCTCAACGCGACGGCGACGAGTGGACGTGACCACCGCTGCACGGTGCGCCTCCTGACTACGGCACGAAGGGGAGCGCCGCCATCCGCCGCGACAGCCGGGACAGATGCAGCGGCTCGGAGAGGCGAAACACGAAACGCCAACCTTCGTCGCCGTGCGCGACGTCCAACCGGGTGAACGTCGACTGCTCGGTGTGCAGCCGCAGCCCGACCCCATACGCGCGCTTGTCGAGGTTCAGGTCGCCGACCCGGGACGCAACGTTCCCGGCGTCGACGAACAGGGCCGCGTCGAGATGTCTGTACACGGCGACCCGGGCCTCCGCATTCACCACCAGCATGTTGCGGTCGTGGAAGCGGAAGTCGCTGTAGGCGCGGATGGTGTTGTTTCCTCCGAGGCTCGGCATCAAGTAGAACGGCACGACGCCGTTCGCGTCGGTACCGGAGGCGACCAGCCATCCGTGAAGGGCGAACACGACGCGCGCTCCGGCGACCGGAACGAACTGCGCGCCTTCCACTTCGGAGCGCCGGAAACTGAAGGCGCCGCCGTTGCGGTCGGCGTAGCTCCCCCACGCCGCCCGGTACAACCCGCCGTTGGTCGGGTGGCTCCGGTGATCGCGCGTGTCCGCGGTGATCGACAGGTCGCCGTGGACGAACGACGGCTGCTCAGGCGTGGTGTATACGATGTCGGTCGGGAACACGTCGCGAACGTCCGGGTTCCCCCGTTTGAACGTCCCTGCGGGTGGAAGCACCGACGGACTGCTCAACCAGCCGATGCGGCTGCCGATCGACAACCACTGCGTCGGGCGCACGGTCGCGTAGCCGACGACGTTCGTGGACTTGAGGCGGTACTCGCTGCGGGTCGATTCCGTGCTGTCGGCACCCTCGCCGAAGAAGGTCATCTGCGTGAGATCCTGCCACCGCACCTGCGAACCCGCGACGACGCGGCTGTGTGCAAGGCGTGGCAGCTCGACGCGAGCCTGTGCCATCTTGTAGGCGCGCCACGAGATCGCCGCAGACCCGTCGATGAGGACACGGTCGTTCGCGAGCCAGCGCCGGTACCCCGGTCCAAGCGAGATCCAGCCGGATCCCGTCGGCATGTTCGAGAGCTCCGGGTAGAAGCCGTTCTTGACCTCGCTCGACTCGCCGGCGGTCAGGTGCAGCGTCCGCTGACTCGACGTCACCGCCCGTTCGAGGAATCCGGGCTCCGGCAGCAGCGCATTGGACTGGGAGGAAACGGCGGCGGGAGCGTTCTGGCCCGTCGCCGGCTGGGTCTGCGCGAACGCGGTCCCGTGAAGGATCGCCAGCAGGATCGCCCCTGTGAGCGTGGCAGCGGTCACGCCGTGGGCGGGTCGATCACGATGGGTCTGCATACCAGCCTTTCGACCGCGGGCTCTCCTGCTCTGTGGCAGGCACCCGCTCGCTTCGGGGAAGAGCAAAGGATGGGCCGTCCCGCGCACGCCGCCAAAGATGCACCTGTCGTGCGTCGGCAACGGATGATCGGGTGGGGCTCCAGCGTGGATTCTTCCACGCGGCACTGGAAGTTTCCCACGTGAACCGGCGCAGCTCTCAGGTCCACACGTCCCGGACGGCGTCTGGCGGCCCGATTCCGTCGATTGTCGAAGGCCCACATCTTGCTCAATGCCTGCATGCGTTCGCTTTCCGAACAGGACAGGGCCATGACTCTCATCCCGACACAAACGACCTTTCGCGGATTGCCGCACTCTGCCGCCCTCGACGCGGAGATTCGCGATCACGTGGCCTGGCTCGAACAGTTCGCCCCGGACATCGTCCGGTGCCGCGTGTTGATCGAACTGCCGCACCGCCATCGTCAGGCCGCGCGCCAGTTCCACGTGCGCCTCGAGATTACGGTTCCTGGCGCCGAGCCGATCGTCGTGAACCGGCAGCCCTCGCTGCACCGCGCCGCGAGGGACTCGGAGGAGGGGGCGCACCACAAGGACACGGAGATTGACGCCGAGCAGCGATACGCGGGTGTGGCTGTGCGTGAGGCCTTCGACGCTGCGAGGCGCCGCCTCGAAGACGTCCGGCGCGAACAGCGAGGGGACGTGAAGACACACGCCGCGTCGGGAGCCGGTAGGGGTGTCGACGTCGGCGCGAACGCGTCCCTTGGCGAGGAGCCAGGCGAATAAGGCACCGCAGACGAGCTCGCCTGGTCGGGCAGCGGACCCCGTCTCAGACTTTCTCGCGCCGGGTGACCTGCACCGGCATCCGACTCAGTTTCGCGTAGATGCGGCGCCTCTGCCTGAGCGGCCACCATTCGTACAGGTAGATCTGCATCGGCCGCCACATGGCCACCCATCCCGCGATCGTGAGGCTCTCGCGCAGGACCCCTGCCCATGCTCCCGTCCGGGTCGCGAGCAGCGTCCGGATGACGATCAGGCAGGCGGCGAGAAAGACCAGTCCGATCATCAGGCTCGTCCGCCCCTGTTTCATCAGACGTCTGAACTCCAGCTTCACGATCTGGGTTCGATGGGCGAAGTGGTGGTGCACGGCCTGGGAGATGACGTCGGTCGGATCCGTGGCCGGCCACTCCTGCAAGTAGATCCGCAGCTTGATCGACGCGCCCGGAGGAAGCTCCAGCGCCCATCCCACGATGAACTCGTCGGCGTCATCGTCCAGATCCCGGTCGATGAACGGGGAGGGATCCATCGAGTTGAACAGCTGCTGCATGTCCCGCAGCTCGAGCCGGATGACGTGCGCGTGCGCGCCGTCTCGCGGGGGCGTTCGTGGTGGGGTCGCGGTCATTGGGCCGGGTGCGCGTCCGCACCCTTGAGCCTAGTCGAAGTCGTGCCGCGGCGGCGCGGATCAGGGGGGCGACGGCCGATCGAGGAGCCGTCCGCTCGACGCGTCGAAGTCGGTGAGCGCCTTCTGGTAGTCGGCGAGCGCCTTGATCTCGCGAAACGCCGCGTCGGCGGTGTTCAGCTCGCGGAGGTTGACGAGGAACTGCGTCGAGTCGCCCAGGTCGAAGCGGTCGCGTTCGAGTGCTTCGAGCTCGCGCGCCACGGCCAGCTCCTGCCTGACGATCTCGACCGTCGCGTACGCGGCGCGCAGCGCGCTGGCGGCGTCCTGGACCTCGGCCCGCACGCGGTCCTGTGCGAATCGAAGCTCGGCGCCGACGACCGCAAGCTTCGCGCGTGCCTGCGCCAGCTTGCCCGACGCCTTCCGCCGCTGCACCGGGAGCTCGAACAGCACGCCGGCGTTCACCTGGTTCCCGAACCGGCTCGCCGGGCCCTCGCCGTAGTCCCGTGATGCCGCGGTGAACAGGTCGAGCGACGGGAGGAGGGAATTGTTGGCCAGCCTGGCCTCGACCTCCTGCTGCTCGCGCTTCAGCCGCAGCGCCGCCACTTCAGGTCGGCGGCGGATCGCCTCCTCGATCGCGCGTGTTTCGTCCTCGTCGGTCAGCGGCGCGGGCTCGGGAAGGGCCCGCGGGAGCCGTGTGGCGCCGGGACGCAGCGGCATGCCGTCCGGCCCGCGGTAGTAGAGGGAGAGATCGATCGAGGCGCCCTCGACGAGCCGCTGGGCGGTGACGAGCGCCGATCGACGCTGAAGGATCACGCGCCGGTTGTCCGTGCGCTCCACCGGCGCGAGCTGGCCGAGGTTCACCGCCGCCGCCAGATCGGCGTCGCGCCGCTCCGCGAGGTCGAGCAGGGAGCGCGCCACATCGAGCTGACGTCCCGCCGCCACCCAGTTCCAGTACTGCTTCAGCGCGTCCTTGAAGTAGCTGAGACGCGACTTGGCCACACTTTGCGCCGCGATGTCGACGCCGACGTCGGTCACGCGCAGCTGGGCCCGGCGCGCGTCAATCGAACGGTCGCGCAGCAGCGGCAGCGTGAAGCCCGCATTGATCTCCCCGGCGCTGCGTGTCAGCGCCTTCTCGTCGTACGGCGCGAAGATGCCGCGCCCGAGCCGGTATCCGCCGTACAGGGTCAACCCCAACGGCGCAAGCGGCTGCTCGAGAGAGCCCTTGATTCTGTCGTTGTCGTAGTAGCCGTCGAGCGTCTCCGCGGAGGCCTTCACCTTCAAATCGAATCCGCCTCGGGCCTCCACGAGCGCGCCGGTCGCCGCCTCCTGCTCGCTGCGAGCCGCCTCCATCAGCGGAAACGCCCGATCGACCGAGACGAGCAGCTCGGGAACGAGCAGCGGTGCCGGCTCTGCCACCTCCGGCACCGGCTGCATCGCTCGCAGCGTGGCGGCCGACGGCATCGCCAACAGCGTCACGACGGCCCAGCACCACTTCACCGTAGTCATTTGGTCTTCGAGGATGCCGCGTTGTCCTTCGCGGTAGCGTCGATGCCGCCGACGCCGGCTGCCTCGATGCCGGTGGGCAGCGGTTCCTCCGGCGCGATCACGGGCGGGAAGCCGTTGAATTGCCGCCAGATCTCCCAGCCGATGGGCACCGTGTTCAGTAGCACCCAGCCGTTGGCGCGAACGCCCTGGCGCAGGTAGTGGTCGGACGGCCACGGTTCGTCGCGAGGATCCGATTCCACGAGCACGCGGAACTTGCCCTTCCCGTTGTCGGTTGAATCGACCATGAGCACGCGGCCGCCGAAGGTCCCCACGGCAATCGAGGGCCAGCCCGTGAACTGCAGCGCGGGCCACCCCTCGAACTGCAGCCGCACCGTGCGTCCGGCTTGCACCATCGGCATGTCGTTGCCGTTGATCCATAGCTCGACGACGTTCTTGGTGGACGCGGGGACGAGGACGGCGAGCGGCGCCCCCGCCTTCAACTGTTCGCCGCTCTGGCGGGCGACGATCCGGAAGATCGTGCCGTCGACCGGAGCGCCGACGCGTTGTGTCTGCTGACGCGCGACCCGGACCTCGACCTTCGCCAGCTCCGCCCGCGCCTTGGCGACGTCCGACAGCGCCGAGGCGAGCGATGCACGGGCATCGTCCACCCGCGTGCGGGCGTCCGCATCGGTCCGCTGCAGTTCGGCGTCGAGCGATTGCTGCTCGTTGCGCGCGGCGTTGAGCGTCGCGACGGATCGGTCGACGTCCGCGTCGCGTTGAGCCGCTTCGAGCACGGCCAGCTCCACATTGCGGGTGGACGTGAGCCCCTTCGCGGCCAGCGCCTTCTGGCGTTCGAGATTCAGCTGCGCGGTGACACGGGCGGCGCGCGACGCCGACAGCGCCTGCTCCGCGGCCGCCACGCGCTCGTTCGCCATCTTCACGCGCAGCGCCGCCGCCGCGACGCCGGTCCGTTGCGCGTCCGACAGCCCGCCGATCCGGTTCTGCAGCGAGGCCACCCGCTGCGCGCCCTGCTCGATGGTCAGTGCGATCTGCTCGCGCTCCTGAATCAACCGTTCGATGATGGCCGGATCGTTGTCGCTCATCTCGACGATCGGATCGCCCCTCTTCACGGTCTGCCCTTCGACGACGTGCCAGCGGATGACGCGGCCGTCGACGGGGGCCTCGACGTTCTGGGGCCGCTCCTCCGGGCTGAACGCGATCACGCGGCCGGCGCCGGCGATGTTCTGCTGCCAGGGCGTGAAGATCAGGAGCACGATGCCGACGACGATCATCAGCACGAGCAGCCGGGCGAGCGTGCGCGCCGCCCGTGGTGCCTGCACGCCGTGCAGTGCCAGGCGTGCGTCCATGTGCCAGGTGTTCTCCGTGGTGGTCATGCGGTCTCGTCCTCGTCCTCGTCTTCGGCCTGGAGCTCGACGGCCAGACCGTCTTCGAGCCGCACCACGCGGTTGCAGCGGTCGAGAAGGTCGGCGCGGTCGGTGATGCACACGAGCGTCCAGGGCGCGTCGGGTGCGAAGAGCAGGGACACCAGCTGCGCCCGGTCGTTCCGACCATCGATCCGATCGATGGCCCCGTCCAGCACGAGAAGGCGAGGTGTCCCCGCGATTGCACGCGCGATCATCAGGCGGGCGGCCTGCCGGTCGGACAGCGGCCGTCCGTGCGGCTGCAGCACGGTGTTCAACCCCTCCGGCAGCGCGAGCAGTTCCTCGGTGAGCCCCACGGCGTCCAGCGCCGCGCAGACGTCCTCGAACGACAGGTGCTCGCGGCCCAGGCGAACGTTGTCGACAATGGAGGCGGGGAAGAGCTCGACGTGCCGCACCAGCACGACCTGCTCGCGAAGCTGGTCGAGCGGTACGTTCCGGATGTCGGTGTCGTCGATCCGGACGACGCCGGCGGACGGCGTCCGCAGGGCGAAGAGCACGTCTGCCAGCGTGCTCTTGCCCGAGCCGTTCGGACCGGTGAGGCCGATGCGCTCGCCCGGCGCCACGTGCCAGTGGTGCAGATGCAGCGCCGGGGCGTGGGCGTCGCCGTATTGAACCTCGAGCCCCTGTACGGCGAGCGACGCCGGGCCGTGGGCGCGTAGCGCCGCTTCGCCGCCGCGCCGCTCGAGCGGCAGATCGACCAGGTCGCCGAGCTTGTCCATCGCGGCGTTGAGGTCGTAATAGACCTCGAGCTGCTTGCCGAACTTCGTGAACGCGCTGACGACCGACGTCACGACCAGCTCGCTGGCCACCAGCTGGCCGAGCGTGAGCTGCCGCTCGAAGACGAGCCAGCCTCCGACGCCGAGCAGCGCCGCGCTGGCGATCGCCTGGAGCCCGAACGACGCGACGATCTGCCGCAGCAGAATCCGGAAGTGCTTGCCGCGATATTCGAGGTACTGCTCGAGGAGTCCGAGCGAGCGGCGTGTGGCGTATGCCGCGCCGCCGGCCGACTTGAAGGTGACGAGCTGCGCGGAGATCTGCTCGAGCCATCCTTCGACGGCGTATTTGGCCTTGGACTCCTTGATGGCCGTCTCGATCGCCCCACGCCCGAGCACGACGACGATGACGAACATCGCGCCGATCATCAGCACGTCGAAGGCGAGCAGCCACGGGTGGTAGACCGCGAGCAGGATCATGCCGATCATCGTCTGCATCACGATGCTGAGGCCGTCGATCAGGAGCAGCGACGCGGCCTTCTGGACGGCGACGACATCGAAGAAGCGGTTCACGAGCTCCGGGCCATGGTGCTGGTCGAACGCGTCGGCGCGCACGCGGAGCAGCCGGTGTGTCACGTCGGTGGCGACGCGCGCGAAGACGCTGCGCTGCACGATCTCGACGATCGCCGCACGCAGGCCGTTCATCGCGGTCGAGAAGCCGAGCGCGACGAGCACGAACAGCGTCAGCACCACCAGCGGCTGCAGGGCGGATCCGAACGCGATCGTGTTGACCAGCGACTGCGCCGCCACCGGGACGACCAGCGAGAGCAGACCGATGACCACGCTGTAGACCACCGCCACCGTCAGCGTCTGGCGTTCGCCGACCAGAAGAGCCATGAGCCGTTCGGTCGTGTCGAGCCTGCGCCCCTCGGGGCTCCGGAGCTGCGACAGCGGCGCGGAGGGTTCGACCAGGACCCAATCGAACGCCGTGCGGTCGTCGGGGACCCCGAGCC
Organism: Vicinamibacterales bacterium; assembly: GCA_050183995.1. GTDB lineage: Bacteria > Acidobacteriota > Vicinamibacteria > Vicinamibacterales > CAVVIG01 > CAVVIG01. The sequence goes on from JBFXAT010000007.1 coordinate 68,924, forward strand.
AGGCCTGCAGACTCGCGATCGACCACCGGGCCGCGCGCGCGTGGTTGCCCGGCTCGATCACGCGCACGCGTCGCCCCTGGCGCCGGAGGACGATCACGCTGCGAGGCCGTCCATCCGGATCGACACGCAGCGCGAGCCAGGGGTAGGACGGTGCCGCGTCGGCAAGGACCTCGGCGAGGGGGCGTCGAACGATGGCCGCGGAGAGGCCGGCTTCCGCGGCGAGGATCCGGAACGCGTCGACGGGGGCCAGATCCTGGCGGCGTCCGAGCCGGCGGATCGCCGCGTCGAGCGCGCCCTGGTCGACCAGGATCCCGTGTGCGTGGGCGAGGCTCAGCACCGCCGGCCGGAGATCGCGCGGGTCGGCGAGCATGGGTGTGGGTGCGCTCACCGCACACCTTCATACATGTTCAAATATGTGAACATAAAGAATAGATAAGTTATTGCAGGGCCGGCTGTCAATCACCGCAAATAGCGAGGAGATCGTTAGGTTTTTGCGTTGATCAGGGAGCCATGCTCGAGGTTGACAGGTCGAACAAAGGCCGGTAGTCTCCCGCTGACATATCTATTAATCGCGATATGAGGACGTCTGGTGATGCCCACTCGGATGGTTGCCGCGCGTGAGCTGGCCAAGTTCATCGGCGTGTTCGGTCACCCCGATCGGATCAGGATTGTGGAGGAGTTGCGAGGTGCCGAGCGCGACGTGAACGCCCTCCAGGAGATCCTCGGCGTCAGCCACTCGCGCACGTCACAGAACCTCTCGATCCTCCGCGCCCACCGCATCGTGGTCGAACGGCGGGACGGCCGGCACGTCTACTACCGTCTGCTGAATCAAGACATTGCCGAGTGGGTGGTGCAGGGCCTGCGTTTCGTGCAGGCCGATCTGGCGGAAGTGGTCCAGCGGCAGATGGCCATCGAGGCGGCGCGGCAGGTGTGGACGCCGAAGGACCGGGAGCCGTCGCAACCAGGTCGGCCGGAGCCGGGCAGCGAGGGTCGGCCTGGGACGAGCCGCAAGCGTCAGCCGAAGAGCTCGGTGTAGTGCTCCGGCGTGAAGCCGACGACCGATCGCGGGCCGGCCTCGAGGACCGGCCGTTTGATCGCCGACGGATGTTCCAGCATCACTCTGATCGCGGCGGGCTCGGACAGGTTCTGCTTCTCAGCGTCGGGGAGCTTGCGGAACGTCGTGCCGGCGCGGTTGAGCACGGTCTCCCATCCGTGCACGCGGCACCATCTTTCCAGGTGCGCGCGATCGATCCCCGCGGACTTGAAATCGTGAAACGCGTGCTCGATCTGGTGCGCCGCCAGCCAGGCGCGCGCCTTCTTGACGGTGTCGCAGTTGCGAATCCCGTACATCGTGACGACTGCGGACATGGAAAGCTCCTTCGAGAGTCAGCCCTGTTCGTGTGCTGCGGCTGGATTGATCGGACGTCGCCAGGCCCATTCGGGCCGTTCGCGGAAGGGCGCGAGATGGCAGGGGACCGGGGCCGCGGCGCCGGTCGACCATAGCGACCGGCTCATCGCGGCGAGGGGTCGACGCTCGGCTTTCGCGAGAGCTTGCGCTGCAGCGATCGTCGATGCATCTTCAGCTCCCGCGCGGCTTCCGACACGTTGCCGTTGCAGTCGGTCAGCACCCGGTTCATGTGTTCCCACTCTACCTGCTCGAGCGACGGCGTCTTGAGCGGGAGGTCGCGTGGGCGTGCGGCAAGCCCGCGCTCGAACGCGGCGAGGATGCGATCGGCGTCGGTCGGCTTCGTCAGATAGTGCACCGCGCCAAGGCGCACCGCCTCGAGCGCCGTCGCAATGCTGCCGTAGCCGGTCAGGACGACGACCGCCGTGGTGGGGTCGATGGCCTTGAGCTGCCGCAGCACGTCGAGTCCCGATTGGTCCGGCAGGCGAAGGTCGACCACGGCCATCTCCGGACTTTCGCGCCTCGCGGTCCTGATCGCCATCTCGGCGTCCGGGACACCGATGACGTCGTAGCCGCGCGCCTCGAATGCCGATACCAGCACGGCGCGGAACGCGTTGTCGTCCTCGACGATCAAGATCGTCGGAAGAATGCGCTCGTGACTCATCCCGGCTCCGAATCAGGCATCTGCAGTACGACCGACGTGCCGCTGCCGGAGGCCGACGTCCAGCGGAGTGTTCCGCCCACCTGATCGGCAAACGACCGCGCCAGGAACAGTCCCAGCCCGAGCCCGGCGCCGTGCGGCTTGGTCGTGAAGAACGGATCGCCGGCGCGCGCCGCTTCCCGCTGGCTCATGCCTCTCCCGCGGTCGACGACTTCGAAGCGGAGCATGCCGTCTGTCGCATCGACCGCCAGGGAGACGCGTTGATCTGCCCGGGACGCGTCGAAGGCATTGCGGAGCAGCGCGACGAGCGTCTGGCGGAGGGGTTCGACCGGCGCGTGCACGACGAGCCCGCGCGGCGGCAACGCGGCGTCCAGCCGTCGAGAGAGCGATTCACCGAGGCGGTAGCGCACATCGGCGATGAGTTGCGGCAGCGGGATCTCCGTCTCTTCGACCGCGGACGATGAGGCCCGTCCGCTGAGCTGATCGAGCACCGTACGGCACCGTTCGACCTCGCTCCGGATCATGATGGCGTACTGGACCGCGCTGGCGGGAGCCGTCTCCGTGTCCCGGAGCTGATGCACCAGTTCGTGTGCGGCCGTGCTGATGGTGCTGAGCGGCGTTGCAAGCTCGTGTGCGGCGCCCGCGCCGAGCGACAGGAGTGCGGCCAGCCGATCGCTGCGCGCCGCCGCCGCACGAACCTCGGTGAGCTCGGTCTCGCGCCGTTCGAGCGCTTCGGACACGCGGCTCACGAAATGCGCGATCAGCCCAGACGCCGCGCCGAGCGCCACCCACATGCCGGACAGGTGCAAGGTCATGACGTTGCCGCTGTAGGCCGGATCGCGAAAGTCGAGCGGCTGACTGTAGAAGAAGGTCACGCCGTATGCCACGTTCGACACGCACGCGAAGAACACCGCCCAGCGATGGCCGAGTGTGATCGCGGCGAAGGTGATCTCGACCAGATAGATGATGCTGAACGGATTGAGCGGGCCGCCGACCAGATACAGGATGCCCGTCAACAGGCCCACGTCGAGCAGCAGCACGGCGGCGACGACGCTGCGGCGCGGCGACGGCGTTCGGATCTGGAAGGTGAGCGCGCCGTTGGTGAGAGCCAGGGCCGCCAGGAGCACGATCGACAGAGGCGGGAGCCGGACCCGCCAGAACATCTCCGCGGCCCAGCCGGCGGCGGCGAGCGCCGCCAGGGAGACCCAGCGGAGACGCACGATCCACGGGAGGACGACGTGTGAGTTCGTCGACGTCGACGGCGTCGGGGCGTCGGTGACCGCCCCCGGCTCTTCGATGGCATGTTCCATGGTTCAAATATGGCGCCGAACGTACAGCGTACGGCGGCGCCGGACCCGCTGACCGCGACAGATTGACGCACCCGCACCGCACTCGCACCGCACCCGCACCGCATGGCATCCGCAACTCACAACTCACAACTCACAACTCACAACTCACAACTCGCATCCGCATCCGCATCCGCATCCGCCGCACCCGCCCCAGGGCGCGACATCATGTCGCGCGCGTCATGCGGAGGCCGCACGTAGCCTTGAAATGACACCGCGGACCTGCGGTGCATGGAGGACGTGATGCGCGAGACGGTGGGACTCGGACGGTGGACCGGGCACGCGGCCGCAGCAGTGCTGGTCGTCGGGGTGCTGGTGGTGATCGAAACGATGGCGCTGGCCGGCTCGAACGGCACGGCGCGGATCTGGGGTCGCGTGACCGACCGGGAGGGTGCCGCTCTTCAAGGAGCGCGGGTGTCGCTGGCGTCGATCGATACGAAGCAGGTGGTCGCCGTGCACTCGGATGCGTCCGGCCTGTTCGTGTTCGACAAGGTCGCGCCAGGACGCTACCGTATCGGCGTGCGCTACCGGCACGTCGGGGGTCAATCGGACGAAGGCTTGCTGTTCGAGCCGAACCAGACCTACACGCTGGACCTTCCCATCGATGTCGGCCGCACGAGCGGCGACGGACGGGTGCGCGAGACGCGGCCTCGCCCCGCGGCGCCGCTCGCTCCATCGAACGGCACTGTGCGGAGATCCCGCGCGCGTCCCGCGTGAGCGTCGAGAACTAATCCCCACCGTGCGCTGAATCTTGCGCGCCGGTCAGGCGATCCTGCGGCACTCCGCCGCGCACGTGGTGCACGCGTCGAACGACGCCTTGCACTCGAGGTACTTGTTCACGAACGGCTCGCATTCCTTGCGGCACGCGTCGCAGACCGCCGCGACGTTCCTCGCAAAGGCCGGCGTGAACGTCGAATTGACGGATGCGAGCGTCTGCAGCGCGCGGCATGCCGCAATCAGCTCCACGACGGCCTGCTCGCACGCCGCCATGCTCGTGTCGTGCATCGCGGTCATGGCCAGGCAGTGCCGAAGGCAGTCCTCGCCGGTTGACACGCAGGCTGCCGTCGAGTCCTGCAAGGCCTTGTACTTCGGAGGGTGCATCGATGTCGGCCCCCCTTGCGCCAGCACGGGTCCGGCAGACGCAGAGGTAAAGGCGGCGGCTCCGAGGGCCGTCAAGAGGAAGTCGCGTCGTTGCATGTCGGTCTCCCTGAGAGTTGTGATTCAACGCGTGAGGCACAACTCGTGCCTGATCGTCTGGCGCGCATCGCACGCGCCGGCAGTCCGATGTTCGCGGCGCTCCAGTCGCCTCATTGCCGCCGACCCGCCAACCGTGTGACCATTCCAAGAACTCACGATGACACGACCGATTCCGCGACTGACGTGTGTCCTGCTGTTCTGCCTCGCGCTGAATGGCTGCACGAACGACAAGAACCCTGCTGCGCCTGGCGACGCCCAAACGGTCGTGGCGTCCGGACACCCCGAATGGCCGCCGGTCATGTTTCAACGCGGCGTGCTGATCGACGGCGCCGGTCCTGCCGTGCTCGATCTGATTCTGAAGGACCTCGGGGTCTCGGCGAGGTTTCCGTATGCGGGCACCTGGGATCAGGTCCAGGCGAAAGCGCGGACCGGTCAGCTCGACATGCTGGTGGCAGCCTACAAGACCGCCGAGCGCGAAGGGTACATGGCGTACTCCGACGCCTACACGACCGACCCGGTCGCGATCTTCGTTGCTTCCGGGAGGGCGTTTCCGTTCGACGCGTGGGAGACGCTCATCGGGAAGCGCGGCGTCGCGATGATCGGCGACAGCTATGGGGAGGCCTTCGACGATTTTGCCGGAACGCGCCTCGGGCTTGCGCGCGTGGCCGCGGTGGAGGACGGGTTCGGACGGGTTGCGCGCGACGAAGGCGACTACTTCCTGTACTCGCTGTATGCCGGAGAGGACTACCTGAAGAAGAAGGGCCTGGCGGCGCAGTTCGAGAGCCTCCCCCGCTTCGTCTCGGAGGAGCCCTTCTACATCACCGTGTCGAAGGCGTCGCCCTTCGTCTCGTTGCTGCCGCAGATCAATCAGCGGATTGCGAAGTACAAGGCCGACGGGACGATCGACGCGCTGATCGCGAAGTACCGGCAGTAGTGGACGCGAGGCGTCAGGCCGGCTGTCTGGCCCCTCTCGGCGGTCAGGATCAAGGGTGAACCGCTCAGCCTACTCGGCTGGTGCGAGCGCGAAGAGCCGGAACCGCACGCGCGCGTTGTTCGTGACGCCGGTGTCGGCGAGCAGCGTCGCCTCTTCACGTCGTAAGACGAGGCCGTGCCATGAGACGAGCAGCGGCCCCGGCGGTCGGTTCGTCAACACGTGCGTCGCGCCGATGTCCCCCAGGTACGAACCGAGATCGTCGGCCAGGAGCCGGCGCCGATAGCCCCACGAGCTCACCAGTCCATCGCCGTTCACCACGCGCGCATCCAGCCAGTAGCCGGTGAATCCCGAGCCGTCGACCTGATAGACGATGTCGCTCGTCGTCAAGACGGCGTTCGCCGCGTCGATGAACGCCCGCGTGCGCCGCATGTCGTCCGCATTCAGCGCCAGATACGCGCCGAACGCGACAACGAGGGCGGCGGTTGCCGCCGTGGTCGCCCGGATCCAGGCGGTCGAAGGTCCAACGGCACGCGACGCCAGGACGAGCGCCATGAGCGACGGCGCGACAAAGTACCAGTCGCGCGAGGCGCTCGCGCCTGAGTACACGGCGACCGGCAGCAGCACGACCGCGAGGGCCGCCAGATCTTTCGGCTGGCGTTTGCGGACCAATCCATATGCGGTGGTCACGGTCAGCCATGCCAGCACCGCGTATCGGAGCTGGTTGCCTCGTGTGCTGAGGTTGTAGAGCAGGTGCGGCACGAACCCGCCGGCAGCACCGTCGGCTTTGTACGCGCTCGACACCGAGATCCACGAGTCGAACGCCAGCCGCTCGGCTCCGACGTGCACCGCCGCGCCCGCGAGCGTGCCGACGAGCACCGGGAAGAGCGGCAGGCTGTGTCGGCGCGATGGGTCGCTGCAGGCCAGCCACGCCAGCGCCGGTGCGAGCCATACGTAGTCGATCCGCGCCAGCGGGATCAGGGCCGCCACGAGCGCGGCGCGTGCCCGCGGGGTGATCCGCCCTCCGAGCCGCCCTGGACGTTCGCCGAGATACAGGCGCGCCAAGGAGAGGGCCAGCGCGCCGAGCACCGTCGACTCCATCGTGATCCCGCCGAACAGGAACAGCAGCATCGCGAGGGTGCGCTCGGCGTGTGACCGGAAGGCTCCCGCGGCGGCGAGCCCGCTGACCGCGATCCCGACTGCCGCCGCGCCTGCTGCAAACGTCACCTTGCCGAGCCCGAGCGACGCGGTGAGCCACGCCACCGGCGTCAGCATCCACATCCAGAGCAGGTGGTAGCCGTTTGTCTGGTGCAGGCCGTCGAACGTGGAGCCCGCGCCGGTGCCCAGATTCCACGCAATCTGCAGGTAGAAATACGCGTCGTCTTCGAAGAACAGGTTGGGGAACCGGCGCGAGAGCCACGCGAGCGTGGCAGAGACGAGGAGACCGGCCGAGAGCCACACGAGTGTGGCGGTGGAGAAGCCCATTCGGCCTCTTCCCCCGGCCGCCCTCCGCAAGCCCTCCGCCAATCCTCGCAGCCACTTCGCTGCGCCTGACGGGCGGTTGGGCGGTTCAGGAGTGCGGGACGAGCGCGTGCGCAGCACCGATCGTGAGCTTATCCGACCGGTGCTGCGCCGCGGCTGCTACTTCTCTTCCTCTTCCTCTTCTTCTTCGACCTCTTCTTCGGCTTCGACGGCCGGCGTCGCCGTGTCGCTGTGGGGGAGCACGCTGCCTTGAAGGTTCTTCGTGTTGTCGGCGGTGTCCTCGCGCGCGATCTCGATCTCCTCGGTCTTGCCGGTGGAGTCCTGCACGACCGCCACTTCGACGCGCGTGCCGCTACGCTCGACGAACCGCGTTTCCTTGACCACGACGACGCGGTTGGGGGCGAGGAGGAGTTCCCAGCCGACGGCGAGCGCGACAGGGGCGATCCAGACGCGCCTGCCCGCGACCGTGCGGAAGACGATTCGGCGGCGGATGCGGCGGCGCACGCGCCTCCGCACGCGGCGCCGGCGGACACGTACGCGGCGTCGGCGCGGCTGTCCGCCTTCGGCGTCGCTCCATGGGCTCACGACTGCGGCCAGCGCGCCAGCCAGCGCGGTGAGGAGACTGCGGCGATCGATGACGTTCCTCATACGTGCTCCAGGAAGGGGAGAGGTGGATCGCCGGCATTATAGGACGCGCGGCCTCGGCGAGCGCAGGCGGAAGCACCGACTCGGGCTCGACCCCCACGTGATGATGCCCGCCAGCGACAGGTCGCGCATCGTCTTCCCGGATCACGGCGATTAGCCTCCCGCATCGTCACACGGCCAGGGCGGACGTGTGCGATGTCGCGGGGGGATGCTGGCGGAGTTCGGGCTGGTGGGGTGGTGGAGAACCCTCCTCCGCCTGGGCCGCTTACCTTGATTTCGCGTCGTTAGCAGTGGGCGGCAGGCTCTCCACCTTCTCAGCGACTTTGCGGCATGAGGTTATCAAGTCCGCGACCAGCCGTTCGTCGACGTCGAGGGCGCCTTCGTACTCGGTCCGGTTGCGCATGTCGTGACACTTCGACAGCACCCGCCAGACATCCGGCCCGAGGCCGAGAGTGTCCGGTAGCACCTGGAAAACGATGTATCGCTTCGACGACCGGTAGCCGCGGTGACGAAGTGCCGCAAGGCAGAGCGCGTGAGCGGCGCTGTAGGCGAGGTCGAACCTGCTGTACAGCGAGTTCGAGGTGTTTTCGGCGTCCCTTAGCCTCGCCAATCCCGATCGCACCAGGCCAGCGAGCTCGTTCGCGTCAGGAGGTTCCTTCGACAGGACATTCCCCGAACCGGCGAGACGGTCAAGCGGCGACTGGGAGGTCATCCTCGCCACCGATTATCCAGACCTTGGGCTGCTCCAACACGCGCGTCACGAATGCACTCTCCTGGCGGCCGCGTTTTGAGAACTCTGTGGCCGTGTACACCGTGGGGTTGACCGTTCTTCCGAGCGTCTTCGTCACGCGCTCCAGAACGCCAAACACTTCGCCGTACGTCAGGCTGTCGCTGATGATCATCAGGTCGATGTCGCTTGTTGCCCGGTCAGTGGCCTTGGCGACGGAGCCATACACGAAGGCGGCGCGAATCGACGCGGACAGAGGCTTCAACGCTGTTCGCAACGGCTCGGCCAAGGCGACTGTTTTCAGCACGATGCCCCGCAGTTCAGCGAAGAGCGGAGACGCGGTGTTCGCCTGATAGTGCTTCTGGTGACCGACACGCCGGCTCACGAGCAAGCCGCTGTTCTCGAGCCGCGCCAATTCGCGCTGGGCAGCCCCCGAACCCGTACCCGCCGTGCGGATCAGTTCCGAGGCATAAAAACTCCGGTCCGGTTGACCAAAGAGCACGCCGAGTACGCGCTGCTGCGTTCTCGTAAACAGGGCGTCGGCAAGACTCTTCCGACTCCCAGAAGCCCTCTTCCCTGGCACACCCAATGTGGGAACAATCATGCCCTATTTGGGAATGACGATCAACGGCGTGGGCAATCAAAGCCCAAGGGCGACCCCATTGCCTGCTAGCCGTGCGTTATGCGGCAATATGCTTACAGATATCAATGAGTGTAAGCAAAACGACACAGCGTCGAGGCGCTGCCGCAGGCTACCTGCTCCGTCTTGCCAAGAAGCAGCCGATCCTGCGGGCCCGGGACGTAGCTCGTCAGGGCATTCACACTAGCACTCTGACCCGGATGACACGGTCTGGTGCGCTCGACAAGGTCGGACCAGGGCGATATCGGCTGCCCACTAGCCCTCGGATCACGGAGCACCACGACCTGGCGGTTGCCACCGCCGCGGTGCCCCGGTCGGTGGTTTGCCTCGTCTCGGCGCTGCGATTCCACGACCTCGGGACGCAGCTTCCAGCTGAAGTCTGGATTGCCGTTCCCCGTGGCACGCGTGTGCCGCGCGTGTCGGCGCCGCCGCTCCGAGTCGTCAACGTCTCCACTGCCGTGTTCGATCTCGGCATCGAAGAGCATCGGATCGAGGGGCACACCGTACGCATTTACAGCGTGGCTCGCACGATTGCTGACTGCTTTCGGTTCAGGAACAAGGTCGGCCTCGATGTCGCCCTGGAAGCGCTGACGGAAGCGTGGCGCAGCAAGCGGCTCAGGCTCGATGAACTCAATCGAATAGCGAAGAAGCTTCGCGTTCAGCGGGTGATGCAGCCGTACCTCGAAACGGTCGTCATGTGAACCGCGACGGTCCCAAGAACATCGTCGCCTCCGTACAAGCGCAACTCCACGCCCTGGGACGGCTCCATGAGTGTCCCTGTAGAGCGAGCGCCCGCCGCCGCGCGGTTTCGAACGTCCTTGGCCGTCGAGGAGCGTTCGTGGGCTTCTGCGTCATGGGGTTCGATTAAGCCGCAACGACGCTGATCCGACCAGTCTTCCGCGAGCGGGGCTTTCGCCGAATCACGATCTCGACATCCTGGTCGAGCGCCGTTAGCAGGTTCATGAGGCGTTCGACGGAGAACCCAGCCAGCTTGTAGTGACGAAGCGCGGAGACTTTCGGCTGCGTTACCCCCAGCAGCTTGACGGCCTCGGCCTGGGACAGCTTGCGCGCTTCGATCACCTGATTCAGGGCATACGCCAGCCGCAGTTTGGCCTGGCGCTCCGCAGCGTCGGGAAACCCGAGATCCGCGAATACGTTTCCAGTGCCTCGAGTGACCGATCCCTTTCGTTCACCGCTTCTGCTTGCCATAGTGCTCCTCGTGATCTCTCTCGGCTGTTTTCAAGCGTTCGGCAATGAGATCGACATCCCGCTTGGCGGTTCGGATGCCGGACGGCGACTTCTTCTGGAACGCATGTAGGACATACACCGCCTTCTCGAACCGGACGGTGTACACCGCTCGATACGCATTGCCGTCATGCGACTCTACGATCTCCATTACGCCAGGACCGAGACCGTTCCACGGCTTCGCGGTCGGCGCTGTCCCGCCGAACTGTGCGATGCCCAGGGCGTTGCCCATGTCCTCCTTGACCGCCACCGGAAAGCTCAGGAAATCGCGCTTGGAGGAGCCGACCCAATGCAGCGGTCTCTCGTCGGCAGCCAGGACACGTCGCACCCTCAAGATTATCCCAGTTCTGGGATATTGGCGCAAGCGTGCGTGGCCCCGTTCCTGAAGGATCTCGCCGAGAAGACTCACCGCGGCCTGCGCGGTCGCGTTGAGGACGGCAAGTCGGCCGGCGGCCTTTGCTATGGCTATCGCGTCGTGAAGACGTTGAACGGCGCAACGGTGACGACCTGGCGAGCGCGAGATCGTGCCCGAAGAAGCGCGCGTCGTTGAGCGGATCTTCCGCGAGTTCGTGGCTGGCATCTCGCCGAAGCAGGTCGCCAAGAACGTGAATCGCGAACGCGTCGCCGGCCCGTTCGGCGGCGCCTGGAGCCCAAGTACGATCTACGGCAACGGCAAGCGCGGCACGGGGGATTCTGAACAACGAGCTGTACGTCGGCTGGCTGGTGTGGAACCGTCTGCGATACGTGAAGAACCCGGACACGGGAAAGCGCGTGTCTCGGCTCAACCCGGAAGCCGAGTGGATGCGGAAAGAAGTGCCGGATCTGCGCATCGTGCCGGACGCCCCCAGGTCCGCCGCGAAATCACGACAGCGGCAGACGTGGCACGCCGTGCGGGCTGCGGGTGCCCTCGGTGCCGCCAAGAGGCCGCGGTACCTGTTCTCCGGGCTGACGAAATGCGGTGCGCGGAGCCGGATTCATCATGTCGGGCAAGAACCGGCTCGGATGCGTCGGTGTGCGCGACCAGGGACGGTGCGACAACCACCTGACCATCAGGCGCGACGAAGTGGAAGCCCGCGTGCTTCACGCACTGCAGGACAAGCTGCTCCGGCAAGATCTGTTCGAAGAGTTCTGCGACGAGTTCGCCCACGAGATAAGCCGGCTCCGAATGGAGCACCGCGCCAGCCTGTCGTCCGCGAAACGCGAGGTCGAACGGATCGGCACGCGTATCAAGAAGCTCCTGAACCTGATGGTGGACGACGAGATCGCGGTGGACGAGGGCAAGGCCGAGATCAGGACGCTCGATGCTCGCCGGAAGGCGCTGCGGGCACAGCTAGAGACCGCCGACGAACCGCCTCCGCTCCTTCATCCAGAGATGGCCGACCTCTACCGCCAGAAGGTGACGACGCTCGCACAGGCCCTGGAGCATCCAGAAACCCGCGCGGACGCCTCTGAGGCGCTTCGTGGCCTCATCGCCGCCATCGTCCTGACGCCAAACGAGGGCGCCCTGTGAATCGAGCTGAAGGGAATTTCGCGGCGACGCTGTCGGCCGCCCAAAATGCGAAGAGGTCGCCCGAAACAGGCGACCTCTCGCTGCAAGTTCAATTGGTTGCGGGGGCAGGATTTGAACCTGCGACCTTTGGGTTATGAGCCCAACGAGCTACCGGACTGCTCCACCCCGCGTCACCGGAAGAATCAGATGATATCACATCAGGTCCGCGTGACGCATCAGACGAGCCGACCCTTCCGCCCTGCCGCGCTGTGCTACCCTCACACTCTCACTCGACACAGGAGACGCCCATGTCCGTTGAGGATGTTCAGAAATTCCGCAGCGCTGTCAGCGCGCAGCCCGACTTCCAGCAGAAGCTCCAGGCCCAGATCGCAGCAGAGCCGGGGACCGACATGAAGGAGCGGACCGCCGCCGCGCTCGTCGCGCTGGGCGCCGCGCAAGGCTTCAGCTTCACGACCGCGGAGCTCAAGGACGCCGCAGCCTCCGTCGAGCTCTCCGACACCGAGCTCGAACACATCGCGGGTGGCGGCTCCTAGTTAGATCGCTTCAGTCGCACACGCCTCTGGCCGGAGGGTCGTCACGATCCTCCGGCAGCGGGTTCCTTCCACCGCCCGGGATCCACCGCCAGCACGCCTCCATGAACGGCCTGTCGTACGCCGATTGGCTGATCCGCCGCCGCGACGATGTCGTGCGGATCATCCACGACGAGATCGATCGCCGCGCCTGCAGCCCCGCACAGGCACCGCTGCTCCGCCACGCAGTCGCCGCATATCCCCGCTTCCACAGCCGCGCCGACGAGGTGCATCCGTACCTCCATGTGCCGCTCCTCGTCTACGCTGGCATCACGGGAGACGACGAGGCCGGCCTGCCGGTCGCGGCCGTGGGGCTGCTGGTGCGAATGGGCTCGAAGCTGTACGACGATCTCGCCGACGGCGATCTCGGCGGCGCCTGGGCCGGACACTCCACCTACGCGATCGTCGACGTCGCGACGATGCTCGGGTGCGTGCTGCCCGCCTGCATGATCGGCGGCACCCGCACGCCGTGGGTGCGCCACCAGCAGATGCAGGAGCTGCTCGGCGCGGGCGTCATGCGCATGCTCGACGGCCAGCAGCGCGATCTCGCCTACAAACAGAGCGGCTCGGTCAGCGCCGCCGACGTGGAGGCGTCGGTGGTCGGCAAGAGCGGCATGGGCATCGCGCTGGTCGCCGCGCTCGCGGCCCACGCCGCCGAGGCGTCCGCCGACGTGACGAACGCGTACGCCGCCTTCGGGCGCGCGCTCGGCACGGTGAACCTGCTCGCGGTCGACCTTCGCGAGATGTTCTTCGATCGGCCGTGCCGCGACCTGGTCCAGGGCACGCGCACGGTGCAGATCGCGATCGCGCTCGAACAGATGGACGATGCCGCGCGCACGGAGTTCACCGCGCTACTGGACGAGGCGCGAACGAGCGACGACGCGCAAGACCGCGTCCGTCGCACCCTGCGCCAGGGGCGCTACATCATGCCGTGGCTCGACGTCCTGAACAGGCACCGCGCGGACGCCTCCGCGGCGCTCGCTGCAGCGGCGCCGAAGGAGCCCGCCGCATCGTTTCTGCGGGAGCTGCTCTCGTCGCAGACGAGCGGCGTGTGAGTCGTGCCGCGACCGGTGGGACGAAGGCGCCCAACCATGGGGGAAGGCGCCGAACTATGAACGTCGACGCCATTGTGAAGGCGGCGAGCTTCGACCTTGAACCTCCGTCGAGTGTGCTGCCGGAGGGGGGAAGGTTTCTCGCCGAGGTGTGTGCGGCCGACGCACGTGCGCCGGCGCAACGGGCCCCCGACCCAGACGGCCGTCGCGCGACGGACACCGGCGTGCTGGAGCCCTTCCTCCGCGCCGCTCGATCGCGCCTCGCTGCCTCGCTTGTGGAGGGTGCGCTGTCGCGCCTCAGCGATCGGGCCCATCGCGACCTTGACGACGATCTTGCACGCGAGCTCGCCGACCTTCGCGCGTGTGTCGTCTACGACGATGTGGCGGACGACCTCCGTCGCGACGAGTGGTCGTACTTGTTGACGACGTATCCGATGCTCGCGCGCCTGCTGGCCGTGCGCAGCCTGCTGTGGGTGGAATCGACCGCCGAGTTGATCGAGCGTCTGGCTGGCGACTCGGTGGAGCTCGGCGACACCTTCGACCGGGGACGCGAGCCCGGACCCGCGATCGCGATCGAGCCGGCGCTGTCGCACTCGCGCGAGGGACGCCGGAACGTCGCGCGCGTGACCTTCGCGTCGGGCCTCGTCGCGATCTACAAGCCGAGACCGGTCGCGATGGAGCAGTGGTTCTTCGCGGCGATCGCGCAGCTGAACACGGATGGCCTGACGCCGACGCTCCGGGCCGCCGCCGTCCTGCCGCGCGACGGCTACGGCTGGCTCGAACATATCGACGGCGACGAGGACTCGTCCCGCATCCCTGGCGCCGATCGATACGCGCGCGGGCGACCGACGCCGGACGAGGTCGCGTTGCCGCCTGCCTCTGAACACGAGGAGTACCTGCACCGGCTCGGGATGTTCTGGTGTCTCGCATACGTGCTCGACGCGGCCGACTTCCAGCGCGACAATGTCGTTCGCTCGCGTGAGCATCCGGTCCTGGTCGACATCGAGACCCTGATGTCGGTCGATCTGAGCGGAGAAGGGGAGCGGCGCACCGCCGTCGACGTCGGCTTCGGAGACTCCATGGCCGCCACCTGCAGGGACCGTGCGGACTTTGGCCGCGTGCTCGACGGCTTCGAGTCGATGTACCGGTTTCTGCTGTCGTCGCCGGCGTCACTCGGCCGGCACCTCGGGGCGCTCGCCGCCTGCGAGACGCGCGTCTTCCTTCGGGATACGCGCATCTACCGCACGCTGCATCGACGGTTGTGCCGCGCGGAACGCCTGCGGAGCGCACGCGAGTTCCGCCTGGGCATCGATCTGCTCGCGCGCGCATACGTGCACCGGCCCGAGGGGTGGCGACCGCTGCTCGCGGAAGAACGCCGCGCGGTTGCGCAGCTCGACGTCCCGATGTTCCGCATGTACGGCAGGAGCCGCACGCTGGGCGTGGCGCACGGCTCTGTCGTCGAGGACTTCGTCGAGACACCCGGCATCGATCGCGTGCGCCTCCGGCTCGCGCGGCTGAGCGAGGCAGACCTCTCTGCACAGCTCGCGGCCATGTCGGAAGCGGGTGGGTGATGGCCGACGCGAGCAGACCCTCGGCGCCTGGCGACGCGGTCCGGTGGTCCGAAACCGCTGGCGGCTGGCTCGTCACGCGTTATGAAGATGTTCAACGCGTGCTGACCGACTGGCGAACGTTCTCCTCGGCGCCGCCTCCGATCGACCTGTCCGACTGGTTCACAGGCCGCCGCTCCATGCGTGCGGCACAGCCGCTCAGCATCGTCGGCATGGATCCTCCCGAACACGGGCCCCACCGGCGCATCGTCGCATCGCTGCTGTCGCGGGAAAGCGTTGCCGCAATCGAGCCGCGCGTGCACGCCATCGCGGCCGGGTTGATCGGTGCGATCGAGCGGGAGCGGTCGTGCGACCTGGTCGACAGCTACACGGCTCCGCTGCCGCTGATGGTTCTGGCGGAACTGCTCGGAATCGACCCGCACGCCCATCGCACGTACCGGCGATGGGCGGAGGCGGTGCCGCGAATGGACGATGTCAGCGGCGCGAACGGCGACGGCGACGTTGCGCGAAGAGACGACGCGCGAAGAGACGGCGCGCGTCGAGACGCGCTGCGCGAGTTCGAGCTGTACTTCGAAGCGTTCGGGCGCACGCTGCTCGCCGACCGCCGTGAGACGCAACTCGGTCGCCTGGTAGCCGCTGGCGCACTCACCCAGCGCGAGGCGGTACGATTCGCGAAGCTGCTCCTGCTCGCGGGATCCTCGACGACGAGTCATCTCATCGCGAACGTCGCGGTCGCCCTACTCGCTGACAGACCTCGGCTCGACGCGCTTGCGGCGCAGCCCAGCGGGCTCGAGCGGTTCATCGAAGCCGTACTCAGAGCGGAGCCGCCAGTCCGGACCGTGGCGCGAGTGACGACCACGTCCGTGTCGATCGGTGGGGTGGAGCTTCCCGCCGGTGCGCGCGTGTTGGCGGTGATCGGCACGGCCAACGCCGAACAGCCGGAGCGTCGTTCGCTCTCGATGGGAGCCGGGCCGCACGTCTGTCCCGGCGGCGACCTCGGCACGATGGAAGCCATCGTCGCCGTGACGCATCTGATCCCCTTGCTGCGCAGGGCGACGCTCAGCGATCCTGTGCGATACTACGCGTCGGCTCGCATTCGGGCTCCCCAACGGCTGGTGCTGGCGATCGCCCCCTTCTCCGATCCGCTCCCTTCATGACGACTTCAGCCGACCATCTCGCTGCCGTCCAGCGTTACTACGACGAGACCAATGAGCTCTACCTTCGGCACGTCGGCCGGAGCTATCAGGCGGGCGTGTTGCGGCGCGTGGAGGCAGGGGCAGACCCTCTGCGCGAGACGAATCTCTTCTGCGCGGCGCGAGCGGGGATCGCCAATGGCCAGCGGATCCTCGATGCCGGGTGCGGGAGCTGTGGTCCGAGCATCGACATCGCCAACGCCTTCCCGGACGTCACAATCGAGTCGCTCACGCTTTCGCCCGTGCAGGCGGAGTCGGCGCGGCAGTTCGTCGAACAGGCGAACCTCTCGCATCGCATCACGGTCCGCGTCGCCGACTATCACGCGCTCCCGTTCGACGATGACAGCTTCGATGTGGCCATCTACATGGAGAGCACGGCTCATTCGCCGAACCCGCACCAGATGTTCCGCGAGGCATTGCGCGTGCTGCGTCCGGGCGGCTGCATGTACATCAAGGACATGTTCAGCCGCGAAGAGCTCTCTGCGGACGATCGGGACGCGCTGGCCGAGCTGAACCGCGTCTATGCCCTGAACACGCGGCGGCTGGCCGAGGAGGTCACGCTTGCCAAAGATGCCGGCTTCGAGCGGGTGGACGGCTCAGACCTGAGCGAGGACATGGGGATCGCCCGATTCGTTGCGGCGCGCTACGACTGGGTGTCGATCTTCCCCGTACTGAACGACTTCGGCCGGTATCACACGTACGCGCGCCCCGTCGCGCCCTTGCCGGCGTTCTTCGGCGACATCCGCGCCTCGAAGGCGAACCCGAGCGGCGCCAGACGTACGACGGTTCCACCGCAGAACGCTCGAACCGTCTGAGCCATTGGCCCGGCTCAGCCGCATCGAGAGATGGACCGTCGGTCTCGACCGGACCGGCACATCCGTTGCTCTTGAGAGTCCATATGCGGACTCTGACCGCCGCGGGCCTCTTCGCCATCCTCGTTTCATTCGGCGCCGCTGGACAATTGCAGAGCGCGCGGCAAGCCAGTCGCGCCGCAGCACCACACGCGGCCGAGCAGAGCGCGGAGGCGAAGGCCAAGGCCGCCGAGAAGACCGCGCGTGATACGGCGCTTCGTCTGGCGCACGTGCGCGTCCCATCCCCGCCAGGCACCGCCGGGCTCAGGCTGGACGTGAACCCCTCTGGCCCGAACGCGTTTGCGGTCGACGATGTGGTGACATGCCGCTTTCATGTTGAACCGGCCAGCGGTACGTCGCGCAAGTTCGATTGTGAGTTGGGCGACGGCGAGATCATCCGCATCAAGTACGGTGCGAACAATCCGGAGCTGCAGGGCGAAGTGGCGGCGACACGTCTGCTCTCGGCATTCGGATTCCCGGCAGACTCCATGTTCGTCGTCGCCGGGGTGCGCTGCTTCGGGTGCCCGGCCGATCCCTTTCCGCTGCTGCAGCGCTGTTGGCACGACGGCGAGGTGGAGCGTGCGTGCCTCGGGCCACTCGATTACACGCGCCCCCGCGACTTCACCCCTGCGATCGTCGAGCGGAAGTACCCGGGCGAAAAGATTGAGACGTCCCGCAGCGACGGCTGGAGCTGGGACGAGCTCGCGTCGATCGACGCCGCCGCGGGCGGTGCGCCGCGCGCGGACGTGGACGCGTTGCGCCTGATGGCGGTCTTCCTCGCCCACTGGGACAACAAGGCACGCAACCAGCGGCTCGTCTGCCTGGATGAAGCGTGGGACGAGCTCGCGCCATGCCGGCGGCCACTCGCGATGATCGCCGATGCGGGCGCCACGTTCGGACCGCCCAAGGCCGACCTCGAAGGGTGGTCGGCGGCGCCGATCTGGCGCGACCGAGCCTCGTGCACCGCGACCATGCGCTCGCTCCCGTACGGCGGTTCGACCTTTCACGACACGCGTATCACCGAGTCCGGCCGGAGGCGTGCGGCACAGTTGCTCGGATCGCTGTCGGACGATCAGATCCGGCAGCTCTTCGCCGGTGCCCGCTTCACGAACGTCGACGGATGGGTGCGCGCCTTCATCGAGCGTCGACGGGTCATCACCGACGGACCCTCCTGCTAGAATCCCCGCATCGTTCCGGGCCTCCAGTCGTGCGCGGACCTGACGGCCCGTGCCAGACGAGGATGACTCCCCGGAGCGGAGGAGGCCCGATGCAGACACGCACGATCGTCGCGGCGCTCGCCCTCGTCGGCGTCACGCTGCTCCCTGCCACACCTCGCGCCCAGGAGATCCCCTTCGACGGGGACGTGAACTTCCTGAAGATGCCGCCGGGGCTGAACATGGGTGAGGCCGCTGGCGTCGCAGTGAACTCCAAAGGCCATGTGTTCGTGTACGCGCGCACCGGCGCGCCAGGCCACATCATGGCGCCGGAGGCCGCCACGCTGTGGGAGTTCGGTCCTGACGGGTCATTCATCCGTGAGCTCGGTCAGAACCTCTACAGCAAGGCCTGGGCGCACGCCGTTCGCATCGACAGCGAGGACAACATCTGGCTCGTCGACAACGGCTCGGACATGATCGTGAAGATGAATCCGGCCGGCCAGGTCACGCTCGTCCTTGGGCGCCGCCGCGAGTCGGTTGCCAGCACGGAAGTGCATCCTCCGGTTCCGGCAGGCACGCCCACGCCTCCGGCGCGTCCGACGATGTTCAACGAGCCGACGGACGTGACGTGGGATCCGCAAGGCAACATCTTCATCAGCGACGGCTACAAGAACATGTCGGTCGCCAAGCTGACCAAGACGGGCGAATGGGTGAAGCGGATCGGCAAGGGCAACGGTGCGGAGCGGGGCGACGCCCCAGGCGAGTTCAACAACCCGCACGGCATCGCTGCCGACGCGCAGGGAAACATCTACGTCGCCGATCGCGGCAACAGGCGGGTGGAAGTGTTCGACTCCGACCTGAACTTCAAGCGTCACATCACGATCGACGTGCCCGCGCCGCCGACCGCAACCTGGACGCTGTACGAGCCGACCAAGGAGGGCACGTTCGCGCCAGGGGCGCCCTGGGCGATCTGCATCACGCCGCCTGGGCCGACTCAGGTGATGTTCGTGGCGGACGCGTACCCGGGCCGCGTCTACAAGGTGGCGCTCGATGGCCGCGTGCTGGGTCACGTCGGCACGAACGGCAAGCAGGCGAAGCAGTTCAACTGGATCCACGCCATCGCCTGCCCGTCCGAGAACGAGGTGTACGTGGGCGAGCTGTTGACGTGGCGCGTGCAGAAGCTGACGCTGAACCCCGGGAGGAGCACGAGGTAGGAAGACGATGTTCCGGGGCAGGTTCATCAGGGCAGCGGTGGCAGCGTTCGCAGTCGTGCTCTGCCTCGCGGCTGCCGCATTCGCCCAGCGCCGATTCTTCTACGGGTGGGATCCGACCGTGAAGAACATCCCATACGACGGCCGGTTCACATTCCTCCGGATCCGCTACCGTCCAGCGCCGGGGGGCAATTGGGCCGGCGGCCGCCCGTCGTGGGTGCACGGGTACCCGTTGGCGGAGCAGAACCTGCTCCGGATCATGCGCGAGGTCTCGCTGCTCGACGTGCACGCCGACGACGTCAACGTGCTGACGCTCGACGATCCGGAGCTCTTCCACTATCCCATCGCCTACATCATCGAGGTCGGCTGGTGGACGCTGACCGACGCCGAGGCGTCAGCCCTTCGCGCGTATCTCCAGAAGGGCGGGTTCCTCATCGTGGACGACTTCAAGATTGCCGGATGGCGCGGCCTTCCGGGAGGTGGATGGGATCCTTTCGAAGAGAACGTGCGCCGCGTGCTGCCCGGGGCCAGGTTCTTCGACATGAGCCCGGACGACCCGATCTTCCACAGCTTTTTCGAGATCGAGTCGCTCGAAGACTTCCCCCAGGCCTACACGTACGGACAGGCCGTGTTCCGCGGTGTCTACGAGGACAACGATCCGCACAAGCGGCTGCTGATGATCGTCAACTACAACACCGACATCTCGCAGTACTGGGAGTGGTCCGGCCGGGGGTTGCGCCCCTTCGACGACACCAACGAGGCGTACAAGCTGGGCGTGAACTACCTGATTTACGGGTTCACGCACTGAGGGCCGTGCGCTTCAGGCGCTGACCGCCGCGGTGCCTCGCTTCAGCCTGCCGGAGGCGTCGCGCTCTTAGTATCATTCCTCCGTGATCGCTTGTCCCGCCGGGGACTTTCCCGGTGTCGCGCATCCCTCGATTCCGGCTCGATCTCCGGTGCCAGGCAAGTGGCAGGCGGCTGCACTCTATGCCGCCCTGACGCTGATCCTGATGTATCCGATCTCGCTGCATCCCGGCAGTCTGGTGGCCGGCGACGGTCCGGATACACACCTCGGCCTCTTCGTGCTTTCGTGGGACGTGCGTTCGTTCACCACGCATCCGCTCGCGATCTTCGACGCGAACACCTTCTACCCGAATCCGCGAACGCTCGCCTATCAGGACAATCTGATTGGCAGCGCGCTGTTCGCCGCGCCGGTCCTCTGGCTGACCGGCAATCCCGTCGCCGCGCTCAACGCGGTCTGCCTGCTCGCGACTGTCTTGTGCGGCCTCGGCGGGTATGTGCTCGGGCGGCGCGTCGGATTGGGCGGGCCGGCAGCCCTGGTGTGCGGGCTGATCTTCGCCTTCTGCCCGCCGCGGTTCTTTCGATACTCGCAGGTCGGGCTCGCGCCGATGCAGTGGATCCCGTTCACGCTTGCGTCGCTGCACGCGTATTTCGACGGCGGCCGGAAGCGCGACCTTCGGTTCGCAGCGGCCTTTTTCACCCTGCAGACGCTGACGAGCAGCCATGGTGCCGTGTTCCTGCTGGTCGGCATCCTGCTGCTGATCGGCTATCGGCTGGCCCTGGGCGAACCGGTGCGTCCGCTCGATCGGCTCCGCGATCTCGGCGTGACCGGCACGCTGCTCTTCGCGCCGGCGCTGTTGTCGTATCTGCCATATCGACTGAATCAGCTCGAGTTCGGCCTCCGGCGCGGGCTCGAATATTGGTCGCGCACCTACGAGAGCTTTCTGGCGTCGCCGACACACCTGCATGCCTACCTGCTGTCCCTCTTCGGGCTCTCGTACATCAACGAGGTCGCCTGGGGATACCTGTTCCCCGGCTATCTCCCGCTGCTGCTGGCCGGCGTCACGGCCGCCGGGGCTGTGCTCGCGGCGATCCGTGTTCGTCCGTCCTGGCGAGCCTGGCGGGGCAGAGAGACGGCGATCGAGATTGCGGCGGGGCTGGCGGTCGCGTGCGCGTCCATCGCGACAGCGGCGCTGCTCCTGCGGCGCACCGACGCCGAAGACGCGGTGACGAGCCTGACGGCGCTGCTTCCGTGGGCGGTCTGCTCAGCGCTGCTCGCGGGTCTTGTCGGCGTGCACGGCGGCGTGTCGCGCTGGCCAGGGCGATACCGGATGCCGCTGCGCCTGCTGGCGATCGCCCTGCTCGTGTGGACCGCAGCCGCGGGGGGGCGCTCGCTCGTTCCAGCGGCGGACGGCCTTGCTGCCGACTACTACACCAACGACCGCTGGGCAGAACCGCGCGCCCTGGCGTCGGTCGACGCGCTGCCATCGACGAACGCGATCACCGAGCGGTGGCGCGGTGGTCCACCCGACGTGTTCACCGCACGATGGACGGGCTACGTGACCGTCGATCGCGCGGCCCGCTATCGCATGGCTCTCACCTCGGACGACGGCGTCAAGCTGTGGGTGGGGCCGCGTCTGGTCATCGACAACGCAGAGGCGAACCGATCGACCGCCGAAGCCGACGTCGATCTCACCGAAGGTCCCCACCGCATCGTCCTCGAATACGCGCAGCGCGGAGGCGCGTATGCCTTGGCGTGGATGTGGGCCGAGGGAGACGGCGGCCTCGAGCCTGTACCCGCGTGGCGGCTCTCGCAGCACCGCGCACACGCTTCCGCCGCCCGTCTCGCGCGTGGCCTGGCGTGGGCGGCGCGGATGGCTGCGATGGTGGCGGTCTGCGGCGGCGCGTGGTGGGCTGTCGTCGCGCTGCGCGCCCGATGGTCGCAGTGGGGCGACGTCATGAAGGAGGCGCGGAACGCCCCTGTCCCGGTCTATCTGCTGATTGCGCTCGTCAGCTTCGCCCTGGCCATGGGGCCGCCGTACGGCATCTGGCAATACGTGTACACGTGGCCGGGGTTCAGCTTCGTGCGCGCGCCGCTGCGGTTCATGTCGCTCGGCGTGCTCGGCATCGCCGTACTGGCGTCGTTCGGATTCGAGCGGCTCGCGTCGCGGATGCCGCCTCGGCGGCAGCGGCTCGCCGCGGCCGTGCTCGGGCTGCTGTTGATCGTCGAGTTCAACGGCGCTCCGCTCTTCGCGGTCCCGTACACCGTGCGCATTCCGGAAGCGGACCGCTGGATTGCGAGCCATGCCGTGCCGTCGGTCATCGCCGAAGTGCCGATCGGGCCGGAGCGGTACCAGACCACGTACATGCTGCACTCGACCGCGCACTGGCAGCGCACCGTGGCCGGGTACGGCGGCATCCGGCCGGCTCTGAACGAGATTCTCAACGCCGAGCTCCGCACGTTCCCGGACGAGGCGAGCCTGGCCCGGCTGCAGTCGATTGGCGTCACGCACGTCGTCGTGCACATGGACTTCTACCCGCCGGACGAATGGCCCGCCGTGGACGAACGCCTTCGGGCATTCGAAGGCAACGGGCTCTCGCTGGTGTACAGCGATGCGAACGGCCGGGTCTACGCCGTGGCAGGCCAGCGCACCGCCAGCCGCCCATGACGCCCCTCGTCAGCGCGATCGTCGTCAATTGGAACGGCAAGGACTTCGTGTGCGGGGCGCTGGAGTCGCTGCTGGCCCAGACCTGGCCGGCGCTCGAGGTGGTGCTCGTGGACAACGCGTCCACCGACGGCTCGGTGGAGGAGGTCGAGCGCTGCTTCGGCGATCGCGTGCGGATCGTGCGCAACGCGAAGAACGAAGGGTTTGCCGGGGGGAACAACCGCGGGTTCGCAGCGGCGGTCGGCGAGTGGCTGTTCGTCCTCAATCCTGACGCCGTGTGCGACCCGGACACCATCGCGCAGCTCATGACGTTCGTGGCCGACAAGCCGCACGTGGGGCAGCTGGCGTGCCGTGTGGTCCAGTCGGATCGTCCCCACTTCTTCGACTCGGCCGGGCTGCTCGTGTATCCGGACGGCGTGTCCCGACCGCGCGGCTGGCAGGAGAAGGACATCGGTCAGTACGACCGGCCCGAGGAAGTGCTCGCGCCGCACGGCTGCGCCTGCGCGCTGCGGCGGACGATGATCGAGCAGATCGGCGGCTTCGACGAGGACTTCTTCTGCTATCTCGAGGACGTCGATCTCGGCATGCGAGGACAGCTCGCCGGCTGGCAGTGCTGGTACGTGCCCGAGGCGCGCGTGCGCCACCGGAAGTCGTCGAGCGCCGGCAACTACTCCGTATTCAAAGCATTTCACGTGGAGCGCAATCGGGTGTATTGCCTGATCAAGTGGATGCCGCGCTTCCTCGTGGCGGCGTCGCCGCTCTTCACGCTGAACCGGTACGCGATGCAGGGGTATGCGGCGTACACGCACCAGGGCTTGTCGTCGGACTTCGTCAAGGAGTATTCGCTGCTGCGGTTGTCCGTCGTGCTGCTGCACGCGTGGAGCGCCGCGCTGCTGCGCCTGCCTCGCATGCTCGCGAAGCGCCGGCAGATCAGCCAGGCGCGGACCGTCAGCGTGCGCGACTGGTACGGGTTGATCTCACGGTTCAAGCTCGACGCGATCGAGCTCGCCCTGAAGTACTGATCGAGCTCGCGCCGAAGTGCCGGCCTTCGCCGCATGTGGCGCGGGTCGCACGCCGTCGTGCAGAACGACGGCTACGTGTCACTCATCAACCGGGCGGACGCGCACACGCGATACCTCGCGGCCTGACGTGAGACCGGGGCGTGTCAGCGGATCCACTTGGCCGCCGCGCCCTGATCCTTGTCTTCGTTGGTGAGCCCGTACTGAAACGGCGGCTCGGCCGTTGGCTGGTAGCGGACCCCGATCGCGTCGTACTGCTGCCACTGGCTCGTCATGTGGTGGTTGCGCTCGTCGATCTCCCAGACCGACTTGTCTTCCAGCACGAGGAATCGGCCGTTCTCGCGGTTCTCCTGGATGAAATGTCCGGTGCCGAGTGCGCCGTAACGCTCTTCGCCTTTTTGCGCCTGCGGTGCGTTCACGCCTGTGAGGACCAGAGCCGCCATCGTGCCGAGGAAGGTGCGTCTGTGCATGGGGTTCCCTTCGCCTGACTAGTACTGTACACGACCGGCGCCGCCAGCGCCGCCAGCGCCGCCAGCGCCGCCAGCGCCGCCAGCGCCGCCAGCGCCGCCAGGGGTACGCGCGCGGTGCGCACGGCGTCCGCGCACGGCCCCCCTGCAGACGACCGGGACGCCACGGGTGCGGAAAACCCGCTACTATTCCCGCGTGAAGCGACTGCTCCTGGCCGCCTACGCGTTCGCCATTCTGTCCATCGGGCTGACCGCCGATTGGCGTCTGCGCCATGAGGACAACGGGGCGATGCACACGACGCTGGCGTTGAGCCATCTGGAGCTGGGGCTCGCCGGGACACGCGCGCACGATGTCTTCGTGAACGCGACGACCGGAGAACGTCGGCCATATGGCCATCATCCGCCCGCAACGGCTCTGCTGCTCGCGGGCGCATTCGCCGTGACCGGGAGCGACGCCCCCGCTGTGGCGAGGCTGACGGTGATCGCATTTCACATCGGGAGCGTGCTGCTCATGGTCGAGCTCGTGGGTGCCTTGCTCGGCGAAGGGGCGGGCTGGCTCGGCGGCGGGCTGATGGCGACGCTGCCCATGAGCGGATACTTCGGCCGCATGGTCAACTACGAGCCGCTGTGCCTGTTTGCCGTGATCGTGCAGGTGCTCGGCTACGTGCGCTACAAGCAGCACGGCCGCAGGCGCGATCTCGCGCTGGCGGCCGCCGGTATCGTGTGGGGCGGCCTGATCGATTGGCCGTCGTTCTTCTTCGCAGCGGCGCTTGGCGCAGTCGAGACCCTCGACGTCGTCTCCGGCCGGAGCCGGGGACGCGCCCTCCTGGGTGTGCTGGTGTGCTGTTCGGCCGGCGTCTTCGCGCTCGACATCTGGCACCTCTGGTACGCCGGGCGCGCCTCGATGCAGGCGTTGGGCACCGTGCTCGGGTCGAATGATCCGTTATGGTCGTTGGACGCCACCCCGAGCCGATTTCTCCTCGGGCAGCTCGACACGTTCAGGCGCTACTTCACCGAGGTCGGCTTGATCTCGACCCTGCTCGTGTCGTGGAGCCTCGCACGCCCCGGCTCGGCGGCGGCGACGCGCCTGTTCGCCGGTGTCGACGATCGGATCGTGCGGCGCGTGCTGGCGTCGATGTTCGGGGCGGCCGTGGCCTACCAGCTCGCGGCTCCGCGGTGGGCGATGATGCACCAGTACTGGCAGTTCTACTTCCTGCCGCCGGTCGTTCTCTCCATCGTGCTCGCATGGCGGCGGCTCGAGCGCGCCTGGCGCGAGCATCCGAGCCCGAGGCTTCGCGCCCTTCAGGTCGTCTGTGTGCTCGACGTGCTCATCGCGTCCGGTTATTGGCTGCACTTCAGGCACACGCGTCCCGAGTCATACGCCATCGAGACGACCGCCAGCTTCAGATCGTTGTACCTGGCGCCGAAGAGCAGTCCTGGCGCCGACCGGTCGATTCCGTAGAGCGTGTCCGCGCTACGATGGCCAGCGCGAGGTGATCCAGCTGATGCCCCGGCGGAGCGCGGGAATGTACTCGCGCATGTCGAAGTGTTCCGGTTCGGTCAGCGCGTCGAACTTGACCGTGCGCCCCAGCAACTCGAGCTCCCGCACGTTGCGGGCGGCCGGCGCGAACGCCACGACCTGATCGGCTCGGCTGTGGATGACGTACGTGGGCATCGTGGCGAGTGACTGGAGCGGTTCGGCGGTCGAAGCGGCCATCGGGATGGCGGCGGTGAACACGTCGGGGTGACGCGCCGACATGAACCAGGTCCCCGTGCCTCCCATGCTGAAGCCGGTGACGAGGACGCGCTTGCGGTCCACGTCGTATTCGGCCATCACCTGGTCAATCAGCAGCAGGACGGCGCGTTCGGCAGTTGCGTCCGTCCAGGACGGCCACGGGCAGTCGGGCGCGACGATGATCGCTCCCAGCTTTGAAGCCGCCGGCGCCACGACGAGCTGGGCGTAGGCGCTCCCGTAGTACCGGGTGCGCGCGCCTCCAGGATGCAGCGCCAGAATCAGCGGCCTCGGCGTGCCGCGGGCGTACCCGTCGGGGATCGAAAGGCCGTAGAGGATTGTCCCCACCTCTGGAGCGACGACCATCATCTCGCGCATCTCCGCCCCGCGGGCAGTTGCGGCGGCGATCATCAGCCCGACGGTCATGCACAGGACTCGCATGAGCCGGGATTGTACGCGCAACCTTCTCAGCCGAGGCGAAGGATCCAAACGGCCGGCCGGAGCGTCGTAGTATTCCAGTATGCTCAAGAAACTTCTGGGTCCGGCGGCGACCACGCCGCTCGTCAGTCTTGCGTTGCTGGTCCTGCGGCTCTGGTTCGGCGCGATGATGGTCACGTTTCACGGATGGGTGAAGGTGACGAACTTCGAGAGCCTGAGCGCGCGTTTCTCGGATCCCTACAATCTGAGCCGGCCGGTGTCTCTGTCGCTGTCGATCCTTGCGGAGTTCGTCTGTGCCTCACTCATCGTGCTGGGTGCGGCGACACGCCCGGCCGCCGCGGTCCTGGCTGTGAACATGACAACGGCCTTCGTCTTCAGTCATGGCATGCGGCTCTCCGGTCCAGGCAACGGCGAGCTCGCCTTCTTGTATCTCGGCGCGTTTCTCACTCTGTTGGTGGCTGGCGCCGGACGGTACTCGCTCGACCGCGTCCTGTTCGGTCGCGGACACTGAGATCGGTCGCGGACACTGAGAAAGGGGGCTCGTCGTGGGCGAACGCACGACGGCGAAGACGGCCCGCGGGGCGTCTGCTTCGCTCTTCCGCCGGATCTGCGAGCGTGCGCCGTGGTGTCGCGTCGACGTCATCGAGGCGATGCTCGGGCTCGCGGTTGAGATCGGGCGCGAGGGCCGGGAGGGGAGGCGTATCGGAACGCTGTTCACGATCGGGCGTGCCGACGATGTGCTCGCGCTTTCCCGGCCGCTCATCCTCGATCCCCTCGCCGGTCATGCGCCGGATGCGACACACATCACCGATCCGAATCTGCGCGGGACGGTCAAGGAGCTGGCGCAGCTCGATGGCGCCTTTGTCGTCTCGGACGATGGCCGCTTCGTCTCGGCCTGCCGCTATCTGAACGCGGCTGTCGATCAGGTGCAGCTCCCCCTCGGGCTGGGCAGCAGACACCTGGCTGCCGCCTCGGTTTCCCGCGCGCTCGGCATTCTGGCGATCGTCGTGTCGGAGAGCGCGGTCGTCCGTCTCTTCAGCGGGGGAGACCTGATCGCGGAGATCATCCCGGAGCTGTGGCTGCTGCATCAGACGACTGCGCCGAGATCCTCGATGCGCTAGGCGTCTGGACTGGCAGGCGATCGGCTCCGCGTCGCTCGACCCTCCTCGCGGGCCGCTGCCCCTTCATCGAAGCCCGAACGTCCGCTCGATCGCGTCACACGCTGCCGAGACGCCTCCCTCCTGCCGAATGGTGGCCGCTGCACGAGCCGCAGCCCTCGAGTATGCGGCGTCGCCGCACAGGTGCTCCAGTTCGCTCGCCACGCGGTCCGCCTTGTAGCGTGAGGGAGGCAGAATCCGGGCAACGCCGAGCTGCTTCGCGCGCCAGGCGTTGTCCGGCTGATCGTGCGCGTACGGCACGGCCAGGATCGGCCGGCCGCTCCTCAGCCCTTGGGCGAGCGTGCCGATGCCGCACTGCTGCACGATCACGGACGCTCGGGGAAAGACGAGGGAGTGCGGAGCACGTTCGACGGCCATGATGTTGGCGATGCCGCGCTGCCGCAGCTCCGCCTGGAGCACGGGCGCCTGCTCGGGGCCCACGAGCAGCACCGCGCGCATGGCGAGACGCTGCACCGCCTCGATGCTCTCCCTCCAGAACGCCTTCGCGATCAACACGACCGATGATCCCAGCGTGAAGACCACCGGTGGCGAACCGTCGGCGAGAAAGGCCTCCAGCTCAGGCGCGAGCCTATCGCCGTGTGGCGCATCGTGGAACACGTGCCCGGTGACCTCGACGTGCTGCGGCCAATCTGGCTGAGGCGCGCCGAGCAGGCGCGAAAACAGCGCGAGCACGAGCGCCGGCGAGTGCTGTCCTTCGAAGATCGGCTGCGCGCCCCTGGGCATGCCGAGCTGGGCTCGCAGGGCGTAGACCGGCTCCGGCCAGCGTCGAGTGGCGAACCGCGCGAAGGCGACGACCAGCCGACCGGGCCAATGCCCCAGCGGCTGCAGCGATTTCAGCCACGGTGCCGGTGGGAGCACGGGGTAGTCGTGGGTCGAGAAGAACGATGTCGGGGCGAGCACGACCGACGCCCACGGCAGCCCGCGATGCTCCGCCACGATCGGTGTGGCATACGTGATCGGATGGCTCACGAGGACGTCTGCGTCCGCCGCCGCCTGGTTCACGTCCTCGAACGTGTCTCGAATCGCCGAGAACAGGAGCTCTCTCAGAAGGAACTCGCTGCCCCGGTTCCCGTCCATGATTCGCGTGAGGAGGTCGGTTTGCGTCGGATCGACGTGGGGGCGCATGGCACGGAAGCCAAGCCCTGAGCTGGTCACCAACGGGCGGTAGTACTCGATCGTGGCGAGGGTCGCCGCGTGACCTCGCGCCTTCAGCGCCAGGCCCAGGCCGATGAACGGGTCGACGTCTCCGTGTGACCCCCAGCAGGTCAGAAGGATGCGCGCCATCGGCTCAGTCTACCCGCGTGCGAACGATGTCACGCGCCGGGGGAAAATTCTCGATCGGAAACGCGGGGAGTCGTCTCTCTCGAGCATCTCCCGGTGTTTCTTGGCATTTCGTGAGGCACGTGCCGGTCGTGGATTTGCAGTTGACGGGATCAACGGTCGTGTCTCGCTTCGTTCGCGCCATGTCGTTGTTGTTCGTCACCGCGCTCCCGGGTCTTGCGCGTGCGCAGTCCGCGGAGCATGTGGAGGCCGTGGCGTCCGTGCGCGCGGCGGCGGCCGGGCAGGTCGTCTTCGAGGCGCTCTACGGACCGCGCCGCTACGAGATGCTCTGGTTCGACGACCGCGGCCGGGTGACTCAGAGCGCGGACGATGCGCTGCGTCTGATTCACGCGGCGGCGGACGACGGGCTCGAGCCGCGGGACTACGCGGTCGCCGAGATCGCTCTCGAACGCGCGAGGCTGTCTGAGCCGCGTGCGGATGTGGCTGTCGAGCAGAAGGTGCGGTTCGACCTCGCCCTGAGCGCGGCCATGCTGCGCTATTTCCGCGACGTGCATGCCGGCCGCGTCGATTCAGACGTCGCTGGTCTGGCGCTGTCGCAATCGCGCGATCCTTCCGACTACGCCTGGGTGCTGCGCGAAGCTGCGGCCGCCGGCGATCTCCTCTCCGCCACCCGCGCGCTCCGGCCGAAGGGGGGACAGTACGAGGCGCTGGCAGGTCAGCTCGCGAGATACCGCGCCCTCGCGAGGCGTGGCGACGCCGCGGGGTGGAACGTGGATCTGCCGCGCGAGGCGCTTCGGATCGGCGACCGCCTCGAAGCCGCCGCTGCGCTCTGGCGGTATCTCCAGGCGCTCGGCGATGCCCCAGCCGGCGTACCGCCCGGAGGCGTCTACGACGGCCGGGTTGCCGATGCCGTGCGGCGTTTTCAGGAACGCCACGGCCTCGAACCGGACGGCGTGATCGGCGCCGCCACCAGAGCGGCGCTGCTGGTTCCGCTGGCATGGCGGGTTCGCCAGATCGAACTGGCGATGGAGCGGCAGCGATGGCTGCCTTGGGACACGGAGGCACGGCTCATCGTCGTCGACGTTCCCATGTACCAGCTGTCGGTCTGGGATGCCTTGGTCTCGACTCGCGTGCCGGTCCTCCGTTCGCGCGTAATCGTCGGAGCGCGCCGCACGCCGACGCCGACCCTGAGCGCCGTGCTGACCGAGGTGGTCTTCCGTCCGTACTGGAACGTGCCCAGCTCCATCGTGATTGCCGAGATCCTGCCGGCGCTGGTGAAGGAGCCGGCGTACCTAAGCGAACACGACATGGAGCTCGTCGCCGGCCAGCGCGAGGACGCGCCCGTGGTCGGACCGACGCGGGCGAATCTCGCGCGTCTTCGGCGTGGCGATCTGCGGCTGCGTCAACGTCGCGGACCGAAGAACGCGCTCGGATTGATCAAGTTCACCTTTCCGAACGCGCACGACGTGTACATGCACGACACCCCGGCGCGCCGGCTCTTCGCCGCGGCCCGGCGCGACTTCAGTCATGGGTGCATTCGCGTCGAGCATCCGGCCGCGTTGGCGGAGTGGTTGTTGCGCGGTGAGCCAGGCTTCGATCGCGACGGCATCCGCGCGGCGATGAATGGCCCAGGGTCATCCAGGGTGCCGCCGAGCCGCCCCACGAGAGTGGTGCTGCTCCACGTCACCGCGTCCGTTCGCGCCGAGTCTGGAGCGATCCACTTCGCGGACGACCTGTACGGTGAAGACGAACGGCTCGATCGCGCGCTGCGCGACGGAGCCGCCGCCCGGGTCACGGTCGTGCTACCAGGTTCGGGCGAGCGGCACACACGCCGACACGGTCATCAGGAACGCACGTCGTGAAGGGTTGTCAGGCATGGTCGAACGCTTCCATGATACTCATGACGCGTTCCGCGCTCGAGGACGACGCGCAGACGTCGGACTAGACGACGTGCAGATATCGGACGAGGAGGGTCGCCATGGTGGAGATACGCCGGTTACTCTGTCCCGTGGATTTCTCGGATGCCTCGCGGCACGCCCTGAATCACGCGACGACGCTCGCTGGCTGGTACGGATCGCACATCACCGCCTTGCACGTGCGCCATCCAGCCTTCCAGGTGGAACCGCCGCTCTTCTTCGCTGAGCAGGCGGAGCCGCCGTTGACGCTGGAGTCGCTCGAGGCTCGTCTTCGCGAGTGGCTCGAGCCGGCGCGCTCCGCAGGCATCCCATGCGATGTCGTCGTCGCGGAAGGCGCGAACACCGCCGCGCGCATCGTGGAGCAGGCCGATGCGCTCCCGGCCGATCTCATCGTGGCCGGCACGCACGGGCGCGGGGGCTTCGAGCGGTTCCTGCTCGGATCGGTCACCGAGAAGGTGGTGCGCACCGCGAAGTGTCCCGTCTTCACCGTGCCGCCGCCCGCCGTGTCGACCTCGCAGCTGCCGTTCAAGCGGCTGCTGTGTGCCGTCGACTTCTCCGAGCCGTCGCTCTCGGCCGTCAAGTATGCGCTGTCGATTGCGAAGGAGTCGGACGCGCATCTGACCCTGGCGCACGTCGTCGAGTTCCTGGATTTCGAAGACGACCTGTCGGAGCGGGCGTTCGACCTCGCGCGGTATCGCGAGGTGGTGGAGACCGACAGCAAGCGCCGCCTCGACGCGCTGGTCACCGATGACGTGCGAACGTGGTGTCAGCCCGAGACGAAGCTGCTGCACGGCAGGGCGTATGAGCAGATCCTCGCCACGGCGGCCGCGGAGCACGACGATCTGATCGTCATGGGTGTGCACGGCCGGGCCGCGATCGATGAGCTGTTGTTCGGCTCGACGACCAACCAGGTCGTCCGCCGGGCCACGTGCCCTGTGCTGACCTTGAACCGCTGATCGGTCTCAGTGCGCCGGAGCGGCCGGCGGGCGCTTGGGGTAGTAGACGGCGTCCACGGGCAGTGGGTCGGCGAGGTAGTCGCGATCCTTGAGTGGATAGACCGGGCGGGGCTTCGACGTGATGAATGCGGCGAGGTGCTGTGCCTCTTCGTCGGTCAGGCTGCCCGGGTCCAGATACGGCATCGAGTAGCGGATGATCCCGGCAAGCGTGTAGGTGCGAGCGGCGCCCGCGCCATCGTTCCAGGACAGCGGGCCCCAGAGCGGGCCGGGCCGCTTGTCCCCGACGTACACCCCTTGGCCGTCCTCCCCGTGGCAGGACGTGCACCGTTCGAGATAGAGCGCTTCTCCCTTGGCCGCATCGAGCCGATCGATGGGAATCAAGGACTCCTTCGGAATGGCGTTCTGTCCCCGCCATGTCGGATTGCGGCCGATTTCGTAGCCGCGCGACAGCCAGGTCAGGTAGGCGGCGATCGCGAGCACCTCCTTGGACGTCGGATCCGGCAGGCCGCTGAGATCGGGGGATTCCCGCCCCTCATGGCCGTCAGATGCGAGGTGGCTCGTCGCGTTTTCGCTCCGGAGGAAGCAGTCCACGATACGGTCGTTCAGGCTGATGAGGTGGCCGGCCCTGCGGTTGTACTCGGGGAACGCTGTCGCTATCGCCACGAGCGGCATCGCGCGCTCCCGCTGCCCGCCGTTCAGGTGGCAGTTGCTGCACGACACCTCGCCGCCGACCAACTGAGGCGCTTCGGCCGGGGTGTTGGTGAACAGCCGAAACCCCCACTGGACCTGCGTCGACAGCGTGGACCCGTCAAGCGAGGGATCGGTGAGCGGATTCTGTGGGAAATCCCACGCCGTGACCATGGTCATGTGCGACGGAATCAGGGGGCCGGCCAGCTTGTATCGAAGGGCCGGCGGGCCCGACGGCGTCGTGTTCGAGCACGCGGTCGCGGTCCCCACGATGAGGGCGCAGAGCAGGGTGCGGAGGTGACAATTCATGGACGGACGGCTGTTGGACTTGCTAGTGTAACGGTACTCTCGTCATGCGGCGCGGGAAGCGCAGCGGAAGGCGCAGGAAGCGCACACGGAGTAAGCGAGGCACCGATGAAAGCAGACACGCAGCAGTCACCGTTGGCGCGTCGATCGTTTCTTGCGCGGATGTCCGCCGGGGCGGCCGCGGTTGGCGCGGTGTTCACCGGACGGCGGGTCGAGGCGGCAGCGGCCGACTCTCCGGGTCCCGGCTGGGTTCCGGCCCGCCACGGGGAGGACGACTGGCTCGACAGCACGCCGGCGGCCAAGCACCGGATGTTCTACGACACCGTGAGTCCAGGGGCGGCCGCCCAGGCGATTTTTTTCGCGCGCAACTTCTTCAGTGCGAGCACGAGCGGATACAAGCTGTCGGACGCCGAGGTCGCGCAGGTGATCTGCCTGAGGCACCAGTCGACCGGCTTCGCGTTCACCGACGCGATGTGGGCGAAGTACGGGTTCGCCCTATCGGAACGCGCAGGGCACTTCCTCGATCCCAAGACCAGCAAGCCGCCGACGATCAACGTCCTGATGTCCGCCGACTACGGCTCGTTGCTGAACAACGGCGGCGTCACCATCGACGCCCTGGCCAAACGCGGGGTCCGCTTCGCCGTCTGCGGGATGGCGACGCGCGCGATCGCCAACGTGGTCACTCAGAAGACGGGAGCGGACATCGACGCCGTGTTCAAGGAGTTGACTGAGAACCTCGTGCCCAACGGGCACATGGTGCCAGCCGGAATCGTAGCGGTGAACCGCGCGCAGGAGCGCGGCTACACCTTCTCGTACGTCGCCTAGCGGCGCACGACTTGGAGAGCACAATGAAACAGCGCTCTGCGTTCGGTGCGTGCGTGCTGGTGTTCCTGCTCCTGGCGTCAGGTGCGGGTGCCCAGGACGCCACCGAGGTGACGAAGGCGTCAGTACCCGGTGTGACCAACTTTGCGAAGGTCCAGTCCACGATCGCCTGCGCGGGTGCCACGACTCCCGCGGGTGTCGCTGAGGTGAAGAAGCTCGGATACCGGTCGATCATCAACTTGCGTCAGGCGAGCGAGCCTGGTGCCGATGTCGACGCGGAAGCGGCGGCGGCCAAGCAGGCGGGCATCAAGTACGTCCATCTGCCTCTCAACGGGGCATCGCCAGACCCGGCGATCGTGGATCAGTTCCTGGAAGCCGTGGCGGAGCCGTCCGCTCAGCCCGTGTTCGTGCACTGCGCCAGCGGCAATCGCGCGGCGGCCCTGTGGATGATCAAGCGGATTGTCGTCGATGGATGGGCGGTCGAGGCCGCTTCGTCCGAGGCAACGGCGCTCGGTCTGACCAGTCCCGCGCTCAAGAACTTCGCGCTGAACTACGTCGAGACACACAGGCCCTGAACCAGGCGGCTGCTCCGTCCACATCGGCCTGCACCAGCTGATGGGCGGACTGCTGCCATGCGAGCATGACCTCCGCGCCTGCGGCGCGGAGGAGCGCCGCCAGCCGGCGCGTATCGCCGGGCGCCGCGAAGCGGTCGTGAAGGCCGTTCGACACGAGCACCGGCGTTCCGGCCAGCCTCGGCAGCCGGTCGGGCATCGCCGGAAGGCCGCCCCTGAACAGCACCGCCCCTGCCAGCGCCTCCGGCGACGCGAGCAGCATCGTCGCCGCCGTCACGGCGCCGTCGGCGATTCCCACCCCGACGACGTCCTGAGGGTCGAAGCCGTAGCGTTCAGCCGCTTCCCCGACGAACGCCGAGAGCTGCGCCGCCCCCCGTTGCAGGTCGTCGATGTCGTCGACCCGTTCGCCCAGACGCCTGTAGAAGCGCCAGCCGTTTCCCATCGAAATCCGGCCCCGAGGGCAGAGAATGCCTGCCACCGGGCACACCATGCGGGCGAGGGCGACGAGATCCCGCTCGCCGCCGCCCGCCGCGTGGAGGGCCAACAGCGTGCGGTGACTCTCGCCGCCCGCTCCCGGCTCGTAGAAGTGTCTGAAGGAGAGCGCGGCCACCTCTTCGGATTATCGTGTGGCCCGCCTCCTCCGCTGCGCCGAACGGCGCGCAGCACCTTTCTCCGTGCAAGTACGCACCCCGTACACGTACGCGCCGGCTGAAGGCTGTCAGCCCGGATCCGTTGCGCGCGACTAGCCCGCGGTCGCCTCCGAACCGCCGGCGTGAACGTACGCCTCTTCGCCGTGCATGGTGACGTCGAGCCCCATCGACTCGTCCGGCGCCGAGGCGCGCAGCGGGAGGACCAGGCCAATGAGCTTCAGCAGCACGAAGCTCATGACGGCGCTATAGGCCAGCGCTGCGAGTACGGCGGTGGCCTGGATCCCCACCTGTCCCGGGTTTCCGAAGAGCAGTCCGTCCGCGACGTTGTTCAGCGACTTGTCGGCGAACACACCGGTGAGGAGCGCGCCGAAGGTGCCGCCGAGCCCGTGGGCGGCGACCACGTCAAGCGAGTCGTCCAGGCCGGTCTTGGCGCGCCACAGCAGGCCGAAGTAGCTGGGGAAGGCCGCGAGCCCGCCGAGCACGATCGCGTTCATCGGACCGACGAACCCGGCCGCCGGCGTGATGGCCACCAACCCCACGACGATCGCGGTCGCGGCGCCGACGGCGGTCGTGCGGCGCGTGCGCGTCATGTCGAGCAGGCTCCAGACGACGAGCGTGCCGGCCGGGGCGAGCATCGTCGTCGCAAAGGCGAGTGCCGCGGTTTCGTTGGCGGCCAGCGCGCTGCCCGCATTGAATCCGAACCAGCCGAACCACAGCAGACCGGTGCCGAGCAGCGTGAACGGCACGTTGTGCGGGGCGAGCGGCATCACCTGGTAGTCGCGCCGCTTGCCGACGACGATCGCCGCAACCAGCGCCGCCGCAGCGGCATTGACGTGGACCACCGTGCCGCCGGCGAAGTCGAGCGCGCCCATGTCGGCCAGGAACCCGCCGCCCCAGACCCAGTGCGCGACCGGCGCGTACACGATCAGCGCCCAGAGGCAGATGAAGGTCAGGTAGGCGGGAAATCGCATGCGCTCGACGATCGAACCCGAGATGAGCGCGGCGGTGATGATGCAGAAGGTGCCCTGGAAGCACATGAACAGGAGATGCGGGATCGTCCCCTGAGGCTCGAGCCCCACGCCGTTCAGGAAGAATCGCGCGCCGGTTCCGATGAACGCGCTGCCTTCGGTGAAAGCCAGGGAGTAGCCGAAGGCTGCCCAGAGCACGCCGACGAAGCCGAGCGAGATGAGGCTCATCATCATCGTGTTCAGCACGTTCTTCGATCGCACCAGCCCGCCGTAGAAGAAGGCCAGCGCGGGTGTCATCAGCAGTACCAGCGCTGTCGATATCAACATCCAACTCGTGTCCGCAGCGTTCATCCTCAGTCCCCCCTGGACGGGAAGCGTCCCCGTCACATCCGGGGCGCTATCTCTGGCAAGGGGCACGCCACGACGGCAGAGCTTAAGATGGCCCGTAACTGCTTCTCAGGCAGTGGGTTAGGTGTGTCTGGCTCAGTGGCGAATTGCGACAGGTTTGTAGGGTAGCCAGAAAAAAGCGACAGCGGTGTCTGTTTTTGACCGACGCTCGGCGGTCCATGTCGCCCGCGCGGTGCGTCACGCCGGCTGTGTGGAGCGTCGCCACGCCGTGATCGGCCTCGGTCGCCGGCGGGCTGGGGCGACGCCCGCGGGCGAGTCGCCGTTCAGACTCGGACGTTTTTGTCGCATGTGCGGCCAAACCACACATTGCTGTCGATGCGCGCGAGCCTCACGCCCGTGGCCTTGGCTTCGGGTCCCGCTTCGCGCCGCGCCAGGTTCCTACATTTGTGGCCATCACCTCGTGCGGTCGGACAAGATTGTCGCTATGTCGCCCACCCGCGCGAGACGGCGGCCTCCACCAGGATCCCGCGATTTTCGGCCTGATTTTCCACGGTTCGACGCTGCCGGCGCCGTCGTCACGCCGTGGCGCCTCTCTTGCTCAGTCAGCCCAGCAAGCGAGTTCACACAGGTTGCGCCGCATGCGGGGACGCAGGCAGGGCGGCTGCAGGAGGAGAGCAATGAGGCGAAGGCTGACGGTCGGATCTCTGTTCATGCTCGGGTTGGCGGTGCCCGCGGTCGCGCATGCGGCGGTCGACCCCGAGACGAAAGTCATGTTGGATACGCTGTGGGTGATGATCGCGGGCTTCCTCGTGTTCTTCATGAACGCAGGGTTCGCGCTGGTGGAGAGCGGCCTCTGCCGGGCGAAGAACGCCGTGAACATCCTGGCCAAGAATTTCATCGTCTTCGCCGCATCGTCGATGGCGTTCTGGATCATCGGCTTCGCGCTGATGTTCGGTGACGGCAACGGATACATCGGCCTGTCTGGCTTCGTGCTCGCCGGCGCGGACAACAGCCCGGCGATGGCGGACGCATATCAGGGCGTCTACAGCGCGTTGAACTGGACCGGCGTGCCGCTGGCTGCCAAGTTCTTCTTCCAGCTCGCGTTTGCAGGCACGGCGGCCACGATCGTCAGCGGCGCGGTGGCCGAGCGCATCAAGTTCCAGTCGTTCATCGTGTTCTCGTTCATCCTCGTCGGATTCATCTACGCCGTCGGCGGCCACTGGGCGTGGGGCGGCGGCTGGCTGTCGGCAATGGGATTCGTCGACTTCGCGGGATCGACCGTCGTGCACAGCATCGGCGGCTGGGCGGCGCTCGCCGGCGTCCTGGTCCTCGGGCCGCGCCTCGGCAAGTACACGGCGGACGGGGGCGTCAAGGCGATCCCCGGCCACAACATGACCTCGGCGACGCTGGGCGCGCTGATCCTCTGGCTCGGCTGGTTCGGGTTCAACCCGGGCAGCACGATGGCGGCGGACGCTGGCGCGATTGCCTCGATCGCGGTGAACACCAACATGGCCGCCGCGGCGGGATGCCTGTCGGCCACGGTGGCCGCGTGGCTGCTCCTCGGCAAGCCTGACCTCTCGATGATCATCAACGGCACGTTGGCCGGGCTGGTCGCCATCACCGCACCCTGCAGCGTCGTCACGCTCGGCAGTTCCGTCGTGATCGGTCTGATCGCGGGCGTGCTGGTGGTCTACGCCGTGCTCTTCTTCGACCGCATGAAGATCGACGACCCGGTCGGCGCCCTGAGCGTACATCTGGTGAACGGCGCGTTCGGCACCCTCGCGGTCGGTCTCTTCGCCACTGACGGCGGCCTGTTCTTCGGCGGCGGCTTGAAGATGACGATCACGCAGCTGATCGGCATCGTCTCGGTCGGCGCGTTCACGTTCATCTGCAGCATGGCCGCCTGGCTGCTGATCAAGGCGACGATGGGCATCCGCGTCTCGCCCGAAGAGGAGATGGAAGGCCTCGACACCGGCGAGCACGGCATGGAGGCCTACGCGGGATTCGTGCAGCAGGAGCTCAGCGCGGAGGTCATCTAACCCTTCGCGGCGTGCAATACGGCCATGAGCGGCGCGGCGCGGACACGACCGGGCATTCTGGTTCTCCTCTGCGTCGCGCTGCTCGGCCTCGGGATGCCTTCGGCGTCGGAAGGACAGACGGCACCCCGGGCGCTGGCGGGGGCATCGCCGCCGCCGGCAGAGCAAGGACCGACTCCGGATGCGCCGGCCGTCGCTGCTGGCGCATCGGCGAGCAACACCATCGCCATCAACGTCACGTGGACTCTCATGGCCGGGTTCCTCGTGATGTTCATGCAAGCCGGCTTCGCGATGCTCGAGACCGGCTTCACGCGCGCGAAGAACGTTGCGCACACGATGGCGATGAACCTCAGCGTCTACGCCGTCGGGATGCTCGGCTACTGGACCTGCGGGTATGCGCTTCAGATGGGAGGTGTGGGGCCGCCGGCGGCGCTCGGCGGCGTGGGCGGGGCCGGGCGTGAGCTGACGATCGAGCTCTTCGGCCGGCCGTTCGGATTCGCAGGCGCACAGGGCTTTTTCCTGGGGAGCGCATCGGCCGACGCGTCGGTGCTGGCGATGTTCCTCTTCCAGGTGATGTTCATGGACACGGCGGCCACCATCCCTACCGGGTCGATGGCCGAACGGTGGAAGTTCTCGGCGTTCCTGGTCTTTGGACTGTTCATGTCGATGTTCGCGTATCCGATCCACGCGAACTGGGTCTGGGGCGGCGGTTGGCTGTCGCAGCTCGGCACGCACTTCGGCTGGGGGCACGGCTACGTGGACTTCGCCGGATCGTCGGTGGTCCACATGATCGGCGGCATTGCGGCGCTCGCCGGCGCCATGGTGCTCGGCCCGCGCATCGGGAAGTTCTCGGCCGCGGGGCGGCCACAGCCGATTCCGGGGCATCACCTGCCGATGGCGCTCGTCGGCAGCTTCGTACTCGCGTTCGGCTGGTTCGGTTTCAACGCCGGCTCCACGCTCGCCGGCAGCGATCCGCGTATCGCGGCGATTGCGGTGAACACGATGCTGGCCGGAGCCGCAGGCGCGCTGACGGCCATGGCTTACGTCTGGTGGCGATTCGGCAAGCCAGACCCGACGATGGTGGCGAATGGACTGCTGGCTGGACTCGTCGCCATCACCGCCTCGTGCGCCTACGTCGGCACCGCGACAGCGGTGTTCGTCGGGAGCGTGGCCGGTGTGCTCGTCGTGGCGGCGGTGTTGTTCATCGAGGAGACCCTGAAGATCGACGACCCGGTTGGCGCCGTTTCCGTTCATGCGGTGAACGGCACGTGGGGCGTGCTGGCGCTAGGCCTTTTCGCCGACGGCACGTACGGCACGGGGCTCAACGGCGTCGGCGGGGCCGTCCG
>JBFXAT010000008.1:0-97507 GCA_050183995.1 Vicinamibacterales bacterium
CTGAAAGGCGTAGGCAGCGGCGCCGAACCAGGCCTCGCCCGCGCCGAGCGAGGCCGCGTCGAACGCGAGATCCGCCGCCTGGCCGCACGGGTTGGCGATCAGGACCTTCTTCGCCAGCCCGAGCGAGAGGAAGCTGATGCCGCGGGCGAATTTCTCGAGCGAGTGCGAGCGGTCCTTCAACTGGTCGGCCACGTCCGAAAACCGCACGATCGGTCCGGCGACGAGTTGGGGAAACATCGACACGTAGCAAGCGAAGTCGAGCAGGCTTCGCGTCGCCGCCGTCCGGCCGCGAAACACGTCGATCGTGTAGCTGAGCGACTGGAACGTATAGAAGCTGATGCCCAGCG
This sequence comes from Vicinamibacterales bacterium, assembly GCA_050183995.1. GTDB lineage: Bacteria > Acidobacteriota > Vicinamibacteria > Vicinamibacterales > CAVVIG01 > CAVVIG01. Next base: position 348 of record JBFXAT010000008.1, read on the forward strand.
GCAGGGTGACGCGGTAGGCGAGCGCAAGGCCCGACGCGTCGAGTCCAACGGACTCCGTGATGGCCCTCAGGCTGTCGACACCGAAGTTGAAGTACTTGAAGAAGCCGAGCAGTCCGAGGTTCGAGACAATCGACGCGAGCAGCGCCGCGCGTTGCCGCGGCGTGTGCGGCCGCGCCGGATCGAGCAGCAGCCCCTGAGCGTCGAGCGTGCGTCCGCTTCGCACCATCACGAGTGCCGCCGTGTAGTCGATGAGCGTCGACGTGAGGAGCAGCGGTACGAACAGCGGATTCGACCAGCCGTAGAAGACGTAGCTGGCGGCGGTGAGCAGGACGTGTCTGCCGCGCCGGCCGGGCGCCGAGTAATAGAGCAGCAGAACAGCCGGGAGGAAGTAGAAGAGAAAGAGCTGCGAGCTGAAGACCATCGCGCGTCTACGGACGCGACGCGACGTCGTAGAACAGCGGCAGTCCGGGACCGCCGCTGGCCTCGATGAGACGCTCGCCTTCGAGCTCGGAGTGCGCGTCGTACGGCTCGAGCGTCAGACGCATCGTGGAGCCGACCGTGCGCCGCCGAGCCGCGTCGAGCACGCGGGCGTCGAGGATGGCCCACTGGGCCGCCTTCACGCGGCGCTCCGCGTAGGTCCCTTCGACGACCGTCACGACGTCGAACACGTTCACGACGAGGGCGTTGCGATACGGTGCGATCGAGCGGGGCGAGGGAACCGCGGCCGCACTCGTCAGCCGCGCGTCGACCACGATGCGTCGCGGCGCGCGTCCTGCCCTGGATTCCACCGCCGCCGGGGCTCCGGCCGAGCTGTTTCGGGCGAGCTCCGCTGGGTGTGGACTCTGCTCGCGGTCGATCCACACATCGGGGTAGGAGTCGCCGGCCGCATTCTGCGTGGCGCGCGCCCAGGCCTCCACGCGGGAGTAGTCGGTGCTGAAACGACCGAGGTAGATCTCGGTCTGCGCGCCTCCCGTTCGAACCTGGTTGGTGCCGCCCTGGTTGTAGGGCCCTGACAGTGCGACGAACCTCGGATGGTTGGCCCAACGCGGGTGGTAGACCTCCGGATTGTCGAAACCGGGCGCCTGGTTGAGCGGCACCGTCCAGCGGCGGTCGGCCGATCGGTCCACCATGGTGACGTTGCGGTGCGAGCCGTCGAGATACCAGAAGAGGCCGACGCCGGCATCGCGCAGCGCGGTCCAACAGCCTTCGCCGAACAGGCGGAGGTTGCCGTTGGGCAGATCCGCCACGCCTGCGTGTGGCCATGGGAACAGGCCGCCGGCGATCCGTCCGTCGGACGACACTTGAAACGTGTCGCCGCTCACCGGTGTCTTGTTCCACACGAGCTCACGGGCGTCCGGGGCGTCCAAGGAGAAACGGCTCACCGTACCGAAGTCGCCGGGAGCCCCTGGCGAGTTGTCCGTGCCGACGTAGACCCAGTTGCGGCGATCGCCGGAATCCTCGACGACGGCAAGGGCGGCGCCGTTTGCGAGACGGCGAAGCCCGGAGCCGTCCCAGTTCACGATGAAGGTCGCGAGCTCGTGAGGCGCGGCCCCGTGGCGCGTGAACAGGACGCGCTGCGCGCGATCGACGAACAGCGGCTTGATGTAGCTGCCCCGGTCCTCGAGAATCGCGCGCTCTCCACGCCCATCGTCGGTATCCATGCCCATCAGCACGAGCGACGTGCCCGAGGCCGTGGGGTCGTTCTCCGAGCTCTGGACCCACACCAGCCTCGTGTGCGCACCGGTCAGCGCGCGAACGGCCTGGGCCGTGGCGGGCGCGGTGGACGCGGGCTCGCCCGCGAGCTCCGCGGTTGTCGCGGCGCCGCCGATCACGGGCGCGTCGGCATTGCTCGCGGCGTTGCCGCCGCAGCTGATCAGTGCCGCGATCAGCCATACGAGGAGCACCACGTTGGAGAGCGGTCGTCGAGTGGAAGTCAGCACGCGCATGAAGTTCAGGCTCGATTGGTCGACCCGGAGACGTGGACAAGATCCAGTGTAGCAACGCTACTGTTCCACCGGTGGGTCGAGTGGATGAGCCGAGTACGCTCGAGCTGGCCGCAGATCTTTCACAAGATCACTGCTGTACGAACGTCCGTTGATTTGAGAAGATAGCGCCTGGTCTGAACGTGTGACTGTGCTCAGCTCACCGGCGAGTGCGCCCCACGATTGCGAGCGGCCGATCCCGGGCTCTCCCCGCGAGGCCGCCGTACGACTGTTGTTCGGCGACCGGGCACTGGCTGCATCGGCCGCGAGCGGGCTCGATCGCTCGGACGGATGGAGACACGTTGTCGAAGCGTGTTCCGACTGGGGCGCGCTCCCGCCGCTGCGTCGCCGCGTCGACGAGTTGGGGCTGGTGCTCCCGGACACGGTTCGAGGTCTTTTCCGCGCGCGTGCCAGCGCCGTGTTCCTGCGATCGGTTTCGTGCCTGCATCAGGGTGCCCGCGCTCTCGCGGCGCTGAACGAGGCGGGGATACCGGCGGTCGGGATCAAGGGTGTTGCCGCCGTGGCGTCGATCCATCGAGGGCCCCACGAGCGCACGCTCGGGGATGCCGACCTGCTGCTGCGCTTTGCCGATCTCGATCGAGCCGTCGCCGCGCTCGGGCGCAGCGGATTCCGGCTCGACGTCAATCTGGCTGGATACGTCGAGTTCAGCCGCCGCCATCCCATCGTCGGAAACCTTTCGGTGTCGATGTTCGCGCCCGGCGGCGAAGAGCTGGACCTGCACTGGCGTATGGGATCAGCCGACGTGGAGGCGGTGCTGGCCGCCGCGCAGCCGGCCGAGGTCTACGGCCGGCGGATTGCCGTCGCAAGCCATGCGCATGGATTTCTGCTCGGCGTGCATCACCTGCTGAGGAACGACTTCGAGCTCGATCGCGGCATCCGCGATCTGCTCGATTGCCGGGCCTGGCTGGACGCACTCGTCGACCGTGGAGAGGCAGCGGACCTGGCTGCTGAAGCGGTTCGCTGGAAGCTCGGTGCCCCGGCGCTGGCCGTCGCGAGCATCCTGGCGGCCCTCTGTCCAGCGGCGCCGGCCGCACGCGCGATTCCAGTCTTCACCGCTGCGCTGCGGGAGTCCGATCGCCGGCAGGCGCGCGCGCTGCACGAGTGCTTTCTGCTGCAGCGGTCGCCCGGGTCGTGGAACGTCGACCTGTTGCGCCTTCTGGACACGACCAGACTCGTGCGCTTCCTGACCAGACGGTTCGGGAGCGGCGCGACGTACACGCCGGTGTCCGTCAGCTATGAGGAGCCGGGGATCTCGGCGCGCGCAGGGGCCCTCGGACGCGCGCTCGTCAATACGCGATGGCGGCTGGTATGGGCGCTGAGGAACGCGCAGGCCAGAGCATTCAAGCACGACATGGAGGCTACGTGACCGGATATCGGGTGAACGCAGACAGCGTCGACTCGCTTCAGCTCGACGGCCAGGCCGTGTTGCTCAACCTCGAGACTCATGGGTACTTCGGGCTGAACCCGGCGGCCACGGCCGTGTGGGAGCTCGTCAAGACGAACCCGGGCGTGCCGTCGGACGACATCGTCGAGGTTCTCGCGCGCCGCTTCGGCCGCGAGACGGATGCCATCGCGCCGGACGTCGTGTCACTGATCGACGACCTGCTCCGGCATCGTCTGGTCGCCGAATGTGCGGCGGAGGCGTTGACCCCGATGCCCGTCGAGCCGTCGCAGCAGTCGTACCTGGCCCCCGCGCTTCAGGCTTATGGCGACCTCGACACTCTCATCCTCAGCGGCGAATAGGGCCGCGCAGACACGCATCGCCGCCCAGGAGATTCGTCTCGCTCGATCCCGCGAGATGGGGCCCGTCTATTTCCACGGCGAGACCATGCGGCCCTTCATGGGCGAAGGCGACCTGGTCATCGTCGAGCCGGTGGACTGGGAGGAGATTGCGGTCGGCGACATCATCACCTACCGCTTCGAGGACAAGTTCCCGACGCGGCGCGTCGTCCGCATCGACCACGCGGCGGGCACCTCCATCGTTCGGGGCGACAGCATTCGCGGCTGGCCCGACTTCCACGTTCGTCGAGAGGACGTCCTCGGCCGCGCGACGGTCGTCATCCGCGACGGCGTCAGGATCGATCGGCGCAGCATGGAGTGGCGATGGGCGGCATTCCGCGCGCTGACCGTCCAGCGGGCCGCCCGGTCGAAGGCGCTGGCGCGCTGGTTCGTCCGCGGTTCACTGTCGAGAGCCGCGCGAGTCCTGCACCTGCGATGATGCGGGTGCTGCGGCTGGGTGCGTTCGACCTCGCGCTCGACGAGTGCTCCCCGGCCCACCAGTCGTTGATCGAAAGCCTCTTCAGGGCGACGGTCGAACCGCTGCCGTCGACCGAGCCGGTGCACCTGCGTTTGGCGATTGCGGCTGCGCAGTCCGGTGACCGTTTCGGCACCGGAGTGGCGCTGACCGCAGTCGAGGAGGACGGTCTGCTGCACCTCTCCAGCGATGTCGTTGCCGGCACGCTGGATCTGCGGCCGCCGGAGAAGCGGCTTCGGCTGCGCGTGAACGACGCGCACCTGCACGTCCGCCACCTCGACCTGTACCTGAGGATCGTGCTGAACGCCGTGCTGCGCCGCCTCGGGCGGCTGCGCCTGCACGCGGCGGCGGTGGAGGTCGGAGGCATCGCCTCGCTCTTCGTCGGCGAGAAGGGCGCTGGAAAGACGACGCTCTGTCTGCATCTGGCCCGCGAAGGGGGTACCGTGCTGGGCGAAGACCAGATCATGGTCCGGCGATCGGATTCGGCCGGTGTGGATGAGGTCCTGGTCGCCGGCGGCGACGATCTGATGCGGATGACCGCCAAGACTGAGACGCATTTCTTTCGGGAATCCCCGGACGGGCCCTCCGTCGAGGTCGCCGGGGTGACCAAGCGGGAGATCCGCGCGCGCTCGCACATCCGGTACGAGACCAACCTCGAACGGCCGGTGCGGCGCATCTTCTTCCCGCGCGTCGGCGACACGTTCGACGTGCAGCCGTTGGACCGCGTCGCGGCCCTGTCCCGCATCGCCGCACCACTGCTGCCGATCAACCGCTTCACGAGCGCCGAGGATCGCCGGGGGTTTCTCGACATGCTCGCCGGCATGACGCGCCAGGCGGAGTGCTTCACCTTGACGCTCACTCCGGATCTCCGCGATCTGCGGCAGCTCTCCCGGTTCCTCCTCGCGCCTGTCGAGATCATCGCGTGACCTGGAGGACGACACCGGCATGACCCGGCTGGCGCTCATCGGGGACGCCACGCTCGCCACCGCGTATTCACGCGTCAACGCGGCATGGCTGCGCGGTCTGCGCGCCGCTGGCTACCACATCGTCGGTGATGCGCCCGATGTGATCGTGCATCACGACTACAGACAGCACTTCGCTACGTGTGCAGTCCCTCCAGCGCCGCGCCGGATCGCGGTGCGCACCTGGGACTTCGGTCCGTTCCCCCGCTCGTGGACCGCCAGGATCGGGAGTGACTTCGACCGTCTGTGGGTGCACAGCGCGTGGGTGCGCGAGAAGGCCGTCGAATCCGGCGTGGACGCAGGGCTGATCGATGTGGTTCCTCACGGCATCGACCCGGGCGTGTTCAGGCCGGACGGTCCGGTTGCCGGGAAGCCAGGGGCATTCACGTTCTTGTTCGTCGGCGCGGCGGTAGTCAGAAAAGGCGTCGACATCCTGCTCCGCGCCTACGCGAAGGCGTTCGATGCCGGCGATGACGTCCGGTTGATCCTGAAGGCGCATTCGAGCGATGTGTTCTACCAGGGGCAGCAGCTCTCCGATGCGATTGCTGCTTTCGAAGCCGATCCGCGGACGCCTCCGCTCGAGCTGATCGACGCGTTCCTGCCCGACGACGGCCTCGCGGCTCTGTACAGGGCCGCTGATGTCGGTGTGTTTCCGTACCGTGCCGAGGGGTTTGCGATCCCCATTCTCGAGGCCATGGCATGTGGCCTTCCGTGCATCGTGCCGCGCTTCGGCGCGTGCCTCGACTACTGCACGCACGGGAATGCGATCTTCGTCGAAGCGCGGAGGATCCGTCTCCCGGTCGGGCGCGAAATGGCGTTCAACAGCTTCGGCTTTCGAGATCGCGTGGAGGCCGTGGACTTCTGCGAGGTACCAGTCGACGCGTTGGCCGCGGCGCTCCGCGCCGCGTACGACATGCGTGACGACGCCCGTCGTGCGCTGGGCGCCGCCGCATCCCGCACGGTGCACGAGGGGTGGACGTGGAACCATGCGGTGAGCCGCCTCGGGGCGCTGCTCTGCGCCGTGCACGTGCAGCGCGAGACCGTCGCGTACCCTGACGCGTGAGCGGCGAGGAGAGGATGAGGGTCAACGTCATCAGCCTGTTCCGCGACTCGGAACCCTACCTGCGCCGCACGTTCGGCAACATCGAGGCCCTGGAGCGCCGGCACGACATCGCCTGCTTCTTCTACGAGAACGACTCGGTCGATCGTACGCCGGAGCTGCTGCGCCGCTGGATGGAGGGCCGCGCTGGCACGGTGATCTGCGAGACGCTCGGCGCGCGGAAGTTCGGTCAGACCATGGAGCCGGAGCGGGTGCAGGCCATGGCCCGATATCGCAACACGATTCTGGCCGAGGCCGTGCGCGTGGCGTCCGATTGGACGCTCCTGCTCGACAGCGACGTGGACTTCCCGCCCGACCTGATCGAGCAGTACCTGCAGGTGGACGAGCCCGGGGTCGCCATGTTCACGCCGTGGATCGAGCTCGATCGCGCGTGCCAGATGTGCGAACCACCCTGTCATCGGCCGGCGTACTACGACACGTTCGCGCTGCGGGACAGAAGCGACCGGCGTGGCGTGATCCTGTCGTGCAATCCGTTCTGGGACCGCGACGACCGCCATGCCTGGGCGCGAGGACGGCCGGTGGAGGTGCACTGCGCCTTCGGCGGCGCCGCACTCATCCGATCCGGCGTGCTCGGTCGTTGTCGATGGCACAGTGACGGGGACTGCGAGCACGTGGCGTTTGCCGAGCAGGTTCGCGCGATCGGGCGGATCCTCGCCGTGCCGACGGTCAAGGCGTCGACGCACGCAGGTGATGGCTTCACGCGGCCGGAGACCTTCGCGATGCAGAGACAGCTGCTCGACAGCCCGCTGCTGCTGCGGTTCTGGACGGAGCGGAATCGCGGCAGGCTTCCGTTCGACGCGGCGCAGCCGTCCTAGAGCGAACGGGCGAATGGACGAACTGCTGAACTGCCGAACGGGCGGACCGGTGGATGCGTGCCGCTACTTGACGCCGATCACCATCGAGTCCGGCCCGATGAGGTGCTCGACTCGCGTCTCGGTGAATCCCGCTTCCTTCATCCATCCGCAGCAGTCGGCGCCCGTGTAGTCGAAGCCGCCGGGCGTTTCGATGAGCATGTTGAGGCTCATCATCAACCCGAACGCGTTCGTCCTCCGCTCATCGTCGATGATCGCCTCGTAGACGATGAGCGCTCCGCCTGCGGGAACGGCGCGATACGCCTTCTCGATCAGCATCTTCTTGGCGGGCAGATCCCAATCGTGCAGGATGTGCCCCATCGTGACGACGTCCGCGGCCGGGAGCTCGTCCTTGAAGAAGTCCCCGGGGGTGAACGTGACGCGCGACGCGGCGCCTACCGCACTGACGTACTCCTCGAAGATCGGCTCGACCTCGGGCAAGTCGAACCCGAAGCCGCGCAGGTGCGGATTCGCCAGGGCGATCTGCGCCGCGAGGTCCCCTTGCGCAGTGCCGACGTCGACGAACGTCCGGTACTGCTTCCAGGGGAAGCGGCCGGCTATCGAACGATTGGCCGGATTGCTCAAGCCGGTCATCGCGGCGAGGAACTGCCGCAGCCGGGACGGATCCGCATAGAGCGTCTCGAACAGCCCGGGTCCCCCCGTCTTCACCTCGTTCTGCGGCTGGCCGGTCCTGAGGGCCTCGGTCAGGTGTCCCCAGAACGGGTAGAGCCGCTGGTTCGCCATCTCGAGCATGCCGCCCAGGTACGACGGCTTGCGGCGATCGAGGAACAGGTCGACGTCCGGCCTGTTCGAGTAGACGGAGCCTTCCCGCTGGAGAAACCCGAGGGCGACGAGCGAGTCGAGGAAGTCGCGCGCGGACCGCGGGTGCAATCCGAGGCGGCCGGCCAGCGCCTCGTCATGCTCCGGACCGCGCCCCAGTTCGGTGAAGACGCCAATCTCGATCGCGCTCAACAGTATCTTCGAGGGCCAGAACGCAAGCCCGACCTGCAGGATGTGTTCGGGATTCGGCTGCTCCGTCATTCGAGACTCCATCGGATGTGGTGCCCGTTCACGCATGTCAGCCGCACTGACGACCGCGTACGACAGCGGCGTTGGGGCGCTGGTGGTGGCGCCGTGGTTCGACGCGAGACGGCAGCGGATTGTATCGCGAACCCCCGGGTCCGGCCCATGTATTGCTCCGCCCGATCGGCGAGGATTCACATGGGACACGCGCCGGGACTGGATATCGAGAACGCTGCCCGAGCAATGCGGCGGCAAGCGTCCACCGGCGCGAAGCCGATCGCTCAGCGGCCGGCGACGCCGACGCGTTCGCGATCGACCGCCGTTTGACGCGACGCGGACGGTCAGCGAAACAGGCGAAGCTGCCCGGGACGATGGTTGCGACGCTGCGGGCGGGGCGTGTCGTCGGCCGACGTCCCATGCGGGCCAGGCCGCAACGAGGCCGGCGACGTGTCTCGCCATCGCGCCCCGGGCTGTGGCGCCGGTCTGTCGAATACCGTACGTCCGCCGAACGCCGGCGACACGGCACGCTCGCGATCGATCGCAGACGCGAGGTCCGCTTCCGGCGCCCGGCCGCGTTCGACCGCGCGCGTGAGGGCGTCGAGCCGCCTGAACCCGTCCAGCTTGTCCGATCGTCCGAGTTTTGCGGCGTCGAGTGCACCGCGCAGCACCGCGATGGACTCGTCGTACACGCGTAGAGGCACCGGGAACGGGTGGCCGTCTTTCCCGCCGTGTGCGAAGGAGAACCGCGCAGGATCCGCGAATCGTGTGGGGGCGCCGTGCACCACCTCCGCGACGAGCGCCAGCGACTGCAGCGTGCGCGGACCCAGCTGCTCGAGCAGCAGCAGCTCCGCGAAGTCGTGGAGATCCCGCTCGTGCGCGACCGCCAGCACCGCGCCGAGCCGGCGCGCGTGCACGTCGGCTGCGCGCACGTCATGATGGCGCGGCATCTCGAGCCGACGGACGGTGTCCACCGTTCGGTCCGGTGCGTCGCGGGCGATCGCCAGGAGTGCCTCCTGCGCCCGCCGCGCGCGTCCGTCCACGAGGTTCTGGATCAACCCTTCGTTGGCACCGACGATGGCGGAGTGGGGGTCGGCGGTGAAGTCGCGGACGGCCGCCGAATGCCAGTGATAGCGCCGTGCCAGACGTGTCGCCGCATTCAATCCCTGCTGCACGACGGCCCAATCGCCGTCGGCCGACAGAACGAAGGCGTGCAGGTAGATCTGGAATCCGTCCGCGACCGCGTTGTTGTCGATGCGTGCCGTGAGGCGGCTGGTTCGGACCAGCGCGTTACCGTCGACGCCGATCGCATCGGCCACGTCTCGCAGCTCTCGCGGCGTGCGCAGCGACTGTCGTCCGCGGCCGCCGCACACGTACACGCCGAGCTCTTCCGACCGTGCGTTCAATCCCTTCTTAAGTGCCCCCATGACCGAGGTCGTGATCCCCGAGGAGTGCCAATCCATGCCCATGACCGAACCGAGGGCCTGGAACCAGAATGGATCGCTCAGGCGGGCGAGCAGGGCAGGACGGCCGTAGTGGTGGACGATCGACTCGGCGATGGCGCCTCCGAGCGCAACCATCCGGGTTGCGAGCCACTGCGGCACGCGGCCGCGATGCAGCGGAAGGTCGGCCGTTCCGGAGCGCTTCACCCTATGATTCTGTCATGTCGAAGCCGGACGCCTCAGCGAGTTGCCGATTGAACCGCGGACCGCAGATCGAGTATCAGAAGGACGTGCGCATGCTCCCGTTGTTGTGCCGGTGCGTTCTTGGAGCGGTATTGGCCGTGGCGATGTGGAAAGGCGGAGCCCCCCTGGTTCTCGCCGCCCAGACGTCGTACGTCGCGCAGGCGCTCGACCCGCAGGAGGCCTCGGTCGCTCAGGAGATCGAGCGCGTGGCGGGCATCGAGGCCGAGACGGGTGCCGCTTTCTACCGCGAGTTGCGTCACGCGGTGGGAACGGACGATCGTCATTCGGTCTGCGCGATGATCGCCTACCCGCTCGATCAGTCCGGTGGAGCCGTGCCGGATGCCGCGGCCTGCGAGGCCCGCTACGACGCGATCTTCACAGTCGGCGTTCGCCGGGCGATCGGCCGTCAACAGCTGAAGGATCTGTTCGTGTCAGCTCAGGGCGTGGTCGTCGGCATCGGCGAACTGCGTTTCGAGGGCACGTGCGCCACACGGCCCTGCGAACAGCCGGATGTGCGGATTGTCGCGATCGATCCGAATCCCAATCTGACGCCGTTCGACGGGAAGGTGCTGATCGCCTGCCGGACGAGCAGTCAGGCCATACGTGTCACCGCCGATGGCGCGGGTGGCGCGACGCTGCGCGTGTACGACGGGATGTCGGCGCAGGGGAAGCCGTCGCAGGAAATTCCAAAGGGCAGACCGACGGCTCAGGCGACGGGGCTCTGCGCGTGGCGCGCCTGGGCGTTCGACAGCACGCCTTCGATCGAGGTGGCGGAAGTTGCGTGCGCCACGCGGCGGAGGCGCGCTCCGGAAGGGACCCTGGCCAGTGTGACGAAGGGCGACGGACTGGGATTCGACGACGCCGAGTGGTGCGCGGAATGAGCGGCGGGGCGCCGTGATCACCGCCGCCCGCGCTCCCGGGTGAGCTGCTCCAGGTAGGCCCGCTCCAAGTCGAGAACCGCCGCCCGAAAGCCCTGCGGATCCACGAAGCGGTTGGGGTCGTACGCGTCGCCTGGCGCGTACTTCCGGTGCAGGCCGAACTGTGACGCGTGCGCGGCGAGCCACACGTCGACGTCCATCTTCTTCTGCGCGGCGAAGGTCCGCGCGTAGTCCTCGGTGATGCCCGGATAGCTGGCCATCCCGCTGACCGCCATCCCGGGAATGATCGATGGCATGTTGGCGATGATCACCCGGTAGTCCCGGCCGCTCTCCCGCACCGTCAGCGTAAAGCTGGTCGCCCCCTTCGTGTGACCGCCGTGATGATGGGCGACGATCGTCGTTCCTCCCAGCGAAATGGTGCCGCCGTCCGTGAAGGTCCCGTCCACCGCGACGGCTGGAAAGCGCTCGTTCGACGTGTCGACGGTGCGGAAGTCGGTGGCGCCGCCGGTCTCGTAGAGCGACCGATCCTGCTCGGCGACCAGCAGCCGCGCACCGGTGATCGCCTTCAGCGCCGCCAGACTCGAGACATGGTCGTAGTGGCCGTGGGTGGCGGTCAGGATCTTCGTGTCCTCGAGCCGGAAGCCGAGCGCCTCGACGCTCGACTTGATGCGGTCCGCCGTGTGCTCGACGCCGGTATTCACCAGGATGTGCCCCGCCGGCGTGGCGATGAGATAGGTGGGCAGCTCGTAGCTGCCCACCCAATAGACGTTGCCGATGATCCGAAACGGCGGAAAGGGGCGGGTCCATTCCTCACTCTGCGCCTGGCTCGGTGCCGAGTACAGCAGGGCCGCGATGAGGGTCATTGTCGTCAGCAGCAGATGGCGCATCAGGATCGTCGAGCCTCCTTGCGATTATCATCGACTCTGGGATGAAGACACGAGGATACGCCGCCCGGTCGCCTGCGACCCCGCTCACCCCGTTCGAATTCGATCGTCGACCGCCGGGCGATCGGGACGTGCACGTCCGGATCGATTTCTGCGGGATCTGCCACTCGGACATCCACGTCGCCCGCAACGAATGGCGCAGGACGACCTACCCCTGCGTGCCCGGTCACGAGATCGTGGGCCGTGTCGTCGCCACGGGCCGCCGCGTGACGGAGTACGCCGAGGGACAGCGCGTTGCCGTCGGCTGCATGGTGGATTCCTGCCGGCAGTGCGCGAACTGCCAGGCTGGCCACGAGAACTACTGCGAGAAGCGTCCGACCTACACGTACAACAGCCTGGACCTGGACGGCGTCTCCCAGACCTTCGGCGGCTACTCGACGCAGATCGTCGTCGACGAACGCTTCGTCCTCGGTCTCCCGGATCGGCTGGACCCCGCGGCGTCGGCCCCTTTGTTGTGTGCCGGCGTCACGACGTACGCGCCGATGCGTGCGGCCGGGCTGACGAAGGGCTCTCGCCTGGCCGTGGTGGGCCTCGGCGGTCTCGGCCACATGGCCGTGAAGCTGGGAGTCTCGTTCGGCGCAGCGGTCACTGTCCTCAGTCGCTCACCGGGCAAGGAGGCGGACGCGCGGCGGCTCGGCGCGGACGACTTCGTGCTGACGACCCGCAAGGGCGCGCTCAGCGGTCACGCGGGCCGCTACGACGTGGTCCTCGACACCGTGGCCGCCGGGCACGACCTGACGCCGCAGCTGAGTCTGCTCCAGGCGAGGGGCACGCTGATTCTCGTCGGCATGCCCGCCAGCGATCACACGTTCGACGCGTTGTCCCTCATCTCCGGAGGACGGCGGATCCTGGGGTCGCCGATCGGCAGTATCGCCGAGACGCGGGAGGTGCTCGACCACTGCGGGCGGCACGGCATCACGAGCGACATCGAGCTCATCACCCCGGACCGGATCAACGAGGCGTTCGAGCGCACGATTGCAGGCGACGTGAAGTACCGCTTCGTCGTCGACTGTTCGGCGTTCTGAGGCGGAAGGACGAGACCGGCCGCCTGCGCGGTGCCGAGGCGCCGCGAAGCGGGTTGTCGATCAGAAGCGCAGCAGCCGTGTGATCTTCACGGCGAAGGTCCGGTTCGTGAGCTGGCTGCCCGCGCCGAGCGTGTTGCGGCCATCGCTGTAGACGACGAAGAGCTCGCTTCCGAGGATGTATTCCCATCGCAGACGCACGCTGGAGGACTGCGTGTGACCGTCGAGGTTGAGCTGCACGAGACTGCTCACTTGCAGGCGCGCGGTCGGCGTGAAGGTGAAGCGGTTCGTAATCAGGCGCGCTGCGAAGGTTCCGTACGGGATGTCCACCCAGGCCAGCGAGATGCCCGGCTCCATCGCGAACTGCGGCGCGATCGACACCCGGCCGCTGTAGCTCGCTTCGCGCCTCGTGCCGTTGTAGAGGTTGCCCGTTCCCGCTCGCAGCCGGCCCGCGAAATGGCGCTGGTTGTTCAAGAAGTAGGTCGCCTGCACCGAGCGGTTCTGATAACCGCCGGCCGGGACCACGACGCCGGAAGCGATGCGGAAATCCTGCGGGAGCAGCTCGTATTCGTCGGTGACCGTCACCGACGCCGTGTCGCCGCTGTGGAACTCGAGGTTGAAGTTCCCCTGCAGCGAGCGGTTCTGCACCTGGCTCCGCGCGGCGTTCGTGTAGTACATGAACGTCCCTTCCCAGGTGAGCTTCCGCATCAAGCGGTTGTTACGGAGCCGGGGGCTGAACCGTGCATATCCGAGGGCGCGCTGGAAATCGGTTCGCCGTGTGTACCCGACCGATGGCGTGAATCCCTGCGCGACCGTCAGGTGTTCGGCCGTGAGGCCGTAGCGGTCGCCCTGGTAGTCGAACTTGGCGAGCGAGCTCGATCTCGTCGAGCTCGCGTCCGGCGTGCTGGCACGGGCGAAGTATCCGAGGACGGTGGTGTTGGTGCTGAGCCGGAAGTTCACGTCGGCGCCGTAGGTGGCGGTCGTGCTCTCGCCGGCGTCGGTCGGATTACGCATCGTCGCGATCACGCCGACGTTGCTGCGGCTCAGGATGTCGCGCTTGATTCGCAGCGCCGAGAAGTTGGTGCCCGCGGTGCCCGCCGATTCCTTCGCGCCGGTTTGGATGTTCAGGGTCGCGATGTCGTATTTGCCTTGCTTGCCGGTCACGCGGCCGCCCCCGATGACCGGAACCGGCTGGCCGTTGGAGAGGCCGATCTGACGGCTGAAGAACATCACCGGCACGTCGTCGGTGTCGCCGCTGCCGCGCGGCAGCGTCCGCCCCCCGAACTCGTAGATGCCCTGGCCTTCGAGAAAGAAGTCGCGCTTCTCGGGAAAGAGCACGTTGAAGCGGGTGAGGTTCACCTGCTGCACGTCCTCTTCGATTTGCGCGAAGTCGGTGTTGTAGGTCACGTCGGCGATGAGGCTGCGCGTCAGGCCGTACTTGAAGTCGCCGCCGAAGTCGCCGCTCGGCTTGTTCGTGGTCGGGTCTGCCCCGACGTTGTTGGTGACGACCGACGAGACGGCGTACGGCTTCAGCTCGATGTTGCGCGATCGCGACGGCGTCACCAGGCCGACGAGCGGGACTGCCGTCTGCATCTGCCCGAGTCCGGTGCTGCCGAACGCGGCTGGCAGCGGTCCCACCGTGAGGAACTCGTTCTTCCAGCGGATGACGCGGCGGAAATTGATGCCCCAGATCACCGGACCGCTTTCGCGGTAGCGGAGCGACTTGAAGGGGATCATCATCTCGGTCGACCAGCCGCCCGCGAACCGCGCGGACTTCACCTGCCAGATGGTGTTCCAGCTCTCGTTGAAGTTGCCGTTGGCGATCTGCTGCTCACGCACGGCACCGAGCGGATTGGTCTGAAACAGGAATCCGTTGCGCTGGTCGAAGAAGGTGTCGAGCACGAGCGTGACACTGTCGCCGCCGCCGAGGATGTTGCCGCTGTCGCGGCGAAGCTCGTTCGCCGCGATGCGCTCAGGGTGGCTGTCCCAGCAGCGCATCGAGAAGTAGAAGTTCGTGTCGTCGTAGAAGATCCAGGCCTCGGTCCGTTCGGTCGGTTCCGCTCCCTCGCGCGGGACCTGCTGGACGAAGCTGTCGATCGGCTGGGTCGACACGTAAGGCGCGTCGTCCATGCGGCCGTCGATCGTGAGTGGGCGATCGACGCGGACCGCCCGCACGACGGCTCGGCCGCGCTCGTCTCGGGTGATCACGGCGGGCGGCTCTGGAGGCAACAAGCCGTCGGGGAGCCGCGCCGCCCAATTGGAGGCCGGTTCGGACACCGCCGCCTCGGTCGTCAACGACTGGGCGAACGCCTGACGGGACGCCGCCGACGCACACAGGAACAGGGAAACCGCCAGGAGGCGCGCGATCCGCTCGGAAACCATCGGATAGTGGTGTAGAAGCTTACGCTGAAACAGCCTCGTGCGGCGACCGGTCGAGTTGGAAATTCGTGAAAGCCGCTCGTGGGGCATAATTCTGACGTGTCGCCGCTTCGTTGGACGCAACTCATCTACGGGCTGCATGCGTTCAGCCTGTTGACCGGAATTGTCGGTACAGCAACAGTCGTGGGTGCATTTCTGACCGGGTGGCCCTCGATTCTTGCGGTCGTCCTCAACTACCTCAAGCGGCCGGACGTGCGTGGCACCTGGCTGGAATCGCACTTCCGGTGGCAGATCCGGACGTTCTGGTTCGGGCTGCTGTGGGTGGGGCTCTGTCTCGGCTTCGTCGTGGTGACGCTGGGGATCGGCCTCGTGGTCGCCTGGCTGCCGCTCGTCGCCATCACGCTCTGGTTCATCTACAGGATCGTCCGAGGCTGGATCGCGGTGAACGACGGCCGGCCGATGTACGCCTAGGCCGCACGATGGCGCTGCACGTGACGAGCCCGGCTTTTGCCGGCGGCGATCGCATCCCGCGCGCGTTCACGTGCGACGGTCGGGATGAGGCCGTACCGTTGACCGTGACCGGCGTCCCGCTCGGCACGGAGAGCTTCGCCGTGATCATGGACGACCCGGACGCGCCGGGCGGTCCGTTCACGCACTGGCTCGCGTACGACCTCCCGAACGAGGGACACGTGCTGCGCCCGGAAGCGGGGAAGACGCTGGCGAACGACTTCGGTCGCGTCGGCTACGGCGGACCCTGCCCGCCACGGTCCCACGGCGCTCACCGCTACGAGGTGACCGTCTTCGCGGTGGACATCGCCTGCCTGAACGTGCGCGGCGCGAGCCGGCGCGATCTGGAGGCCGCGCTCGAAGGGCACACGCTCGCCCGATCCACGCTGGTGGGCCGCTACCAGCGGCCGTATTGAGACGATGGCATCGGGTCGGTGGTGCCGTTCACGCGCAATCGACGCGGTCCCGGCCGCATCGTCCGCGAGGCACGACCGGGGCCGGCCTCACGCCAGTTCCCGCGTGACCGCCCGGAACTGCCGGTACTGACGATAGAACTGTCGCAGCATGTCCGCCCGGCGAGCCCGCTTCGTGGCGTCGCCCCATGTGGCGGATCGCGATGCCCGAAAGACCACCACCTCCCGCAGGAACCCGAGACGCCCGCGCCAGCCGGCGTGGAGCAGCGCGACGAACATGGTCTTGCTGAGCGCATCGAGCTCGAACAGTCCTTCGGTCGCGGAGAAGAGCCGCGCCCGCGCGAGCCGCTCGATCCGGCGTGATGCCCGATCGCGTGGCGCGAGTGCGAGCAGGCGCGGCGGTACGCGAAGCGGAACGGCCTCCGCCAGCGCGACCAACGGAGCCCAGAACGCGCGCGGCACCGCGCACGACGCGACCAGTTCCGCCAGGCGGTCCCACGCAAAGTCCGGTGCGCCGCGCAGCACGGCCAGCACGTCCCAGGCCGACCGCAAGCCGAAGGAGTAGAACGACGCCGAAAGGTGCACGAGCGAGTGCAGCACGATGCCCTCAGGCGCCAACGTCGAGAGTGCAGCGCAGCCGGCCCAAGGTGGCAACGGCTCCGCCGACGCCACCAGGCGCTCCTCGGGAAGGCCCCAGTACGTCTTCATGATGCGTGTGTGGATCTCGATCTCCACGCCGGCCCTGGACACCGGCGCGAGGTGATGCGACGTGCTCGGGTCGGCATCAGCGGCGCCATCGAATCCGTGCGCCAGCAAGTACGTCCTGAGCGGACCGGCAAGGTCGGCGGCGACGAGGACGTCGACGTCGCTCGTCGCCCGTGAGACGACGCCGAGTGGTGCGCGCATCAGCAGTGCCGTTCCCTTCAGGAGCACTCCACGTCCGCCGAGTGCGCGCAGGGCCGAGTCGATCCGCACGACCGTCTCTCGAAGCGTTCGTTCGCGCATGACGTCGACCATCCCGCTCTGGGCGATCGCCGTGCGAAACGCCTCCGGCGTCCGCAGTGTGAGCGCAGGGTCGTTGAGGACGCCGAGCAGCAGCCTCGCCAAACCGCTTCCCGTCAGATACGCGGCCAGCCAGTCCCAGTCGATAGCGTTCGGATCGAGCGCCGCGCCGCTTGCCGCCCCGGCCGCGGCTCCCTCCGTACCTTCGTCTATCCGAGCGGCGATCCGAAACAGGCGAAGGCACGCCTCCCGCCGGACGGCGTCCTGGTCCGTCATGCGTTCGCCAGATCGGCCAGGGCGCGCCCTTCTGCCGCGCGGCGCTTGGCCCGGTACTCGAGGTTGTCCGGATCGAGCTCAGCAAGACGTGCGTAGCAGCGCCCGCTCTGCGCGTAGCGGCCGCACTGGAAGTGGCAGATCGCCAGCGCTTCCCACGTCGGCGCGCCGAAGATACGTTCGTCGTAGCCGATCCCGTCGTCCGCGCAAAACGTCTCCGGATCGATCGCGGTGAGCGGCTCGAGAAGCGCCGCGGCCCCGTCGTAGTCCTCGCGTGCGACGAGCTGAAGACCGTGCAGCCACTGGAAGAGCAGGTCGCGTGGGAAACGCTCCCGAGCTTCCACCAGCAGTCCGGCCATCGAAGGATCGGCAGTCTCTCCGACACCCCGGCTCCCGAGGTCGCGGATCAGCAGGGAGCCGTACGGGAGCGCGTCCAGCGCCTGCACCGTCTCTGACTCGCGCACCAGCGCGATCGCCCGCTGCCACGCCTCCCGCGCCCCTGCCTCATCGCCGGTGCCGGCGAGCGCCTCGCCGAGGTGGTTCCATGAATACACGTGCAAGGGATCGACAGCGAGGCGAGCGCGAAGCAGCGGGATGTTCCGGCGGTGTTTCGTGGTCTGATCGTCGTCGTAGCCGAAGTGATCGAGCGCGAGCGCCGTGCGGACGATCCGCCGGCCCTCGTTGCGCTCGAGCGCGCGGACGTCCGGCATCACGGTCTCGTGAATGACGTTGCGAAAACGGATGCGCGGATCGTTCCTGAACAGGCGGTACTCCTCGTACCGCGTCACGCCGGTGCGGTTGCGAAATCGCACGGTGGCGGCCACCAGGGCGGGATCAGCAAGCGCCGCCTTCAGGGCGACGGCGTCGACAGGCCGCGCACACTCGTCGGCGTCGATGTAGAGGATCCAGTCGCGCGTCGCCTGCTCGAGCGCATGGTTGCGCGCGGCCGCGAAGTCGCCGCGCCAGGGAAGCGCGAAGACCCGCGCGCCAAACGAGGAAGCAACAGCCGCGCTGTCGTCCGATGATCCGGTGTCGACGACGATGATCTCGTCGGTGAAGGGCTGGATGGAGGCGAGGCAGCGACGAAGGTGCGCCGCCTCGTTCCTGACGATGAGAGTCGCTGAGAGACCTGGAACCCTCACGGGAGGGTGCCTGCGCTATCCAGGAGGCTGCTGCGAGAAGTTCGACCCAACCTGGGCGTGCACCACGTAGCTCGAGACGCCCTTCATCGAGAACGACGCCACCATCGGCGCCGCGAATCCCGCGCCGGCGACGAGCGTCTTGATGAAGCGACGCTTTGCCGGGTCGATCGTGTCGAACACCTCATCGGGTCGTGCGTTCCTGGTTTCGTCTGACATGAAGCCTCCGCGTGTGTGCTGGGCGGAAGAGCAACTGCAGCCACTCATCGTACCGGCACGCATTTACGCATACAGATTACGCCAGAGTCAAGGTCGCCAACACGGAGGCTGAAGAGCTGCGCGCTCCGCATCAGCGCCGACAGGTCGCGAATCCATGCTCCCGATCCGCTGACAGGTGCCGCCGACTGCTCCGTTAGGAGCTGAAGCGCCGATGCCGTGTCGACCGCTTCGACGGTACTCGCGCCGTCGCTGCGCGGACCCAGGAAGAAGACCGCGTCAACGGGTCCGCAGCCGATACGCCACGGCACGTTCAATTGCGCCGGATCGAGTGCCAGCACGTGGTAGCCGCCCGGCCTGCTCGCCTCCGGTCCGATCAGCAGGTGCGGCGCCAGAGCGCCGACTTCCGGTATCAGTGAGAGCGTGAGCCTCCTGACTCCGAAGCGCCGCGGATATGCGACCGCCTCGCGGTCTCTGAGCAACACGAGCTCGTCCCCCTCGACGCGCACGTCCTCCTTCAGCAGTCGGGTCATGAGCGTCGTCTTGCCTGCGCCGCGACGGCCGACGACCAGGAATCGCCTGTCGTGCCAGACACCGCAGCCGGCGTGCAACTTGGTGCGGTCGGCCAACGCCGCCATGGCGAGCTCGTGCATCCGACGATCGACCAGCTGCACCGCCGCCTCGTCGTCGGACGCCACGGTGTCGACGGCCGCATCCTCCGAGACGACGAGCGCGCCGCCGCGCCGGCGTACGGAGAACTGATGGCGGTGCAGGATTGGGTGCTCCTGGCGCGCCCTCGCAACCATGTCGTCGAGGCGCGCGGCGATCGCGCCGCTGTCGGTCGTCAGCTGAAAGGCGCAGGCAACGAGCTGAGCCGTTCGCTCGTAAAGGGCGGACACCGTGGGGGCGCTCGGTCAGGCCGGCTGGATCAGGCCCTCGCCGAGAAATCGCTCGAGGCACTGTTCGACTTCAGCGATCGGAGGTTCCGGCAGGTCGTAAGCAGCCTTCAGCACGCCAGGAATCTCGACGGCCGGCATCGTGCCGTCGCACAACTCGAAGACGAGCACTGCCGTGCGGTTGAGGTAATGCACCCGGTCGACGCTTTGCTGGTAGATCACGTACCCGTCCGGCAGCTCGTTCAACTCCAGGCCCTCGATGCGCCTGTGTGCGCGGTTCCAGTCCATCGGTGTGCTGATTGTGCGGTTCGTACGCGGCGAAGTCAACGCGCCGCGGTCGCTGCATCGCCGCTTCCTCATGGCGCGGCGGCCAGGACGCGGATGACCTCGATGCTGCGAGCCAGGCCGTATTGCATGGTGGCGAGCGCGCGCCCATTTTCGCGCAGCGTTGCGGCGAGTGCCGGGTTCTCGGCAACCTGCAGGCACGCCGCGGCCATCGAGACCGGATCGTCCGCGATCAGCAGGTGACGACCATGTTCGGCGTCGAGACCGCGCGCACCGATGGCGGTCGATACCACGGGACAGCCGCGCAACAACGCCTCGAGAATCTTGATGCGCGTTCCGCCTCCGGCCCGAAGCGCGACGACGGCGACGTCGGCGCGTTCGTAGAACGGTGCGAGGGCGTCGACGTTCTCGTGAATCCGGACTCCGTCGACGCTGGCCAGCGCGCGGACTTCAGGATTCGGTCGAGCCCCGACGAGGTCCACCCGCACCGCTCGCGACGTCAGTTGCCGGAGCGCAGTCACCACGTCGCGGCACAAGACCGTCGCGGCATCGGCATTCGGGAAATATCCGAGCGAACCGACGAAGAGCAGCGTGAGAGGATGCGTTGGACTCTTTTCCGCGCCTGTCCTCGCGTCCGCCGCAGCGGGCCGGCTCTCGGCCGCGCGCTCCGTCGGCTCGTGAACCATCGGCGCGCAGTTGGGGAGAACGCGGACGTTCGGGTGACCGCTCCTGGCAGAGACGATGGCTCGATCGGCGTCACTGCACATGGTCACCACGTCGAATCGGGGCAGCCACTGGGCTTCGAGGACCGCGTAGCGATCGGCTTCGGCCTGGAGGTCCGAGGCCGCGTCGGCCTCTCCTCGCATCGTGTGAACCTCCGCCATCTCCCGTCTCGTCGACGCTTCGTCGTCGTCGGCATCCAGCCAGAGACGCGGCGGGCGCGAGGACTCCAGGCGCACGCATTCGGCCGTGGGTGCGAGATACAGCCTGAAGACCACGACGAGGTCGAAGCGTGTGGCGTCGAGCGTTCGGCGGACATCCTCCAGGACCTGTGCCGTCAGAAGGCGGGTCAGCGACGGCTGCAGGAAGCGCCGCAGTGTCTGTCGGTCTCTGCCCACCGTCTGATCGAGTGGCTTCGCCGGCGTCTGCGGCGGGGTGGCGCGTTCGAGCGCGATGCAGTGACGGGCCCGGGTTCGCCTTCGCACGAACTCGGACCACGACTCCGGCGGCGCCCCGGCCAGCGGGATCGTCACCAAGGTGACGTGCGAGTCCCTGGCGAGCCCTTCGAGCAGCATGCCGGCCCGCATCGCCAGCCCGTTGCCTTCCGGGGCAGGGACCACCGGGGTGAGGAACAGCGTCTCGGGAACGGGAGGCAGAACCGTGGACATCCGCTCGGAGCATTATGATCCGGGTGTGATCGCAATCGAGGGATTGGTGACGTTCGGGTCGCTCGGCACGAACCGCACGAACCACACGACCCGCTCATGAGCGGGTTCACCGCGCAGTGGCTCGCCCTTCGCGAGCCGGCCGACGCCGCGGCTCGCTCCACGCGCCTCGACCGCGTGATTGCCGACGCGCTCGTCTCACGGCCGCGCATCCGCGTCGTGGATCTCGGGTGTGGCGCAGGCTCGAACCTGCGATACCTGACGCCGCGTCTGCCGCCGCGGCAGGAGTGGCTGCTCGTCGACGACGATCCGGGGCTCCTCCAACTCGCGGCGACGTCCGCCTCCCACGCGCAAGCCCCCGTGGACGTGTCGTCGCGCGTGCTCGACCTGGGTTCGGTCGACGACCGGCTGTTTGCGCGGCGCGACCTCGTCACCGCGTCCGCGTTGCTGGATCTGGTTTCCGAGGCGTGGCTCGTTCGTGTTGTCGAACGCTGTCGTCAGCACGCCGCATGCGTCCTCGCGGTCCTGAGCTACGACGGCAGAATCGAATGTACGCCCACGGAGGATGAGGACGACGAGGTTCGTGCGCTCGTCAATCGCCACCAGCGTCGCGAGAAGGGGTTCGGGCCAGCGCTGGGGCCCGATGCCGGTGCCCGGGCTGAAGCGCTGCTTCTCGAGGCGGGGTTCCATGTGTGGCGCGAGCGGTCGGACTGGGTGCTCGACGCGCGGCACCGCGAGCTGCAGCTGGAGTTGATCGATGGATGGGCAGCGGCAGCGTCGGAGATCGCACCGTCGTCTGCCGCGAGGATCGCAGGTTGGCGGCTCCGCCGCCGCGCGCATGTCGACGCCGGAGATTCACATCTTCGCGTCGGTCATGACGACGTCGCGGCGCTCCCGGCGTCGAACGCATGACGTTCGACCAGGCTTGTGTGATGTTCGACCCGGCTCGTGTGGCGTTCGCTCGCGGCTCGCGCGCGTGGAACGGTCCGCTCGCTTCGGCGGGTGACGCGGGCTACCGGGCGTACGCGATTCTGTAGATGGCGCCTGCCGTGTCGTCCGAGACGAGCAGCGCTCCGTCCGGCGTCTGCAGCAGGTCGACCGGCCGCCCCCAAGCCAACCGGCCCTGAAGGAATCCGTCCGCGAATAGCTCGTACTTCACGACGCGGCCGCCCTCGATGGTCGCGGTCATGATCCGGTAGCCGATCGGCCCGGCTTGCGCGGTTCGATTCCACGATCCGTGCTGCGCGATGAAGAGGCGGTTCTTGTATTCCGGCGGGAACATGCCGCCGGTGTAGAACTCCAGGCCGAGCGCCGCGACGTGGGGTCCGAGTTTTTGCGCCGGTCCCTGATAACTCGAGCAGGGGTGACCTTCGCCGAATTCGGGATCGGGAATCTCACCTTCGTGGCAATACGGGTATCCAAAGTGGAGCCCGCTCCGTGGCGCGCGGTTCAACTCGTCGTTCGGTTTGTCGTCGCCGAGCAGGTCGCGGCCGTTGTCGGTGAACCAGAGCTCGTGGGTTTCGGGGTGCCACGCCTGGCCGACCGAGTTGCGTACACCACGAGCGACGATCTCGTTGCCGCTGCCGTCCGGCTTCACGCGCCAGATCGCCGCGAACGGATCCCCGCGGTCGCAGATGTTGCACGGAGCGCCGATCTGGTAATAGAGGTACCCGTCCGGACCGAACGACAGGTACTTCCAGCCGTGCGCCGTCTCCGACGGCAGGCCATCGAGGACGATCTTCGGCGTGAGCCCGCGGGTGTTGCCGGACTTGATCGCGCCGAGAACGTCGTCGAAGCGCACGATGCGATTCAACTCGGCGACGTACAGCGAGCCATCCTTGAATGCGACGCCGTTCGGCGTCCGCAGTCCGGTGGTGAGCTCGATGACGGAGTCGGCGGTGTGGTCGCCGTCGCGGTTCTGGATCGCGTAGACGGTGCCGCGCCGTGTGCCCACGAACAGCGTCCCATCGGGCGCGAGGGCCATCGAGCGGGCTCCTGGCACCCGCTCCGCGTAGACCGTGGCGGTGAAGCCGGCCGGCAGCTTCAGCGTGCCGAGTTGCGGCTGAGCCCCCGGCATGGCTCCCCCTGTGCGTGCCGGCTGCTGCTGTGCGGCGCCGCCCTGCGGCTGCGCGATGCAGACGCCCAGCGCCGTTGCGACAACCAGGGTTCCGACGCCCATGCGAGGAATGAGACGGACAGCAGCCACGGCGATCCTCCTAGCTTCGAGCGTCCGGCGCCGCGCCCTTCTCTGCGCCGGTCCTTCTCGAGCGATCCAGCGCCAAATCATACTGCGACATCGTGGCGACCAGACGTGCGCACGTGGTGACCAGACCGCCGTATGGGCGAGCGCGCTCACCAATACGCAATCAGCCGGCCGGCGGCAATGGCCGTCGTCCAGCTGACCAGCGACACGGCGCCCATCCACGCGAGCCGCTTCGTTTCGGCAGGCGCCAGGTCGCGCGCCCCGAGTGCCCGCCATGCCGCGGTGCGCCGCACCAGGAGCGCGTTGAGCGCGCCGAGCGCGATCGCCGGAAGCTTGATCAGGAAGAACACGTTGCCCTGATATTCGGTGGCGTTCGCGGACAGGAGCCCGATCCCCGTGGCGGCGGCGAGGAGGAAGCCGCCGCCGGCAATCGGTGCCGCGGCGTGGATCACGGCGGGGGCTGCACCTCGATGCCGTGCACGCCCGGCATCCTTGCCGATGTCGACCGGGTCAGTGCCGCCCTCGCCGACGGCCGCGCCGATCAACGCGAAGTCGAGCACGAGGACCGCGCCGAACAACGTGGCGATCCCGAGGATGTGCGCGAGGTTGATCACCGGGTACGTCCATGGGCCCGACTCGCGTACGAACTGGCCGAGCGCGGATCCCTGAATCCACGCCAGTAGGTCCGACACGTTCATGCTCGGCGTCAGCTGCGGTCCGGATAGACGTCGAACAGCCGGTCGTTCCAGCGCAGCCGCTCGGTCTTGATCTCGAACGTCTTCGGGTCCTTGTGCCGGTGGCCGTACGCCGTGACCTGAGCGCCGACGGGAATCATGCCGGCCTTCAACCCGGCGCTCGCCGTCCGCGGCGGCGGCGCGAGCACCACGTTCCACAGCCGGTCGTTGGCGCGGATCTTCAGGGTGGCGTGCGGGCCTGCCAGGCTGACCGTGGACGTCACGGTCCCCGTGATCTCGAAGTCCTCGGTGAGGTAGCCCTCCCAGCCGTGATGGGCGAACGCAGGAGCACACGCGAGCCAGAGCGCGGCGAGGATCGTTCCCGCCAGCGCGGGAGCCCGGTCGAACGGCGACTGTTGTCGCATCCCTACCTCCTACGTCCGATCCTACGCCGTTTGCCGGGATTCTCGGGTCTGGTTTGCGCGGACCCGCCGGCTCTCGTATTCTGCGTATTCAGCCCGGGCGCACCATGACACAGTTCGACGACCACGACTCTTCCCGCACGACCATCAGTTTCGGCCCTGTGCCCACGGATCAGCCGGGCGCCGGCGGACTCGGCCACTATCTCGTCGCCCTCGAAGGCGCCGAGCCGGGCCGTATCGTCGAGATCACGACCGAGCCGGTCACGATCGGCCGCGACGCCACCCAGACGATCGTCGTGCCGGACGCCGAGCTCTCGCGCCGCCACGCGCGGGTGTTCGTCGTGGCCGGGATGGTGCTCGCCGAGGATCTCAAGTCGACCAACGGCACCTTCGTCGACGGCTCGCGCATCACCTCGCCCACGCCGCTGAACGAAGGCAGCCTGCTGCGGCTGGGGCGTCAGGTCTTCCAGTACGAGCGTAGGGATCGTCGCGAAGCCGAGCGGAGCCAGCAGCTCAGTCGCGACCTGCAGCAGGCGAGCAAGTACGTGTTGTCGCTCTTGCCGGCGCCGTTGGACGAGGGGCCGGTCCTGACGAACTGGTGTTACGAGCCGTCAGCCCTCCTCGGCGGCGACGCGTTCGGCTACGGCTGGCTCGACGACGATACGTTCGCCTTCTACCTCGTCGACATCTCGGGCCACGGCGCGGGCTCCGCGATGCACTCGGTCACCATCCTGAACGTGCTGCGGCAGCGGGCGCTCCCGCAGGTCGACTTCGCCGATCCGGCGGCGGTCCTCTCGAGCCTGAACGACCGGTTCCAGATGGAGAGCCACGACAACCTGTGCTTCACGATGTGGTACGGGATTTACCGTGTCTCGACCCGCGAGCTCGTCTTCAGTGCCGCGGGGCATCATCCGGCATTCCTGGTGCCTCCGGACCGCGCGGCTCACGTGCCGCTCGCGGCGCCTCATCTGATGATTGGCGCCGTCCCCGGAATCGCCTACGAACTCCGCCGAGCCACGCTCGCCCCGGGCAGCCTGGTCTACCTGTTCAGCGACGGCCTCTTCGAGATCGTCACGAACGAAGACCGGCAGTGGACTCTGGCCGACTTCCTGCCGCACCTGCTCCCCTCGGCGGCGGAGGCCGGCGGGACCGAGCGCCTCGTCCAGCAGGTGAAATCGGTCGTCAAGGACGGCGTGTTCGACGACGATGTGTCGGTGCTGGCCCTGACGTTCCGTTAGGCGTGTGCCGTTCCGCACGCATGTGACGTTCCCGTAACATTTTCGCGATCCTGCCGCGGGGCGGCGTGAACGCTCCCGGTTGCCGCTAGAATCGGACGTCCCCATTCCGAGAGGCGATCCGTGCAGCTCGACATCACTCCGTTGAACGACCATTTGGTCAAGGTCACGCTCGCAGGGCGGCTCGACACGCAGGGCGTCGACCGGATCGAGACGAGATTCATTGCCGCGATGGTCCCTGCGGGCAAGAGTGCCGTCGTCGACATCTCCGCCGTCGAGTTCCTGGCGTCGCTCGGGATCCGCATGCTGGTCGCCGCCGCTCGAGGGCTGAAGATGCGCAAGGCGCGGCTCGCCGTCTACGGCGCTGGTCCGGCGGTCTCGCAGGTGTTCGAGGTCGCCGCGCTCGGGCAGCTCATGTCGATCTGCTCGAGCGAAGCCGAGGCGATGGCTGCCGTCGGCGCGCCTGGCGCCTGACCGCTCGTTCAGCTTGTTCCCCTCGAGTTCCTTGCGGGCTCGAGCCTGCGTGATATCCTCGCCGGGCTCGCATGCCCGTGTCCGCTCGCGCATCCGCAGCCGCCTCGTTCGCACTGATCTGTGCGGGCTTTCTGCACGTTCCGCTCAACGCTGAGCAGCAGTACTCGCAGCTGCGTCTGATCGCGCCAGCCGCTCCAGGCGGGGGATGGGATCAGACGGCGCGTGTGATGCAGCAGGTGCTGCAGCAGACGGGTCTGGCCGGACTCGCCCCGGTGGAGAACATTCCGGGCGCCGCGGGGACGATCGGTCTCTCGCGCTTCGTCAACAGCGAACGGGGACGCGGGGACACACTGCTCGTCTCCGGTCTGATCATGCTCGGCGCAATCGTCACCCACGCGTCGCCCGTCACGCTGTCGCAAGTCACGCCGATCGCCCGCTTGACCGCCGAGTACGAGGTGATCGTCGTGCCGTCCGCATCCCCCTACCGCAGCTTGCGGGCGCTGCTCGATGCGTTTCGGGAGCGGCCCGAATCGATCTCGTGGGGTGGCGGGTCGGCCGGAGGGACCGATCAGATTCTTGCCGGACTCGTCGCCGATGCGATCGGCGTCTCGCCGCGCCGCGTGAACTACATCGCGTATTCGGGCGGAGGCGAGGCGATGTCGGCGATCCTTGGCGGTCAGGTCTCGGCCGGCATCAACGGTCTGGCCGAGTTCGCCGCACAGATCGAAGCCGGAACGGTGCGCGTCCTGGCCATTTCGAGCGCGGAGCGGCTGCCCGGGCTCGACGCGCCGACGCTCAGAGAGCAGGGCGTCGACATCGAGTTCGAGAACTGGCGGTGCGTGATGGCGGCGCCCGGCATCAGTGACGAAGAGCGCCGGCAAGCCGAGCAGACGATTGCCGCGATGGTGCGGTCGCAGCCGTGGCGCGCGGCGCTGGAACGGTACCGCTGGATGGATCGCCATCTCGATGGGGACGCGTTCGAGCAGTTCCTCACGTCGGAAGAGCAGCGGGTGCACGACATCCTCGACAAGCTCGGTTTGGGCCAGCGCGCCGAATCGACGCGCCGGTCGACCAACCCATATCCCCTCGCCGTGATCGCCGGTCTGATCTGCTGCGGCCTCGCCGCGCTGAGAGGCGGCCGGCCGTCGAGGGGCGCTTCGCCGGCATCGGCCGGCGCCGCCGGCGGCATCACGGCGGTTGCGCTGATCGCCGCCGGCATCGCGCTCGATCTGGTGCTCATGGAAATCCTGGGGTTCGTCCTGGCGTCGGCGTCGCTCTTCTGGCTGACGTCGCGAGCCTTCGACCCGACGCGTCCGTGGCGCGACGCCGCCTTTGCGGTGGGCGCGTCGCTCGGCGCCTATGTTCTCTTCGTGCGGCTCCTGAAGCTGACGTTGCCCTCGGGCATCTTCGGCGGCTGGCTGTAGCTCGATGGACACTCTGGACGCATTGTCGGGGGGATTCGCCAACGCGCTGACGCTGGCGCGGCTGGGATGGGCGCTTGCAGGCGTGACGCTCGGCACGATGGTCGGCGTGCTCCCGGGAATCGGACCGGCCCTGACCGTCGCGCTCCTGCTCCCGGTGACCTTCAGCCTGGACCCGACGAGCGCGTTCATCATGTTCGGCGGGATCTATTACGGTGCGATGTACGGCGGATCGACGACCAGCATCCTGCTGAACACGCCGGGCGAAACCGGGTCGATCGCGACCGCGATCGACGGACACATGATGGCGCTGCAGGGACGCGGCGCCGCCGCGCTCGCAACCGCGGCGATCGGCTCGTTCGTCGCCGGCACCATCGCGACGCTCGCGCTGACGTTCTTCGCCCCGCCGCTGGCCCGGGTTGCGCTGCGATTCGGGCCGGCCGAGTACTTCGCGCTCACGGCCGTGGCCTTCACGACCGTCTCAGTCCTGCTCGGCGCCTCTCTGGCACGCGGGCTCTTCAGCCTGTTCGTCGGCCTGACGCTCGGCCTGATCGGCATCGATCCACTGACCGGTGCCACACGCTTCGCCTTTGGCGTCCCGCAGCTGCTGGACGGCATCGACGTGGTCGTGCTCGTCATCGGTCTCTTCGCGGTGGGCGAGACGCTCTACCAGGCGTGGCGGCATGGGCGGGACGACGTGAAGGCGGTCGAGCTGCACGATTTCAGCGGCATGAATCGCGAAGAGTGGCGGCGCTCCTGGAAGCCGTGGCTTCGCGGCACGGCCATCGGTTTTCCGCTCGGCGTGCTGCCGTGCGGCGGCTCGGTGATCCCGACGTTCCTCTCCTACATGACCGAGAAGCGGCTCAGCGACGAGCCCGAGCGTTTCGGGCGAGGGGCCATCGAGGGCGTCGCCGGGCCTGAGGCCGCGAACAACGCCGCGGCCGCCGGCGTGCTGGTTCCGCTGCTGACGCTGGGGCTGCCCTCGTCTGCGACCGCCGCGATCATGCTGGCCGCGTTTCAACAGTACGGCCTGCAGCCGGGACCGCTGCTGTTCTCCTCGCGACCCGATCTCGTCTGGACGCTGATCGCGAGTCTGTACATCGGCAACGCCATGTTGCTCGTGCTGAATCTCCCCCTCGTCGGGCTCTGGGCGCGGGTCATGCTCATTCCCCGGCGGCTGCTGTTCGCCGGCATCCTGGTGCTGGCATCGGTCGGCGTCTACAGCCTGAACCGCTCACTGTTCGACCTCGGCCTGCTCTACGGCATCGGTGCGTTCGGGTGTCTGCTGCGGATCTGCGAAGTGCCGCTGGTCCCGGCGGTCATCGGGTTGATTCTCGGGCCGCTGTCCGAGCAGCAGTTCCGTCGCGCGATCGCCATCAGCGAAGGCGACCTGAGTGTGTTCGTGACCCGTCCGATCAGCGCAGCGCTGCTGCTGACCGCGCTCGCCGTGTTCGCGGCTCCGGCGATCATCGACCGTCTCATGCCGGCCCCGGCCTCGGAGAGGGCGTGAACATGCCGGCAGCGGACGGCGGCGTCGACGTCGCGGTGCTCGGCGGCGGCAACGCCGCGCTCTGCGCCGCGCTGACGGCGCGTGAGAGCGGCGCTCGCGTCGTCGTGCTCGAGGCCGCACCGCGCGAGATGCGTGGCGGCAACAGCCGTCATACGAGGAATCTCCGCGTCGCGCACGCGGCCCCGACGGCCATTCTGACCGACGCCTATACAGAGGACGAGTTTCACGCGGATCTGCTGAAAGTCACCGGCGGACGGACCGACGACGCACTGGCCAGGGAGGTCATCCGGGCGTCGGCCGAGTGCCCCGAGTGGATGGCGCGCAGGGGTGCGCGGTTTCAACGCTCGCTCCGCGGGACGCTGCATCTGTCTCGCACCAACGCGTTCTTCCTCGGGGGCGGCAAGGCGCTGATGAACGGCTACTACGCCGAGGCTGCGCGCCTGGGCATCGACGTCGAATACGGTGCCGAGGTGGTGGGCCTCGACGTCGAGCAGGGGCGGTGTCGCGCGGTGCACGCGGACATCGGCGGCCGCAGACGGACCATCGCGGCGCGTGCGGTGGTGCTGGCCGCCGGAGGGTTCGAGGCGAACATCGACTGGCTGCGCGAGATCTGGGGCGATGCCGCCGGCAACTTCATCGTTCGTGGAACGCCCTACAACCGCGGTGCCGTTCTGAGGGCAATGCTCGATGCGGGCGCGCAGCCGATCGGCGATCCCAAGGAGTGTCATGCCGTGGCGGTCGATGGCCGCGCGCCCCGGTTCGACGGCGGCATCGTCACGCGCCTCGACTGCGTCTCGCTCGGGGTCGTGGTCAACCAGGACGGGCAGCGGTTCTACGACGAAGGCGAGGACTTCTGGCCCAAGCGATACGCGATTTGGGGAGGGCTCGTCGCGAGACAGCCCGGCCAGATTGCGTTCGCGATTGTCGACGGCAAGGCAGTGGGGCGATTCATGCCGTCGGTCTTCCCGCCCGTGGAAGCGCCGACCATCGGTGAGCTTGCCGTACGCCTGGGGCTGGCGTCTGACGTCGTCGAACGGACGATCGCGGAGTTCAATGCGGCCGTTCAGCCGGGCTCCTTCGACCACGCCGTCCTCGACGACTGCCGCACGCGCGGGCTGACGCCGCCAAAGTCGCACTGGGCGCTCCGCATCGACCAGCCGCCGTTCCTCGGCTATCCGCTCCGTCCCGGCATCACCTTCACCTACCTTGGCCTGCGTGTCGACGCCCGTGCGCGTGTCGTCATGCAGGACGGGCGGCCGGCGGCGAACATCACGGCGGCCGGCGAGATCATGGCGGGGAACGTGCTTGGAAGGGGGTACGTGGCGGGCGTCGGCATGACCATCGGTACCGTGTTCGGCCGCATCGCCGGAGAGGAGGCGGCGCGCCGTGCCGCATCCGTCTGAGCAGGATCGAGAGCTGCTGCGCCGAGGGGCGCACACCATGACGGTGTGCAACGCCTGCCGGTACTGCGAACAGTACTGCCCGGTCTTTCCGGCGATGGAAGAGCGGTTGACGTTCGGCAAGGCCGATCTCGCCTATCTCGCGAACCTGTGCCACAACTGCGGCGAGTGTCTCTATGCCTGTCAGTTCGCGCCGCCGCACGAGTTCGCGATCGACGTGCCGCGTGTGTTCGCGCAGCTGCGTCTCCGGACGTACGAGGACTACTGCTGGCCGGCGTTCATGGCTGGCGCATTCCGCCGCCACCGCGCGTCGGCTGCGCTGGCGCTCTCGTCGTTCTTCAGCCTGGTCCTTCTCGCGTCCGTGCTGATGCGCGACGCCGGGGCGTTGTGGCGCGCCCACGGGGCAGGCGAGTTCTATGCGGTGTTGTCACACGACGTGCTCGTCGTGCTGTTCGGCGGGGTCTCGACGTTCGCGCTGCTGGCGTGTGCGGTCGGCACGGCGCGCTGCTGGCGCGAGATCCGCGGCGGCGCGCCGAAGCCGCTGAACGCCGCGGCGATCCTCGTGGCGGTTCGGGACGCGCTTACGTTGCGGCACCTGCACGCCAGCGGAGCGGACTGCACACGCGCCGAGGAAGAGCGTACACCCTGGCGCCGCTATTTTCATCACTTCACCTTCTACGGCTTCGCGTGCTGCTTCGCGTCGACCACCGTCGCGGCGATCTATCACACCGTCTTCGCGTGGATCGCGCCGTACGGGTATGCGAGCCTGCCGGTGCTCCTCGGGGCGGCGGGGGGCATCGGACTCGTAGTGGGGCCGGTGGGACTTCTCGTGACGCGGCGGCGACAGGATCCGGCGCTACGCGACCCGGCCCAGTCGGGGATGGACGAGGGGCTGCTGGTGCTGCTGCTGCTGGTGAGCGCGACGGGCCTGGCGCTTCTCGGGTGGCGCGAGAGCGCCGCGATGCCGGTGCTGCTGCTCGTGCATCTCGGGGCTGTGCTCGCGTTGTTCGTGACGCTGCCGTACGGCAAGTTCGTGCACGGGATCTACCGGACCGTGGCGCTCGTGAACTCCGCGCACGAGTCGCGAGCGCCGGCACAAAAAAACGGGGCCGGCTAGAAGCCGGCCCCGTTCGAATTGCCCGCGAGAAGGTCGAGACTACTTCAGGCTGACCTTCTGCACGCGCCAGTTCCACACCTCGCCGACGAGCAGCTCGGTGTCGGTGCGGCAGTCGAGCGAGTTCGTCATGCCGAACTGCTTCGCCTGCCGGCCGGCCTGGCCGAACTTGCCGACGACCTTGCCGTCCAGCGTGAGCTTGTAGATCTCGCCGCCGTCCATGCTCTCGGCGTCGTTCGAGTTGGAGCTGAACAGGTACTGCGTCGCACCCTGGGTCATGCAGAGCGCCTGTGGCGTGCCGATGCCCTTGATCTCCGACTTGAAGTTGCCTTCGCTGTCGAAGACCTGCACGCGCTTGTTGCCGGCGTCGGCGACGTAGAGGTTCCCGGCCTTGTCGTTCACCATCGCGCGGATGCCGTTGAACTGACCCTGGCCGGAGCCCGTGCGGCCCCACTTCTTCACGAAGTTGCTGTCCTTGGTGAACTTGGCGATCCGGTTGTTGTTGCCGAAGCCGTCAGCCACGAAGATGTTGCCCTGCGCGTCCCACGCCACGTCGGCCGGATAGCTGAAGTTGTCGCCGTTGATGCCCTCGCCGGTGTTCTGCTGACCGCCGCGGCCGCCGCCGCCTTCTGCGGGTCCGCGCTGGTTGAAGAACGCCAGGTCGGGGGCGCTCGCCGGAACGCCCGGGCCGGGACGCGTCGTGATGCTCTCCGGCTTGCGGCCGAGAACCTGGACGAACTTCCCGTTCGGGTCGAACTTGACCACCATGTTCGAGCCGGCGTCGACGATCCACACGTTGTCCTGCGGATCGACGCGAACCTGCTGTGCGAAGTTGACCGCGTAGGTGCCCTGCGCGATCTCCTTGACGAACTTGCCCATGCCGTCGAACTGGAACACGCGCGATCCGAGGTGGTAGAACGTGCGCTCGTCGCCGAGGGTCGCCACCGCGTGACCCGTACGGGCATACACGTAGATGTTGCCCTTCGAGTTGCTCGCGACGCCCGCCACCTCGCCGAACGACGGCAGCTGCAGGAGGTTGACGTTGCCGTCGTAATTGAGCTCGGGAACCGACTGCGCGCCGAGCGTCAGTCCGAGCGTGCCGACGACACCAGCCGCCAGCAGGAACTGAATTGTTCGCTTCATTGACAAGAGCCTCCTACTGACCGCCTGAAGTGGTCTGGGTACCCTGCGGCTTCAGCAGGACCTTCTGCACGCGCCACGCGGTGATTTCCGCCGTGTAGACCTCGTTCGGGTTGCGGCAGTCCATCTGGTGGATGGCGCTGAACTCGCCGAGCGCGTGTCCGGCCTTGCCGAAGCGGCCCACGACCTTGCCGTCGAGCTCCATCTTGTAGACCTCGCCCGTGGTCGGCGCATCGTCGAAGTTGCTGCCCGACGGGAACGAGTTCGACGAGAAGAGATCTGGTGCGGACCCTGCGAGGTGCAGAGCGCCCACGGCGCGCCGACGTGGTCGAACATCGTCTTGAAGGTCAGATCGTTGTTCAGCACGTGGATGCGCGAGTTGCCGCGGTCGGCCGCATACACCAAGCCGTTGCCGTCCACCGCGATCGAGTGCGGAGTGTTGAACTGCGCCTCTCCGTTGCCGCGGCCCTTGCCGTAGGCCCCGATGTACTTGCCGTTCTTGTCGTACTTCACCACGCGCGAGTCGCCGTAGCCGTCGCTCACGAAGATGTTGCCCTGCGGATCCCACGCGATGTCGGTGGGACGATGGAAGGTATAAGGACGATTGGATCCAGAATACTGGCCGCCGCCGGGCATGTGGCCGATCTGGAACAGCGGATCCGGTCGCTTGCCGAGCACCATCAGCAGCTTGCCGTCCGGGCTGAACTTCTGGATCACGTTCGACCCTTCGTCGACCGCCCAGACGTTGTCGTCCTTGTCCACGCGGACGGCGTGCGCGAAGCCCCAGGCGTAGCTGCCCGGCGCGATGTCCTTCACGAACTTCCCGGTCTGGTCGAACTCGAACAGGCGCGTTTCGCCGCTCCGGGTGTACACGTAGACGTGGCCCTTGGAGTTGGTCGCGACTCCAATGCCCTCGCCCATGTACACGCCATCGGGCATCTTGAAGAAGTCACGCACCGTTTCGAACGGAATTTCAGGAGTCGACTGCTTAGCCTTTGCTTCTTTGCCGTAGTTCTGCGCCGACACGGCAACAGAGGCACCGATGAAGGCGGCCAAGATCGACGCACAACACCTTCGGAACATCTCTAGCCTCCACTAGAAAGAGGAACGATGCCAGAGCCTACCTGTTTTTTACGCACCCCGGGAGGATTTTTTCACCAGCGCCGCGGCTGATGACGAGGCTGAGCCTTTGAAGGTTCGGTGACCGCCCCCGATCGACTCCGGATCGACGCCGGGGTCGTCCCGCGGGCCACCCCTCCACTCCGCGCGCTGCAGTTCTCCACTCCGCGTGCTGCAGTTCTCGCGCGACGAGGCGGCCGCGGATTGCTAAGATGGACGGGCCGTTGGAACGTGCGTGAGGGATTCGGTGAAAAGACGGTGACAGGCCCGGGGCACCGCGCGCCCCGTGTGGTACCGTCGAGCTGATGCCCGCGTCTGCAGGGAGCGAAAGGCGGCTCCGCTGTGGATGACACCTGCGTTCCACTCGTCGGCGAGGGCGCTGGGGACCGTGTTTCAGGTCGCGCAGCGATCATGATCAGTCTTGGAATCGGAATCGGAATCGGAATCGGCTCGCTGTGGACCTCCGAACTCTCGCTATTTCTGGACATCGCGCTCAGAATCGTCATGTCCAACCGCTGAGGATGCGCCTCGCCGCCGTGGCGCTCCTGTCGGCCGCCTTGACCATGGGCGCCTGCGACGACTCGACGTCGCCTACCGAGCCGACGTCCGACGACCCGGCGGCGGCCGCCGTCTCGGAGACCTTCTCGGGCACGCTGCCCGTCGGCGGGGCCAGCTTCTATTCGTTCAGTATCGCGGTCTTCGGCACGACCACCGTGCGGCTCACCGCCATAGGCGGTCCGGACGTTCCGGCCGACGTCATCGTGAACCTGGCCACCGGAACGCCGTCCGGTTCGGAATGTTCCGCGACGCTGCCTGTCTCCGTGCAAGCCACCGGCGACGCCGGGCTGACCAATGAAGTGACGACGTCTTTGCCCGCCGGCACCCATTGCGTCGTCGTCGCCGACGCCGGCAATCTTGCCGGACCGGCCGCTTTCACCGTTGTGATCGAACACCCCTGAGCGACTTGCTGTGAGCGCCACTCGATACGCGTGCTCTCTGACCCTTCTGGTGTGCCTGACCGGCGCGGTCCCGGTCCGCGCGCAGGTGATCCCGCCAACGCCCGCGGCTGCCGCCAGCGCGTCTCCAGCGGCCGCCATCTGGGAGATCGAGCTGCACGGCGGCCTCTCTCACGACGTGGACAGCACGAGCGGAACCGGTGCGTTGCCGGAAACCGGGACCCTCCTGCAGGGGCTTGCGAGCCTGACCACGTTCTATTTCGGCAGCGGGACGGCTCTCTACAACCAGATCCGGCCAGGCTCGCCGATCGTGCCGCTCGATCCGGTCCTGACGGGGTCGGGGATCATGCAGGCGTCGGGGCTGGCGCTCGGTGTTCGGGTCCAGCGCAGGCTGACGCCGCGGTTCGCCGTCGAGTTCTCGGGCGATCAGCTTCGCAATCCGTGGAGGCTCAGGCCCTCCGCCGTCGCGGGTCTCGAGGCCACGCGAGCGAGCTTCTCGAGCGGGCTCCAGGCGACGCTCGCGACGTCCCCTCTTCAGTCGGCGGTCACGTCGCAGACCACGATTGTGGACGACACGATGGGCTTGCGGTTGTTGCTCCTCGGCTCGCTCGTGACGAACCTCAAGACCACCGGCCGGACCATCCCCTACGTCGTCGTCGGGGGCGGAGTCGCGTTTCACGCGGGCAAGAAGCCGTCGGTCAATCTTCTGGGCTCATATCGGATCGATGGCGGTTCGTATCTGATCGGCAGGGACAACGTCGCGATGCGATTCGAAGAAGACTCGAGCGCCAACGTGCTCGTCGCGGGCGGAGGCGTCAAGCGCGTGCTGTCCCGCCATACGGGGATTCGCATGGACGCCCGGCTGCATTTCTACAAGCGGTCGGTCCGGACCTTGATGGAGGTGTTCCCCGAGCGCGCGGTCGGCTCGCTCAACCCCAACATCCCGATCGTCACCGTCGACTCGTTGCAGTTCAGCGCGCTCGCCCCTCTCAACGGTCTCGCCTACTCGGGGCCCACTTTCGCCGCCTCGGGCGTCCAGACCAACGTGGCCCTGACGGCCGGCTTCTACTTCCGCTTTTGAGAGCCCCGGCCATGCTGCGCCCGTTCGTATCCTTGCTCCTGACTGGACTCCTCGCCACGGTGGCGACCGGCTGTGGTGACGACAATCCCGTGACGCCCACCGAGACGCAGGCGCAGTCTTACATCGACGTCTACACGGGGCAGCTGGGTGTCGGCGCGACCGGCTTCTACGCGTTCACCGTGGTCGCCCCCGGAACGGCGGCGATCACCTTGGGCAGCGTCACCGATGCGGCAAGCGGCCGCGCACTCGATACGGCCCTCGAGCTCGGCATCGGCATCCCGGCGGGGCAGGGGTGTCACGTCACCCGTGCCGTGACCGTCTCTCCCGGACTGGCGGCGCACCTCCAGCAGCCGCTGACCGACGGCGTCTATTGCGTCCAGCTCCGCGACGTCGGACGTCTTCGGGTGCTCGTGAACTTCGGCGTTCGCATTCTGCACACGTAATCACATGAAGCCCGTGCTCACACTGCTGCTCATCGGACTCCTGGCCGGCGCTGCCTCTGGGTGCGGCGACGACGCCGAGACGCCGACGTCGCCGACGACGAGCCCGGTCACCGAGACGTTCTCGAGCAATCTCGACCCGCGGGGAGCGGTCTGGCGCGTGCTGCTCGTGCGCCAGTCGGGCGTCCTGGTTGCGACCCTCTCCTCCTCGAGCCAGCCGTCGGCCAACGTCGGGTTTGCCATCGGGCTCGGCGACAGCACCAACGGATGTCTCGTGACGCGCGAGCGCCTGGGCCCCGCCTCAGCGGTCCCGGAGCTCTCGGCCGAGGTCGACACCGGTTACTACTGCGTGAAGATTTTCGACGAGGGGAGCCTCACGTCGCCCATGTCCTTCACGATCACGATCGTTCATCCCTGACGCCCCCGTCCCCCTGACGTCCTCGCCCGTCCCTGAGGCTGCGGCTGTCCCTGGGGCTGCGGCTGTCCAACCTGGACCGGCAGGCGGGAGGCTCGGCACGTCTCGCCGGGGCCGTATCGGCTGGCTCCGTTCGACGTGCGCGGGTCGCGCTAGAATCCGCAGCGTGATCCAGCCACCCCCGTTCGACGGGCTCGTCGACGGGGGTAAACAGCCTTTGGCGGGGAGACGTAAGGAGATCGTGTGACTGAGAGGACCCTCGGCGGCCGTCTGCTCGCTCGACTCGTGTCCATCAAGCCCGACGAAGTCGCGCGTGTGGGCTGGGCGTTTCTCTACCTCTTCGCCATCTTCTCCGCCTATTCGGTGCTGCGGCCCATCCGCGACGAGGCAGGGGTTGCCGGGGGGGTGAACAACCTCTCCTGGCTCTTCACGGGCACGCTCGTCGCGATGCTGGCGGTCAACGCGCCGTTCGCGGCGCTCGTCAAGCGCATGCCCCGCAGGCGCTTCATTGCCGTCGCCTACCGCTTCTTCATCGCGAACCTGCTGATCTTCCTGCTGCTGTTCCACTATTCCAGCGCTGCGGCGAACGTCTGGGTCGGCCGTGCGTTCTTCATCTGGACGTCGGTGTTCAACCTGTTCGTCGTGTCGGTGTTCTGGGCGTTCATGGTGGACGTCTTCAGCACCGAGCAGAGCAAGCGGCTGTTCGGATTCATCGCGGCCGCCGCCACGACAGGCGGCCTGGTGGGGTCGAGCCTGACCGCCTGGCTCGTGGCGATTCTCGGTGTCCCGATGATGCTGCTGGTTTCGGCGGTTCTCATCGAGGTGGGCGTGCAGGCATCGCACAAGCTGGCGACGCTGACCTCGGCCTTCGATCGCGCCAGCGCGGCGCCGAACGAGTCGTCCGTCATCGGCGGAAGCGCCACGGCGGGGCTGACGCGCACGCTGTCGTCCCCGTATCTCATGAACATCGCAATCTACATGCTGCTGTACAGCGTGTTGTCCACGTTCCTCTATTTCCAGCAGGCGGAGATCGTCGATCGCACGTTCAGCGATCGCACCGCGCGGACCGTGTTCTTCGCGAACGTCGAGCAACTGGTGCAGGGGCTGACCCTCGGCCTGCAGCTCTTCGTCACCGGGCGTGTGCTGCGCCGCGTCGGCGTCCGCATGACCCTGACGTTCGTGCCCGCGATCACCGCCGTCGGGTTCCTGCTCCTCGGGATCACGCCGGTGGCGGCGATCGTGGTGGGCTTCACGGTCTTGCGGCGTGCCGGCAACTTCGCCTTCGCCCGCCCCACGCGCGAGGTGCTCTTCACGGTGGTGAGCCGCGAGGACAAGTACAAGGCGAAGAGCTTCATCGACACCGTCGTGTACAGGCTCGGCGACCAGGTCGGCGCCTGGTCGTCGAGTCTGATCGCCATGGCCGGGTTCGGCCCTGGAGCGATCGCCTGGGCGGCGGTGCCCCTTGGCCTCGCCTGGGCTGCCAACGCCGCATGGCTCGGCGGCAAGCAAGAGCAGCTGGCGTCTTCGGGAGCCTCCCGCAGCGCGGTGGTCCGCGACGGCGGCGAGGCGGTCGCGCCGGCGGGTGCGTCGTAACCTTCGAGCGCGGACCCGCCGCGAGCTCGTGTCTTTCGAACCAGGAGGAACGTGTGTCCACGCTGACCCGTCGTGAATGGCTTGGCCTCACGCTCGGCACGGGTGCCGGGCTGGCTTTCGGTGTCCGGGACCTGTTCGCGCAGCAGCCGCTCATCGCGCGTCCCATCCCTTCCTCCGGCGAGCGCATTCCCGTGATCGGGCTCGGGAGCTCCGCCACCTTCTCGCAGGTCGCCAGCAAGGACGACGTGTCGGCGCTGCGCGACGTGTTGAAGACACTGCTCGAGAACGGCGGCCGAATCTTCGACACGGCGCCCGGCTACGGGGCGTCCGAAGAAGTCGCCGGCCGCATCGTTCAGGACGAGGGCTGGGCCGATCGCCTGTTCTGGGCGACGAAGCTCAACGTCGCGGGACGCGGCGGCAGCGCCGATCCGGCGGCCGCCCGGCGCCAGCTCGAGACCTCGTTCCAGCGCGTGGGCAAGGCGAAGATCGACCTGATTCAGGTCCACAACGTGGGCGACGTGCCGACGCAGCTGCCAATTCTCCGTGAGTACAAGCAGCAGGGGAAAGTGCGCTACATCGGCGTGACGACCACGTTCGACAATCAATACGCCGAGCTGATCGGCATCATGCAGAGAGAACGGCTGGATTTCATCGGCGTCGACTACGCCATCGACAGTCCGGAGGTCCAGGACCGCATCCTGCCGCTGGCGCAGGAGCGCGGCATGGCGGTGCTGGCGTATGCGCCCTTCGGCCGGACACGTCTGTTCCGCCGCGTCGGCAACCGGCCGCTGCCGGATTGGGCTGCCGAGTTCGACGCGAAGACGTGGGCGCAGTTCTTCCTGAAGTGGGTCCTGGGGCACCCGGCGATCACGGCCACTACTCCCGCGACGAGCCAACCGAAGAACATGCTCGACAACCTTGGTGGTGGAATGGGACGCGTGCCGGATCAAGCGATGAGGAAGCGCATGTCCGACTTCATCGATGCGCTTCCTGCTGCGTAGGTTCGGCGTCCGCCAGGACGAGGCGGAGGCGGTCGGCTGGTCGTGGCTCTTCTTCTTCGCCGTCCTCTCCGCCTACTACGTCATCCGCCCCATTCGCGACGACATGGGGGTCGCCGGCGGCGTGGAGAACCTGCCGTGGCTCTTCACCGGATCGCTGACCGGCATGCTGCTGGCGAACCCGCCGTTCGCCCTGCTCGCCGCGCGGCTGCCTCGCGCGCAGTTCGTATCGAGCGCCTACCGATTCTTCGCCGCGAACCTGATTCTCTTCTTTGCGCTGCTGCACTTCGGCGCCGGCGACCATCAGATCTGGATCGGACGTCTCTTCTTCATCTGGACGTCCGTGTTCAACATGTTCGTCGTGTCGATCTTCTGGTCGGTCATGGCCGACGTGTTCACGACCGAGCAGGGACGGCGGCTGTTCGGGCTGATCGGCGCAGCCGGCACCATCGGCAGCATCACGGGCTCCGCGATCACGTCCTTGCTGGTCGCGCGGCTCGGAAGCGCCAACCTGATGCTCGTGTCTGTGCTGCTGCTGGAGCTCGCGGCACTGGCGGCGAGGCGGCTGTTCCGGTTCGCCGCCAGGCCTCGCGCGAGCGCCCCGCGCGTACCGGCCCGCGACCTGGACGGCGGAATGGGCGGCTCGGTCTGGTCCGGCATGCGGCGGACGCTGACCAGCCCGTACTTCGTGAACATCACGTTGCACATGCTGTTGTTCACGGTGCTGACCACCTTCCTGTATTTTCAGCAGGCGGCGCTCGTCGACCGCGCGATTGCCGATCGTGCCATCCGCACGCGGTTCTTTGCGAACATCGATCTGCTGGTGAACCTGATCGCGCTCGTCACGCAGACCTTCGCGACCGGCCGCTTCATGCAGGCCTTCGGCGTCGTGAGCGCGCTGGTCTTTCTGCCCGCGCTGAGTGTCGTAGGGTTCGGAGCGCTCGGACTGCTGCCGACGATTGGCGTCCTCATGACGTTCCAGGTCCTGCGGCGTGCGGGGAACTTCGCGGTGAACCGGCCCGCGCGCGAGGTGCTGTTCACGGTCGTGTCTCCTGAGGATCGGTACAAGACGAAGGGCTTCATCGATACGTTCGTCTACCGCGCCGGCGATCAGATCGGCGCTTGGGCGTACCTGCCCATGGCGGCCCTGGGTCTGGGGATCGGGGGGATCTCGGCCGTCGGCGTCGTGCTCGCCGTGGCGTCGGTGGTCAACGCCCTCTGGCTCGGCCGTCGGTGGCAGCGCGCCAGTGTCGCCGTGACCTCGGACGCCGCCTGATCGCGAGCGGGCGAGTCGTGTTCGTCCGGAGCACTGCGCTGCGCCGAAGCGATCCGGCACCCCGATCGAACGCTGCAGCCCTACTGGCGCAAGCGGCACCGCGCGGGCATCGCCCATAATGAGTGGCGATGTCCGACGCTTCCACACTGCTCACCGAACCCTGGCCCGGTCCGTATGGCGGAGTGCCGCCCTGGGACCGCGTCACCCCGGGCCTCGTCGCCTCGTCGATCGACGGTGCGCTGGTCGAGGAGGCGGCCTCCGTCCAGCGGATCGCGTCCGCTTCCGAGAGTCCGGACTTCGAGAACACCATCGCCGCGCTTCAGCGAGCGGGCCTGACCAAGGACCGCGTGCTGCGGGTCTTCAACGTGATGCGGCTGAACATGAGCTCGCCCGAATACCGTGCGCTCGACCGCGAGTGGCAGCCGCGGCTCGCGGCCGCGGAGGATGCGATCGTCTTTCAGCCCGGGCTGTTCGAGCGGATCGATCAGGTGTACCGCTCGCGTCAGAGCGCCGGACTCTCCGCGGAACAGCAGCGCGTGACGACGCTCGTGTGGGAGGAATTCGTTCGGGCCGGCGCCCGCCTCGGACCTGCCGAGCGCGCCCGCCTGTCGTCGATCAACCAGGAGCTCGCGGCACTCTACGCCGACTTCCGCGCCAAGGTGATGGCCGCCGAGCAGAGCTTCACGCACATTCACGACGTCGACGACCTGGCCGGCCTGCCGGCCTCGCTCGTGTCCGCGGCGGCCGCCGCCGCGCGCGAGCGGGGCCTGGACGGATGGGCCATTCTCAACACGCGCTCGAGCGTCGACCCGTTCTTGACCTTCTCGGCCCGGCGTCACCTCCGCGAGCAGGTCTGGCGGCGCTTCAAGATGCGCGGAGACGAGGGGGACACGAACGACACGAACGGGACGATCACCCGCATCGTCGCTCTGCGCGCCGAGCGGGCGGTGCTGCTCGGATATCGATCGCACGCGCACTGGCAGATGGCGGACTCGATGGCGCGCGATCCGGAGCGCGCACGGACGTTGCTGCAGCAGGTCTGGACCGCCGCGATTGCACGTGTCCGTCTTGACGTCGCGGAGATGCAGACGATCGCGTCACGCGACGAACCGGCCGCCTGTATCGAGCCATGGGACTACCTCTATTACGCGGAGCGCGTCAGGCAGGAGCGATTTGCGCTCGACGTGTCTGAGCTCCGCCAGTACTTCACGCTCGACCGGATGCGCGACGCGGCGATGTGGACGGCCGAGCGGCTCTACGGCGTCTCGTTTGCCGAGATCACCGGCCGCGTGCCTGTCTTCCACCCGGACGTGCGCGTATGGGAAGTCACGCACACCTCCGGGGGACGACACCTGGGCCTCTTCTACTTCGACACGTTTGCCAGACCGGGAAAGCGGTCCGGCGCCTGGGCGTCGTCGTATCGGGTGCAGCACCGGATGGACGGAGGGGCAACCCCGATCGCGTCGAACAACAACAACTTTCTCAGGGGAGAGCCGGGTGAACCGGTGTTGTTGTCGCTCGACGATGTGCGGACGCTGTTCCACGAATTCGGGCACACCTTGCACGCCCTGCTGCAAGACGTGACGTATCCGGCTCTGGCGGAGACGCCGCGCGACTTCGTGGAGCTGCCGTCCCAGATCAACGAACAGTGGGTCTTCACGCGCGAGCTCCTCGATCGCTTCGCGCGCCATCATGCGACAGGCGAGCCGCTGCCCGGCGTCCTCATCGAGAAGGTGCGTGCCTCAGAGTCCTTCAATCAGGGCTACGGCACGACCGAGGCCGTCGCCGCCGCGCTGCTCGACCTGGAGCTCCATACGATTCCCGGCGGCGTCTTCGAGCCGAAGGCGTTCGAGCGCGAGGCGCTGGCGCGCATCGGGATGCCTCGCGAGATTGCGCTGCGGCACCGCCTTCCGCATTTCGATCACCTGTTCGGGAGCGACGCGTATTCGGGCCTGTACTACAGCTACACCTGGGCCGACGTGATGTCGGCCGACGGCTGGCAGGGGTTCCTCGAGGCAGGCGGTCCATGGGACGGCGGCGTCGCGACGCGGTTCCGCACGCACATCCTCTCCGACGGCAACACGACCGACAGGGCAGAGGCCTACCGCCGCTTCAGAGGACGGGATCCGCAGGTCGAGGCGCTGCTCGCCGAGCGAGGCCTCTGATCGCGGAACGGGGATCCGGTCATCTCCAGGTCGGCGGGTCGAGGCGTTTCGTTCAGAGCACCTGCGCCTGCCGCATCACCGCTTCCGCCTTGGTGCGGATCTCACGCGCGATCTCGTACGGATCTGCCGCCGAGTACTTGGGCAGGAAGAGCTCCACCGACAGCGGACCGGCGTAGCCCTTGCGGGCCAGCGCCCGCAGGATCGTGGCGAGTGGGGTGACGCCCTCTCCCGGGATCACGCGCGTCGTCATGTCGAGCATTTCGCGCGGCATGTCCGGTACATCCTGGAAGTGCACGTGCCTGACCTCGCCGGGGTTGAGGATCTCGAGGTCTTCGAGCTTGTTGAGCCCCGACCAGAAGTGATAGCAGTCGAAGAGCGGGCCCACGTTCGGATGCGCGGCTGCGCGGGTGATGGAGAGAAGCGAGGTGAGGGTCGACGCGAAGGTCGAGATGCGGATGAACTCGAAGAGCGCCGTCAGTCCGAAGTCCGCCGCAATGCCCCCGACCTCGTGCGCGTTCGCCGGCGCGGCCCTGTAGTCGTCGGCCGTCGGTTTGATGTTGGTTGCCGTCGTGGAGTAGATGATTGGTATTCCAAGTTCAGCCCACGTGTCGCAGCGCCGCCTGAAATTCTCCAACGCCTTCTGGCGATCCGGGTTCGGCTCGAGGAGGCCGGACACGCCGCACGCGCCGCACACGATCGTCAGACCGAGGTCGCCGGCGAGGCGTCGAGCCGCAGGCAGCGGTTCCGACTCCAGGAACCGATCCAGCAGGCCGTTGGTGATCTCGACCTGCGTGATCCCGGCGCGGGCCCAGCCCTCGAGCGACGCCCTGAAGCCGGCCCGCGAGGACGTGTTCTGGTGGAGCGCCAGTGACATGCGGCCGTCGGCGGCACGCCCGATCTCCTCGGCGGCGCTCCATGCCAGGAGGGCCGCTGGACCCGTCAGCAACTCGCGTCTGGAGATCATCGTCCCCCCTTGTGCCACGGCCGCGCCCGCCAGTCCTCCGACGGCGAACGGT
Organism: Vicinamibacterales bacterium; assembly: GCA_050183995.1. Lineage (GTDB taxonomy): Bacteria > Acidobacteriota > Vicinamibacteria > Vicinamibacterales > CAVVIG01 > CAVVIG01. Next base: position 44,234 of record JBFXAT010000008.1, read on the forward strand.
GATGCCGCGGGCGCACGATGGCGCGCAGTGTAGCGCAGAAGCCCTCCCGCCGTCGGGCGAAGCGATTGCCGGCGCCCGCCCGCGGCGGTTCGGGTATCGTATCGGCTCGGAGGTCAGCATGAGAGCATTCCTGCCGCTGCTGCTGTGGCTCATGGCCGCGGGGGCGGCGAGCGCGCAGCTGTCGCCGAAGAACGCCGCCGGCGTCACCTACGGGCACGTGCACCTCAACGTCGGCGACATCGAGGTCCACAAGACGCTCTGGGTCGAGCAGTTCGGCGGCGTCCTCGTCAGCAAGGGACCGCTGACCGCCGTCAAGTTCCCGAACATGCTGATCGCCTTCGCGCAGCGCGCGCCGTCCGGTCCGTCCCAGGGGACGGTCATGGATCACTTCGGCTTCCGGGTGCGCAGCATGCCCGACATGCTGCGGGCGATGCGTGCGGCCGGGTTCGAGGTGCAGCGCGAGTTCACGGGCGCCGAGGGGCAACCGAACGCCTACGTCCTCGGGCCCGACGGTCTCCGCTTCGAGCTGCAGGAGGACCCCGCGCTGCAGCGCGTCGCGCTCCCGAATCACGTGCACTTCTATACGCCGATGTATCGCGAACTGCTCGAGTGGTACACCCGCACGTTTTCGCTGGCCCCGCGCAGTCGCGGCACGATCGAGACGACGGCTGACGCCGGCAGTGTGAACCTCACGTTCGCGGGGGCGGACGCGCCGCGGGCGCCGACGCGCGGGCGCGCGATCGACCACATCGGCTTCGAGATCCAGGATCTCGAGGCGTTCTGCCGCCAATTGGAGCTCAAAGGGATTACACTCGATCAGGCATTTCGAGAGGTGCCGGCCATCGGGTTGAAGATCGCCTACGTCATGGATCCGAGCGGTGTGTACGTCGAGCTCACCGAAGGCTACGATCGCTACTGACGGCCGCTCATTCAGGAGTCATGTCGACAGTCACTGGACGCGCCGCCCTGTTCACCGGCGGTACGACGATCGATCCGCGCCAGTGCGCGGAGATCGGCGCGGAGTTGAACCGGAGGCGCACCGCGCTCGGTCTGACGCTCGGGGAGCTCGGCGAGAAGCTCCTGTTGTCCCCACGACAGGTCGTTGCGCTCGAGCAGGTCGATCTCGCCGCGTTTCACAACGCGACGTTCTACATGTCCGGCCTGCGGAAGTACGCCGCGCTTGCGGGCCTCGACCCGCTCATGGTCGAGAGAGCTGCGACGACCGAACCCCTCGAGCTGGTGCCCGGGCACGCCGAGCCTCTCGCCGACGTCGACGATCCGCCGGCTCGCCGCCCGCGTACTTTCGTGGCCGTCGCGGTGGCGATCGGACTGCTCGGGGCCGTCGTCTACATGCGTCCGCAGGTGGCCGTTCCCTCCATGCTGCCGCCGTTCGTTGCGGAGGAGCCTCCCGGTACCCTCGATCCCGCCGCCGCGGTCGCGCCGGTGCCGTTCTCGGCCATTCCAGGCTCCGCTGTGCCGCTTCCGCCGCCTCCATCGTCGCCGCAGACGGGTGACGCGGCGGAAATCGAGCGAGACTTTGGGTCGGTCCGGGTGCCGCGCCAGACGTGGCTGTTCGTCCGCTATTCGGATGACACCGTGGTCGAGCGCCAGCTTGCCGGCGGCGAGACTGCCGTCCTTCAGAAGGAGCCCGTCTTCCTGGCCGTCGGCGTCGCCGACGCCGAGCTCACCGTTGCCGGACGCCGTGTCAATGTGGTTCCGTTCGTCGTCGACGGACAGCTCCGTGTCGAGGGCTCGGATCTTCACGCCCTGCTGCAGCGGGACGACATGGACATCGACGCCGGCTCGCCCGTCCCCTGAACGTCAGGACGCGCGCTCGAGGTGGGGCGCGGCGAAGATGCGGCGATAGATGTCCGCGATCTGACTGCCCGTGTTGTTCTTCATGTACACGTCGTACACGAAATAGCCGACGCGATCCCGAAGCGGCAGATCCACCTTGCGGTAGACCTGCGGCGCCAGCACGGGAGGCGGAAAGTGAAGGTCGAGCGGCTGGAACCCGAACGAACGCATCCTCGGCGTGACGACGTCTCGGTGCGCCACGTGCATCGGGCGTTCCGGATCGACGCCGAACGGGGCGTGGATGGCGAACAGTGCCGATGGACGCAGGGCTTCCCGAATCCTCCTCACCACGGGAATGGGCTTGGGAATGTGTTCGAGCACGTCGAAACAGACGGCCACGTCGTAGGCGTTCGGTGGAAGCGTCTGCGACTTCAAGTCGATCGTGCGAAGGCGTGAGCCGTGCTTGCGGCATCGAAACGCCGCGAATCCCATGAGCACGTCAGAGATGTCGGCAACGGTCACGTCGAATCCGGCCGCGGCGAAGGCGACGGCGTCGCTGCCGATGCCGGATCCGTAGTCCAGATACGCTCGGCCCCGCTGCCGAAGGGCCGCATCGCGGAGGATGAGCGTCCTGAAGTGGATCGGGTCGGATGCATGCCATTCGATCAGCTCGAAGAGCTCGGCGTCCGAGTGGTTGTAGAACTGCGTCAGGGTCGCCGCGTCGGTCGACCCGCCCACCGTGCGCGACCATTCGTCGCGAAAACGATCGCCTGCACCGCGCAGCCGGTCCCACGCGTCCTGCACGCCGATCCCCAGGTACTCGGCCGCCTCGCGCACCAGCTCCGTGCGGATGTCCCCGGTTGTCGGCGCCTGTATACCCGTCCAGATGGCTGCGAGCTCCGATCCCTTCATCACGACTCCTACCGCACGGCCGCTTCGGCATCCGAGGCGAGCCGCATCGCCGGTGTTTCGCGGCCGGCGAGATACAGGTTGGCGATTCCGTCGTACGAGACGTGCTCGACGACGCTGAAGTGGCGCAGGCCGCGGGCGACCGCGAGAAAGCGATGGCGGCCTGCGTCGACCACGTTGATTTCGATGGCGTACACGCCGCGCGTCAGGTGCGCGTCGAACGTGAAGGTGATCGCGCGCCTCTCGCCCGCTCGCGCGCGCAGCGATGGCACGCCGACGACGTCGGAGCTTGCCCCGTAGACGTACAGCTCCCGCGTGAGATCCCAGACCACGATGCCGACGGTGGCCTGGTCCACGTCGACGTGGAACGCGAGCTCCACGTCGAGCTCCAGACGGTCGCCAGGTACGACTTCGAACACATCGTCGGTCCGGCCGTCCCGGCTGGAACGCGCGCTGGCGCGGGGCGCCCGCAGCTCCGCCGTGAGCGCGACGTCGCCGTTGTCGCTGGCTCCGGGGGCCGATGTGTAGGCGGCGATGGCGTCCCGCGGCGTGCCGTAGACCAGCGCGGAGCCTTGATCCAGGAGCAGCGCGCGCGTGCAGAGCTGCGCCACGACCGGCAGGTGGTGAGAGACGAACACGATGGCGACGCCCTGCTCCTTGAACTCCTTCATGCGCGCATAACACTTCTGCTGGAAGGCGCGGTCGCCGACGGCGAGCACTTCGTCGATGAGCAGGACGTCCGGATTGAGGTGGGCCGCGATCGAGAAGCCCAGCCGCGCATTCATGCCGCTCGAGTAGCGCTTCACCGGCGTGTCGATGAACGCCTCGAGTCCGGCGAAGTCGACGATGGCGTCGAAGCGGCTGACGATTTCGTGGCGCTTCATGCCCATGATGGCGCCCTGCAGGAACACGTTCTCCCGTCCGGTGAGGTCGGGATGGAATCCGGCGGCCACCTCGATGAGCGCGCCGGTCCGTCCCGCGACCAGACAGCTGCCCTGGGTCGGCTTCAGGATCCGCGTCAGCAGCTTGAGGATCGTCGACTTGCCGGCGCCATTGCGGCCGATGATGCCGAGCGCTTCGCCCGCCCGCACCTCGAAGCTGACATCGCGAACGGCCCAGAAGGCGGCGGCCGCGTGATCCGTGCGCGGTTGTCGGCCGAGCAGCGTCCTGCACACCGCGGGCAGCAGATCGCGCAGGCTGTCGTGCCGCTCGCCGCGGGCGAACTGTTTCCAGACACGATCGAAGGCGACGCGTCCAGGCATCAGAGAACGAGAGCGGGTGATCCCAGTTCAGCCATACAACCCCGAGGTCAGCAGCAAGGAGTGATCCAGCCTGTGCGCCGCGAACGGATGAACTACATCGGGCCGAGTGGAGTAATCTGACGCACGCGTGGAGATGCCCCATCGCGGCGCCGACGTCACGGCGGCCACCGCTTCGGTTGCCGGCGATCACCTTCAGTTCGAGGACGTGCGTCGGCGCGTGCGGGCGATCGTCGTCGGATCGATCGGCAACCTCGTCGAGTGGTACGACTTCTACGCGTACGCGGCCTTCGCCCTCTACTTCGCGGCAGCTTTTTTCCCCGGAAGCGACCCCGTCGTCCAACAGCTGAACGCGGCTCTGCTGTTCGCGCTCGGCTTCGTCGTGAGGCCGGTGGGTGGGTGGCTTTTCGGCCACCTCGCGGACCACTACGGCCGGCGGACCGCGCTGATGCTTTCGGTGCTGCTGATGTGCTTCGGCTCGCTGATGATCGCCGTGACGCCGACATATGCATCGATCGGCGTGGCTGCGCCGGTCCTGCTCGGTTTCGCGCGGATGGTTCAGGGGCTGAGCCTCGGCGGCGAATACGGCACGAGCGCCACGTACCTGTCCGAGGTGGCCGACCCGAAGCACCGCGGGTTCTACTCGAGCTTTCAGTACGTCACGTTGATCGGCGGTCAGCTGTGCGCCATCGTGGTGCTCCTGCTGCTGCAGCAGGTGTTCCTGACAGCGGAGCAGCTGCGTGCGTGGGGGTGGCGCGTTCCGTTCGTCGTCGGGGCGCTGCTCGCCATCGTGGCGCTCGTGATGCGTCGCGACCTCCACGAGACGGCCGATTTCGTCGCGGCGAGCGGAACGCAGCGGCGCGAGAGCTCCGTGCGCGCCCTCCTGAACTACCCGCGTGAGGTGCTGGTGGTGGTCGGCCTGACGATGGGCGGTACGACCGCCTTCTACACGTATACGACCTACATGCAGAAGTTCCTGAAGCTGTCGGTCGGCCTGACCGACAACCAGACGACGCTCGTGACGGCCGGAGCGCTGGTGTTCGCGCTCTTCCTGCAGCCGATCTACGGCGCGCTCTCCGATCGGATCGGCCGCAAGCCGTTGCTCGTCTGGTTCGGCGTGATGGGCACGTGCTGCACCATCCCGCTGCTCGATGCCCTGCAGGCGACCCGCAGCGCGGCCGTGGCGTTCCTGCTGCTGGCGGCTGCCTGGCTGATCGTGGCCGGGTACACCTCCATCAACGCGGTCGTGAAGGCGGAGCTGTTCCCGACCAGGGTCCGCGCGACTGGCGTGGGGCTGCCGTACGCGGTGACCGTGTCGATTTTCGGCGGCACGGCCGAGTCCATCGCACTGTGGTTCAAGTCGATCGGGCGGGAGCCGTGGTTCGCGTATTACCTGTCCGGCGTGATCGCGGTCTCGCTCCTCGTCTATGTGTCGATGCGCGACACGCGGCGGCACTCGGCCATGGGACGGCACGAGTAGCGCGGAAAGCGCAACTCTCGGCGAGAATAGACGCATGACAGAGTGGCTCGCGAGTCTGCGGCGTGAGGCGGCCGCCGCACGCACGCTCGACGAGGGTGATGTCCACGCCGATCCCTTCGAACAGTTCCATGTGTGGCTTGGCGAAGCCCACCAGGCGGGCATCCACCAGCCGAATGCCATGACGCTCAGCACCGTCGACGGCAGCGGCTGGCCGGACGCCAGGACGGTCCTCCTCAAGGCGCTCGATGATCGGGGCCTCGTGTTCTACACGCATCGAACGAGCGCCAAGGGCAGACAGCTCCAGGCCAACCCTCATGCCGCCGTAACGTTCTATTGGGACGTGCTCGAGCGGCAGGTGCGGGTGCGCGGCCGCGTCGAGCAGACGACGGATGCCGAATCGGACGAATATTTCCTCAGCCGACCTCGCCTCAGCCAGCTGAGTGCGACGGTGTCGAACCAGAGCGCCGTCATCGGGGGGCGCGAGGCGCTCGATGCCGCGCTCGCCGCGCTCGATGAGCGGACGAAAGGCCTCGGCGTCGAACGGCCGCGGACCTGGGGCGGCTACCGTCTGCTGCCGAGTGAGTTCGAGTTCTGGCAGGGCCGGCCCAACCGCCTGCACGATCGCGTACGCTACCGCCTCGATCCTCACCACCAGTGGATCCGCGAGCGGCTGGCCCCCTGAGAACGACGATGACCGACCGCCTGCACCGCCACGACATCGTCAACATCGACGATCTTCGCAGCTTGGCCGAACGAAGACTGCCGCGCGTGGTGTTCGACTACATCGACGGCGGGGCAGAGGCGGAGCTCACGCTTCGCGAGAACCGGCGCGCGTTCGATGACATCACCTTCCGGCCGTTCGGCGCCGTCGCCTGCGGATCGGTCGACTTGCAGGTGCGCGTCCTCGGCCAGCGCTTCGATCTCCCGTTTCTCCTGGCGCCGATCGGGAGCAGCCGCATGTTCTATCCGCGCGCCGAGATTCGCGCCGCCGCGGCTGCCGGCGCGGCCGGGACGGGATACATCTTGTCCACCCTGTCGGGATGCCGGCTCGAAGAAGTGAAGGCCGCCACCCGGGGCCCCGCGTGGTATCAGGTGTATCTGGTTGGAGGACGCCCGGTCGCGGAATCGGCGATCGCCCGCGCGAAGGACGCCGGCTATTCCGCGCTCGTTGTCACCATCGACACGCCAGTCGCCGGGATGCGCGAGCGGGACACCCGCAATGGGACCGGCGCGCTTCTTTCGGGCAATCCCCTGGCGATGGCGCCGTACGTCGGACAGTTGCTCTCGCGTCCGCGCTGGCTCGGCGGGTTTCTACGCGACGGCGGACTGATGAAATTCCCGAACGTCGTGCTGCCGGGCGCTGGGCCGATGCGCTACGAGAGCGTCGGTCCCGCGCTCGCGCAATCGGTGGTCACCTGGGCGGACCTGCGATGGATCCGCGAGGTCTGGAGCGGTCCGATCCTCGTCAAAGGTGTACTCGTGGCGGACGATGCGAAGCGGGCCGTGGAGGAAGGGGTCGACGGCGTCATCGTCTCGAACCACGGCGGGCGTCAGCTGGACGGCGTGTCGGCGACGATCCGGGCGTTGCCCGAAGTGGTCGCCGCGGTGGGACACCGGATCGACGTGTTGATGGACGGCGGCATCCGCCGAGGCAGCGACATCGTGAAGGCGATGTGCCTTGGCGCGAAGGCCGTGCTCGTCGGCCGGGCCTATGCGTACGGAGTTGCGGCCGCAGGCGGCCCGGGTGTGGCGCGCGCAATCGAGATCCTTCGTGCAGACGTCATTCGGACGTTGACGCTGCTGGGTGTCGCCAGCGTCGCCGAACTGCGCGCGTCGCTCGTCGACGTGCCCCGTGCGTGGACGGAGCGCGCGCGCGCGGATTCCCGATCGGGAGTCGCCGGACCTCTACAGATCGGCTAGACGTTGAACTTGAACAGCATGACGTCGCCGTCCTGGACGATGTATTCCTTGCCTTCCATCCGATAGAGCCCCTTCTCGCGCGCCTGTGCGACCGAACCGCAGGCGACGAGATCGTCGTAGGCGACCGTCTCCGCCTTGATGAAACCGCGTTCGAAGTCGGAATGGATCACGCCCGCGGCCTTGGGGGCGGTATCGCCCACGTGGATCGTCCAGGCGCGGACCTCCTTCTCGCCGGCCGTGAAGAAGGTTCGCAGGCCGAGCAGATGATAGGTGGCGCGGATCAACGCGCCCGTCCCGCTCTCGGCGACGCCCAGCTCCGCGAGGAACTCGGCAGCTTCTTCCGGAGACAGATCGATCAGCTCGCTCTCGATCTGCGCGCTGATGACGACGGCCTCGCACGCCAGGTGTGTGCTGACGTAGTCCCGCACCTGACGAACATAGGGGTTCTCGTCGGCGTGCGCCAACTCGCTGTCCTTCACGTTGCACGCGAAAATCGTCGGCTTGGACGTGAGGAGGAAGAGCGGCGCGACCAGCGCCTTTTCCTCGGGCGTCAACGGGAGGGTCAGCGCCGGCTTGCCCGAGTCGAGGGCCGCCTCGAGCGTGGCGAGCAGCGGCTCCTCGGCCTGGGCCGCCTTGTCGCCGCGTTTCGCGTCCTTCGCGACACGCTCGCGACGCCGCCTGATGGTTTCCAGATCCGCCAGGATGAGCTCCGTGTTGATGACCTCGATGTCGCGCACCGGATCGACGCTGCCCGCCACGTGGTGTACGTCGCCATCGTCGAAGCAGCGGACGACCTGCACGATCGCGTCGACCTCGCGGATGTGGGTGAGGAACTTGTTCCCAAGCCCTTCTCCCTGACTCGCCCCGCGCACGAGGCCGGCGATGTCGACGAACTCGATGACGGCAGGAATCACGACCTGGGTCCGGGCGATCTGCCGAAGGACCTCCAGGCGTGCATCTGGCACGGTCACCATGCCCGAGTTCGGATCGATGGTGCAGAAAGGGTAGTTGGCCGCCTCGGCCTTGCGTGTGCGCGTGACGGCATTGAACAGCGTGGACTTGCCGACGTTCGGCAGCCCGACGATTCCGGCTCTCAACATGGGCGATCTCGGACCTGTCTGGAATGAGTACGAACCCTCAATTGTAGTCCGATGCGGCGTGGTCTCAGGTGGCCTGGTTCCGAGGTGGGCTCCGAGGAGGGGTCTAGTGTGAGCCGTCCTGAGTGCCGGCCGTATATCCCTCCCGCGCGCGGATGTCGAGACGCGCCCCGTCGGGGGAGGAGACCGTCACACGAAGCCGGTGAAACCGTCCGTCGTGAGCCGTCTGGGCCGGAACGAAGCCGATCGCATACGAGTTCCGGATGTCGCGCGCGACGGCCTCCATCGCCTCGTAGGTTTCGGCGTGATCGTCGGGGAAATAGACGTCGCCTCCGCTGGCCCGGGCCAGGCGCCGGAGCTCGCGCGGGTGCCGCTCCAGGTGAATCGGATCGAGGAGTCCGATTGCGTAGATCGCGGCGTTGGATGACTGCGTTCGCCGCAGCACATCGTCGAACGTCGTGTCACTTGCGTTGTCCAGCCCATCGCTCAGGATGACGAGCGCGCGCCGGGCGTGCGTGCCGCGGGACAGGTACTCGAGCCCCGCATCGATCGCGTCGTACAGCGCCGTTCGCCCTCCGGAGCGCAGGTTCCTGGAGATCGCGTCGTGGAGCGCCGTGGCGTCACTGGTGAACGGCGCGTCTTCAGGGAGAACGGCGCGTGCCGAATCACCGACGAGCAGGGCGAAGACCTCGTCTTCGGGGCTGCCGCCCCTGGCGAACTGCGAGGCCGCGTACAGCAGCCGGTTGCGGCTGGCCGCCATGCTGCCGCTGACGTCCAGGATCAGGCCGATCGTGACCGGATCCGCCTGCTGCGTGAACACGCGGACCGGCTGCGCCCGGCCGTCTTCGAAGATGTGAAACGCCTGCGGCGGGAGGCCGGTCACGTGGTGACCGCGTTTGTCGCGAACGGCCACGTGCAGCACGACCAGCTCAGACTCGGATCGAAAGGACGGCACGGCCTGCGTCACGCTGGTCTGCTGTGCCGGCGCCGCGCGAGTCGGGCCCGGCTGGGGCAGCTCGGCCGCGCCGAGCTGCCGCGCGGCTGGCGCCTGAGCCGCACTGGCGGACCGGGCTGGGGTCTTTCCCGCCGCGCGGGCGCCCATCATCGCCAAGCTCGTGAGAACGATCAGCACATGGATACGCATCCAGGCCTCGAACGTTGTGGGCACGGACATCGGCCGGGCCGCAGTGGGCAGGGACATCGCCGCGCGAGGCCCCTGCATCCGCAGGGCGCCCCGCGCACGTTGCCGCCGGTCGATCATCGCCGCGTCAGTTGCTGCTCTTGCTGGCGTCCGGGGTCGTCGCCTGCCGCTCCCAGCTCGCCTCGCCCGGGGCGTACATGAAGCTTCGCCCGTTGAGCTCGCTCGGGTTCCACCACGCGGAGATCGAACGTGGTGTGCCGTGCGGCGCCTCACCCAGGCTCACCTGGGCGTGTTCCGTCCACTCCTGGCGCCGGTCGTTGCTGTTGACGAAGAACATCGCGTAGACCGTCCGTCCATCCGCGCTGAGCACCTGAACCGTCTTGCGTCCGCTGTGCGGGTCGGCAAGGCGGAAGAGGTACTCCCCAGGCGGAAGTGTCGCGCCCGGCACCGAAACCGGCGCATCGAAGGTGAAGAACGCGCGGCTGTCCCAGGTGTTGGCCTGGGCTCGACCCGACGTCGCCGCCACGATCGCAATCGTCGCGACTGTCGTAGCGATGAGAGTGCGCATCATGATGACTCCCTCCACATGAAGTTCGGACCGCCGTGGTCCGTGGTTAGCTGAACGAGGCCGAGGTCGAGGTCGAGATTGCGTCGATGTCCGGCCCGTCGACGCCCCGTTCACCAACCATCGTATGCAAGCCGCATACGATAGACAAACAGGTAGTTCGAGATATGAGCAGTGAGAAAAGCTATGCGTCAGACCTCTGCGCTTCGGCGCCGATCCGGCCGGCCGGCTCGGCGTTGGTGTACTCTCCCCCCGTGACCGACCATCGTTTCGCGGAGCTCAAGTCACGGCTCGCCGAGATTCACGACATCAGCAAGGCCGGGGCTCTGCTCGGATGGGACCAGCAGGTGATGATGCCGCGCGGCGGCGCGGCCGTGCGAGCCGAACAGCTGGCGACGCTCGGCCGTCTGGCTCATGAGCGCTTCGTCGATCCGGCGATCGGACACCTGCTCGACAGCCTGGAGGGCTTCGAGGCCAGCCGGCCGTACGACTCGGACGAGGCCAGCCTCATTCGTGTGACGCGCAGCGACTATCACAAGGCGCGGCGCGTGCCGGCGGACCTGCGCGCGGAGATGGCGCGCGTCGCGGCGCTCGCGCGCGACGCGTGGGGGGACGCGCGGGCCGCCTGCGATTTCGCGGCGTTCGTTCCGCATCTCCGCCGGACGATCGATGTGAAGCTCCGATACGTCGATTGTTTCGATGAGTTCGAGACCGCGTACGACGCGCTGCTCGACGACTACGAGCGCGGCACGACGGCCAGCGACGCCTCGCGTCTCTTCGAGGCGATGAAGACCGCGGTGGTGCCGCTGCTGGCCGCGATCGCGGAGCGCGCCGACCACGTGTCCGATGCCTGTCTCCACGGCTCGTTTCCGGTCGACGTGCAGCGCAGGTTCTGCGAAGCGATCGTCGAGGCCGTCGGCTTCGAGGATCAGCAGTGGCGCCTCGATCCGACGACCCATCCGTTCGCGAGCAGCACGTGCACGCGGGACATCCGCATCACGACGAGGTATTACCCCGACCACCTCAGCCCGGCCGTGTTCGGCACCTTCCACGAGTGCGGCCATGGCCTCTACGAGAACGGCGTCAGTCCGTCGCTCGAGCGGACGCCGCTCTGCCGCGGGGCCTCGCTCGGCCTGCACGAGTCGCAGAGCCGGCTGTGGGAGAACCTGGTCGGTCGCAGCCGGGCTGCCTGGCGCTACTTCCTGCCGCGCCTGCGCCAGCACTTCCCAGGCGCCTTCGACACGGTCGATGTGGAGACGTTCTACCGCGCCATCAACAAGGTGCAGCCGACGCTGATTCGCGTCGAGGCCGACGAGCTGACCTACGGCCTGCACATCGTTCTACGCTTCGAGCTCGAGCAGGAATTGCTCGCCGGGACGATCTCGCTCGAAGAGCTGCCCGAGGCGTGGAACGCTCGAATGAAGGCCTACCTCGGCGTCGAGGTGCCCGATGCTGCCAGCGGCGTTCTGCAGGACGTGCACTGGTCCCTCGGCCTGATGGGGTATTTCCCGACCTATACGATCGGCAGCATCGTGTCGGCTCAGATCTGGGAACGCATCCGTGCGGATATTCCCGACCTGGAGGCTCAGTTCGGGCGCGGCGAGTTCCTGCCGCTGCGGACATGGCTGACGGAGCTCATGCATCGGCACGGCCGCAAGTTCACCCCGCGCGAGACGTTGGCGCGGGTCGTCGGCGCGGACCGGATCGATGTGGCGCCGTACGTCGGCTACCTGCGATCGAAGTTCGCCGAGATCTACGATCTGGACTAGCTCGATTCGAATCCTTGCGGCCGCCTGTCGCCGCCGATGGTCGATCGCCGCGGTCGATTCACGGTTGCGGCTGCCCGTGCCGCCGTACGGACGCGGGCAGCCTGCTCCCGGCGTCAGATCGTTTCGATCGTGACCTTCTCGATGGTGATCGGCGTCACGGGGCGATCGCCCGGCTTGCTGACCGCGGTGCGTCCGATCTGCTGCACGACGTCCATGCCGGCAACCACTTCGCCGAAGACGCTGTGGCGGTTGTCGAGCCACGGCGTCGGCACGAGCGTGACGAAGAACTGGCTGCCGTTGGTGTTCGGACCCGCGTTGGCCATCGACAGGATGCCCGGGCGGTCGTGCTTCAGGCTCGGGTGAAACTCGTCCGCGAAGCGGTAGCCCGGACCGCCGGTCCCGGTTCCGAGCGGATCGCCTCCCTGAATCATGAAGTCTTCGATGACGCGATGGAAGATCAGGCCGTCGTAGAAGGGCCGTTTCACCTTCTGCCCGGTTTTCGGGTCGGTGAATTCCTTCGATCCTTCCGCCAGCCCGACGAAGTTCTTCACGGTATTCGGCGCCTCTTGCTCGAACAGCCGGATCGTGAAGCTGCCTTCCGTCGTCGTGAAATGCGCGTGCAACATTGGTATGCTCTCCCGTTCGCAGGTGCGAACGGCCATCATACCGGCTTCCAGACCTCGACCTGAAGCGGGGGAGCCTCCCGGACGGACGCGGAGCCGACACGGCGGGACGTGGATGCATAATGGAACAAGTCTGAGAGGAGGACTATGAGTCTGAAGAAAGTCGTCTACGGCGCCGTTGCGAGCGTGCTCGTCGCTTCCGCGGTGGCGTTTGCCGGACAGGCCGGCCAGTCCGACGCGAAGCTGGCGAAGCTGCGCATTCCGGCCGCGTTCACGGAACAGGCGCCGCCCACCTTCAAGGCGAACTTCGAAACCAGCAAGGGGCGGTTCGTCATCCAGGTCACGCGCGCCTGGGCACCCCGCGGCGCCGATCGCTTCTACAACCTCGTCAAGGGCGGCTTCTATGACGATGTCCGCTTCTTCCGGGTGATTCCGAATTTCATGGCGCAGTTCGGCATCCACGGGAACCCGTCGGTCATGGCGGCGTGGCGCGGAGCACGAATTCAGGACGACCCGGTGAAGCAGAGCAACCTCCGCGGCTTCGTTGTCTTCGCCACGGCGGGGCCGAACACGCGGACGACCCAGCTCTTCATCAACTTCAAGGACAACAGCTCGCTCGACAAGCAGGGCTTCGCCCCGTTCGGTCAGGTTGTCGAAGGCATGGACGTCGTCGACCAGATCTACAGCGGTTACGGCGAAGGTGCGCCGCGAGGCAGGGGGCCCGACCAGGGACGCCTGCAGTCCGAGGGCAACGCGTACCTGACCAAGGACTTCCCGAGGCTCGACTACATCAAGTCCGCGACGATCGCGAAGTAGTCCCCTTCCCGGCTCCACACGCGGGGACAGGGCGGGCACGCTTCCTGCTCTGTCCCTTTTCTATTTCGGCGCCATATGACTCCAACCGACGTGATGATCGATCCCGCCCTGGCGGCACTGGTCGGCGGCCGTTACCACGACCCGTTCGCGCTACTCGGACCCCACCGCGCGCGTGATGGAGGCGTGGTCGTTCGCGCCCTGCGCCCGGACGCCGCCCGCATCGATCTCCGCCTGGTCGAGACCGGCGAACTGCGTCCGATGCGGCGCGTCACGTCGGACGGGCTGTTCGACGACACCATCGAGACCGCGGACATCCCCGACTACCGCCTGAGGATCACGTTCTACGGCGGCCACACGCTCGAGATCGACGACCCCTACCGCTACGGGCGCGTGCTGACCGACTTCGATCTGCACCTGCTCGGCGAAGGGACTCACTACCGCGCGTACGAGAAGCTGGGCGCGCACCGCCTGCGCGTGGGGGCCGCCGTCGGCGTGCACTTCGCCGTCTGGGCGCCCAACGCGCAGCGGGTGAGCGTGGTCGGCGACTTCAACGGGTGGGACGGACGGATCCACCCGATGCGGGTGTCGATCGACTCGGGCATCTGGGAGATCTTCGTTCCCGATCTGCCCGACGGCGAGCGCTACAAGTTCGAGATCCGCACGCATGGAGGCGAGCTCCTCAAGAAGAGCGATCCGTTCGCCGTCGCGTTCGAACATCCGCCGCAGACCGCCTCGGTCGTGCGCGACATCTCCGGCTACCAGTGGAACGACGGCGACTGGATGGCCAGCCGGGCCGATCGCGGCGGCTGGATGAACCGGCCGATGTCGATCTACGAGGTGCACCTGGGCTCGTGGGCGCGGGTTCCTGAAGAGGAGAAGCGGCCGCTGACGTATCGCGAGCTGGCGCACCGCCTCGTGCCCTACGTGCGCGAGATGGGTTTTACCCACATCGAGCTGCTCCCGATCATGGAACATCCGTTCGCCGGTTCCTGGGGCTATCAGGTGATTGGGTTCTTCGCGCCGACGAGCCGCCACGGATCGCCGGAGGACTTCAAGTACTTCATCGACGCGTGCCACCGCGCCGGCATCGGCGTCATTCTCGACTGGGTACCGGGCCACTTTCCGAAGGATGCCCACGGACTCGCCCGCTTCGACGGCACGGCGCTCTACGAACACGCGGATCCGCGCCAGGGCGAGCACCAGGACTGGGGAACGCTGATCTTCAACTACGGACGCAACGAAGTCCGCAACTTCCTGCTGTCCAACGCGCTGTTCTGGCTCGAGGAGTACCATGTCGACGGCCTGCGCGTCGACGCCGTCGCCTCGATGCTGTATCTCGACTACTCGCGGCGGCCCGGCGAGTGGATTCCAAACCGCTACGGCGGCCGCGAGAACCTGGATGCCATCGACTTCCTGCGCCGCCTGAACGCACTCACGCACGGCGAGCATCCGGGCACCATGACCGCGGCAGAGGAATCGACGGCATTCCCCGGCGTCTCGAGACCGGCCCATCTCGGCGGTCTCGGGTTCACCTACAAGTGGAACATGGGCTGGATGCACGACATGCTCGAGTACGTGCAGACGGACGCGATCTATCGGCGCTGGTCCCACACGCTCGTCACCTTCTCCATGCTCTACAACTACACGGAGAACTTCATCCTTCCGCTCTCGCACGACGAGGTGGTCCACGGCAAGCGCGCGCTGCTCGACAAGATGCCGGGTGACGCGTGGCAGAAGTACGCGAGCCTGCGGACGCTCTACGGGTTCATGCTGGGACATCCGGGCAAGAAGCTGCTCTTCATGGGAGGCGAGTTCGGCCAGTGGCGCGAGTGGAACCACGACGAGAGCCTCGATTGGCACCTGCTCGACGATCCGTCCCACGCCGGCCTGCGACTCTACGTGCAGGCGCTGAACCGGCTCCTCCAGACCGAGGCTTCCCTGTACGAAGCGGACTTCGAACCGGGCGGCTTCCGGTGGATCGACTGCAACGACAACGAGAACAGCGTCGTCGCATTCCTGCGCACCGCGCGTGAGGCGCACGACTTCGTCGTCGTGGTCGTCAACTTCACGCCCGTCGCTCGCCACGAGTACCGCGTCGGGGTACCGGCGCCCGGCTACTACGCCGAGCTCTTGAACAGCGACAGCTCGTTGTTCGGTGGCAGCGACGTCGGAAACGAGGGCGGCGTCTCGAGCGAGGCGATCGCCGCCCACGGGTTCGCGCACTCGTTGAGCCTGACGCTGCCGCCGCTCGGCTGCCTGCTGCTGAAGGTGCGCTGACCCGCGCGCTCGTGATGCGCTCCTCGCGTACCACCGCGCTGGTGCTCGTCACGCTCGCGACGTTCACCGCTTTCCTCGCCTACTCGATCGCCGTTCCGGTGCTGCCGGATCTGAGCCGCCGGTTCGGCGCGTCGCCGACCACGATCGGGCTGCTGTTCGCGTCGTTCGGCATCACGGTACTGGCCACTTCCGTCCCGATGGGCGCGGTGTCCGACCGCCTCGGTCGCCGGGTGCCGCTCGTCGCGGGCTGCCTCGGTCTCGCCGTGTCGACGATCGTCTTCGCGTATGCCGACAGCCTGACGCTGCTCTTCGTCGCGCGCCTCGCTCAAGGAGCCGCGGATGCCGTCACGTGGGTCGTCGGATTCGCGCTGATCGCCGACGTCTATGGACCGGGTGAGCGCGGGCGCGCCATGGGCGCGGTGATGTCGGCCACGACCTTCGGATTCATGATCGGGCCGACGTTCGGCGGCTGGCTCTACGAGCGCGGGGGGGCGAAGGTCCCGTATCTGCTGGTGGCCGGCCTGTCGATCGTCGTGGCTTCGGGGTTTCTCTGGTGGCGGTCACCCGCCCGACAGGCGCAGAGCGACCGCGTCCCTATCCATCAGGTGCTCCGCATACCGGCTGTCGCCTTCTGCGCGGCGGCCGTGGTGGCCGGCGGCGGCACGCTGGTCATGCTCGAGCCGGTGCTGGCGCTCTATCTCAGCGAGGCGATCGGGCTCGGCCCGTCCGGTATCGGCCTCGTCTTTGGCAGCGGGGCGGTCGTGTCCGCCGTGCTGCATCCGCTGGCCGGCCGGATTTCGGACCGCGTCGGCGGGCGGGTGATGCTGCTGGCCGGACTGACCGGGATGGCCCTGCTGCTCCCTGCGCTGGCCGGCATCCGAAGCCTCGCGACCGGTATCGTGCTCCACGCTGTCTTCACGGTTGCGGCAGTCACGGTGGTGACGCCGTCGCTCGCCAGCATGGCAGCGGCTGCCTGGGTTGCGGGCGTGCGTTCGTACGGCGTGGCATACGGCGTTTACAACTTCGCGTGGGCCCTCGGCCTGCTCATCGGTCCCCCGCTCGGGGCTGCCGTCTACGAACACGCCGGATTCACCGTGCTCGTATTCGGATGGGGTACCGGCCTCCTCGTCTGCACCGCGCTGCTCGCCCGCGCGGGCGATCCGGCCAAGGTCCAGCAGGCGGTGTAAGATCTCGTCCGGAGGAGTGTTCATGAGTCGTCGTATTGCCGTCGGGTTGGTTGCCTGCCTCGCTCTGTCCCTGTCCTCGGAGGTCGCGCTCAGAGCTGACGTGCGCTCCGATCAACGGGTCAAGTTCCAGCTTGCCGGAGCGCTGGGCCGCGTCGTGAACTTCTTCGGGGGACGCGCAGCGAAGGAGGGCGTCACGTCGAGCGTCGCGGTCAAGGGCAGCCGGAAAGCCACGATGACCGAGCAGACCGGCCAGATCGTCGACCTCTCCGAGGAGAAGATCTACGACCTCGATCTGAAAAAGAAAACCTACCGCGTGACGACGTTCGCCGAACAGCGCCGCAAGCTCGAGGAGGCGCGGAAGAAGGCGGAGGAGGACGCGCGCAAGGCGCAGGCGCAGGCCGAAGAGAAGCGCGACCCGAACGCTCGCGAGTACGAGGTCGAGTTCGACGTCAAGAACACGGGCGAGAAGAAGACGGTGAACGGGTTCGACACGCAGCAGTCGATCCTGACCATCACCGTGCACGAGAAGGGCAAGACGCTCGAGCAGAGCGGCGGCATGGTCCTCACCAACGACATGTGGATGACATCGTCGCTCCCGGCCTTGAAGGAAGTGCAGGACTTCGACGTCGAATACGCGAAGAAGCTGTTCGGGCCGATGGTGGCTGGTGCCTCGGCGCAGGACATGGCCGCTGCCATGGCGATGTACCCGATGATGAAGCCGGCCATCGAGAAGATGGCGGCAGAGGGCAGCAAGCTCCAGGGCACGCCGATCATGACCGTCATGACCTTCGACGCCGTCAGATCGGCGGAGCAAGTGGCTGCCGAAGCCAAGACCGGATCGTCGGCCGATTCCGGGAGCTCCGGCGGGTCTGCGCCGACAGGCATCGGCGGCATCGTCGGAGGCTTCGGCCGTCGCATGGCGCGCCGGAACAACGATCAGGCCGAAGACGCTCCGAAGGCACGCGCCACGGTCATGACGACGACCAGCGAGGTGCTCAAGGTCGCAACTACCGTCAGTCCAGAGGAAGTGGCCGTTCCGGCCGGCTTCAAGGAGGAGAAGCGGTAGCCCCGAGCTTCGAGGCCCTGCGTCTCGCCGATTGCGTCGGTCCGTCGCTCCGGGTGTTGTTCGTCGGAATCAACCCCGGAGTACGGTCCGCGCAGACAGGCCATCACTTCGCCGGTCACTCCAACCGGTTCTGGAAGCTCCTCTACGATTCCCGACTGGTCCCCGTTCCGCTCACCGCGTTCGACGATCGCCGGTTACCCGAGTGGGGCCTCGGCCTTACCAACCTGGTGCCGCGGCCGACGCGCGGCATCAGCGATCTCCGTCCGGAAGACTATCGGGCCGGCGTTCGCGCTCTCCGGCGGAAGATCCGGCGGTGGCGCCCAGCTCTGATTGCGCTCGTCGGGCTGACGCTGCCTCGCGCGATATTCGGTCACGGCGCCGGCAGCCGCATGGCGCTCGGCCTGCAGCCGGAATCGCTCGAAGGTGTGCAGGTCTTCGTGCTGCCGAACCCCAGCGGACGCAACGCCCACTATTCGTACGACGAAATGCGCGATGCATTCAGCGCCCTTCGCCGCCACATGGATCGCACGGCTGGCTGATCTCCTTGAATCGTGTGGATCGCTCTGGAACGGCTAGGCTGAACTGACTGCTGAGACGATGGTTGCGACTGATGAGCGGTAAGCCGCATTGATGAGCAGGCAGACCTGCCGTCGCCTGTGCGAGCGAAGCGGCTCGGCGATTGCTACCGAACCACGGCATGGCAACCTACATCGTGTCGTTGCTCGTCCTTATCGCCGTGGTCGCAGGAGGCTTCATCCTCTTCGAGCTCTACTTCACGAAACGGGGTCGTCGGGCGATCATGGAGCAGCACAGAATCGAAGGCAACGACGAGCCGCCGAAGACGATCTAGCGGTTGCTGAACGCCAGCAACCTGAAGTGAGCAGAACGCTCAGCAGCCTGCTAGAACGGGCCGCTCGCTCGCTTCGCGGATCCGGCGAGCTTGCTCAATTCGCGAATCCAGAGAACGGTGCTGGCGACCGCTGCGGAGATGAGCCAGTCCCGCGCGCTCAGCCCGACGGTGCCGAACGCTCGCTGCAGGAACGGCGTGTAGACGACGAGCACCTGCAGCGCGATCGACCCGGTCATCGCCAGCCACAGCCATGCGTTGGTGAACAGCTCGACGAACGCGCTGCGTTCGTCCGATCGGGCGTTCACGACGTTGAATATCTGAAACAGCATCAGCGTCGTGAACGCCATCGTCTGCGCGTAAGGAAGGCTGCCCGCTCCGTCGATTAGTCCCCCCGGGAGTGAGGCATCCAACACCAGCAGGGTGCCCGCGGCCATCGTTGCGCCCACCAGCAGGATGCCGCGCCACATGCGCGGCGTGATCACGCCCTCCCCGCGCGGGCGCGGCCGCTGCTGCATCAGTCCCTCGTCGGCGGGGTCGAGGCCGAGCGCGAGCGCGGGCGGACCGTCGGTTACGAGATTGATCCAGAGAATCTGCGTGGCCAGGAGCGGCAGCACCACCGTGCCGCTTTCCCCTTCGAGCCCAATCCGGCTGGCGAAGAGCACGCCAAAGAACATCGTCATCACCTCTCCGATGTTCGACGACAACAGATAGCGCAGGAACTTGCGGATGTTCGCGAAGATCGCGCGTCCTTCCTCGATCGCGGCGACGATGGTGGCGAAGTTGTCGTCGGCGAGGACCATGTCGGAGGCCTGTTTGGACACGTCGGTGCCCGTGATTCCCATCGCGATGCCGATATCCGCTCTCTTGAGCGCCGGGGCGTCGTTGACGCCGTCGCCCGTCATCGCGACCACCTCGCCATTGCTCCGGAGCGCGTCGACGATCTCGAGCTTGTGCTCGGGGTTGACCCTCGCGTAGACCGATACTGTCGCCACGAGCCGCGCGGCGGCCTCGGCGTCGAGCCTCTCCAGTTCGGCACCGGTGACCACCCGGTCGTTGTCGCTGATGCCCAGCTCCTGCGCGATCACCGAGGCGGTTCTCGGATGGTCGCCCGTGATCATCAGCGGCCGGATGCCGGCCATCTTGGCGCGGGTGACGGCGTCGCGAGCCTCGGGCCTCGGCGGATCGATCATGCCGATGAGCCCAGCGAACACGAGCTCCTGCTCGATCCCTTCGCTCGGATCCGCGGCGTGGGCCTCGAGCGTCTCGACCGGCAGCCACTTGACCGAGACGCCGAGGGTGCGGAGCGCCTCGCCCGCGAGCGCGTCGTTCACCTGCAGTATCTCGGCACGGCGCTCGGCGCTGAGCGGCCGATGCTCCTCTCCGACCAGTTCGTGCGTGCATCGTGCGAGCAGCACGTCGGGCGCCCCCTTGGTGAACACGACGCCGCGATCGGCATGTTCCGCGTCGCGATGCAGAGTGGTCATGAGCTTCCGTTCGGAGGAGAACGGCACTTCGCCGACGCGCGGCAGCCGTGCGTCGAGCGCGGCCGGGTGAAGGCCCGCCTTTCTTGCCGCGACGAGCAGGGCTCCCTCGGTCGGATCGCCCTGCACGATCCATCGCCCGTCCTGCTCCTGAATCGCAGCGTTGTTGGCCCGATCCGCGACCGCGAGCGCCCGCTCGAGCTCGGCCTCGAGCGATCCCTCGATCGGGCCGTGGTCGTCCCGCCGAACGATGCCGGTCGGCGCGTATCCCGATCCTTCGAAGACGACTCGGCCGCTCGCCGTGACGACGACGCGCACGGTCATTTCGTTCTTGGTGAGCGTGCCGGTCTTGTCTGACGCGACGATGGTGGCCGAGCCGAGCGTTTCGACCGCGGCAAGCTGGCGCACGATCGCCCGTCGCCGCGCCATGCGTTGCACGCCGATCGAGAGCACGGCCGTCACGACCGCGGGCAGCCCTTCCGGCACGGCGGCCACCGCCAGCGCGACACCCAGGATCAGGACCTCGAAGAGGGCCGCGGCGCCCCGGATCTCTTCGACGACGATAATCGTCGCAATCATCACCACCGCGATCGCGATGACGACGAGGCCGAGCATCTTGCCCGTTCGATCGAGCTCTCGTTGCAGGGGTGTCGGCTCGCTGTCGGTCTGTTTCAAGAGTCCGGCGATGCGCCCCATCTCGGTCTGCATGCCGGTCGCCGTGACGACCGCAGTGGCGTGTCCGTAGGTGGCGGAGGTGCCGCTGAAGAGCATGTTCTCCCGATCGCCGAGCGGCACGTCCTCGGCGATCGGCGCCGGATCCTTCGACACGGGCAAGCTCTCGCCCGTCAGGGCCGCTTCGGCGGTTCGGATCGTGGCCGATTCCAGGAGCCTGGCGTCGGCGGGAATCGTGTCGCCTTCTTCGATCAGGATGACGTCGCCAGGCACCACGTCGACGGCGGGCACGCTGCGACGAACACCATCGCGGATGACCTTGGCTTCGGCAGCGGACATCGCGCGCAGGGCAGCGACTGCTGCTTCGGCTCGCGATTCCTGGAGGTATCCCATCGTCGCGTTGAGCAGTACGACGGCGAGAATCGCCAGCGCTTCGTACGGCAGCCCGCCGTGATTCTCGAGAGCCCACAATGCCGTCGAGATGGCGGTGGCGACCAGGAGGAGGACGACCAGTGTGTCCTTGAACTGCGCGATGAATCGATGCCACGCAGACGGTGGCTTCTCGGCCGCCAGTTCGTTGCGCCCGTAGCGCTGCAGACGGGACTCGGCCTCCTCGGTCGTCAGGCCTCCGCTCGCATCGGTTCCGAGTGCAGCGATGACCTCATGAGTGGTCTTGCGGTGGGCGACGCTGGCGATTGAGGTCTCGATCGAAGTTTCGGGCACGGCTGCTCCAAGGGTGTCGTCGGTCGTGGGCTGTGGCGACCCGACCATCGTAAGCCCCTTGGCGTGGTCGGCCGTCGTCGATTGCTGCCGAGGGGCGACGCGCCCTCGCGAGATTGCGCGCAGACCGCGAAATATTCCCTGCGGCGGCGCGCATGCGGGGCATCGCTGGAGCCGACAGTTGCAGTATGGTCGGCGGGTCGGGCCCCGTTGCATCGGCGTTCGGCACGCGGACTGTGCCGCGACCACCGGTTGATCTGTTCAGGCACGGCGGTTGCCTTACCGTCAGGCAAGGCTGCGCCACCACGGGGGGTGCCACTCGCATGACCTCACTGTTTGCCGTCCTGCTCGCGCTTCACGGACTCGTTCATCTGCTGGGCGCCGCGAAGGCCTTCCGTTGGGCCGAGCTGCCGCAGTTGACGCAGCCCATCTCCCCGGCGGCAGGAGGCCTTTGGCTCGCCGCCGCTGGCCTGTTCCTGGCCGCGGCTGTGGCGATCGTCTTTCAACCCCGGTGGTGGTGGATCGTCGGTGCAGGCGCGGTGGCAGTTTCGACAGTCGTGATCGCCATGTCGTGGGCCGATGCGAAGGCCGGGGCCGCAGTCAACGTCGTTGTGGCGCTCGGCGTGCTGTTCGGCTTCATGGCCCAGGGCCCTCTCAGTCTGCGTGCCGAGTTCGAGCGTGACGTGCAGGTTCGATTGCGGGGATTGCCGAGTACGTCGGAGATTGCCGAGGCCGACATCGCGCACCTGCCGGATCCGGTCCGGCGGTATCTGCGGCGCTCTGGCGTCGTGGGGCGGCCGCGCGTGCGCAACTACCGCGTGAGGGTGCACGGCCGGATCCGCGACAGCCGCGACGGACGCTGGATGCCGATAACCGCCGAGCAGTACAACTTCGTCGAACCGCCCGCAAGACTGTTCTACCTGGATGCCTCGATGTTCGGCATCCCCGTTCAGGGATACCACCGGTATGTCGGAGATGATGCGTCGATGCGCGTGAAGGCCGCCGCGCTGGTGCCGGTGGTCACGGAGAGCGGCAGCGAGATGACCCGCAGCGAGACGGTGACGCTGTTCAACGACATGTGCGTCATGGCGCCGGCAACATTGATCAGCAGTGAGATAGCCTGGGAGGCCTCGACCCCACGGTCCGTCCGCGCGCGCTTCACCAATGCCGGACAGAGCATCCGGGCGGAGCTCTCGTTCAACGACGCCGGCGAGCTGACCAACTTCGTCTCGGACGACCGGTCGGCCGCCTCGCCCGGCAACGGAGCCTTGACGCGTGTTCGATGGTCTACGCCGCTCCGCGACTATCGCGAGTTCGGACCCGCGCGTCTCGCTTCGGTTGGCGAGGGGCGATGGCGAGACGCCGAGGGCGAATACAACTACATCGAGCTGACGATCGACGACGTTCAGTACAACGTTCGGTGAGACGAGCGTCTCAGCCGCGAGCGTCACGGCGCGCCGACGTTCTGCACTCGCAGGAGAGGCACCCCCGCGATCTCATATGTCGTGCTCGCGATCTGGATCGACGCTTCGTCGAGCCTGGTCAGGATGGTTCGGGTCACCGCATCCTTGATCTCCCGAACGCCATGATCCCTGACGACGAAGCGGACGGTGAGCTCGAGCCAGTTGTCGGTCAGGCGATAGAAGACGCGCGGCGTCAAATCGTCCATGCTGATGAAGTAGCGCTTCTCGAGCGCCTGCCGAACCGGATCGCTCTGGCGATCCAGCGCGCCGGCGTGCTCTGCCACGGCCTGCAGCAGGATGGCCTCCGCCTGGGCGCGATTCGCGCGGTAGGGAATCGGCACGGTCATCTCTTCCCAGATGAACGGGAACTCTCGCGTGTAGTTGTACACCGGCTCGTCGAACACCTTGTCGTTCGTGACCGTCACGATCCGTCCGGTGAACTGCCGGGATCGCACCCACATCGCCGGATCCGCACCCTGAACTGCGGGAGGTTGGCCCATCTCCATGATCTTCGTCTGGATGAAGGTGAGCGCGATGACGTCGCCGCGAACGCCCCCCATGGTGATCCGGTCGCCGATTGTGAACGTGTTTCCTCTCATGATGACGACGTACCCGGCCAGGGCGGTCACGACGCGCTGCAAGGCGAAGGCGAGGCCCGCGCTGAAGATCCCGAGCCCGGTCGTGAGTCGTCGCGGATCGTCGAACCAGATCGAGAGGAGGGCGACGATGCCGCAGAGGGTCGCGGCCACGCTGGCGCCCTGGCGTGTCCAGAACATCACGCGCTCGTTGCGGTGCCGTCCCGTGACGACGCGCGCGACGGCCACGGCGGTGGCGCGCAACAGCAGGACTGCGAGGATGCACGCAATGGTCAGCAGCAGTTTGTGGCCGGTCTCGCCGTTCACGCCGACGAGACGGACTCCGAACATCTCCATTCCTTGCCTCCTGAATCGTGCCCGCCGTTCGGACTCGAGCCGTGCGCGGGGACGCACGGGGTACTGCTCGCCATCCCGGAACGACGAGCGCAGGCGTCAGCGAACGCCGGTGAGGGCCGAGGGCGCCTTCTCGCTTCTGCGGACCACGCTGAACGACCCGTCCGTCTCGAGCACGACAGCTTCCACGTGCTCGAGGGAGGCCACTCCCTGGGCGCGGATGGCCGCTCGCACTTCCTCTTCGGTCACGCGAGCTCGTCGAAGCGCGGCTTCCAGGTAACGGCCGCGGTGCAGGAGCAGCGAGGGTTCGCCCGTCACGATCTTCCTGATGGCCGGCCATCGAATGCTCGACCATGTGATGGCGAACTGCAGCGCGATGAGCAGCGCGAGTGCGACCACGCCCTGTGCGAGGGCGACATCCGCGGTGATCGCGATCGTCGCCAGCGTCGAGCCGAGCGCCACGGTCACGACCAGGTCGAAGGCGTTCATCTTCGCGAGCGTGCGTTTGCCCGATACACGCAGAAACGCGATCAGGCTCACGTATGCCAATGCGCCGACCACGACGGTTCGCAGCAGGGCGGTCCAGTCGTTGAAGAACATCCGGGTGAGCGCGTCAGCCGACGACATGTGGTTCACACGGCATCGGCGCGTCCCACGTCCACCGCGCGCTGAACGGCCCGCTGGCCATGGGGCGCATGGCCGCATATTGGAAGATGAACCATCCGAACGCGAGTCCGGCGGCGTCCTCGAACCGTAGCTCCTGCCAGAACGCCACGCTGCAGAGGCGGGCGACGACCATTGCCGTCATGATGCCCAGTCCGTCCCCTCCGACACAGTGAATGGCCGCACATGGACAGTTGGCATGCCTGAACCTTCACGGCACGAGGTGAATGCAAGTGCTACTCCGGCCGGGAGATGCAAGGGCGGAGAAGCTCGACGGTGGGCGGGGCTCGCGGTGGCTTCGCCGGCGAGCTACGTCCGGCCCAGCCGTACGCGCACGTGGTGGACCCTGCCATCGTCGACCAACGGAATGGCTGCGGCGTCGACGACCTCACCGTCCAGTTCCGCCTGCGCCACGCCCCCGCATCTGCCCTCGGGGTTCGACACCGAGATTTCATAGCGGGTGTCGTGCACGCACCAGGACACGTGGTATTCGGGCCACAACGACGGGATGCACGGGTCGACGCTGAACGTCGTGCCCAGGGGCCGCAGGCCGAGGATGCTTTCGAGCGCCGCCCGGTACATCCACGCCGCCGACCCTGTGTACCAGGTCCATCCGCCGCGACCCTCATGTGGTCGCCTGGCATACACGTCGCCGGCGACGACGTACGGCTCCGTCTTGTAACGGGCCATGTCAGCCGCCGTTCGCGTGTGGTTGACGGGGTTCAGCATGTGGAAGAGCTCCGCCGCCTCGTCGCCACTCCCGAGTTTCGCGAGTGCCATCACGACCCACACCGCCGCGTGCGTGTATTGGCCGCCGTTCTCGCGGATGCCTGGCGGGTACGCCTTGATGTATCCGGGATCTTGCGTCGACTGGTCGAATGGGGGATCCAGGAGCGGAAGAATCTGCGCGCTCCGTGCGATCAACGCGGCACGAACCGCATCCATCGCCCGCTCTGCGAACCGCTGCGGAACGGCGCCCGAAAGCACGGCCCACGACTGGGCGATCGAATCGATCTTGCACTCATCGTTCTGCGACGAACCGAGCGTCGTCCCGTCGTCGTAGTAGCCGCGCCGGTACCATTCGCCGTCCCAAGCCAGCTCGAGGTTCGATGCGAGCGCGCGTGCCGCGTCTCGAAAGCGAGCCGCCGTCGGAACATCGTCGCGCGCGTCGCAGACGGACGCGAAGCGGGTCAGCACGCTGTGCAGGAAGAATCCGAGCCAGGTGCTCTCGCCGCGTCCGCCCGCGCCGACGCGGTTCATGCCGTCGTTCCAGTCGCCCGTGCCGAACAGCGGAAGCCCATGTGCGCCGGCGGTCATGCCCCTGTCGATCGCCCGAACGCAATGCTCGAACAGCGTGCCGTCCTCCTGTGCCTTGTCTGGCATGCCGTAGGATTCATGTTGATCGTCCGCGAGGAGTGGTGCGGTCAAGAACGGTACGCGCTCGTCGAGCACACCCTGATCGCCGGTCGCCGTGACGTACTCGGAGACGACGTACGGCAGCCAGAGGAGATCGTCCGAGCAACGGCTACGAAGCCCACGGCCCGACGGTTCGTGCCACCAGTGTTGAACGTCGCCCTCGACGAACTGGCGTCCTGCGGCCCGGAGGATGTGCTCGCGCGCGAGCGCCGGCTGGCTGAAGAACAGCGCCATCACGTCTTGCAGCTGATCGCGAAACCCATACGCGCCGCCAGGCTGGTAGTAGCCGGCGCGCGTCCACAAGCGGCTGCTCACGTCCTGATACAGCAGCCAGCGGTTCACAAGGACGTCGAACGAGTCGTCCGGCGTACGCACGTGAACCGCGTCCAGGGTGCGGTCCCAGAGACGTTGCGCCCGGTCGCGGGCCGAGTCTGCGGCGTCGGTCCTCCCGTAGCGTGCGATCAGATGTGCGGCATGTGCATCGTCGTCGCCTTCACCGAGGAGGAACAACACACGCCGGCGTTCTCCTGGGCGCAGGACGACCTTTACGTGAAGCGCCGCGCACGGATCGAGCGCCGCGCCGAACTGCCCGGAGAGCGTCGCCTGCCGCATCGCCGCCGGCTGCGACAAGACGCCGTTGCGCCCGATGAACGAGCAGCGATCTCCCGTCACCGAGGCCGGCGCTTCGCTCGCATGAGCAAACGCCACGTGGCGGGCCCATTCCTGGTGGTAAGCGTTTCTCGCCAAGATCGCGCCGGTGCTCGCGTCGAGCTCCGTGACGATGTGGCTGTGATAGCCGTCGCGGGGCGGCCCGAGCGCCCATTCGTTGTACGCGAAGACGCTGAGCGTGCGGTCTCGATCGCCGTCGTTGCCAATGGTCAGCAGCGAAAACTTCACCGGATCGTCGGCGTCGACGAACACGTCCAGGGCGTGGCTGATGCCGTGCGTGTGGCGCGAGAACTGTGTGAGTCCCGCGGCGTGCCGCACCACCACGCGTCCGCTTCCCGTGGTGCGGGCCACTGGTCCAGGCGTCGGCGACCAGAAGTCGCCCGACTCGTCGTCGCGAACGAACAACGCCTCGGCCGTCGGATCGCCGGTCGGATCGTTCGCGAACGGCGTCAATCTGTTCTCGCGGCTGTTTGCGGACCATGTGTACGCCGAACCGGAAGCTGTGACCATGGTGCCGAATCGGGGGTTGGCGATGACGTTCGTCCATGGCATCGGCGTTTCGTCAGCGCCGTCCAGCGCGAGCGCGTACGTCTTTCCGTCGTCTGCGAAGCCCCCGACGCCGTTGGATAGCGTCAGTGGGGGGAGTCCGCCGTCAACGGCTGCCGCCTCCGATGCGCTGAGCGTGCCGGAGGCTGCCGGTGTCAACGCAGGAACGAGCGGAGAGACGACGTGCGGCCGATCGAGCTGGGATCGCAGGTCGCCGCGATCGCCGTGCAGCGTCGCGCGTGCGACTGTTGCGAGCAGGACGCGCTCCGCATGCCCCATTCGATCGGCTCTGAGGACGTATGCGCCCCCGGGCCGATGTGTCCACGTGCTCCATGGACCATCCTCGAGCACGGCCGTGAGCTGCGACTGCATTTCGTCGAGATAGCTCACCGGGTGTTCGTTGAGGATCACGACGTCTGCGCTGATCCCTTTCAAGCGCCAGTACTCGTGCGCCTGGAGCACCTGCCGGACGAGAGACAGATGGTCGCCGGCTGCGACGCGCACGAGCAAGATGGGCAGGTCGCCGGAGATGCCGTGCGGCCATAGCCCGGACTGACCGAGCTCGTTGGTCGCCATCACCTCGGCGCTCGCACGAAGCGAGTCATCCGTGCCGAGCACCCTCGAAGCGAGACGCTCGAACAGCACGGCCTCGTCGCTCGAGACGCCCAGATGGCGGAGGCCGCTTTGGACGTGCGTGACCGCCAGCGCAAACGTGCGCGACGCGGTGCTGGGGTCGTGGTACTTCTGCGCCAGCGCGTCGGCGGTTTCGCGATCGGGCGCCACGCCCGTGGCGAACGAGAGCCGCACCGTGCCGCCTGGCAAGACTCGAATCCGCTGCCGGAGGCTCACGATCGGGTCGAGCACGATCCCCGTCGTGCCCGACAACGCCCGGCCATCGAGCGCCGCAGGGTCTGCGGGACTGCGCCCGCGGCCGAGAAACAGCGCGCGATCGCTCTCCCACTCGACCGCGCCCTGTGCGCGACCTTCCAGGCTCAGGGTGTGGAAAGCCCAGACGGACCGCTGACGGGCTTCGCGGGGACGCCGATGACACAGGAGCGCGGTGCTCGCCGCCAGGTAGTCGGTCTCGATGAACAGTTTGCCGAACGCCGGATGTGCGAGGTCGTCGGCCGCCGCCGCGAGGACGATCTCCGCGTAGCTCGTGACCTCGAGCTCGCGCATCACCGTGCCGTGGTTGCGGACTGTCATCCGGCGCACTTCGACGTCGTCTTCCGGGGACACCGCGATGTCGAGCTGCGTCGAGATGTCCCCGTCGCGGCGCCGGAAGACGGCTCGATCGCCGGAGAACGTCACTGTGTAGTCGTCGGGCTCACGCCGCGTTGGCTGATACGTGGCGGACCACACGGCGCCGCTGCGGACGTCGCGTAGATAGATGAACTGACCGTCCGCGTCCCGGGTCGGATCGCGGCGCCACCGCGTGACCGCCAGTCCGCGCCACACACTGCTCCCTCCGCCGGCGTTCGTCACCGCCGTGACGTAGTTGCCGTTCGACACGAATTGGGTGTGGGGAACGGGCGTCTGGGCCGAGCGATAGCGCCGGACCGGTATCGCCGGAGGCGGCGCTGGCACGCGCATCTGGTCGAGCGGGCGCGGATCGATCGTCGGCGACAGGCGCGGCACGCGCTCCTGGAGCAGCAGCTCGGTCGCCCGGACTCTCGGATCGGCGTGGAAGCGCTCGACCATCCGGTCTTCGAGGAGCACGTTGGCCAGGGCGACCAGGGTCATGCCTTCGTGGTGGGCGAGGTAGGTGGGCACCACGACGCCCGTGGTCTGGCCGGCGGAGCCGATCGTGTCGGACTCGCGATTGGTGAAGTCGATCGCGTCGAAGAAGCCGTAGTCGCCTTCGAGGCCGCACTGGGCAAGCCGCCGGAGGTTCGCGGCGCTCGCACGCGGATCGATGGGCAGGGCGAGCGCGGTGGCATAGGGTGCCACGACGACTTCATCTCCCAGGCCCCGCTTCAGGCCGAGCCCGGGGATGCCGAAGGCCTTGTATTGATAGTTGCCGTGTCGATCGACGAGGTTGTAGGCCGACTCCGAAACGCCCCAGGGCACGCCGCGATCGTCAGCGTAGTCCCGCTGGCGGCGAACCGCCATGCGACACGACTCGTCGAGCAGCGTGTCGGGATACCGTCGCATGAGCAACAGCGGCATCAGATATTCGAACAGCGTCGCGCTCCACGACAGCAGCACGGGAACCCCGCGGACGCTCGTGATCGATCGCCCCAGGTGGAACCAGTGCATCTCCGGCACCTCCCCCTTGGCGATGGCCAGGAAGCTCGCCAGGCGGGCTTCCGACGCGAGCAGGTCGTAGTACGACGGGTCGAACCGCCCGGGCCCCTCGGCGTCCGCGACCCGGTACCCAATCGTGAACAGCTTGCGCGTGGGTTCGTACAGGAACGAGAAGTCCATGGCGGCGAACAGCGCCTCTGCACGTGAGGCGAGCGCAGGAGCGAGTGGGTGCAAACCGTTCGCGAGCGTCAGCAGGGCACCGGCGAGATTGCCGCTGTCGACGGTGGAGACATAACGCGGCTGCAGCGGCTCGAGCGTACGCGTGTCGTACCAGTTCAAGAGATGGCCGTTGACCTTGTCCAGCGCTTCGATCGTCGTGAGCGTCGCGTCAATCCGGTTGACGAGCGTCGCCGTGTCGATGAAGCCGAGATCATGGGCCGCGAGGACCGACAGCAGGCCGAGGCCGATGTTGGTCGGCGACGTCCGGTGAGCCACCCTCAGCTCTGGCGCCATCTGTACGTTGTCGGGCGGCAATCCGTGGTCATCGGCGCCCACGAAGGTCTCGAAGTAGCGCCACGTCTTGAGCGCGACCGCGCGCAGGTACTCGCGATCCCGAGACGCCAGCTCGGTGCGCCGTCGCGGAGCGGGCCGGCTCAACCCGAACGCGATGAACGGAGCGATCGCCCACAACGCGAGTACGGGCAGCGCAACGGGCAACGCGCGTGGACGTCCCGCTGCAACCGCGGCGAATGCCGCCATCGCGACGAGCGGGCTCGCGGCCATCCCGGCGAGAAACGCGGGCAATCGCGGTGGGCCGCCTCGGGCGGCGTGCGCGGCCATGGTCTCCCATTCGAGGAGACGATGGCGCGTGACGCCGAGGCGAACGAGCGTCACGCCGATCGCGTGCAGCCGTTCGTAGGCCTCGCTGGCCATGAACGCGAGTTGCAGGCCCGAGCGGGCGGCGGCCGTCTTCAGATCGTCAACGCCCCCTCGGACGAACCCGAACCACGACTGCTGCTGGTGCGGACCTGTCAGGACTTCGAGACCGCGAATGAGGAGAGGCAAGGCCAGCGACGCGAGCGCCGCCGCGGTCCAGCCGAGCGGGTCGCCCGGAAGGACCGTCCAACCGGCCAGGAGCAGGGCAACCGTCGCCGGCGGGACGAGGCTGCGGCGCAGATTGTCCAGGATCTTCCATCGCCCAATGAGCGGGAGCCGGTTACGTTGCAGCCCCGATCGTGACGGGACGTAAGGCAACAACCACCAGAGGATCTGCCAGTCGCCGCGTACCCAGCGGTGCTGGCGGCGCGCGTGCGCGAGCACACTCGACGGATAGTCGTCGACGACCTCGACGTCGGTGACGAGCGCCGTGCGGGCGTAGAGCCCCTCGAAGAGATCGTGGGACAGCAGGGCGTTCTCCGGGACGCGACCCTCGAGCGCCAGGGTGAACGCGTCCACGTCGTACAGTCCCTTGCCTGCGAAGATCCCTTCGTCGAACAGATCCTGGTACACGTCGGACACGGCGGTCGTGTACGGGTCGACTCCGGTATGGCCGGCGTAGGTCCGGGCGAACAGCGATCCCGCCGCACTGGCCATCGTCACGCTGATGCGCGGCTGCAGGATGCCGTAGCCCTCGGTCACCCGTCCAAGCCGCCGATCGAAATGCGGCCGGTTGAGCGGATGAGCCATGATGCCGATCAGCTTCTTCGCCGTATCGCGCGGCAGTCGCGTGTCGGAGTCCAGCGTGAGGCAATAGCGCACCGACGGCAGCACGTCCAGTTGTCCGACCTGAGTCGAAAAGCTCGTGTCGGTCGCGCCGCGAAGAAGGCGGTTGAACTCCTCGATCTTGCCGCGCTTCCGCTCCCACCCGATCCACGCCTGCTCGCTGTCGTTCCATTGCCGATCGCGGTGGAACAGAAAGAACCGGTCTTCTGAACCCGACTTGACGTTGAGCCGTTGCACACCGGCGCAGGCGCGTTCGAGGATCGCCACGTCGTCCGGCATGTCGGACGCGCTCGTGTCGGAGAAGTCGCTCAGAATCGCGAAGTGAACGCAGGGATCCAGGTTGCCGAGCGCCAGCACCTCGAGATGGTCGACCATGGCGTCGACTCCGGCCGCGCTGGTCAGCATCGTCGGAACGATCACCATCGTGCGCGCGCTGTCTGGGACGCCCTTGGAGAAGTCGAGACGGGGCAGCCGTTTCGGTGGAACCAGCCGGCTGGCGATCTGCTGGAGGCAGAGAATCGCGAAGTCGCTCGCCGGCAGCAGGAGGAGCAGCGCGACCGCCACTTGGACGAGCGGCGATGCGCCAGCGTGCCAGGCATAGCCGACCGCGGCCGCGACGAGAATCGCCGTGAGGCCGGTGATGGCCGCAACATAGAGCGGCGACGCGTGGGCGAACAGCAGGCGGCGGGCCCGCCCGGCGATGCCGGGCCGGTAGGCGACATCGGCTTCGAGGTCGCGGCGTCCTCGTCCGATCAGGTGATAGCCGACGTGGGCCTCGCGATCCGCCGTCGACCCTCGGGCCGCTGCCTGGCGCGCACTCTCGACGGCGCGCAGCGCCACGCGTACCTGGGCCTCGCCGCGCGCGGCAGCCAGTTCCTCCACGGCCTGGCGTTGCCGGTCGCGGCTCAGGAAGTCCATTCGCCCATATGCGCCGGCGGGGTCGCGCTGCAGCACCTCCTCGACGAGGCTCACCGACTCGACGTACGCCTGCCAGTCGAGCGTCGCGCACAAGCGGAGGCTCGTGATGGCGTTGGCTACCGATACCTGAGACACGCTCTGCCGCTGATGCTCGGCGCGGATCGCATCTTCGGCGGTCGTCTGCTGCGACGAGAGGTGCTCGTCGACGGCGGTGCGGATCGGCAGGAAGCGCAGCCCGTACTCGCGGACCCGGTGGAGCAGTTGGACGACGAACGCCGCATCGAAGAGCGCGGGCAGGGCGAGCACCGCATGTTCAGTGCCTTCCATCTGCGCGATGTAGGTGTCGGCGTCGGCGCGCGAGGCACGAGCTGACAACATCTCCTCCGCCAACCGGCGGAGATTTTCGACGAGCGCGAGCTTGAGCATGCTTGGCCATGCCCAAAGCTCGCCGATGGTCAAAGGTGCGATGCGCTGGTAGCTCTTGAGAAAGTGCGCGAGCTGCTGCCGCTCGAGCCTGCTGTCGCTGTGCCGAACGAGCTCGACAGCGACGGCGTAGATGCGGGCGTGGCCTGCTTGCTCGCGCGTGGCAAGCGTCGGTAGCTCGCGATAGTAGGTCCGCGGGAGATTCCGGCGGATGTCGGTGACTTCAGCGGTGACCAGATGGAAGTTGTCGAGCAGCCACTCCGCTCCGGACGCGACGAACTGTCCGGTCCGCACATCGTCGGCCAAGGTGCGATAGGCGTTGCGCAAGACCCTAACGTTGTCCTCGAACCGCGGAAGGATGTTCTGGGCGCGCCGCCGCGGGTTGGGATCGGTCGTGAAGCTGGCGGCGAGCGCCAGCGCGCGCTCTTCGAGCCCTTCGATGCTCAGGAGCTCATCGCGCAAGGGTCTTTGGGTTGGCGTCGCGCGGCGCCTCCCGAATCGACGATCGACGGCCCGCCTCACGGGCGCAGGAACGTGTACGCGGGAGCGAAAGGGGTGGCCGCGATGCCAGACCCGCCCACGACGACCGTGTGCGTTCGCCGAACGGCACGTCGATGCCCGGGGCCTCGCGCGTGCCAGGCCGCCCGGCGCGCGGCGAATGCGTGGTCGTCGCTCAGAACGCGCGATTGCGCGGCAGTGATCGCGGGAACAACAGAGGTCGACTCGTGAAGTAACACGCAGCCCTCCAAGATGTGCTTTGGTGAGGGCTGAAGGCCGGAATGGCCGCAGGGCTCAGGAAAGCCTGGACGCCCCAGTATAGCGCGTGGCTCGCGAACGCCTGTTCGACGCGGACCAGGTACGATCACACGCTCGTGTTATAGTGAAACTCGTTACACCGCACTGAGCCAGCCAGCGTTTCGAGCAGTGCCCCCTCCTTGGGTGCGCGCCGACGGGCCCACTTCGGCCTTCGATCGGAGCGCACATGAAGCATCCGTTACACCCTCAGCGACGTTCTGAAACTCAGCCGGCAACGCGATTGCGATCCTTGCCAGATCCTGTCGCTGAGCCGACGCGGGGCGGAGGTGTCTCTCCTTGTCGGGCGCCGAGGCCCGAGCGGTTCCACGCGCTGGTCGACTCGCCACACCGTCAGAAGCGACCCGAGGGAGGGTCGAACCCATGTTGAATTCAATCACTCGCAATCGGCTCGTCGGATTCTGGTTCGGCGCAGTCGCGCTCATCATCGGATCCGTTCTCGCGACAGGTGTGAACGTTGCCGTCAGCACGACCGCCTTCCTGCTCGCGCTGTCGCTGGTGCCGCCAGGTATCGTGATGGCCCTATGGAGCGGCGGCTCGTCACCGACCGTCGGGGAGATTCTGTACGCGACGAACGCGCGAACGGACAGCCGCTCGTGACCGCCGATCGCCGCCTGGCCATTGGGTGCGTCGGATTGCTGTTGTGTGCGCAGCTGCTGTACGCGCAGCCGGGTCCCCGCTACCGGCAGTTTCAATTGGGCGGCGATCTGTCTTCGGTATCGGCCCTGACCGGTGTCGCCGTTTCGGAGGTCAAGACCGTTCACGAACGGCCGGCGCTCATACAGGAGCTGCAGTGGAGGCTGCCGTATGCGGCCACTGCGTCCTCGGCGCTTGCTGCCGATCCGGTTCGCCAGATTGCGTTCAGTTTCTTCAGCGATCAGCTCTTCAGAATCGTGATCGACTACGAGCTCGAACGGACGAAGGGGATGACGGACGCAGACATGATCGAGGCCATCTCGTCAGCGTACGGCGCCATGTCGGAGATGCCGGACGCGAGCCTCGACAGCTCGCAGACGGCACAGGAGTCCTGGCGAGCGGTGGCGCGCTGGGGCGACGCCGACGCCTCGGTGGTGTTGTACCGATCGTCGTATGGGTCGGCGTTCCGGATGATCGTGACGTCTCTCCCCCTCGATGCGCTCGCGCGGGCAGCCGCCGCGGAAGCCGTTCGACTGGATGAGCGCGATGCGCCGAGTCGCGAAACCGCCCGACAGCAGAAGGTGGCCGATGATGCGCGCGCCGCTCAGGAGAAGGCGCGCCTCGCGAACAAGGCAGGCTTTCGTCCGTGACGTCGTGAGATGCGCGAGACGCCGTCGCTCTCGAGCGACTGCGCTGAGTCGCTCCGCCTCGCCATCGCCTCGCCTCCACGTCGCTCACCTCGAGTCAGGGCAGGACGATCGTCCCGTGATGATGTGAACGCTGGCAGGCATTCGCACAGTACCCTGCTGCTCGTACGGCGCGAACCGCGCCGCCAGCGCGCGGTGAGCCCTGATTGGCGCGTCGCCTCCGGCAGTCGCGAGGAGCTCCGCGAATGACGAGAAGGAGGCGAGCGCAAACTGCGCCGCGCCTGGCGCCGTCAGCCCGTCGCCGATGGGGATCGCCTGCTGCCAGTCCGTCGCGGTCACGTCGACGAAGCCGGCGCGTACGAGCAGCGAAACCAGCGGTGCGACATCTCCATATCGGAACGGTCCAGGCGCGAACGGGTCGATCGGCGCCAGGTCGATCGCTTCAGCGACGGCGGCTCGTGTGGCGGTGATCCACGCGTTTTCCCCGACAGGGCCCCACACCGCGAACGCGAAGCGTCCACCGGGGGCGAGCCAGCGCCGCAGATTCGCAAAGGCAGCCGGCGGATCGTTGAAGAACATGATGCCCAGCCGGGAGATCAGCCGGTCGTAGGGCGGCTCCGGCGGAGGCGTCGTTCCCATGTCGGCGACGTCGAAGGTGAGCGACGATCCGCGCCCGCCATGCCGTCGTCGTGCGACCTCGATCAACGCAGGTGAGAGGTCGAGCCCGCGTGCCACGCTGCCTGCGGGCGCCCGACGCCACACCGCCACGGTCGTCGCCCCACTGCCGCAGCCGACGTCCGCGATGCGGACCGGCGCGGCGAGCGCCAGCGCCTCGATGATCGGCTCGTCGATCGGCGCCAGCATCGCCTCCAGCCCGGCGAGTTGGCGGCGCCACTTGTCGCTGCGCGCGGCAGCCCAGTCAGCGACGGGTTCCCTGGTCATGTGACCTGCTCCTCACGTGGTTGAGACCAGCCCCGAGCGTAGCCGACGCGGCCCGACCCTGACGTTGACTGGCGTGGCTCGGAAGCTGCTGCGGATCACGTGCTCGGCGGCCAGGGCGTTGATGATCCAGCCCAGTCCCATCATCACGGCGCGGCTGCTCTCTCCAGGCGTGCCACCGGCGAAGACGAACCACGGCAGATGGGTGAGCACCTGGGTGCCGGCACCCATGCCGAGCGCGTAGCCGCGCAGCATCCAGGCGCCGTGTTCGGCATACTCGTGGTGCCGGAGTGCCGCGACGCCACGCGCGATCGCGACGATCATCGCGACACCAACGAGCACTCGCATCAGGTACACCGCCTCGCCGTCGCCCTTCGGCCACGGGTAGAACTGCGCTATCCAGAGTCCGGTCAGGGCGGCGATCAGGCCGAGCGGGACGAGCGCCAGACCCGCGGCGCGATGCCAGGCGGCGCGCCGCCGCAGCGCCGGGGTGAACTGCAGTGCGCCAAGCAACGAATACGGCATCGCCGCCAGAATGTGGATCGTGACGGGCAGAGGGCTCTCGAAGAACCGCGCCGTCTCAGCGGTCGCCTGGCCTGTCATCAATCCCGCCAGGCGCACAAGGCCGCCAACGGCAGGGACAACGGCGAGCGCGAGCAGGAGCGTCGGGGCCAGCATGATACGCCTGGAGTGCATGGGATGCCTCGTAACCTGGGTGCCAGCCATCGCGACTCACCGCAGGGCGAGGCGCAGTCCCGCGAGGACCGCGACGTCGTTGCGGCGCGTGGCGCCAGAGGCGCCGGGCGGGGTCACCCAGGTCAGGTAGTCGCGCACCTCGAGCCGCACCCGCACCCGTGAGACGCCGAGCTCGCCACCGACGCTGGCATACGTGGCGAAGCCGTGCGTCGTGGCGACATCTGCGTTCCGGTAGCTGCGGGTCCGCGCACCGGCGCCCATGCCGGTGAACGGCTTGAAGTTGATGCGGCGGTCGGCGCTTCGACGTGGCAGGCGGTACTCGACGCCAGCGTCATACGTGAACAGGTCGAGCTTCGCCTCGGGACCCAGGCCGACGGGAGTCGTGCGCGCCCAGCCGACCGTGGAGGTGAGCACGAGGTCCGGGCGCAGTCCATATGAGGCCTGGATCGCCGTCAGCCTGGCGCGCTTCACGTCGTCTTCCTGCGCGCCGGTGGGAACGACGGTGCCCGAGGGGACGAGCAGTTCGATTCCAGGTCTGGTGGCCACCGACGACTGGGCGTGTGCACGCCCGGTCGTGGTTGCGAGGCTGATGAGAACGAGAGCAACAGCGGCAACGGCTTTCCACATGGCGGATTCCTTTCGTGGTGCGTGAGTGGTGTCGACAACCGCGAACATGGAAGCCAGCCTAGCGGCCGTCCAGGTATGGCGGAAGACGCAACGTATGCACTCGATGCGTGCATTTGACGCCAGTCATCAACGCGTGCCATCGTCACGCATGCCGACACCTGACCTGAACCAGCTCTTCGTGCTCCACGCGGTCCTGAGCGAGAACAGCGTCGTCCGCGCGGCACAGCGCCTGCACCTGAGCCCGTCGGCGATGAGCCGGGCGCTGGCGCGGGTGCGCGACGCGGTGGGTGATCCGATTCTCGTCAAGGCGGGTCGGACGCTCGTGCCGACGCCGCGCGCGACCGAGATGCGCGACCGCGTCGGCCAGTTGATTCAAGAGGCTCAGGCCGTCCTGCTGCCGGCCACGGCGCCCGACCTGCGCCGTGTCGTCCGTACGTTCACGCTCAGGACGAGCGAGGGATTCGTCGAGACGTTCGGTCCAGGCTTGGTCGCGTGCGTCAGGAAGGACGCGCCTGGGATTCGGCTGCGATTCGTCGCGAGGCAGACGCGGGATGCCGCGGGGCTGAGAGATGGCAGCGTCGACGTGGAGACGGGCGTGGTGGACGAGACGACCAGTCCGGAGCTGCGGCAGGTGCCGCTGTTCGCCGATCGGATGATCGGCGTGGTGCGTGCAGGTCACACGCTTCGCAAGCGGCGTGTGACCGCGGCCGACTACGCCGCCGCCGCGCACGTCGGCATTTCGCGCCGGACCGTCGATCGCGGGTGGGTCGAGGAGGCGCTCGCGGCGCTCGGACTCGAGCGCCACGTGATGACGACGGTGAGCGGTTTCGCGACGGCGATCGCGGTCGCGCGGGGTTCAGACCTCGTCGCGACAGTGCCCGAGCGTCACACGGCAGCGCTCCGTGCGGGCATGAAGACCTTTACACTGCCGTTCACGCTGCCGTCGATCACGGTATCGATGCTCTGGCATCCGCGCATGCATGCGGATCCCGTACACGCCTGGTTGCGCGAGTGTGTGCGAAGGGCAGCGGCGGATCTGGGCCGCCCCTCCTCCCGAGGGAGTCGGCCACGGCTGCGTGTGCGCGCTGCGTCCGGAGAGTGTGACTGAGGCGAGGCGGAGGACGCCATCTCCTCACTCGGTCGCTGCCGGGAAGACCCGTGCTCATTCCTCAACTCAGGTGCTCCGGCCGTTTGGTTGGCTCAGGGGGTCGGGTTCACGAAGATGTCTCGGCTCCGAGAACGTCTCGGATCTTCTTTGTGAGGACGCTCGGCGAATAGGGCTTCTGCAGAAACGCCATTCCTTCGCCCACGACGCCACGCCGCACCACTGCGTCGTCGGTGTAGCCCGACACGTAAAGGACCTTCATCTCCGGGTGTCGCACGAGAAGCTGTCCAGCGAGAACAGGACCGGAACGATCCGGCATGACGACGTCCGTCAATAGCAGGTCGATGGGAGTCGCATCCGCCTCGGCGATATCTTCCGCCTCCGTTCCGGTGGCGGCGCTCAGCACGTGATAGCCGGCGCGTCGCAGAATGCGCTCGGTCAGGGCACGAACGCCCTCTTCGTCTTCCACCAGCAGGATCGTCTCGGTGCCGTAGGCGAGCGCCAGCTTCTCGGACTCCTGATCGCGTCCGTCCCGCGGTGTGGCGGTCTCCGCTGGCAGCGAGATCCGGAACGAGGTGCCTCGCCCCGCCTCGCTGTCAACCGTGATACGCCCGTGACTCTGGGCGACGAAACCGTGCACGGCTGCGAGGCCCAAGCCGGTGCCCTTTCCGACCGGCTTCGTCGTGAAGAACGGCTCGAACACGCGGCGCTTCACCTCGTCGCTCATCCCGATGCCGGTGTCGGTGACGTCCAGGACGACGTCGCCGCCGTCCACCAGGGTCCGAATCGTCAGCATGCCACCGAGCGGCATGGCATCCCGGGCGTTCACGGCGAGGTTCAGCAGGACTTGTTCCAACTGGCCCAGATCTGCCTTGATTGGCGGCAGCGGGCGTTGCAGTTGCGTGATCAGCGCAATGTCCTCGCCGATGACCCTGCGCAACATGCGTTCGGTGTCTGCGACCACCACATTGAGGTCGAGCAGTCGCGGTGCCAGCACCTGTTTACGACTGAAGGCGAGCAGTTGCCGTGTCAGTCCGGCGGCGCGTGCGACAGCCTTGACGATCTCTTCGACCAGTTCGCGGTCCAGGTCAGCCGAGCTCGCCAAGAGCAAGTCGCTGTTGCCGCCGATGACCATCAGGAGATTGTTGAAGTCGTGCGCGATGCCTCCAGCCAGCTGGCCGATCGCTTCCATCTTCTGGGATTGGCGGAGCTGTTCTTCCAGGTGGCGCCGGATCGTGATGTCCTCGGCAACGCCGGCGACGCGCACCACCCGGCCGTCCTCGTCCCGTACGGGGAATGCGCGGTCTCGGATCCATCGGACCTCGCCGTCCGGCCGGACGATTCGGTACTCTTCGTCGTAGTCGCCGCGCACCTGTTCGGTCGCTGCCGCCTTGATGACCCGATCCCGATCCTCGGGGTGGATCGCGTCCATCCAGACGGTCGGTATTGTCATCGCCTCGGTGCGACTGCGGCCCCAGATGGAGTCGAACGCCGGGCTGAGGTACTGGATCTCGCTCTTGTCGACAGTCGTCAGCCAGAAGACTTCGCTGATGCTGTCGGTGATCTGGCGACACCGCTCTTCGCTGGCTCGCAGCGCGAGGTTGGTCGTCTCCAGATGTTCGACGAGATTCCTCAGTTCGGCATCGAGCCGGTCGCGCTCGGCTTCGGCCTGTTTGCGCGCGGAGATGTCGTGCGAGATTCCCATGATGGCAATCGGCCGGCCTGCCGAATCCGTGATGGTGCTCACACGCGCATCGATCCAGACGCGGGAGCCGTCCTTCCTGTAGTCCTCGAACTCGCCGACGAACCCCGCTCCGGCCGCGAGCCGAGCGGTCAGTTCGCCGACGGAGGATTGAGCCGATTCGGGGAATCGACGCCGGAGCGGCTGGCCTACCATGTCCGCGGCCGTCCACCCGAAGACGCGCTCCGCTCCTTGGTTCCAGTGGGTCACGACGCCGGCCATGTCAGTCACGATGACCGCATCGCGCACCTGGCAGAGCAACCGAGCATCGTGCGCCAGGCGTTGTTCCGCGCGCTTCCGGTCATCGATGTCGGTCCACGTGCCGACCCATCGCTGGATGCCCCCATCGTCGCCGCGAACAGCCACCGCCCGGGCCGCATGCCAGTGGTATGAGCCATCCGGGTGCCGCAGACGGTACTCGTTCACGTAGAGTGCCCCGCTCCTGAGCGCGGCCTCCCATCCGCTGCGCGCCTGCTCCGCGTCTTCTGGGTGGACGAGCTGCAACCAGTTCCAGCCATGGATGGCGTCGGGCGTCACGCCTAGGTCCTCCGCGCCCCAGCGATTGAGGTATTCCGCGAA
Organism: Vicinamibacterales bacterium; assembly: GCA_050183995.1. Lineage (GTDB taxonomy): Bacteria > Acidobacteriota > Vicinamibacteria > Vicinamibacterales > CAVVIG01 > CAVVIG01. The sequence goes on from JBFXAT010000008.1 coordinate 84,642, forward strand.
TCCGGTGGCGTCGGTGGTCCACACCACATGCGGAATCATGTCGACGACCGCGCGGTCCCGTTCGGCCGGCACGCGATCGCGCGCTGCAGGCAGCGGGCCGTCGATGCCTGTGGAGTTCGTAGTCGCGGCGATTTCGTCGGCGAGAGGTCTGTCAGTCATGCTGGATCGGATTCAGGACGGAGATCGCATCCCCGGAAGTACCGACCTAGCGTATGGCGTGCGGCCCGGCGCGTCTGTCAGGTGGGGCGGAGTCCTCGTGTAGTCGTTTCCCGACAGGCGCGCCGGCCTCTCACGCTCGTGGGCGAATTGGGCAGGACGACCGTGCCTCGAAGGTGTAGGATCCTCGGCCAAGGCCCTACGTTGACGTCGCCAGTGTCGCCGCTCGCCGTCAGCGTCAGCGATCTCCCCTGGGGAACGCACCTCTGCCATTTCTACGCCACTCCGCAGGATCTCCTCGAGACCCTCGTCCCCTTCTTCAGCGCCGGACTGGAGAAAGACGAGTACTGCCTGTGGGTCGTGTCGCCGACCCTCAGCATCGACGACGCCAAAGCGGCACTGCGGGGCAGTCTGCCGGAGGTGGACCGGCACGTCGCCGAAGGGCGCCTCGAGATCATCCGGAGCTCGGACTGGTACCTGAAGGATGGCAGCTTCGATGCCGCTCGGGTGCTTCGCTCCTGGCACGAGAAGCTCGACGCCGCGCTGGCCCGCGGACACACGGGGATGCGGGCAAACGGCAACGAAGACTGGCTGCGCGCCGACCTCTGGCCCGCCTTCGCGGCCTATGAGCGATCACTCGACAATGCGATTCGCGGTCGCCCTATGGTCGTGCTGTGCAGCTATCCGCTCGGGGAGGGCGCGATCCAGATCCTGGACGTCGCGCGTGAGCATCAGTTCGCCGTGGCGAAACGGCGTGGCGCGTGGGAAGTCCTCGAGACCCCGGAACTGCGTGCCGCCGAGGAGCAGGCGCGCTACCGGGAGCTCTTCGAGACATCCCACGACGTGATTCTGTTGGTCGACTCGGAGGGTCGCATACTCGACGTCAATCGGCGCGGCGAGCAGGTCACCGGGTACTCACGCGCCCAACTGTTGTCGATGAGCGTCATCCAGCATCTGGCGCTGGATGACGACCAGCCGGTCGTCACCCAGATGCTCGAGGACGTCGAGAACAGGGGAGTGCGCGAGTTTTGCGTACGGTGGCGCACCAGTCAGGGAGGCACCGTGCACCTGGACGGCAGCGCGGTCGCGCGGCGGTCCCGCACGGGCCAGACAGTTGCCGCGTTCTGCATCTTGCGCGACGTCACCGAGCGGACCAGGAGCGACCTCGCCATGCGCGAACGGGTCGAAGCGGCGCGCGAAGAGGAGCGGACGCGAATCGCCCGTGAGCTTCACGACGAACTCGGAGCGACGCTGACCCGGGTGCGATGGGATCTCGAAACGCTCGAGAAGGACCTCACCGTCGTCCCGGCGCAGCCTCCGGCCTCGCTGCACGATCGGTTTGCCGCCGCGACCGGTCTGGTGGACGCCACGATCGACAGCGTTCGCCGCATCGCATCTGAACTGCGGCCCGCCGGCCTCGATGACCTCGGCCTCGTCGCCGCGCTCGAGATGCAGGTGCAGCAGTTCCAGCGGGTGACCGGCGTCACCTGCCGCCTGGACGTCCTCCTTGACGACGGGGATCACCTGCCGTCCGGCGAGCAATCATCGACATTGTTCCGGATTGTGCAGGAGGCGCTGACGAACGTGAGCCGTCACGCCCGGGCGACGGTCGTCAACATCGTCCTGGAAGAACGCGACGGCGAGTTGACGCTCGAGGTCCGCGACAACGGCGTGGGCATTCCCGCTGCCGCACTGACGAGTCCCACCGCCCTCGGTCTGATCGGCATCCGTGAGCGCGCCGCCCTGGTCGACGGCACCGTCGAGATTTCCTCTCCCGGCAGAGGGACCGTGGTCGCCGTTCGCCTTCGAGCGAGGAACCTGCCACGGCAAGAATCTTGATCGTCGATGACCACCAGGTGGTGCGTGAAGGGCTGAAGCGGATGCTCGAGCGCGAGCCCGCGGCGACCGTTTTCGCCGAGGCGGCGACGCGCGCCGAAGCGCTGGCGCTAATAGGCGAGGGGCACTGGGATCTGGTGGTGTTGGACCTCTCGCTCGGCAAGGACAGCGGCCTGGGATTGCTGCAGGAGCTGAAGCGGGTTCGGCCGCGGGTGCCGGTGCTGGTGCTCAGCATGCACTCGGAGGAGCAGTATGCCCGGCGTGCGTTTCGCGCCGGGGCCTCTGGGTACATCATGAAGGACAGCCCGCACGCCGAGATCGCCGGCGCGGTGCGCAAGGTGCTGCGCGGCGGAAAGTACGTGAGTCCGAAGCTGGCCGAGATACTGGTGGCCGATTTCGACGACGACGCTGACCGGTCGGCGCACGAGCGGCTGTCGCAGCGTGAGTTCGAGGTGCTGCGGCTGCTGGGATCGGGAACGACAGTGTCCGAGATTGCCGCGATGCTCTCGCTCAGCGACAAGACGGTCAGCACCTATCGGACCCGTGTGCTGGAGAAGCTCAGCCTGAAGACGAACGCCGAGCTCGTGCGCTACGCGCTGGAGCATTCACTGGTCGATTGAGCGGGCGCGGTCCGATCGGCAGCCGGTCGCCGAGCGACCGGGCGCTGGATTCATCGCTGTGACGACGCGCTCGCGCCCGTCCATTTTTCCCATCGGCGATGCCGGCTCGCGGCGCCACCACGAAGGAAGAACGCGATCCGGTCTGGCGGCTGCGGGACATTGCCTGCGGCCACGTCGACCTGCGCGCCCACCTACTCGGTAACTGCGTCAACGTGACGCGCCGCCTTTCGCCGCGAACACCCTACGGTTCACTGCTGGACTTCGCTTGCTCGCTGCACGACCCGCTGTGGTGCTCTCCGGTCAGGTCAGGATACTCGTCTCACTCGCCACGGTGAGTCCACGAATCGAAGACCGCGACCGAAGGTGCCGGGGTCAGTCTGCGGTCTCTGGCGCGAGGCGGAGCAATGACGGTGCAACAGGCGAACGCCTGGCACTGCGCCCGACACCTGGCCGAGAAACCACAGTTACCAAGGACATATCGATGCGTAAGACACTCGCCCTCCTACTCGCGCTGGTGCCGTTCGCAGCCGTCTCGGCCGCCGAAACCGAGACGATCGAGCTCCGGTTCGCGGCCGTCGTCGGCGACAAGACTTTTGCCTGCGGGCAGAGCTACGAACACATGGGGGTCACCGGTTCGCGCATCACGCCGTCGGACCTGCGCTTCTACGTCTCCCGGGTGGAACTGCTCGACGACCGTGGGCAGGCGACTCCGGTGCAACTGGATCAGGATGACCTCTGGCAGGTCGAGAACCTGGCCCTGCTCGACTTCGAAGATGGCACGGGGCCGTGCCACAACGGCAACCCAGGCCTGCACACGGCGATTACCGGCACCGCGCCCAAGGGCAACTACCGTGGCGTGCGGTTCACGCTGGGCGTGCCGTTCGACCTCAATCACGCGGATCCCACGATTGCGCCCTCGCCGCTCAACATCTCGGCGATGTTCTGGGCCTGGCAGTCCGGTTACAAGTTCGTGAAGATCGACATGGCCACCAGCGGTCAGCCACAGGACGCCATGGGCGCGGAGACGTCGATGAAGGACCGTGTGGCGCAAATGGAGCGGATTGCCAAAGCCGCCAAGGCCGCCCCGACGGACGCTCCGAAGCCCAAGCCGCCACAACGGGCGGCGGGATTCTCGATTCACCTGGGGAGCACCGCCTGCGCGTCCAGTTCGCTCACCTCACCGGCCACCGAGTGCCGCAACCCGAACCGGGTGGCGGTGACGTTCGACCATTTCGATCCCGCGACGAACGTGATCGTGGCGGATCTCGGCGCCCTCGTCAGCGACACCAACCTGGACGTGAACGCCCCGGAGTCGGCGCCCGGCTGTATGTCGGGGGTTGACGACGCCGATTGTCCGGTGCTCATGCGCGCTTTTGGTTTGCCCTTCGGTGCACAGCCCGCTGGACAGCAGCGGTTCTTCCGGCAGCGGTAGACCGTGGCGGCGTTTTTCAGCGCGCGGTCCCGGATGTGGCGGCACGTGCTGGCCGTCAGCGTGGGCATCTATGCGGCAGCCGTCGTGGGACAGTTGGTCGTCGCTGGTCAGGCATCCTATGGCTGGGACAAGCCGGCCTGGGTGCCGGAGCCCGTCGTTCCGGCCGACAACCCGATGAGCGAGGCGAAGGTGGCGCTCGGCCGCCACCTCTTCTACGACACGCGCCTGTCAGTCGACGGCAGCATGTCGTGCGGGACGTGTCATCTTCAGGAGAAGGCCTTCACCGACGGCCGCGCCCTCTCGCCCGGCGTTGACGGGAAGCCGGGCGTTCGCAGTGCGATGTCGCTCACGAACGTGGCCTACCTGCCGGTCCTCACCTGGGCCAACCCGACGCAGAAGGCGCTCGAGCGCCAGATGCTCACGCCGATCTTCGGTCGCGATCCGATCGAACTGGGCATGGAAGGGCGTGAGGCCGACCTCATCGCACGGCTCGCGGCCGACTCGCGCTATCGGACGCTGTTCCACCAGGCCTACCCGGACGACAAGGATCCGGTCACGCTCTCGTCGATCACCAAGGCCATCGCAAGCTTCGAACGGACGCTCATTTCGTTCGAGTCGCCGTACGACAAGTACAAGTACGGACGTCAGCCGGATGCGATTTCCGCCGCCGCCAAGCGGGGTGAGGCGCTCTTCTTCGGCGAAGAGCTCGAGTGTTCGCACTGTCACGGTGGATTCACCTTCACCGACAACGTCCAGCACCGGCGTCTGGCCTACCCGGAGTTCGGGTTCCACAACACCGGGTTGTATGACCTGGACGGCAAGGGCGCCTATCCGGCCGACAATCACGGGATCCGTCCGTTCACCGGTGATGCGTGGGACGAAGGCAAGTTCCGCAGTCCGAGCCTGCGCAATATCGCGGTCACCGCCCCCTACATGCACGACGGCGCCATCGCCACCTTGCGTGAGGTGATCACGGGCCACTACGCCGTCGGCGGACGCGCTGCTGCGACATCAGGGCACCCCAGCCCGCTGCGTGATTCGCTCATCGTGGGATTCAAGGCCACTGAGGCTGATGTCGACGATCTCGTCGCCTTCCTGGAGAGCCTCACCGACCCTCGCTTTCTCACCAATCCGGCGCTGTCGAATCCGTGGCCCCGGCGTCCGTAGCGTTGCGTGAAGCATCCAGGTCTGGCGCGAACAGACGTCGCCGGGCCCACTCCATGAGGTGTGTATGTGTCGTTCGTTGTTAGCGGTGGTTGCGTGCGCACTCCTCGCAACGCCGGTGCAGGCCCAGCCGACCGAGGCGATTCAGGCAGACGTCGAGGTCGTTGGACGAGTCGTCGACGCGTCCCGCCAAGGCCTTGCCGACGTCGAGATTGCCGTGAGTGAGGGCGAGACCGCACCCACGCAATCGGTGCGGGCTGCAGCCGACGGCGCGTTCACTGTCCGGTTGACACGCGGGCGGACCTACATCTTCCAGGTGGCGCAGTCGGGCCCCTGGACGCCGACTCGCCGAGTCGTGCGGGTGCCCGCTGCGGGTGACGTCGAGGCGGTGGAGATTGAGGTGCGCCTCGGCGTATCGGAGCAGGTGGTGGTGAGTGCGACACGAAGCACACAATCGATCGACGCGGTCGCCGCGTCCGTGAGCGTCGTGTCCAGCGACGATTTCTGGCTGCGCCAGTCCGCCTCGATCGGCGATGTCCTCGGCCGCCTGCCGAACGTCGAGATTGCCGGCGGGCCGCGGGCTGCCGGACAGGTCACGGCCGTGCGCGGATTCACGGGCCGGCAGGTGACAACGCTTCTGAACGGCGCTCGCATGAACGGTGACCGCAGCACGCTCATCGCGAGTTTCTTCATGGATCCATCGTTGCTCCGCTCGGCCGAGGTCATCAGGGGATCGACCTCGTCCCTCTACGGCACCGGAGGCATGGGCGGCGTGGTGTCGTTCCGTACGGTGACTGCGCTCGATCAGCTCGAACCCGGCCGCAGGGCCGGCGTCCGGGTGACTGGCGGCTTTGCCGACGCGAATGACGACGGAAAGGGCTTGCTGCAGGCGTACGGCCGCACCGGCTCCGTCGATGGACTGGTCGCCGTGAGCTACGACACGTGGGCTCCGATCCGCCAGGGCGGCGGCACCTTCCTCACGCCCAACGACGGCCACGGCACGAATGCGCTGGTCAGCAGCGGCTGGCAGGCGGGCGAGCGCAGGCTCTCATTCACGCACCATTCCTACAGAGAGAAGAACTTCCGCTCCAACAATCCGCAGGCGGACTCGACGTTCCCATTCATGCAAATGAACCACACGGACCAGCACGTGACGACGGTGACGCTGGAGGACCGGCGGGTACATGCCACCGTATACCGCTCACAACTGGACACCCTGACAGAGGCCAACGCCGCGATCTCGCAGCCGGAGTCCTCCACCGGCTTCACGACCTGGGGTGCGGCCCTTCAACATGCCACCTCGTTCGCCAGCCCCGTGGGACGCCACAGTCTCATCTACGGCTTCGATGTATTTCGGGACGCGCAGGTCGCCCTCGCCAACGGCGTGCTCAATTCGATCAATCCGAAGGGCACGCAGTTGGCGGCCGGCGTCTTCGCACAGGACGAGATCGCGTTCGGTACACGCTGGTTCGTCACGCCCAGTGTCCGATGGGACCGATTCTCCAATCGGCCGGCCGATACCGAACTGGGCGACACCAATCAGACGAGCTCCTCGCCCAAGGTCAGCGTCGCGTGGGCGGCCACGCCTGCGCTGCGGCTGTACACGAGCGTTGGCCGCGGCTTCCGGGCTCCGTCCCTGACCGAGATCTACCAGTTCTCGTTCGTCCTGACGAACCTGTCCAACTTCAGTCCCAACCCCGATCTCAGGTCCGAGCGCTCGGTGCAATACGAAGGCGGGGTCTCATGGCAGGAAGACGGCGTCTTCGGGTCGGCTGACCGGCTCACCGTGCGCGGTTCCGTCTTCGGCACGCGCGATACGGACCTGATCACGAGCACGGTCATCGGAACCTACCGTCATCCTGCTCTGGGTATTCGTCCGATCCAACAATTCCAGAATATCGCCAAGGCGTCGCGGCCTGGCGCGGAGCTCACGGCGACGTATACCAACCGGGGCGCCGACGTCATCCTCAACTACAGCGTGATCCGCGTCACTGATCGCACCACCGGCAACGGACTCTATTCACCGCCGGACAAAGGCGTCGTCACGCTCGGCTACACGATCAAACGATTGGGCGCCAGGCTCGCTTGGACGACGACGGCGGCGCGAGCCCAGGACTATGACGCGACCGTCGCCCGCCGGCGTGCCGGCTACGTCGTACACGATCTGCTGTCGACCTGGGCGCCGGGTTCTGGACGCATCCGCGTGGATGCCGGGATCACCAACCTCTTCGACAAGCGCTACACCGTGTACAAGCTCAACGGCACCTACACCAACGCGCCGGAGGTGGGTCGCAACGCGACCGTGCGCGCGACGCTCATCTGGTGACACTCCGCCACGCTCACAACGGCTTCACGAATGCCGGGGGGTCAGTACCGTGGATCACTGCTCGGTTTCTGCTCCGCGGGCTGAAGACGACGGTCGGAGACGTGTCGAACGAGCGCACCGAAATGACGATGAACCCGCTGTGCGCGAAGTGAGGCGTGAAACACCCCCCTAGCAAGCGGCTTGAATGTTCGAGGAGCAGAAATCATGACGGGAAAGATGAGCGGTGTCAGCGAGGCCTTTCAAGTGTTCTTGGACTCGGCGCCCAAACACGCCGCGGCGTGGCTGGCGGGAGTGCAGGAGCTCGACGTCGCGAGCGCGCTGGACAAGAAGACTGCGCATCTCGCGTATCTTGCCGTGCTGGCCGGATTGCGTCTGGAGAGTGGCGTTCCGTTTCACGTGAAGGTCGCCAAGGGCGCAGGCGCGTCACGGGACGAAGTCATCAGCGCCGTGTTGGTGGGACTGCCTGCAGCGGGCGTTGCGGTCACTCAAGTCCTGCCGGCGGCTATCCAGGCGTATGATTCCGAATGACTCGGGCGGCTGGCTCACACCTGAGCATGGAGTTGCGCGGCATCACCACGTTGGCTGGTCCTTGGCCGGCGTACCGACGGCTATGCTAGAGCGGTGCGCAGAGACGGTGTCGGCACGTCAGCCGGACACGGGAGCATCGCCTTGAATGATCGCGGGCACCGTGAGGGGGCTGACACGATTTCTGACACAATTTGGGCTTTCCGGCTCAGCCACTAGCCGGCACACTGCTGATTCTAAAGACACGGAGAGATGTCCGAGTGGTTGAAGGAGCACGCTTGGAAAGCGACTCGGGCGAGTATCACCAAGCGACGCTGACGCACCTCATTTCGCAGTCAGGTCAACGACTTACCCCCTCAAGATGTTCATCGGTGTGAAGCCGTAAACGCCGGTGTTCATCGGCGGTTTCAAACCGACCTTACACAATTTCTACACAGTTCACGGGCCGCAGAAGCAAGTTCGACGGCTACAGCTTTCTTGCTCACCGCCCTTCCGTGCCGGGACAAGAGAAGTGGCTTGTTCCGTTCGAGACGCGCTGCAATGCGCCGTCGGCCCTGGCGGGGAACCAGCTCCGTTTGGACGAACTCCTTGGCTGATTCGCGTTGACAACCTCATCAGCACGGCTGAGTATTCTCGCACCACCTGATGGCCGTCGTCGCGGCCATGCACTCAGTCGAGGGCACCTCTGATGGATGCTTCGTTTGCTAGGGACGCGATTAACGCGACCTTGTCGCTATTCGACAAACACGGTCTGGCGTTCGAAGCGGGAGCTGAGGAACTTCGAAAGCTCCAGTCCTTCGAGCTAGATCAGCCGAAATCAATGTTCGGGGCCTCGTGGCGTCTAGCTAACTCGGCGAAGTTCCTCGCGGGACGCGTGCCAGAGCCGCTGCGCACTGCTCTGGTCTCGACCGCATGCGCCGGCTACGAGCACTGTGCGGCGAACAACGAGACATTCAAGAAGTCGCTGGAGGACACTCGAGCTGCGCTGCCGTCATCCGGCCGCCTATCCGAGTCTGACATCCTCGACATCTTCGCAACTGCCCTGTCCGCGACTGCGGTAGAGCCAGCCGACGGGACGAGTGACGTGTCTGCCGACATACCAGAGCCGACTGCGCAGCCTCAGCGACAAGGCACGCGTCGAAAATACATCTTCTCGCCTCCGACTCCGATGCCTTTCCGGGATCGGTTCGAAACGATGTTCGAGCACTTCGCGACGATTCCACTAGGAGCCAACGGGGAACCCCAGCAGGTTGCACACGAGAACTTCCGCCAGGCGCTGGCAGACATCATGCGCGTCGGTGACCAGGGACGAACCTTCACAGAATTCGTTCCTCTCGACAAAGACCTCCAGGACCTTGAACCACGTCTCGTGCGACTGGCCCACTCCAGCACGCCCCGTTCGCTCCAAGAGAACGCCAGGGCCAGTCGCCGCCTTGCTGAATCGCTCGATTTTGGCCAGGCGTCACCGGAGGACTACCGATATGGGCGGTCCGCTTGGCTAGCGTCTGCTTACTGGAACAGTCAACTCGCAAAGTACTGGCCTGCCAGCCGACCGCACGTTGTCTACGACTTCCTCGGCTACCTCACGACCATTCAAGCGGAGCTGCGCTACTCGGATGCGGACTTCCTTCTCCTGCTGAGAGTGAGCTTCTCTATCTGTCGAATAGCTAGTCATGACGGCTTGATGCCCCTGCAGTTCATGAGCACCGCGGCAGAGCGGTTGAGCGAGTGGCTGCAGCACACGGCGGGGACCATTCTGGCTAGTGCCGGCCCCGGCCGCGTTCCGCCGTCCCGGGTACCGTACGACACGCGCCTCGCGGGCTGCGAGCGCTGGGCATTTGCCGAAAAGCTCCTGAAACTCTGGCGTGCCTCGGAATCTGACCGAGCCGCCGCCTCGACGATTCTGCTCGAGATGGGTGCCTGGGATCCACGCCGTGCTAACCGGCTCTTGAGTCAAGTGCTGAACCCGCAAGAGCCAGAGTTCGAAGTCTGGTCGGAGCAGATTCGCACCATGGCGGAGCACTCAAAGCGGGTCAGAGTCGTCCGTCCCAATCCCTGGGCTGCGGACTCGGGGAAGCCCATCACCGTCGAGCACGAAGCGGTAGCGATTCTCGCGGCAGACGTGGTCGATCGGCACTACCAGGTTCTCGGTGGCGACATCTCATTGCGAGGTCACGATTTCCGAGAGCGCCGCGTGCCCACCTTCGTCTGCTCGGCGGAGTTTGGCCCTCTCGGCCTCTTCAAGCTGGATACTGCAGAGCGGGTCGGTCGTGAAGTAAAGAATTTCGCAAAGTATGCACAGCGCCTTCACCCGCGGTACAGAGCCAGTCGGTGCGATGAATCGAAGGCTGTCATTACCGAGCCGGATGACGCGAAGCAGTTCGTCCAAGGCGCGCTCACTTCCTACGTCTTCACTGAGGACGAGACGCCCAGGACACTGAACAACTGGTTCATGTCAGCACCATTGGATCGAACACAGGGCCTTTGCGTCGAACTGTTCGAACGCGCTCTCCGACCCTGGTACGGTCACGCCACATCTGCCACGATCGACGTGTTTGCCGAGTTCCCCATCTTTAGCCACTCCGAGCTCACTCGCCTCGTGACCGAGTGCTCGCAGTGTCACGGCTTCGATTTGGTCAAATCGTCTCCGCAGGTTCGCATGCGGGTTGCAGTCGACTGGATCTCGTCAATGCTCGATTGCATTGAGGGCGTTGGGCACACGGACGGCGCAGTCGCACAGTTGACATCGGAGCTTCAAGTTGTTCGCTCCTATCGATCTGTCTGCCACGGCGATCTCCATCTCGACAATATCTTGGTCGTCGGTAAACCAGGCGCTGAGTACCCGTGCGTCATTGACTTCGAGGCAACTCACGAGGGATACGTCCTAAAGGATTTTGGTCGATTTGTCGCAGCGGCGGTGTGTCGGACTTTTGTGTGGTCCAAAGATGATCTTGAGGCTCTATTGTCGGTGCTCCCTGCCCTCCTCTTGGACTGGGGGCTTGAGATGCCTCCGCCCGCAGTGCCGCCTTCGACGAGTGTTCAGCGCGTGTGCGGTGCCATTACGGCTGCAAAGCAGGGGATTCGATTGGCTTGGAGGGCCGGCTCCCGGCCGACGCACGTTGAACTCGTAGCGACGCTGGTGGCGAGCTTTCTGCCTTTCGCACGCTATCCCGACACTAGCGCCGTCGGCGCTCGACTCTGCCTTGAGCTGTGCGCGCAGTTCGTGGAGTCCCTTGCGGTGCCCGCGTAGGCCAACCGATTGCGGAGCGAGGACTCTGTGAGTCCGAGATCCCGCGCGGCGGCGGCGACCGTCTTCCCTTCGTCGAGCACGAGCCGGACCGCCCCGGCCTTGTAGTCCTCAGTGAAGCTCCGGCGTGTCCGGCGAGCCCTGCGCTCCGTCATGGTGGCCATCGTATTCCTCTTTCGGATGATGTCCACCGAGTCGGATCAAGCGCAGACGACAGCGGAGCACACCAGCAGCGAGACACTGCTAGAGCGCAGGAGTCTGGCGAGGCCACCTCGGGACATGACGTCCTCCTTGCCGCGCGCTGGGTAGGGAGGATCCTTCTACCACCGTTGCAGTGACGATTCAAGCGACCAACGCCGTCGCCACCCCAACGTGTCGCGCCACCGACCAGGCATTGGTCGACGCCAGATGCACTGAGGTAGTGGATTGGCGTCGAAGCCAGGGTGGGCAGCCCTCGGTGATGGAGGTGCAAGACAAAGCGATTGCTGCATCCCCTGTGATTGCGGATACTGCGGGGGCACAAGCGACACGCTCAGCACAACGACGCGCGCGTCGGCGGGGACACTCCGACTCGCGGGCCTCGTAACGCGCCAGGACGCATCGATAACATGGCCGGATCAACGTTTCAAACGAACCCCGTCGACCTGTACAAGCTTCTCGACGACTGCCATCACGGTCTCGTCCAGTTGCCGGACTTTCAACGAAGCTGGGTATGGGACGAAGATCGGATCAAAAGCTTGATCGCTTCGATCTCCAGGGCGTTTCCCGTCGGCGCGTTGATGACGCTGGATACGGGCGGGCCTGTGAATTTCAAGCCCCGTCCAATCGAAGGAGCGCCCACCGAGGCGAAAGCGGTGTCTCCCCAGTCCCTGCTGCTTGATGGCCAGCAGCGAATGACGTCGCTTTATCAGGTCACCTTGCGGGACAAAGTCGTCGAGACTGTGACGCCAAAGAAGAAGCGTGTGAAGCGTTGGTTCTACATCGACATTCGCAGATCGCTCGATCCGTCGGCAGACCGTGAAGAAGCAATCGTCGGCGTACCGGAGGACCGAGTGGTCCGCGCCGACTTCGGGCGAGAGGTGGCGCTTGACCTCTCTTCGCCGGAGCGCGAGTACAGCGTGCTCATGTACCCAGTAGCGAAGGTGTTCGACTGGGACAAGTGGCAAGACGGCTTCGACAAGTACTGGCGCGGAGACCAGCACGAGAGTGTTCGGGAGGATTTCAGAGCCTTCAAGAAGCAGGTGCTCGAAAACTTCAAGTACTACCGGGTGCCAGTCATCGCTCTCGACCGCTCGACATCAAAAGAGGCGGTGTGCGTCGTGTTCGAGAAGGTCAACACCGGTGGCAAACCCCTCGACGCTTTCGAACTCGTCACAGCCATGTACGCCGCAGCCGGCCACGAGTTGCGGAAGGACTGGTACGGCGACGATGGGGCGAAAGGGCGACACCGCCGGTTCGCCGAAACGCTGCGCCCGGCTGGGCAGGACACGGGGATCATTGCCGCCGTTGCCAATACCGACTTTCTGCAAGCCGTGTCGCTCTTTCACACGCGCGATAAGC
>JBFXAT010000009.1:0-91716 GCA_050183995.1 Vicinamibacterales bacterium
CCCACGTGTTACTCACCCGTTTGCCACTCTACTCATGGATTGCTCCACTTTCGCGTTCGACTTGCATGTGTTAGGCACGCCGCCAGCGTTGATTCTGAGCCAGGATCAAACTCTCATGTTAAATTCGTCGCCTCCCTCCGCCAGCCGCGCGACTTGCGCCGCAACGCCCGAGCGAAGAGAAGAGCAACTGTTTAACGCGAGCATTGATTGAATGGCTCTGCGTTGTTCAATCCGTTGTTGGTTCGTGGTTCGCCGCTCGCTCGCCCTTGCCCGGACTGACAACTCGGGTCGAGGAACTCCGCGGCGCCACGCGCTGACTCTCATGTCTTTCCCGAACACGCTTGCGCATGCCCGTGAAATGACAGGGTTCTGTGTGTGCTTGCACGCACTATCTAGTTTTCAAAGAACCGACCTCGAAACGCCCGTGGCGCCTCGCCCCTACTCGACTGAATCTGTCCGCGCGCCACTTGCCTTGCGCCTCAGATCCCGTTTAGGGGAACCTTCCAACCTTACTAAGACTTCGTTCGCTTGTCAAGCCCCTTTTTGCATCCGTGAACAATCTGTTCAGGCGACTTCAAAGGGGTGAGCGATAGCCGCTCTCGAGCTCGGGAAATGCCGTCGGACGAACCTGGCAGTATTTCCGGGGACAAAAAAAGCCTGCCGTGTGTGGAACCGGCAAACTCTCCGCCGCCCTGCAGCGGGTGTCGCGCTCCGAACGTTCAGAGAGTATGGCGGAAGAACGCGGCGCCGTCAACCCCCCTTTTTTGCGGCCACTCAGGAGGCCCTCCCGCCGCCCTCCAGCCGGGTGCCGCCCGTCACACGAGCCGAAGCAGATGGGTCTGACGCGCGCCCTTCCGGACGAGCAACACCTCCCCGCCAATCGCCCACTCCCGCGTGACGCGCGCATTCACATCTGCAACGCGGCGGTTGTTCACATACACGCCGCCAGCCTGCACCAGCCGGCGCGCTTCGCTCTTCGACGCCACCAGTCGTACAGCCGCGACGAGCTCGACGATACCCAGCCCCTCGTCGCCCAGCTGCGCGCGCGCAAGCTCTGTCGACGGCACGTCGGCGAACACCGCAAGCACGTCCGCCGCCGGCAGCGTCGCGATGTCCTCGCCGAACAGCACCTGCGAGGCGTGCTCCGCACGCGCAACCTGCTCACGTCCGTGCACCATCCCGGTCACTTCCCGCGCGAGAACGCGTTGCGCCTCTCGAGCCTGCGGCGCCGATGCGACCGAGCTGCCCAGCTCGTCGATCTCGCCGCGCGACAGGAACGTGAAGGACCGCAGATACCGCACGACATCCCGATCGTCGACGTTCAACCAGAACTGGTAGAACGCGAACGGCGACGTCCGCTGCGGATCCAGCCACACCGCTCCCGCTTCGGTCTTCCCGAACTTGACGCCGGACGCGGTGGTCACCAGCGGCATCACCAACCCCTGCGCCTTGCCTGCGCGCAACTTCCGAATCAGATCGATGCCGGCCGTGATGTTGCCCCACTGATCGCTGCCGCCCATCTGCAGCGTGCAGCCGTGGCGGTCGAACAGCTGCAGGAAATCGTACGCCTGCAGCAGCACGTAGCTGAACTCGGTGAACGACAGCCCCTCTTCGCTCTCGAGGCGCCGGCTGACGGATTCCTTCTGCAGCATGTAGCTGACGGTGAAGTGTTTGCCCGCGTCGCGCAGAAACGACAGCAGATCGATCGCGCCGAGCCACTCGGCGTTGTTGACGATCAGCGCCGGCCGCAATCCGCTGAAATCGAGAAACCGCTGGAGCTGCGCCGCAATCCCCTCGACGTTCACCGCAATCTGTTCCGAGGAGAGGAGGTTCCGCTCCTGCGACTTGCCGCTCGGATCCCCAATCATGCCGGTGCCGCCGCCCACGAGCGCGATCGGCCGATGCCCATGCCGCTGCAGCCGCGCAAGCCCCATCAGCGGCAACAGGTGTCCCACGTGAAGGCTCGCGGCCGTCGGATCGAATCCCGCGTACGCCGTCATCGGCGCGCCGGACAGCAGGCCCGCAACGCCCTCGGTCGCGTCATAGACGAGCTCCCGCCAGGTCAGCTCCTCGAACAAATTCGCCATGGGATGCGAATTACTATATCAAGCGATGGCGACGCTCCGACGGGCTCCGGAATCAGGGCACACTGGAGCGATCAGCCGGCGCGCGCTCTTGAAGGCCGTGGTCGCGGCCGGCGCCGGCGTGGTCGGCGGCACCGGCGCGTACGGATTCCTGTACGCACGGCACGCCCTCTCGGTCACCCGCACCGACCTCATCGTCCGCGGACTCCCGCCTGCCCTCTCCGGCGTGCGCATCGGCCTGCTCACCGACATCCACCGCAGCCGCTGGGTCTCCGACGAGGACGTGCAGACGGCGGTACGGCGCCTGATGCACGAATCTCCAGATCTGATCGTCCTCGGCGGCGACTACGTGACGTGGGGGGACCGCAGCTTCGTCCAGGCCGCCGCGGAATCCCTGCGGGGACTGTCGGCGCCGCACGGGGTCTTCGCGATCCTCGGCAACCATGACGACGACCGCGACATGCCCATGGCGCTGACACGGCGAGGCATCACGGTCCTGCGGGACGCCCGAACGCGGGTACAGATACGGAACGAGGGAATGGAACTGGCCGGGATTCGCTTCTGGACCCGCCGGGCCTCGGAGATCAGGAGCGTCGTACGCGGCTCAGCCGGGCCCGTCGTGCTCCTCGCGCACGACCCCCGACGCCTGACGGAGGCGACAGGGCTCGGCATCCCGCTGGTGCTCTCGGGCCACACGCACGGCGGCCAGGTGGTCCTCCCCGGGCTCGGCGCGGTGGCGGCGCACAAGTTCCCCGTCGTCGCGGGGACCGCCGAACTCGCAGGCACCACGCTGTTCGTCAGCCGCGGGGTCGGCACCGTCTACGTGCCGCTCCGCGTCAACTGCCCGCCGGAAGTCGCGGTATTGACCCTCCGGTCCGAACCAGCGCCGGCCTGAGGGACGCCTTGCGCTCGCGGCCGACCGCGTCGTCAGACCTGCCCGGCCGCGAGCGGAAACGTCACCCTGTCGCTCACGAACCGCCGCCCGTCGATCCGCCAGTCGCCGGCAAGCACGATCTCTATCGCGCGCGGATACAGCCGGTGCTCTTCAGCCAGGATGCGCGCGGCCAGGGTGTCGACATCATCGGACACCAACACCGGGACCACCGCCTGGAGCACGATTGGACCGCCGTCGAGCTCTTCGGTGACCAGGTGCACTGTCGCACCCGAGATACGAACTCCGTGCTCGATGGCCTGCCTCTGTGCGTCCAGGCCGGGGAACGATGGCAGCAGCGAAGGGTGGATATTGAGCACGCGGTTGGGGAAGGCCTCGAGAATCGCGCGGCCGACGAGCCGCATGTAACCGGCGAGGCACACCAGATCGACGCCGCGCACCCGCAGCTCGCCTGCGACGGCCTGGTCGTACGCGTCGCGGCTGTCGTAGTCGCGCGGCAGCAGACAAACCGTCTCGATGCCGGCCTCGCGCGCCCGCACCAACCCAGCGGCGTCGGCACGGTTCGAGATGACGACCGCGACGGTCGCAGCCAGTTCACCTCGCTCGATCGCCCCGATGATGGCCTGCAGGTTGGACCCGCGGCCCGAGACGAGCACACCGAGCCGGCGGCTCATGCCTGGTACTCCACCGTCCGGCCGCCCGGTACGACCTCGCCAATCAGGACGGCGCCGGATTCACCGGCCGCCTTCAACATCTCCACGGCCCGGGTCGCATCAGACGCGGCACAGACCAGGACGAGCCCGATGCCCATGTTGAACGCCCGGAACATCTCGTCCGGAGCAACGGCGCCGCGCTGCTGAATCAGCTCGAACAGCGGCGGAACGGTCCAGGCGCCGCGGTCGACACGAACCGCACATCCGTCGGGCAGCGTACGCGGCACGTTCTCCGTGATGCCCCCGCCAGTGATGTGCGCCATGCCCTTGATCAATCCGCCATCCAACAGGCCCGCGACCGATCTCAGATACGAACGGTGCACGGCCAGCAGCGCTTCGCCGACCGACACTCCGAGCTCCGGCACGTAGCTGTCCACCCGCAAGCCGCAGACATCGAAGAGCACACGCCGCGCAAGCGAGTAGCCGTTGGTGTGAAGCCCTGACGATGGAAGGCCGATCAAGCGATCTCCCGGCGCGATGGCGCGGCCGTCGATCACCTTGGAGCGCTCCACCGCCCCGACGACGAATCCCGCGATGTCGTATTCGCCGTCGGCATAGAAGCCCGGCATCTCGGCCGTCTCTCCGCCGAGCAGCGCGCAGCCGTTCTCGCGGCACCCACGCGCCAGCCCGGCGACGATCTGCTCTGCGACGTCGGGAAGCAGACGCCCCGTCGCCAGATAGTCGAGGAAGAACAGGGGGCGGGCGCCCTGTACCAGGATGTCGTTCACGCAGTGATTGACGAGGTCTTCTCCGACCGTGTCATGGCGCTCAGTCAAGAAGGCCACTTTCAGCTTGGTTCCAACGCCGTCGGCGCTGGCGACGAGCACGGGCTCGCGCAGCGACGCCGCTCCGACGTCGAACAGCCCCCCAAAGGATCCGATCTCCGAAAGCACGCCCGGCGTGAAGGTGCCGCGCGCCAGGTGCTTGATCCGCCTGACCGCTTCGTTCCCGGCGTCGATGTCGACGCCGGACTGTCGATAGTCCATTAGAAGTCCAGCTTGCCTATGAGCGCCTGCATCAGCGCCCGATCGACCGACCCTTCCGGCGATGTCCAGAAGGTCCGGCGCACGAGCGCGAAGAACCGTTCCTTCTCGAGGTCTTCCTCGAGCATGTCGAAGCCCTCGGCGAGCAGATCCAACGCGGCCCCGCGGTCGCCCAAGCCTTTCAGCGTGTCGAGCATCGCAGGCGTGTTGCGCAGGGCAACCGTCGCCAACGCCAGGGCAACCGGTGCGCGGGTCGGGTCGCGAGACGGAATCCCGGTCTCGAACAGCGCCTCAATCGCGCTCGCGCGTCCTGCCACCCCGAGCGCACCGAGGCCCGTCGCCGCGCCGCGCAGCAGTTCCTGGAATCCGATGTTCTGATCGCCGAACTTCAACGACTCGGTGAGGTAGTGCTCGTGCGACGCGCAGTTGGTCCCGAGCAGGCAGATGCCAGCGGCGATGAACGGCTGGGTCGGACGCGGAGCCGTCCGCTGCAGGCCGGCCAACGTGGCCAGAGCTTCCGGTCTTCCAATCTTGCCGAGCGCGAGGGCCACATCGTCGATCAGCGGGCCGTCCTGCTCGGCAATCGCAAGCAGCGCCTGCAGCGCGTAGGCCGCCTTGTAGTCGCCCAGCGCCTCGATGACGACGCTCCTGAAGAAGTCCTCGCCACGGCCCGCCTCGCGCACGAGCACGGGCGGCACCTGGGGATCCGATGCGTGCGCGGCCAACGCGCGGATCAGCGCCGGACGGACGAACTCGGCGCTTTCCCGGTCGAGCGCCTCGAGCAGGGACGGAACCAGAGCCGCATTCGGATTGTGCTCGAAGTAGCTGTAAGCCACCGTGCGCAGACGATCGTTGGGGCTGGCGAGCGACTCGCGCATCGCGTCACGCGTTCTCGGGTCGTTGAAACCGGTCAGCAGCACCAGGGCGCGATACCGCACGTAGCCGTCCGCGTGTTCGGCGACCGTCGTCAGGAGCGCCGGAACGGCCTGCGCAGGCGCCGTGCGTCGAACCAGTCGAGACGCCGCCGTGCGCGTGCTGTACTCGAGCGAGCCGAGCTTGTCGATCGCATCCTGCAACTGCGCGGCGGTGACCGTCTGAGGCGCGGCGGGTTCGTCCTGTGCCGCGACTGACGCTGGCACACTCACGTGCAGGAGCGCAGCCATGACGACCACTGCGCGCAGGACGCGGCGGCGGGCGAAAGCCACGGCATCCTCAGTTCGCAACGGGCTCCTTGTCGAGCTTCAGCGCCAGCTGCAGATAGCTCCGCTCGTCCCGAGGGAACGCCACGGGATACTGCCCGGTGTAGCAGGAGCTGCAGTAGCCACCGCGCCCCTCGCCCACAGCGGTCATCAGCCCTTCGAGACTGAGGTAGGCGACCGAATCGCAGTCGAGATAGTCGCGAATCTCCTCCAGCGTGTGCGTGGCCGCGATCAGCTCTGACCGCCTCGGCGTGTCGACCCCGTAGAAGCAGGGCGAGATCGTCGGCGGGCAACTGATCCGCACGTGCACTTCCTTGGCCCCGGAGGCTCTCACCATCCGAACGATCTTCCGGCTGGTCGTGCCGCGCACCAGGGAGTCGTCCACCAGCACCACGCGCTTGCCGTCGAGAATGCTGCGGACCGGATTGAGCTTCACCTTCACGCCGAAGTGCCGGATCGACGACTGGGGCTGGATGAAGGTTCGCCCGACGTAATGATTGCGGATGAGCCCCATCCGCAGCGGGAGGTTCGCCTCGTCCGCATAGCCCATTCCGGCACAGACGCCGGAATCGGGGATGGGCACCACCACGTCCGCGTCGACGCGCTGCTCGCGGGCGAGGATCCGTCCCAGGTTCGTCCGGACCTCGTTCACGCTCTTCCCGAACACGTAGCTGTCCGGCCTGGCGAAATAGACGTGCTCGAAGACGCAGTGTGCGAGCGGCGCGGGTCCGAACGGCTTGACCGAGCGCATGCCCCCCGCACTGATGATGATCACTTCTCCGGGCTCGACATCCCGCACGTAGGTTGCGCCGATCAGATCCATCGCGCAGGTTTCCGAGCAGACGACGAACGACTCGCCGAGGCGGCCGAGCGCGAGCGGCCGGAAGCCGTGTGGATCGCGCACGGCGATCATCCGATCCGGGGTGAGCATCAGGAACGAAAACGCGCCCTGGAGCTGCGTCAGCGACTCGACGATCGCATCTTCGGCACTGCGGGCGCGGGAACGCGCGTAGAGATGCAGCACCACCTCGGTGTCGCTGCCGGACTGAAAGATCGACCCCTGGGCGACGAGCTCGTTCCTGAGGCCGTCCGCATTGGTCAGGTTCCCGTTGTGGCAGATGCTGATCTGTCCATGGGCACAGTCGATCAGGAACGGCTGCGCGTTCGCCAGCCGGCTCTCCCCGGCGGTGGAGTAGCGCACGTGCCCGATCGCCGCCTGACCAGGCAGGGTCGACAACGTCTGGCCGCTGAAGATGTCGGCGACGTATCCCATCGCCTTCGACACGCGAATGAGCTGACCGTCGGAGGCCGCGATCCCCGCGCTCTCCTGTCCACGGTGCTGCAGCGCGTACAGCCCGAGGTAGGTCATGTTCGCGGACTCGTGGTGTCCGAAGATGCCGAAGACGCCGCACTCATCCTTGAACTTGTCCAGCATGTCAGGCAACTCTCTTGACGAAGGCGCGCTCGATCGCGTCCGACCACACGCGCTCTGCTTCGTCGACACCGGCATCCACGTGAATCGTTCCGCCGACTGCAATGCGCAATCGGTTTCCCCCCGTCTCGCCCACCACGCGCGCGGGCACTCCGAGCGACGCGGCGAGGGTCAGAATCTCGGTGACGTTTCCCGGATCGGCGGACACCAGGACTCGCGAGGCCGATTCGCCGAACAGCGAGGCCGCGGTGTCGACCGCTGCATCGCTGGCCACGCCGGCCTGCTCGATCGACGCCTCGGCGCCAATCCCTCCGGTGCCGAACGTGCACTCGGCCAGCGCAACCGCGAACCCACCGTCCGAGCAGTCGTGCGCCGATCGGACAAGGCAGCGTTCGGCCAGCTGCACCACCAACTGCTGCAGAACACGTTCCGCTCCGAGGTCGAGGGCCGGCGGCATCCCGCGCACCAGACCATGCACCGCCCGCAGATACTCACTCCCGCCAAGCTCGCCACGCCCCTCGCCGAGCAGAATCACGGCGTCGCCCGATCGGCGGAAATGCCGCGTGAGCACCCGGTCGACGTGCGCCAACAGACCCACGATGCCGACGACGGGTGTCGGGTAGATCGCATGGCCGTCGGTTTCGTTGTACAGGGAAACGTTCCCTCCGGTGATCGGCACCTCGAGCGCACGACACGCCTCGCCGAGCCCGCGCACGGCCTCGGCGAACTGCCACATGATCCCGGGACGCTCGGGGTTGCCGAAATTGAGGCAGTTGGTCGTCGCGAGCGGCTGCGCGCCCGCGCATGCGACGTTGCGAGCGGCCTCCGCAACGGCGAGCATCGCCCCACGGCGCGGATCCAGATAACCGTAGCGGCCGTTGCAGTCGACTGACATGGCAAGGGCGCGGTCGGTGCCTTTCACGCGGACCACGCCCGCCCCCGCGCCCGGCAGGTTCACCGTGTTCGTCTGCACCATGTGGTCGTACTGGCGGTAGGTCCAGCGCTTGCTCGCGATGTTCGCGGAGCCCAGCAGACGAAGGAGCGTGTCGCCCTGCCGTCCCGGATCGCGCAGTGCGTCGAGATCGAGCTGCTGCACCTCGTCCAGATACGCCGGCCGCTCCATCGGACGGTGATAGACCGGCGCTTCGTCGGTCAGCGCCCGATTCGGGATGTCGGCGACGAGCACGCCGTGCTCCTTCACCTTCAGCCTGCCGTCGTTCGTGACGTCGCCGATGTGCACGGCGTGCAGATCCCACTTCTCGAAGATCCGCTCGACCTCGGCCTCGCGCCCCTTCTTCACGACGAGCAGCATCCGCTCCTGCGACTCCGAGAGCATGATCTCGTAGGGCGTCATCCCGGTCTCGCGCTGCGGCACGAGGGCGACGTCGATCTCGATCCCGGCGCCTCCCCGCGATCCCATCTCCGCCGTCGAGCAGGTCAGGCCGGCGGCGCCCATGTCCTGGATCCCGACCAACGCGTCGGTCTGCATGACCTCGAGACACGCTTCGAGGAGCAGCTTCTCCATGAACGGATCGCCAACCTGCACGGCGGGACGCTTCTCGGCGGACTTCTCGTCGAACTCGGCCGACGCCATCGTCGCACCGTGGATCCCGTCCCGTCCCGTCTTGGCGCCGACGGAATAGACAGGATTCCCGGCTCCCGACGCCACACCCTTGACGATGTCGGTGGCCTTTGCGATGCCGAGGCAGAACACATTCACCAGCGGATTGCCCGCATACGTCGGCTCGAAGTAGATCTCGCCGCCGATCGTGGGGATCCCGATGCTGTTGCCGTAGCCGGCGATCCCGGCGACGACACCCTCCATCAGCCGGCGCGTGCCCGGCGCCTCCAGCGGTCCGAAGCGCAGCGAATCCATCAGCGCGATCGGCCGCGCGCCCATCGTGAAGATGTCGCGAATGATCCCGCCGACCCCCGTCGCCGCACCCTGGTACGGTTCAATGAACGACGGATGATTGTGCGACTCGATCTTGAAGACGGCCGCGATGCCGTCGCCGATGTCGATCGCGCCGGCGTTCTCGCCCGGGCCCTGCAGCACGCGCGGGCCTTCGGTCGGCAGCGTCCGAAGGTGTACGCGGGAGCTCTTGTAGCTGCAGTGCTCCGACCACATCACCGAGAAGATGCCGAGCTCGGTCAGGTTCGGCTCGCGTCCGAGAAAGGAAACGATGCGCTCGTATTCGTCGGGCGCAAGACCGTGGCGCTGGAGAATGTCGGGATCGATGCTCATGCGAGGGCCAGGGCCTTCACGATGGACTGCAGGATGACGAGACCGTCGACGCTGCCGAGCGACAGCTCACACGCGCGCTCGGGGTGCGGCATCATGCCGACGACGTTGCGGCGCTCGTTGCAGATGCCGGCGATGGCGTGTACCGAGCCGTTCGGGTTCGCGTCGTCGTCGAGCGACCCGTCGGCCGTGCTGTAGCGGAAGATCACCTGCCGGTTGCCTTCGAGCCGCTCCAAGACGTCGGGAGGCGCGTAGTAGTTCCCCTCGCCGTGTCCGATCGGCACCTTCAGGACCTGCCCGACGACCGCGCCGCAGGTGAACGGCGTGTCGGTCTGCTCCACGCGGACGTGGACGTGTTCGCAGCGGTACTTCAGCCCCTTGTTCCGGAGCATGGCCCCAGGGAGCAGGCCGGACTCGAGGAGGATCTGGAACCCGTTGCAGATGCCGAGCACCGGACCGCCCTTGTCGGCGAATGCCGCGACCGCGCGCATCGCCGGCGAGAAACGAGCCATGGCCCCGGTGCG
The DNA here is from genome assembly GCA_050183995.1 of Vicinamibacterales bacterium. Lineage (GTDB taxonomy): Bacteria > Acidobacteriota > Vicinamibacteria > Vicinamibacterales > CAVVIG01 > CAVVIG01. The sequence continues at coordinate 10,070 of JBFXAT010000009.1, forward strand.
CAGGTAGTCGCCGTGCGCGAAGCCACCCGGAAGGATCACGGCATCGGCGCCCTTCAGATCCGTGTCCTTGTGCCAGATGAGCTCGGCCTGCTGACCGAGCACCGCCGTGGCCGCGTGGTAGGCGTCCTGGTCGCAGTTCGAGCCCGGAAAGACAATCACCGCGAATTTCATCGTCTGTCTCGCTTCATCCGAGCCGCCTCACTCTCACTCGACCTCGATGCGGTAACTCTCGATGACGGGGTTGGCCAGCAGCTTGTCGGCCACTTCGGCGGCCAGCGTGCGCGCTTCGGCGGCATCGGTGGCGGCCAGGTCGAGCTCGAAGTACTTCCCCTGCCGGACGTCTTCGACCCGCTCGTAGCCGAGCGAGTGCAACGCCTCGGCAATGGTCCTCCCCTGCGGATCGAACACCGACTTCTTCAACGTGACGAACACTCGCGCGCGCATCGCCTACACCTTGGCCGGGACGTTGTCGGTCTGGGCGGTCTCGACGTGCGGCCCCGGGCCGAACACACGATCGAATACGTCGTCGACGTGCCTGAACTGCTCGTCGAGATCGAACGCCCGCTCGATTTCGGCGTCGGCCAGGACGGCCGTGATGTCCGCGTCGGCCAGGAGGAGCCCCTTGAAATCGAGGTGCTCGGCGAACGACCGCATCGCGTTGCGTTGAACGAGCTCGTAGGCGCGTTCGCGCGAGAGGCCCTTTCTGGCGAGCTCGAGCAGCAGGGTTCCCGAGAAGACGACGCCGCGCGAGCGCCGCAGGTTCTCGAGCATGCGATCCGGATACACGACCATGCCCGAAACGATCCGGGTGAAACGCCGCACCATGTGATCCAGTGCGATGAAGCTGTCGGGGAGAATGACGCGCTCCACCGACGAGTGGGAGATGTCGCGTTCGTGCCAGAGCGCGATGTTCTCGAATGCCGCGTGGCAGTTGCCGCGGATCAGCCGGGCCATCCCGACGATCTGCTCGCAGCCGATCGGGTTGCGCTTGTGCGGCATGGCGGACGAGCCCTTCTGCCCTTTCGCAAACGGCTCCTCGAGCTCCCCGATCTCGGTCTTCTGCAAGCCCCGAATCTCGAGCGCGAACTTCTCGAGCGAGGCGGCGGTGATCGCGAGGGCCGCGAGCAATTCGGCGTGGCGATCGCGCTGAATGACCTGCGACGCGACCGGGGCCGGCTCGAGCCCGAGCCGCTGGCAGACGTCGGCCTCGATCGACGGTGGCAGGTGGGCGAAAGTCCCGACGGCACCGGACAACTTGCCGACCGACACGACCGCCCGCGCCCGCCGCACCCGCTCGATGTTCCGCTCCAGCTCGGCGTACCAGAGCGCGAGCTTCAACCCGAGGGTCATCGGCTCGGCGTGCACGCCGTGCGTCCGGCCGATCATCGGCGTCTTGCGGTGCTCGAACGCCCTCGCGCGGACCGCGTCGGCCAGCCGCTCCAGACCACGCAGGAGCAGATCGCACGCCTCCCGCATCTGCAGCGCCTGGGCGGTATCGATGACGTCGGACGAGGTCATGCCGAAGTGCAGCCACCGGGCCGAAGGCCCGACCTTCTCGGCAACAGCCGTGGTGAACGCAATCACGTCGTGCTGCGTGACCTGCTCGATGGCCTCGATGCGGCTGATGTCGAACGCCCCGCGTTCGCGGATCTCCCGCGCCGCCTCGGCTGGTACGATGCCGGCAGCCGCCATCGCCTCCGCAGCCGCCGTTTCCACGAGCAGCCAGGTCTCGTACCGGCGCTGGTCGCTCCAGATCCGGCCCATTTCAGGATGTGTGTAGCGCTGAATCACGCTGTCCCCGCTCCGGGCGACACGACGGACGTCAGGGATCGCGGCGTGTCAGAGAAGGCACGCTCGAGTCGATCCGCCTGGCGCCCGATGTGTTCTGAGGTGATAGACGTCTATTGTAAATCGAGTCGCTCGCGAGGGATCTGCAAACCGTTCACGTTGCCGAGCACGGTCGCCGACAGCGCATCCTCCCGAAACAGATCGGCGGCCACGCGCTGGATGTCGGCCGACGTCACGCGCTCGATGCCCTGGAGTGTCTCGTCGAGCCCGAACTGACGGTCGAAGTAGATCTCCTGCCGGGCGAGATGCGACATGCGGCTCGCCGTGTTCTCCAAGCTGAGCATCAGGCTGCCCTTCAGGTGATCCTTGCCGCGCTGAAGCTCGGCGTCGGGAATCGGTGCCTGCTTGATGCCCCGGAGCTCCTCGACGACGAGATCCACGACCTCGCCGACGGCTTCGTTGGCGCACCCGGCGTAGATGGTGAACGACCCGGCGTCCCGATAGGCGCTCAGCCCCGAGAACACGGCGTAGGCCAGCCCGCGCTTCTCGCGGACGTTCTGGAACAGTCTCGAGCTCATCGACCCGCCCAACAGCGTGTTCAGCACGTAGCTGGCGTAGCGGTCCACGTGGTCCTGCGGATAGCTGCTCGCGCCGAGACAGACGTGGCTCTGCTCCAGATCCTTGTTGCGAATGAGGATCTTCGGCACGACTCGGGGCGGCGCCTCCTGCGCGTCGTCTCCCCCGCGCGCGAGGTGACCGAACTTCTGTGCGACCAGATCGCGCAGCCGCTCGTGATCGAGATTGCCGACCGCCGAGACGATCATGTTGCGCGGCGCATACGCGTCGCGGAAGTGCTCGCCGAGAACGGCCGACGTAAAGGACTCGACCGTTTCCCTGGTCCCGAGGATCGGACGCCCGAGCGGATGATCCTCCCAGAACCCCTGCGTGAAGATCTCGTGCACAAGATCGTCCGGGGTGTCCTCGACCATCTTGATCTCTTCGATCACCACCTTCTTCTCGCGCTCGATGTCCTCCGGGGAGAAAGCCGGGTTCAGGACGATGTCGGACAAGACGTCGAGCGCGAGCGGCAAGTGCTCGTCGAGCACCTTGATGTAGTAGCTGGCGTACTCCTTCGCCGTGAAGGCATCCAGCTGCCCGCCGATCGAGTCGATCGCCTGCGCGATGTCCTCGGCCGATCGCGTCGCGGTGCCCTTGAAGAGCATGTGCTCGACGAAGTGTGCGATGCCGCTGCGCGCGTCCGACTCGTGCCGCGATCCACGGGTCAGCCACACACCGATGCTCACGGAGCGCACCTGCGTCATGCGCTCGGTGAGCATGCGCAAACCGTTATCGAGCACGTCGCGAACGATGGGAGTGTTGGGCACGGGAATCGACTCAGAAGCTGGGTGCGTCACGGCGTCCTCCGTTCTGCGAGATAGCCGCAAAGCATTGACACAAAAGGAATTACGAGCTATTTCGAACTCTAGCACACCAGCGGGCCCTCCAGCAAGCACGGCCCACGCGCCGGCTCGGTCACCTGGATACCGGCGGCCGGACGGCTGGACACCGGCGATAGGATGGATCGGTGGGTCAGCAAGTCCTTACAGAGTCTGGAGATACGCCCAAGCGCAGACGCTCGCTCATGGACCTCGAGCGGACGGAGCTCGAGTCGGTACTGACCGCGCTGGGCCAGGACGCGTTCCGCGCCCGTCAGCTGTTCAGCTGGATGTACCGCCGCGGCGTGACGAACGTCGGCGACATGACGGACCTGCCGGCTTCTCTTCGCGCGCTGCTCGCCGACCAGTTCGCGGCCGACCTTCCCGCGGTGGCGGCGAGGATGCGTTCGGCCGACGGCACCGAGAAGCTCCTCCTCCATCTCCACGACGGCCGAGCGGTGGAGTCGGTGTTCATCCCCGACACCCCGGCGATGACCTTCTGCATCTCAACGCAGGTGGGGTGCGCCATGGCGTGTGCCTTCTGCCTGACGGGCAAGATGGGCCTGGTTCGCAACCTCACCACAGCGGAGATCGTCGGACAGGTGCAGGTGCTCGCCGACGCGCTCGCGCTCCGCGGCCGCGCCTTCAACATCGTGCTGATGGGCATGGGCGAGCCGCTGCACAACTACGACGCCGTCATGACGGCCCTTCGCATCCTCACCGACCCGCACGGGTTCGCCATGCCCGCGCGGCGGATCACGCTCTCGACGGTCGGGCTCCTCCCTGCACTCGAGAAGCTCGCACGCGAGCCGGTCATGCCCAACCTCGCGATCTCGCTGCACGCCCCCACCGACGCGCAACGCGGCGCGCTCGTTCCGCTGAACCGCAAGTACGGCGTCGCCGACATCATCGAGGCCTGCAAGCGGTTTCCCGTGCGCCGACGCGAACGCATCACGTTCGAATACGTGCTCCTCGCCGGCGTCAACGACTCGCCGGACGATGCCCGGAAGCTTGCGCGACTGCTGGCAGGGGTCAAGGCGAAGGTGAACCTGATTCCGTTGAACGCCGCCCCAGGCATCCCGTTCGACCGTCCCTCGGACGAAGCGGTGGACCTGTTCGCGCGCGTCCTCTCCGAACGCGACGTCACCGTCTCGGTACGGAAGAGCCGAGGGCGCGACATCCGCGCGGCCTGCGGCCAGCTCATCGTCGAGGGGCAGCAACGATCCCCCGGGCAGAAGCTGGCCACCGCGGCCTTTCACTGAGCCGCGCCTCCACTCTCATGCGTGCGCTGGCATGCATCCGCGCGGTGCGATAGCATCCGGCGCTGGAGGCGCCGAATGCCGCGATACCGGTTCCAACTCAACGGACGGCAGGTATCCGTCGACTCGTGGGATCCCGCTCAGCCCCTGCTCTACGTCCTGAGGAACACATTCGATCTGCAAGGCCCCAGATTCGGCTGCGGCCTGGGCCAGTGCGGCGCATGCACGGTCGTCGTCGACGGCCGGGCGGTCCGATCCTGCACGCTCCCGGTCAGCCGTGCGGCTGGCACCGACGTGACGACCCTCGAGGGCCTCGGGACGCCGGAGAAGCCCGGCGCACTTCAAGCGGCGTTCATCGACGAACAGGCGGCGCAGTGCGGCTACTGCACGAGCGGCATGATCGTCGCGGCGAGTGCGCTCCTGGAGCGCAACCCGCAGCCGACCGAGGAGCAGGTGAAGACCGGGCTCGCGGGAAACTTGTGCCGCTGCGGCACGCATACGCGAATCGTCCGCGCGGTGATGCGCGCGTCCAAAGCATAGGGGCCACCATGCAGTCCAGCACCCTCGTTTCGCGCCGCGCGCTGCTCGAGGCCGGCGCACTCGTTGTCGGCTTCGCGGCATCGGCGTCGCTGCCCGAGCTCGCCTTCGGACAGTCGACCGCCGGATCGATCGCGCCGCCGCTGCCTCCCCCCGGCAAGCCGATCAGCCCCGAACAGGTCGACTCCTTCCTGGCGATCCACCGCGACGGCACGGCAACGGTCTACACGAGCAAGGTCGATGTCGGACAGGGCATCCGCGCCGCTATGGCGCAAATCGTCGCGGAGGAGATCGGCATCAGAGCGGAGGACGTGATCATCGTCGAGGGCGACACGGCCGTGTGTCCGGATCAGGGCGGCACGGGTGGCAGTACCGGGCTCACACGCGGGGGCACCGAGATCCGCCGCGCAGCCGCGACGGTGCATCAGGCCCTGCTCTCGCTCGCGTCGGCGCGGCTGAATCGTCCGGTGGCCCAACTGATCGCGAAGGGCGGACGGGTCGCTCCGCGCGAGGGAGGCACCGGCGTCGCCATCGGAGAGCTGGTCGGCGGCCAACGCCTCGATCTGACGCCGAGCGCCGACGCGCCGCTTCGCCGCCCCGACGACTACAGCGAGGTCGGACGGCCAGTGGCTCGGCGCGACGTCGTCGCCAAGGCCACCGGCACCTACACCTACATCGTCGACGTCCGGGTGCCGGGGATGATGCACGCGCGCGTCATCAGGCAGCCGTTCGGCGCGCGGCTCCGCGCCGTCGACGAGTCTGGACTGGCCGGCATCCCGGCCGCCCGCGTCGTGCGCGTCCGGAATTTCCTTGCGGTCGTGGCGCCGGACGAATGGGCAGCCGTGAAGGCGGCGGCCGCGTTGAAGGTCACCTGGGATGAAGGCGAGCCGCTGCCGGGTTCGGCCGGCATTCAGGAATGGACGCGATACGGCACACCCGATCGCGCGCAGGTCGTCGTGGATACGGGCGATGCCGCGAAGGGGCTCGACGCCGCCGCCGTGCGCGTCTCCGCAACCTACTTCTGGCCGTACCAGAGCCACGCGTCGCTTGGACCGTCCTGCGCCGTTGCGGACGTTCGCCCGGACGGAAGCGCGACGGTGTGGTCCGCGTCACAAAGCGGCGGCGCGCTCAGGACGAACCTGGCCAAGGTCTTCGGGCTGCCGCTCGACAGAGTCCGCGTCGTGTTCGTGGAGGGCGCGGGATCGTACGGCACCAACGGTGGCGACCATGCGGCTGCCGACGCGGTGCTGATCTCGAAGACCATCGGCCGTCCCGTCCGCGTGCAATGGATGCGCGAGGACGAGCACGCGTGGGATCCGAAGGGTCCGCAGCAGCTGCTCGACGTGACGGCAGGGCTCGACGCGTCTGGCCGGATCGTCGGCTGGAAAACGGACATGTGGCTGTCGGCCAACGCGCCCGGTGCGCGAGCCTTCCTCGCGGCCGACGCTGCAGGACTGGCGCAAGAGCACGGCAGCGGGGCCGGGGCGATCACCCAGAACGGCGATCCTTCGTACGACGCCGACAACGTGCGCGTGGAAGCGCATTGGATCAAGGAAGCCCCGCTCCAGCTCTCGAACCTCCGGGCGCCCGGCAAGATCGCCAACGTGTTCGCGGTCGAGAGCGTCATCGACGAGCTCGCGATGGCGGCCGCGGTCGACCCCGTGGCGTTCCGGCTGGCGCGGTTGAGCGACCCTCGGGCGATCGAGGTGGTGCGCCGCGCGGCGGACGCCTTCGGTTGGCGGCCTCGCGTCGGCCCGAATCCGAACGGGCGCGACGGCGGCGTCCTCGTCGGCCGTGGCTTCTCGTACATGCGCTACAAGCAGAACGAGAACTACGTCGCGCTCGCCATGGAAGTGACGGTCGATCCCCGCACCGGGATCGTGCGGCCGCGGCGGGTCGCGTGCGCCCACGACGGCGGACTGGTCGTCAACCCCGACGGACTGCGCAACCAGATCGAAGGCTCCATCGTTCAGACGCTCAGCCGCGCGCTTCACGAAGAGGTGACGTTCGACGATCGGGCGGTCACGAGCGTCGACTGGGCCAGCTATCCGATTCTTCGCTTTCCTGAAGCGCCGCGCGTGGATGTCGTCCTGGTGAACCGCCCCAATGAGCCGCTCATGGGCGCCGGCGAAGCGGCAACCGCTCCGGTCGCGGCGGCGCTCGCCAACGCGATGTTCGACGCCACGGGGATGCGGTTTCGCACCGTCCCGTTCACGCCGGCCAGGGTCAGAACCATCCTCGGGCAGAGCACCTGATTGGAACGGGAGCGGGGGTGACGGACACCTCATCTGGACGATCAGGTGCCCGGCGCTCCGCCCCGTTCAGCGCCCGGTGAGCTTGCGAAACCAGGTGGCGCGCCGCGGAGGAGCGTCCCGGCGCACGCGGCCGGACAGCCAGAACCACCCGGCGAGGACGTGTCCCGCGCGCAGTGGTGCCGTGACGAGCGCGGGGTCGATGACCACATCGAAGGTGCCGCCGACCGAGTCGAGCAGCGCCCACCAGTACGGCAGTCCGCTGACGCTGTTCACGCGCTCAGCGGCGTCGAGCACGTGCCCCGCGATCAGGGCGTGAGACTCCGGAGGTGCGATCGGCTCTCCGGACGGGGAGATCAGCCCGGACGGGATGAACGACCGCGATCCGAAGGGGGTCCCCTGCGCCGCCTGTTCGGCGAGATACGCGGCCTCCGACTCATGGATCGTGAACTGCTGCGCGAAGGCGGACAGCTGCAGATCGACCGTCGCAGGCAGAGCGAGCGCGTCCAGCGTTCCCGCGTCGGGGCAATCGAACGCGAATGGATAATCGCCGGGCGTCGACCCATCCGCGGGCGGATTGGCCCAAGCCAGGAACGTGCCGTCCAGCGGCGTGTGCGTTTCCCGTGTGACGCGCGCCTCGAGCGTGGCACGCATCACGGCTTGCCCCTCGAAATGCGGGTTCATGCCCATCGCATCGCCAGAGCGCTTCACCTGCAGCCAGAGCTGCTCCCCGGACGGCGGCGCCCATTTCAGATATTGGCCGCCTTCGGCGTCAATCGTGTCCGCTCGATCTGCCACGCTGCTGGCGAGCGCGGCGAGATCCTCGCCCGTCGTGACGCGGAACCCTATCGAAGAGAACTGGCTGGGCACGCCGGCCATTGTATCCGGCGATCCGCCGCGGACTCACAGCACCCGCCGACATCCACGGCGACAGAGGCACGCGATGCGGGCGTATCCGTCGGTGTTGTAGTCATAGGTCAGCTCTTCACCGACCTCGATCCGCCGGGCCGCGACGATCCAGATCGTGCGTCCGATGATGTCCGTGTAGCAGTTCGGACGGCAGGCGTGATTGACGTAGCGCGCGACGTTGCCGCCGAACGCCGCGTCTCGCGCCCATCGCTCGCTGATGTTGAAGATCCAGATGCGGCCTCGACGCAGGTAGCGCTGCTCCCGCCGCCAGGCTTCCGCCTGGGAGATCAGCTCGCCCTTGTAGGACACGACGCGGGCGTCCTCGTCGATCCGCTGCGCGGCGTACACGCCCCATCCCGAGATTCGAGAGCGGCGCCGTTCAATCCGCGGGAGCAGCACTGTCGGCACGAGCGATCAGAACCGCAGCTCTTCCGAGATGATCCGATCGAGCGGCAGGCCGAGAGCGTGGAACTGGCGGGTCATGTCGGCGACGAACTCGGGACTTCCGCAGAGCATGACCGCGTAGTTGTCGAGCGGCGCCACGTTCTCCATCACCTGCTTTGCCGTCAGTCGCTTTCGAGTCGCCGTGTCCCACAGCTCGTAGTCGATGAACGAATCGGCTTTCAGGTAGCTCGCGCGGATCTCGTCGTCGTAGGGCGCATGTTCCCGATCGCGCACCAGATAGTAGAGCCAGATGCGCCGGAAGTCCCGATTGGTCTGCTCGAACGCCAGCATGCTCAGAAACGGCGTGATGCCGATGCCGGACCCGATGAACACGAGCCGCCGATACTGCGCGAAGCGATGGGGCGTGAATCCACCGAACGGGCCGTACACGTCGATCCGCGTCCCTGGGCGGAGGCCGGTCAGGCTCCGCGTGAAGTCGCCGACCATCTTGATCGAAATCCGGAGATCCCGATCCACGGGCGTGGACGAGATGGAGAACGGATGCAGTTCGTTGGCGTGCCGGCCATGGTCCGGAATGCGAACGAACGCGAACGTGCCGGGCTCGTACATCATCCGCTTGGAAACGGGCCGCATCACCAGGTCGAGCGTTTCGTCGGGCCGAGGCACGACGTCCTCGACACGGTAGTCGTAGCGGTTTCCGAAGCGCTTGAAAAGGAAGACGCGGTACAGCAGCGCGGCGCCGCTGCCCAGCATCAGCAGGATCATCCAGGTGCGCAGTGGCTCGAATCCGCGCGGCGTACCGGCCTCGAACAACGTGAAGTTCACGGCTGCGACGAGGAAGAGCACCGCCATCGGCCGATGGAGCGTGAGCCACCGCTCGTAGCGCAACCGGCGGCTGAACGCCAGCACGGCGAGCGCGACGAGCAGGTAGGTCGCGATGATGTCCAGTGTCCGTGCGCCGGGGGCGAACGGCACGAGGACGCTGGCTATCGGGAACTCCTCGCGCACCGCGAGCCCGACCATCAGCAGGACGTGGATCCCGGTGAAGAACAGCGCGGCAGGACCGACGATGCGGTGAAAGACAGTCGCGCGATCGAAGCCGCCGAAGACCGGCTCCATCGCCTGAGTGCGTCCCACCGCGACGATGGCCATGCAGAAGAGCGTGAACGCCCACAGGCCTGAGAGCTGAATGGCGCCGCGCAGAGGCCACAGTCCGGCCGCCGAAACTCCGGATCCCTTCCCGGCGCCCCACAATCCGGTCGTGATCGCGAGGGCCGCTGCCGTCGCGACCCAGCTCGATCGCGCAACCGACGCGCAGGTCTGCTGAATCCAGGGCAGGACGCGAACCATCACAGCGCGGGAATCATCAGAGTAACGAGAAACTCTGGATCGCTGCAGGAGTCGTAGGGGACACGGGCAAGATGCTCGTGAAGCCGGCGATCTCGAGGATGTCCTGCACTCTCGGGTGCACCGAGGCCAGGACCAGGCCACCTCCTCCCGCCTTCAGCTTCTTGAACAACGCCAGCAGCACTCGCAATCCTGCGCTGCTCACGTAGCCCACCTGCTCCAGATCGAGCACCAGACGCGTGCCCGGGGCCTGTTCGAACGCCGCCATCTGCTGGGCAAAATCGTCTGCGGTGCTGCTGTCCAGCTGTCCGGAGACACGCACAACGGGAATCGTCCCTACCTGCTCGGTCGTCACGTTCATGAGAAACACCATCGCGTCGCTGGAGTCCGACCGGGCCGTGCCACCGCCGGCCATCGGACATCCGTGTGAAATCGAAGATTATACGGAACGCAGGACCTCGCCGCTCGGGACCGGCGCCGCGCCGGTGACGCGGAGATCCACCCACACGTTGCGCGGGAGGCCTGGTGGAATGCGAACCTTGAGGTAGTTGCCGGTCAGGGCGACCGTGCCGCCCTCGAGCGTCAACGCCCGGTGCACCGTTCCCACCTGCGACTCGACGAATCGTCGATTGAGCGCCGCGCCGATGGCCCGAAGACGCGCGCCCCTCGCCTTGACCACCTCGCCGGACGGACGGCCGCGCATCGCCGACGCCTCGGTGCCGGGGCGATCGGAGTACGGGAAGACGTGCACCTGCGTCAACGGCGACCCCTCCACATAGGTCGCGAGCTGCTCGAAGTCGTCGTCGGTCTCCCCAGGAAACCCGACGATCAGGTCGGAGCCGATCGAGGCGTTCGGGATTCCGTTCCGGATGGAGTCGACCACGCGCGCGTAATACGCGAGATCGTAGGGACGGCGCATCGCCGTGAGCATCCGCGGGCTCCCGTGCTGCAGGGGCAGGTGAAACGAGGGCGCGAAACACGTGGACTCCCGGACGAGTGCCACCACGTCCGCCGAGCAATCCATCGGCTCCAGCGAGCTGACGCGGAACATCACCTGCTGGCCGGACCCGGCCAACTCGATGGCCAGATCCCGCAGCGCCACCATCAACGCGTCCAGCGTCGTTGGACGAGGCAGATCGCGGCCGTAGGAGCCGAGGTGGACGCCGGTGAGCGTGATCTCCTTGAAGCCGGCGCCGGCAGCGCGTCGTACATCGGCGAGCACTCGCGCGATCGGACGGCTCGAGGGCGCACCGCGCGTCGAGGGGATGATGCAGTAGCTGCACGGCTCGGCGCACCCGGTCTGCACGCGGAGCGTGAAAGAGGTCCGGCCGGCGGCGCCAGGCTCCAGGGCGGCACCGCAGCTGCCGTCGCCTGCGCCGAATCGCTCGGCCGTGGTCAGCGTCAGGGCATCGCCTGAGGCCAGCTCCCGTGCGTCGATCGCCCGGTCGAGGAGGAGCAGCCGATCCTTCTCCGCGTTGCCGACGACGCGGGCGACGTTCGGAAGGGCGGCGACCTGTTCCGGCTCGCGCGTCGCGTAGCAGCCGGTCACCACGATTGTCGCGGCCGGGTTCGTGCGGGCGACCCGGCGGATCGTCTGCCGAGCGCCCTGGTCCGCCGACGCGGTCACCGAACAGGTATTGACGATGACGAGGTCAGCGTGATCGGCCGGGACCGGCTCGCCGCCCGCGTCCAGGAGCTGCGACTCGATGGCAAGCGAATCGGCCTGGTTGACGCGGCATCCGAAGGTGACCACCGCGTACTTCATTCACACCAGCGCCTTCTTCCCGATGTCGTGCCGGTAGTGCATGCCGTTGAAGTCGATCGCACGCACGCCTGCGTACGCCCGCGCGATTGCCTCCTGGAACGTTGCACCCGCTCCGACGACCGTCGCCACGCGACCGCCGGCCGTCACGAGGGCATCTCCCTGCATGGCCGTTCCCGCGTGAAGGACAGAGGCGCCGGCGCGTTCGGCGTCGCCGATCCCGGCAATCGTCCGTCCCGTTTCTGGCGCATCCGGATAGCCGCGTGCGGCGACCACGACGCCCACGAGGTGCTCGTCGGACAGCCGGCACGACTGATCAGCGAGCGAACCCGAGGCCGCCGCGGCGAGCAGGGGCACGAGCGGCGACGCCACGCGCGGAAGGATGACCTGCGCCTCCGGATCGCCGAGCCTCACGTTGAACTCGATGACCTTCGGCCCGGCGGCCGTCAGCATCAGGCCGACGTAGAGGAAGCCGCGGAAGGGGTTCCCTTCCGCCGCCATGCCGCCGATGACCGGTTCGACGATCTCGCGCATGACCCGCGCCTCGAGCGCGGCGTCCATCAGCGGGCTCGGGGCAAAGGCGCCCATCCCACCGGTGTTGGGCCCCTCGTCATCGTCGAACGCGCGCTTGTGGTCCTGCGCGGAGCCGAGGAACAGCGCGCGCGCGCCGTCGCTCAGGACGAAGTAGGACACCTCCGGCCCCTGCAAGCACTCCTCGATCACCAGGCTGTGGCCGGCGGCGCCGAAGCGGTTGGCGACCATGGCCGCGTCGATCGCCGCCTCGGCTTCGGCCAGGTCGCGCGCGATCACCACACCCTTGCCCGCGGCGAGTCCGTCCGCCTTGAGCACCACCGGGAAACCGAACTCGGACGACCGCACCGCCTCGAGCGCGGCGTCGCGGCGATCGCAGGTGCGGAATCGCGCGGTCGGAACGGCGTGGCGGGCCATGAACGCCTTCGCGAACGCCTTGCTGGTTTCGAGACGTGCCGCCGCGGCCGCCGGTCCGACCAGCAGGAGCCCTTCAGCGGCGAAGCGGTCGGCGACGCCGACGCTGAGCGGAAGCTCGGGCCCGACCACGGTGAGGTCCGCCCGCTCGCGGCGGGCGAGATCGAGCATCGCCTCCGGGTCGGTCAGACTCACGGGCACTGTGCGGACGAGACGCGCGATGCCAGGGTTGCCGGGAGCACAGACGACCGCCGGGGCGCCGGGGTCGGCGAGAAGCCTGGCGACCAGGGCGTGCTCGCGGCCGCCGCCGCCAAGAACCAAAACTGTCATGTTTGTCAGGTCGATCCGGGACGCCGATCGAGGCGGCGCTCACCTCGAGCGCCAGGAGTATTTCGTTGACCTTGACGATAATTGGGCCTAGAATCCGCGTTTGCTGTGATAGCGTAGCATGTTTCGGATCCGGGCACGGGCCCGGCGTCACGAGCGGCGCTACCAGCGCGTCATCAGCCGCGTACCAGCGCCGCACCAGCATAGTGCCACCCGAAAGGGGTGTGATTTTCGTGGCCGAAGTCAAGATTCAGGAGGGCGAGTCGATCGAGAGCGCCCTTCGTCGCTTCAAGCGGAAAGTGCAGCAGGAAGACATCATCAAGGACATCAAGAAGCACTCCTTCTACTTGAAGCCGGGCGACAAGCGTCGCGCCAAGCAGGCGCTCGCCCGCAAGCGTAACCGCAAGAAGCTCCGGCGGGAGTTGGAGTAGGACCGACCCGACGAGGGGGACTGATGGAGTTCCAGGACAGGATTCTCACGTGCGTGGATTGCGGCGCGGAGTTTGTCTGGACGGCCGGTGAGCAGCAGTTCTTCGCCGACAAGAACTTCAAGAACGAACCCAAGCGGTGCAAGTCCTGTAAGACCAAGCGCGCCAGTCGGCCGGCCGGTGCGGTCGTCGCGCGCGAGCGAGTGGAAACGGTAACCAACTGTTCGGCGTGCGGCCGGGAGACCACCGTCCCATTCCGTCCGACGCAAGGCCGACCGGTCTTCTGCAAAGAGTGCTTCCAGTCCCGGAAGTTCGCCGGCGCTGGCGGCATCTAGCCGTCGGGTTTCCTTCTCGTCGAAAGCCTCTCGGCATGAGCCCCGCGCGTCCCAGCGTCCGGCTGGGTCGCGCGGGGTGTGTTAAGCTCACGGGCACGCACATATCTGGAGCGTTTTCATGCAGATCGAAGAGCGAACAAGCGGCGACGTTCTGATCCTCGACATCAAGGGGCGGATTACCCTGGGTGAGGGCGACGAGCTGCTCAAGGACAAGGTCAACAGCCTGCTGAGCCAGGGCAAGAAGAAGATCGTTCTGAACCTGGCTGAAGTTCCTTATATCGACAGCGCCGGTCTCGGCGAGATCGTTCGGACCTACACGACGGTCAGCCGGCAGGGCGGCAGCCTCAAGCTGCTCAGCCTCACGAAGCGCATCACGGATCTGCTCGCGATCACGAAGCTGCTGACGGTGTTCGAGACGTTCGAATCGGAGAGCGACGCGGTCCAGAGTTTCTCGGCGGCAAAGGTCTAGCTGCCTCCCGCGCTAGATGGCGCGCAGCACTCTTCCCAATCTGGCGATGCCCGATGCCCCGGACGATCGAAGCCGTCCGGCGTCGGGCGCACGTCCGGCCGCGGTCAGCCTGCTCCTTTCCCTCCGACCGGGTCAGTGGACCAAGAACCTGCTGGTCTTCGCCCCGCTGCTGTTTGCCGTCAAGCTGTTCGAACCGGTTTCGGTTGCGCGCGCCGGCGGCGCCTTCGTGTTGTTCTGCGCCCTCTCGAGCGTCATCTATCTCTTCAACGACGTCATGGATCGCGACAGCGATCGGCGCCATCCGCTCAAGCGGCTCAGGCCGATCGCCTCGGGTGAGATCACGGTCCCGGTCGCACTCGGCACGGCCCTGGTGCTCGGCGCCGGCGCGCTGGCGGCCGCCTACACCCTTGGCCGCAACTTCGGTCTCATCGCGACGCTGTACGTCGCACTCCAGGCCTTCTACTCCGGCCCGCTCAAGCACATCGTGATCATCGACGTCCTGACGATCGCGATCGGATTCGTGCTGCGGGCCGTCGCGGGGGCGGTGGTGTTGGACGTGGAGATCAGCCACTGGCTGCTGGTCTGCACGATCCTCCTGGCGCTGTTCCTCGCCCTCGCGAAACGGCGTCACGAACTGGTGCTTCTGGCCGACGGCGCGACGAGCCATCGGCCGATTCTCGGCGAGTACTCCGCGTACCTTCTCGATCAGATGATCGGCGTCGTGACGGCGTCGACCTTGATCGCATACATCTTCTATACGATCAGCCCCGAGACCCAGCAGAAGTTCGGGACCGAGTGGCTCGGACTCACCATTCCGTTTCCGCTGTACGGCATCTTCCGGTACCTCTACCTGGTGCACCGGCGGGATGGCGGCGGAAGTCCTTCGGACCTCCTGCTGAACGACCGTCCGCTGCTCGCATGCGTGACGCTCTGGGTGGTGGCCGTGGTGCTGATCGTCTATCACCCCTTTGTACCCTGACCATGGCTGATCCCATCGTGCGCTCCGAGTCTGTGAACGTCGTGCAGATCATGGAGCGGATCCGCGCGCGCATTCGGGAAACGCGGGGCGCCGAATACACCGACGCGCAGATCCGCGAGCTCGCGAATGCGACGCTGCAGCGCTACCTGGATCCTCGAGGCGTCAGGCCCGACCTCGTCGAGCAGTTGCAGCGGGCGCAGAGCCCCGCGTCCGCGCAGGCGCTGCCGAACTTCGAGTTCGAGCAAGACACGCTGTTCGCCTCGACGCGCCCCGCGCTGCGCTGGATCCGGAAGCTGCTCCTGCCGATCCTGAAGCTGTTCTTCAATCCGAACCCGCTGATCCAGGCGCTGCACATCCAGTCCCAGCTCAATACGGGCACGGCCGAACGCGAAGCCCGGCGAGACGCCGCGCGCTACGCGTTCGATCAGCTCCACTACGAGGCGATGCACAACATCGTCGTCGAGATGACCCGCCTCGGCGTCGAGATGAAGCATCTCCGGATGCAGGTCGAGTCCCTGAACGGGCGGCTCGAGTTCGCCGAGCGCCGGGGACGCGCCACCGAGTCCGCGATCGCCCAGGTGCTGCCGTCGTCGGAACGTGCGGCGACGGCCGAGTACCGCCCCGAGCCCACGCGGCAGACGCGGCAGACGCGGCCGGCGCCCGACAGGGAAGCGGTTCGCCGCACCGACGATCGCGATCGAACCGAGTCGCGGAGCACGGAGGTCGCGGAGGCCGCGGAACCCGCGGCCCCGCCGACTGACGCTCAGACGTCGACCCGCTCCCGCCGCCGACGCCGTCGGCGCGGACGGCGAGGCGGCGCGGGCACGCCCGCCGGTGACGCGACACAGGCGACCGCGGGTCTGGCCGACCCGGCGGACGGGGCCGTGGACGATCCTCTGCCTGGCGACGGCGACGAGGCGACCGGCGAGGACTATCCATCCGACAACGGGATGGAAGGCAGCGGACCGGACGCCGATGCCGCGAGCGGCACCGAAGATCGTGAGGCGACCGAGCCGCACTCGTCTGTCGTCGCCACGCAGTCCGACGCTGCAGACAGCCGCACCGCGCGCCCCGAGCCGTTCGAGCACACGTTCGGCGCCCAGGCTCACCCGGCTGAGCCGGCCGCGGGGGATCCCGCGTCCAGAGACGACCGCGTCGACAACTCGACACAACCCGCAGATCCGACGATCGCGCCACCTCCCACGTCGACCGAGTCGTGAAAGTCGCCGTCGTCGTCCAGCGGTACGGAGAGTCGATCAACGGCGGGGCGGAGCTGCACGCGCGCTACGTCGCGGAGCGTCTCGCGCGTCACGTCGAGGTCGAGGTGTGGACCACCTGCGCGACCGACTACGTCACCTGGCAGAACGCGCTTCCGCCCGGTGCCGACTTCGTCAACGGTGTGCCCGTCCGCCGCTTTCCAGTCGAACGCGAACGGGACCCCCTGACGTTCGGCCGGCTGTCCGACAAGGTCTTCAACCACCCGCACTCGATCGCCGAGGAGCTGGCGTGGCTCGACGCCGAGGGGCCAACGAGCCCGGCGCTGATCGCGCACGTCGCGAAACACGCGGCGAGCTTCGACTTCTGCGTGTTCTTCAGCTATCGGTACTATCACGCCTATTACGGCGCCCGAGCGGCGGCCGGGCGCGCGATCCTGGTCCCCACCGCGGAGCGTGATCCAGCCGTCGGCCTCGCGATCTTCGGGCCGGTCTTCAGAGGCGTGAGCGCCCTGATGTACAACTCACCCGAGGAGCGGCTGATGATCCAGTCGCTGTCGGAGAACCAGCGTGTCCCGTCCGTGGTCGTCGGCGTCGGATCGGACGTGCCCGCGAATCCGCAGCCGCAGCGGTTCCGGCAGAAGTTCGACATCCGCGAACCGTACGCCATCTACATCGGCAGGATCGACGAGAACAAGGGCTGCCGCGAGCTGTTCTCGTACTTCGAGGCCTACCTGGGGGAGCGCGCCGGTCGTCTCTCGCTCGTCCTGGTGGGCAAGTCGATCCTCGACGTGCCCGCGCATCCGCGCATCCGGCACCTCGGATTTCTCGATGACAAGGACAAGTTCGATGCGCTGGCCGGGGCCGACCTGCTCGTGATGCCGTCGTATTTCGAGAGCCTCTCCATGGTGGCGCTCGAAGCATGGGCGCTCGGCAAGCCGGTGCTGGCCAATGCGCGATGCGACGTGCTCAAGGGCCAGTGCATTCGAAGCAACGCCGGTCTGTACTACGAGAACGAGCTCGAGTTCGTCGAAACGCTGCGCGCCATCGAGCAGAACCAGTGGATCGCCGGAAGCCTGGGCCGCAACGGGCGTCAGTACTTCCGCGAGCACTACGACTGGCCCGTGATCGAGAGGAAGTACCTGCAGATGTTCGAACGGCTGGCCGGCTCGCGCATGCACGCGATGGAGCCGCTCCCTGGCTGGCTCGATCGCAGACAACGCAACTGCCTTCCGTCCGCGGACATCGTCGCCAGTGTCCCGGGCGGTCCCGTCGAAGCCCCGGAGATGAACGTGCCGCGCCCGAGCAGTCCACCTTCCCCGCCGCTGCCCGAGCGCAGGCCGGCTCGAGACCGCGAGCCCGCGCGAGCGCGCGGCGCGTCCCCCTCGCGAGGGCGCCGATCGAACCACGGCCATCGGCCGTCAGGGTCGACTGGAGCACGACGCACATGACCACGCGGCGGCCGTCCGTCCATCAGGTGCTCGCCACGCTCGGCTACGGCGACGCGATCGGTCACGAGGTGCTCGGCATCCAGCGCGTGCTGCGGGCGTCCGGCTACGAATCGGACATCTTCGTCGAGACCGCGGATCCGAGGCTCGAACCGCTCACGCGAGACTATCGCGAGCTCGTCGACGTCACCAGCGCCGAGAACCTGCTGCTGCATCACTTCTCGATCGGCTCCAAGGCTTCGCGCACCGCCTACGCCTTGCCCGACCGGATGGCGCTCATCTACCACAACATCACGCCGCCCGAGTTCTTCGCTGGCGTGCATCGGCGGCTCGCCGTCCAGTGCTTCCGGGGCAGACGGGAGATCCACGCATACGTGGACCGGTGTGACCTGGCGCTCGGCGACTCCGAGTTCAACCGGCAGGACCTCGAATCGCTCGGGTTTCCACATACGGCCGTGCTCCCCGTGATACCCGATCTCTCGCCCCTCGACGGCGCGCCGGACTGGTTCGTCACCCGCCAGTTCGACGATGGGTGGACCAACATCGTGTTCGTCGGCCGGGTGATCGCGAACAAGCGGATCGAGGATCTCATCCGCTGGTTTCACGCGTATCACACGCGCTGCAACCCGCGGAGCCGTCTGATCGTCGTCGGAGTGTTCAGTCCGTTTCAGCGGTACTTCGCATCGCTGAATCACC
Source organism: Vicinamibacterales bacterium (assembly GCA_050183995.1). Classification (GTDB taxonomy): domain Bacteria; phylum Acidobacteriota; class Vicinamibacteria; order Vicinamibacterales; family CAVVIG01; genus CAVVIG01. The sequence continues at coordinate 28,606 of JBFXAT010000009.1, forward strand.
TCGTCTCGACCCTGGGACTGGAGCATGTCCATTTCACGGGGCACGTGACCGATGCCGAGCTCATTGCGTACTACGAGGCGGCGGATCTGTTCCTCTGCGCCAGCGAACACGAGGGCTTCTGCGTTCCGCTGATCGAGGCGTTCTACAAGCAGGTCCCCGTCATCGCCTACGCGGCGACCGCCGTGCCGTCCACCATGGACGGCGCAGGCGTGCTGATCGATACGAAGGATCCGGATCACGTTGCGGCCGTCATGGACGCGGTGCTGAGCGACGCCGACTTCCAGGACGACCTCGTCGCGGATCAGCTCGAGGCCGTACGGCGGCTCCAGGCACGCGACTTCGATCGAACGCTCCTCGGCTTCGTCGAGCAGATCTTGAACAGCCCGCGCAGGGGACGTCCGCACGTGGCGTTCGACTTCTGGCGGCAGTTCGACGCAGTCGAAACGATCGAGGACATCAGGCGCGACCGTCCTTCCGCCTACATGGCGCTGCCCGAGGACGGCGAATGATCGTCAACCAGTGGGTGCCGGCCGCGCACCGCGGCGATGCGATCGGCGACAGCGCTCGCAAGATGCGCGGGATGTTGCGGCGCATGGGCCACGAGTCGGAGATCTACGCGCTGACGATCGACGAGGACCTCCACGGGGACGTCCGCCCGTTCGGGGCGGATGCCATGACCAGGGGCGATCTCACGATCTTCCACTTCGCCCTGCCCTCGGCGATGACCGACGCGTTCGCGATGCTTCCGCGAGGGCGCGTCCTGCTGTATCACAACGTCACGCCGGCGTTCTACTTCGCGCCGTACGATCCAGGGCTGTTCAGCCTCACGTCCAAGGCTCGGGCCGAGCTGGCAACGCTGGTGGGGCACGTAGAAGCGGCGTTCGGCGTCTCGGAGTTCAACCGACGCGAGCTCGCCGCCACCGGCTTCACCGAGACGGGAGTGCTCCCACTCGCGGTCGACCTCCAGCGGCTCGCGAACGTCGCCCCGCGTCCGGCGCTCGAGCAGGTGCTGACCAGCGGCGATCTCGTCAACTTCCTCTTCGTCGGACGCATCGCCCCGAACAAACGGATCGAGGACATCCTCCGCCTCGCCGAGCACTACAAGCGGTACGTCGACGCGTTCTACCGCTTCATCTTCGTCGGAAAACACGATGCCGTCCCGTCGTACTACGCGACCATCCGGGCGCTCATGGCCGAATACCGCTTGTTGAACGACCGATTCCTCTTCACCGGTCCGGTGCCCGACGAGGAGCTCGCGACGTACTACAAGCACGCGGCCGTGTACATCTCGATGAGCGAACACGAGGGGTTCTGCGCGCCGCTCCTCGAGGCCATGGCCTCCGACGTGCCGGTGCTCGCCTACGCCGCCGCGGCGGTGCCAGAGACGCTTGGAGGCAGCGGAGTGCAGTTCTTCCCCAAAGACATGGAATACGCCGCCGAGCTCCTGGCCTCGCTCACCTTCGATGACGATCTGCGTGGGCGGGTCGTGGCCGGCCAGCGCCGGAGGCTGGCCGATTTCGGCGACGACCGGGTGGAGCGCGGCCTGAGCGACCTGCTCCGGTATGCTGGGAGCGGCCGTCCATCATGAAGATTGCGTTCGTCGTCCAGCGGTATGGGGCCGAGGTCCTCGGCGGCGCGGAGCAGTTGTGCCGTCTCGTCGCAGAGCGTCTGGCCGCGCAGCACGACGTCGACGTGCTGACGACGTGTGCACGCGACTACGTGACGTGGAAGAACGAATATCCGGAGGGTGCGGATCGGGTCCGCGGCGTGACGATCCGGCGCTTCGCGAACCAGCGAGTGCGCGACATCGAGTCGTTCAACCGCTACTCGGAGTGGATCTTCGACAATCCGCACACCGAACAGGACGAGCTCGAGTGGCTGAAGCAGCAAGGGCCCTGGAGCCCCGCGCTGATCGACTACCTGCAGCGGCATCAGCAGCAGTACGACGTGCTCGTCTTCTTCACCTATCTGTACGCGACGACGGTTCTCGGGCTCCAGGTGAACCCGGGACGCAGTGTCCTCGTGCCCACGGCACACGACGAGCCGGCGATACGGCTCGGGATCTTCAGGGATCTCTTCAGGCAGGCCGGCGCGCTCTGCTACCTGACCGACAGCGAGCGCCAGTTCGTCCAGCGCGAGTTCCCCGATCGACCGCTCCTCGAGGAGGTGATCGGCGTCGGCGTCGAGATCCCCCAGTACTCGGACGTCTCCGCTCCCGCTCCCGCCGCGCCGCAGACATTCGACATCGACGGGAGCGCCGAGCCCACGGGGCGTGCCAGCGCTGACGGAGGAACGGTCGACCAGGCGGACGAGCCGTCGGAGTCGAAGGATTACCCCTCCCACATCAGGGCGCGCGGATCCGCCTTCCGGCGGCGACACCGGCTCCACGGTCCGTTCGCCTTGTACGGCGGCCGCATCGACGCCGGAAAAGGGTGCGAGGAGCTCATCGAATACTTCAACACGTACGTGAAGGCAGGCGGCGAGGCCAGCCTGGCGCTGATGGGCGTCAAGCTGATGCCGCTGCCCGAGGACCCCTCGGTCCGTTTTGCCGGACTGCTCAGCGAGAGCGAACGCGTTCAGGCGCTCGAGGCGGCGACGGTCGTGATCTGCCCTTCACCGTACGAGAGCCTCTCGCTGCTCGCCCTCGAAGCGCTCGCGGTGGGCACACCGGTTCTCGTGAACGCACGCAGCGAAGTGCTGGTCGAGCACTGCACCAAGAGCAACGCCGGGCTGTGGTACGCCAGCCGCGACGAGTTCGTCGAATGCCTCAAGCTGCTGATGGCGGACGGACCCCTGCGCGCCGCGCTGGGCCGAAACGGACGCGACTACGTACGCCGGAACTACCGGTGGGACGTCGTGTTGGGGAAATACGAGCGGATCTTCACGAGACTGCGCAACGCGGGCCGCTGATCGCGGCCGTCAGTCGGCCGCTTGCAGCCCACTGATCCGCCTTCAGCCCTCTGATCCGTCGGCCGGATCGCCGTCGCCCCCACCCTGCCGTCTGCGGCGCGGCCTGATGTCGTAGCGCTTGATCATCTCGTTCAACGTGGTCGGCTTGATGTGCAGCAGCTCGGCGGCCCGCTTCTGCACGCCGCCGGCGGCCTCGAGCGTCGACTCGATGAGGCGCTTCTCGAAGTCGGTGATGACTTCCTTGAAGGAGATCCCTTCGGGCGGCAGCACGATCTGGGGGCTCTGCAACCGCGGGGCGCGCCGGACGTGCTCGGGGATGAGCTCGGCTTCGATCTTCGAGCCGGTGGTCAGCACGACGGCACGCTCGAGAACGCCTTCCAGCTCCCGCACGTTGCGCGGCCAGTCGTAGTCGCTCAGGACGTCGAGCGCATCGGCGGCGATCTCGAGATCCGGCTTGTGGTTCTCCTCGCCGTACTTCCTGAGGAAATGCTGCACGAGCAGCGGAATGTCATCCTTCCGCTCCCGCAGCGGCGGCAGCTGAATCGACACGACATTCAGCCGATGGAAGAGATCCTCCCGGAAGCGCCCCTCCTCGGTCGCGCGGCGCAGGTCGTGGCTGGTCGAGGCGATGACGCGGACATCCACCGGGATGGGCTCCACGCTGCCGGGCCTCACGAACTCGCGCTCCTGGATGACCCGCATCAGGCGCGCCTGGACGTCGAGCGGCACGAACGCGACTTCGTCCAGGTAGAGCGTGCCGCGGTCGGCGAGGTCGAGCAGCCCCTTCTTCGGCGTGACGGCGCCCGCAAAGGCTCCTGCCACGTGGCCGAACAGCGACGACTCGAACATCTCCGTCTTCGGGCTGACCGAGCTGACGGCGACGAACGGCCGCTCCGCGCGCGAGGAGTGCGCGTGAATCGCCCGCGCGACCAGCTCCTTGCCGGTGCCGGTTTCGCCCTCGATGAGGATGCTCGATCGGCTCGGCGCCGCCTGGATGATCAGGTCGAACACCTGCCGCATCTTCGGACTGCGCCCGATGATGTTGCCGAACTTGTGATAGCGCTCCTGAATGTTCTGGCGCAGGCTGCGGTTCTCGTGGACCAGCCGGCGGCGCTCGATCGCGTTCCGGATCACGACCAGCACTTCGTCGTTCTTGAACGGCTTGGTGATGTAGTCGAACGCGCCGGTCTTCATCGCCGAGATCGCGCTCTCGACCGACGCGTAGGCCGTGATGATGACCACCGCCAGATCCTCGTCGATCCGCTTGAGCTCCTCGAGCGTCGCGATGCCGTCGATGCCCGGCATCATGATGTCGACGATCGCGGCGTCGAACGGAAGAGCCCGCGCCAGCGCCAGACCCTCGCTTCCCGACGCGGCGAGCTTGACGTCGTAGCCCTCGCGCGTCAGCAGCGCCTCGAGAATCTCGCGCATGATCTCCTCGTCGTCGACGACGAGGATCGTGCCGTTACGTGAAGCTGCCATGAATCTGGGGGGACCTGATGGTGTTGGCAACCGCTACCGCGCGCTGTTGCGAAGAGCAGGCTGCGAAAGCTGAGCCGCCGGCAGCGCCAGGGTGAAGCGGGTCCCCTGGCCGACGGCGCTGTCGCAGCGGATCGCGCCGCCGTGCTCCCGGACGATGCCGTAGGAGATCGAGAGCCCGAGCCCGGTGCCGCGGCCGATCGCCTTGGTGGTGAAGAACGGATCGTAGATCCGGGCGAGCTGTTCCGGGGGAATGCCGGATCCGGTGTCCGCCACGATCGCGGTTGCGGTCGCGCCGTCCATCCGCGTGGACACACTGAGCCATCCGCCCTTCGGCATGGCGTCGCGGGCGTTCAAGAACAGGTTGAGGAAGACCTGCTGCAACTGGTGTTCGATGCCGACGACGATCACCGGGTCGGCCGCCAGCTCGCGGCGCACCTTGATGCGCCCGATCTCGAGCTGATGTTCGAGCAGGGAGCAGACGTCCGCGATGACGCCGTTGAGATCGACGATCGTGCGCTCCGCCCCAGGGGTGCCTGGCCTGGAGAGCGTCAGCAGGCCGTTGACGATCTTCGCGGCCCTGAACGTCTGACGCTCGATCTTCTCGAGAATGGCCGTGCGCGGATCGGAGGGATCGGCGTTCTCGAGCAGCATCTGCGTGTAGCTCGAGATGCCGGTGAGCGGCGTGTTGACCTCGTGCGCCACGCCGGCGGCGAGCAAACCGATCGAGGCCATCTTCTCCGAGATCTGCAGCTGCTGTTCCAGCCGGACGCGGTCGGTGATGTCCTCGAGCAGGAGAATCGTGCCTTCGACCACGTCGAGGCCCGTGTGATGCGCCTGCAGGGGGACGACGCTGGCGTTGACCATCAACGCGGTGCCTTCATCGTCGTCGGCGCGGCCGGTCAGCGGCACGCGGAAGAGCGTCGTGCCCAGCGGGTTGTCGAGCCTGGCCGCCCGGAGCGCCTCGACGAAGTCGGCGTCGAAGACGTCGGTCAGCCGGCGCCCGATCGCGTCTTCACGGGGAACGCCGTACAGGTGTTCGAGCGCCTGATTCCAGCGCACGATCTCCTCGTCCTCGTCGAAGACCGCGAGCCCATCGTCGAGCGACTCGAGAATGTTGTCGCTGAACTCGCGGATACGGCCGATCTCGACCGCCTTCAAATGGAGCTGGCGATAGAGGCGCCCGTTCTCGATGGCCGTCGCCACCTGCCCGGCCACGGCCGTCAGCAGGGCGAGGTCCTCGCTGTTGAACGGCTCACCGGACTCCTTGCGGCCGAGCGCGAGCACCGCGATCGCGGAGCCCTCGAAGATACAGGGAATGAAGTAGTAGATCCCGCGATCGCGCCACTGCTCGACTTCCTCCGCCGAGAAGCGCGCGGCGACGATCGGATCGTCGAGCGCGATCGTGTGCCCCGTATCCAGACGCGCGACGAACGAGGACGAGCGCGGCAGCGGCGGAACCGTCTGCGCGAACCCGAAGTCGCCAATCGACTGGAAATCGCCGTGGCGATCCTCGGCGAGCAGCAGCGCCATCTCGTCGACCACCAGCGTCTCGACGATGCGAGTCACGAGCCGCTGGCTGAGACGAACGACGTCGAGGTCGCTGTTGAGATCGCGGGCGAAGCCGACGAGCGCACGCCGGTAGTCGTAGCGGTCCCGGTAGAAGAACCTGTCCAGCGCGTTCTGCACCGCCTCGCGAACGGGCTGGGCGATGAGCACGACGACGATCGTGGCGAGCAGCGCGATGATCCAGTTGTGCGGATCCGAATGATCGCCGAGGAGAACGCCGACGGTCTTGCGCAGCGCCAGATAGAGCAGCACCGTCGCCCCGGCGAATGCCGTGTAGGCGAGGCCGCGCTTGACGATGACCTCGACGTCGCGGAGGCGGTAGCGCACGATGGCCGAGGCGAACGCCAGCGGGACCAGGCCGAGGGGAACCGCCGTGAGCTGGAGCGCCAACGGGGGATGCGCGCCGAACGCCCAGGGGAGCGCGTAGAAGAGCGCGTACGGCCCGACGCCGAGGACCGAACCCCACGCGATCCATCGCAATTGCCGCCGCGCGGTCGGCGACGTGATCTCCGCGAATGCCCGCACGAGGACGACAACGGCGGCGACAGCGCAGACCGACAGATTGACCGGCTCGAGCCGGTCGAGCAGGTCGAGCGCCGCGGTCAGCCAGGGGCCGTGGCCGGCGCCGAGGTAGACCGCAAGGACCCGTCCGCCCGCCAGGACGAACGCCGGTAGGTACATCGCCACGAGCGCCACGGTGCGCATCGTCGTCCGTGCCGGCGCAACCTGCCGCTCGGGAAACCTGAGGGCAAAGTGCAGCAGCAGCGGCGGCAGCAGGCCCATCGCGAGGGCGTCGGCCCAGTAGAAGACCCAGTCGAGCCGATCGAACGGCCCGTTGAACGAAAAGGTGAAGGCGCCGAAGAAGGCGACGCAGAGCCAGAAGAAATGCAGGGTCGCCGGGTCGCGCGGACGGCGCAGCCTGACGGATGCTCCGACGATCAGCGTGAAGAGCCCGACCGCTGCCAGCACGAAGTACATCGACGAGCCACTTGGAGCGGGCGCGAGGTCGATCTCGAAGGCCTGCCGCGTACCGAGCCGCAGGAGCGAATAGGACAGGTGCGTTCCAACCGTGCCGCTGTGCTGATACTCGAGCACGTCCGCCGGCGTCTCGACGGGTGAACCGTTGACCGCCAGGAGAATGTCACCGATCTGGATGCCGGAATTCGCACCTGGCGAGGACGGCGCGACATCGAGCGCGACGACGCCCTCCGAACGGGCGCCCCAGAGCACGCCGTCTTCGACCTCGTGGTAGCGGGCCCGAAGGGACATGTTGGCCAGCCCCAGGCTCACGAGGATGGCGACGACGGCGACAACGGGGGCAGACCGGCCCCAGACACGCCACCGCGGCTCGGGACCTGGCAAGGGTCCCGGACGCGAACGCTCAGTCTGCGGAACGGCGTGGAGGTGTGCCATTGGGGCGACGCGCGACCGGCTCCGCGACGTCACGGCCGAAGCGCGTACGCGGGGCGAATCGCCCTATCGTACGGCGCGGCGGCGGTGCCCGCCCGCGATTTGTGCGCTGTTCCTGGCCTGAAATTGCCAGAATCCGAGGAAATGGCCTAGAGATCCAACCCCATGGATCGGAAGGGGCGTCCACCGTCAGCCCGTACGCCTAGAAGTGGAGCGTGACGCCGCCCACGACACGCTTGGGAGGCCGAACGACGAGCAGCTCGTCGTACAGGGACTGGTCGATCGTCCCGTCGTGGAAGAAGTTGCGAACGGCCAGCAGCATCTCCCAGCGAGCGCTCGTGAAGTTCATGAACGGGAGCGACTGTCGGACCTGAACGTCGAACCTGCTGCCGAGGCCCTGTCCCCCGCCGCGGCTGGACGGCCGCGCGAAGGCGTTGCTCACACGATAGACCAGCAGGAACCGGGTGGCGGTCTCGGGCACTTCGGTTTCGAGCCGCGCCCGGACGTCCTGGATGATGTCGCGGCGCGCAGGGAGCCCGGTGACCGGCGCGACGAGCATCAGGTACGCGTTGCCGGAGCGGAGGATGCGGGCGCTGGCGAGGGAATACTCCACCGACCCGTGGATCCGGCTCGCGACGACGGCGCGCACCTCGGCGGTGCAGCCGTTCACGTCGATGTCGCCCGTATTTCCGACGAGATAGTGCCCCACGCTGGCGGAGGGCTGGCCGGGCACGGCCGCCCCGAACACGGTGACCACCTGGTCGTTGACGCGCTGGCGGAACGCGCGGATGCCGACCGTGGCCGCCCGCAGATCGCGTTCCACGCCGACGCGCGCATTCAGCGTCCGTTCGGCCTGGAAGCGTCCGTCCCGCTCGAGCGACGAGAACGTGCGCTGCGGCGGCAGCCAGACACCGGTGTCGCCCGGCAGCATGAACTCCTGAGCTCCGGGAGCCATGGCGCGCTGCGAGAGGCCGGCGACCACGCGCAGGTCGGGAGTCGGGCTCATGGTGAGCTCGACGCGCGGGCTCAGGAGTCCGCGCTGGTCGACGTAGTCGTAGCGCGCGTACTCCGTTCCGAAGGAGACCGTGGTCGAGGGCGAAACGGAGAAGCTGTCGTAGGCGTAGACCGAGCCGGCGTTACGGCTTCCGTCGGTGACGTTGCGCAGCGCCAGCGGGTTACCTCCGGCGTAGCGCTGCGTGCTGTAGCTCATCCCGACGTCGTAGCGATGGCGCGCAGGCGCGCGCATCGAATACGAACCGGCGACGACCCAGGACGAGACGTCGGCCTCGGTCAGGGCGCCGGCGACCGTCCAGTCGGCGCGCTGACCGACCGGCGCACCGAGGCGCACGTTGGCGACGCTCCTCGCGAAGCGCTGGCCGGAAAAGAGCTGCTCCGGGGTCTCGAAAGATCCGGCGGTCAGCAGATTCAGCTGTCCGGAGAAGTCCGTGTCGGAGAAGAACGCCGTCGCCAGCTTGGCCGGTGTGCCGATGGCCTTGCCGAGCGGCGCCAGCACGACCGCGTCACCGTCGTCGTCCAGATCGGCGAGGAGGCTTTCGGGCAGCGTGGCGTCCTTGAGGATGCCGCGGCGTCCGTGACGAATGCGCCAGGCCGTCTCACTGTGGTTGTCGTCGCGGGTCGCCGGCGCGGACGCGGCCGTCGCGCGCGAATCGTCGCCGGCGGCGGCTGCGGGTTCGTTCTCGAGCAGTCCCCCCGCTCCGATGCCGGCCATGAGCACGGGAGGGGTGCCTTCGCGGCGCAGCGCGACGCTGCTCGTCGCACGCGCGCTCGCGCGCACGTGAACGACCTGCGATCCCGGCGCGACGTAGCCGGGCACGTGCGCACGCAGCAAGTACGGGCCGGGCGTCAAGGTGCCGAATTCGAACCGGCCGTCCTCGTCGGTCACGGTCACCGTGGTGATCGCGCCGAGAATGGACACGACCACGTTGGCCACCGGCTCGCCGCGCTCGTCGTGGATGAACCCGGCGATGGAGCCGGGCGCCGACGACACCGGACGAGCGGCAGAAGACAAAAACGGCCGCGCAGGCGTTTGAGCCTGCGCGACCGTCGCCACTGTCACAACCAAGAGGCCGCCGACCGCCGCCGACGCCAGGAGACTGGTTGCACGTGCCATGTTGTCAGACCGCGGGAACGTTCCCCGGGAACTGCGTTTACGAGACGACCTCGAAGTTCACGTTCTGAGTCGCCGTCTTGCCCGTGCCCTTGTCGGTGACCTTGATCTCGAGACGGTACTTGCCGGGCTCGAAGTCGGTCAACGGGAGGCCGTCGGGGATGCCGCTGCGCTTGGGATCGATGTCCGCCGGCGCGTACTTCTTGAAGGGCTCCTGCTGGCCCTCCTTGTACATCACGTACTCGCAGGTGACGTTGCCCGTGGAGTTGAACACGAAACCGCTCAGCCGCAGGCGCTCGTCCTTCTTGAGCGAAGGCGCCGCGATCGGCAGCGTCTCCTCTTCGGTGCTGCCGTACGGATGCTCCATCACGTTGGCGAGCGGCGCGTCGTACTTGCGCGGACGGAAGACGTAGACGTTCGACAGCATGAAGTCGCCGCCGGCCAGCGACGGCACGGTGACGGTCTCACGAATGAGCGACGCCGAGGCCTTGCTCTTCCCGTCGCCCACTTCCTTGGCGCCGACGAGCACGTCGACCTTGCCGGCTGGTGCCGGAAACAGCCGGGCCACGAACACGGGAGCGGTCTGGCCGGGCGGAATGGTGACCGACGACAGGTTCTCGAAGATCGGCTCCGGCGCCTTCTTCTTCGCCTTCGGATCGGCGTTCTCGTCGACCGGCAGCACGCGCCACGCCAACATCAAGTTGCCGGAACCCACCTTGGCTGGATCGACCGTCACGCCGAACGCGACGATGTTCATGTCTCCCTGCGCCTGAAGGGCGTCGGCTCGGACCCAGGTGAGGCCCAGATCGTTCGAGACGGGCTTGCCGCTGACAGCAGCGCCCATCGCCGCGGTGATCGCCTTTACTTCCCGCTCCTCGTCCTTCGTGAGCTTGCGCGCTTCGGGTTGCGCCCACAGCGCCGTCGAGGACGCGAAGAACGCGAGGGACGCAAGGGCGAGTGCGCGTCGCCAATTCAACATAGAACACTCATCTCCACAGTTTAGATTCACCCCACGAGAAAACAGCCCATGATAGGCGGCGCCCGGAAGCCAAGTCAAACAGATGTACCGACTTTGTCAACGGCTGAACCGGTTTATTTGGCGCGGAAAGTGTCGGGTTTGCTTATGCTATATGCGCACACTCGTCGCGGTCCCCAATGAAGCTCATCGACATCACGGTCCCCCTCGATTCCAGGCTGGCAACCTATCCCGGCAACCCGCCCTTCAGCCTGCACCCGGTGAAGCGCATCGCCGAGGGCGGGAGCTCGAACGTGTCGAGCATCCGCATGAGCGTGCACGCGGGGACACACGTCGACGCGCCGCGCCACTTCTTCGACGATGGCGGCGGCGCCGAAAGCCTGCCGCTCGAGCTCCTCTGCGGCCGCACGCGGGTCGTCGAACTGACGACGCGCCGGGCGATTACGGCCGAGGATCTCGCCGGGCTGGACCTGCGCGAGGACATCCGGCTGCTGCTGAAGACGCACAACTCGCGCCTGTGGGCGTTCCCCGACTTCCAGGCCGACTTCATCGGCGTCACCGAAAACGGCGCGCGGTATCTCGTCGATCGCGGCGTCAAGGTGCTGGGCGTCGACTATCTCTCGATCGAGGATTACAAGACGCCCGGAGCCCCGGCGCACCGCGTGCTGCTCCGCGCGGGCACGGTGATCATCGAGGGGCTCAACCTGCGCGACGTGGAGCCGGGCAGCTACGAGATGTTCTGCCTGCCGCTCCCCGTAGTCGGCGGCGACGCCGCTCCCGCGCGCGTCATCCTGCGAAGGAGCTGAGATCGTGCCGGCGTTGCTCGACGACGTGCTCGTGATCGTGCTGGCGGGCGGGGCGGGAGAGCGGCTCTCCCCGCTGACGCGAGACAGGGCCAAGCCGGCGGTCTACTTCGGCGGGCCGTACCGCATCATCGATTTCGCCCTGAGCAACTGCATCAACTCCGGGCTGCGCCGCATCTACATCGCCACCCAGTACAAGTCGCTCTCGCTCAACCGCCACATCCGCATGGGCTGGAGCATCGTCTCGGAGGAGCTGGGGGAGTTCATCGAGATCCTGCCGCCGCAGAAGCGCGTGGGCGAACATTGGTACCAGGGCACGGCGGACGCCGTCTACCAGAACCTCTACTCGATCATCCGCGAGAATCCGCGCTACCTGATCGTGCTGTCGGGCGACCACGTCTACAAGATGGACTACGCGCGAATGCTCCGCTTCCATCGCGAGCGGGGCGCGGCGGCGACGCTCGCCGCGATCGAAGTGCCGCTGCCGGACGCGACGCGCTTCGGCATCGTGGCCATCGACGAGGAGGAACGGGTGAACGGCTTCGTGGAGAAGCCGCAGCAGCCTCCGGCCATCCCGGGATCGCCCGATCTGGCGCTCGCCTCGATGGGCGTGTACATCTTCGACACCGACGTGTTGGTCCGCGCCCTGGAGGCCGATGCGAACCTTCCGACCAAACACGACTTCGGGAAGGACATCATTCCGGCGCTGATTCACCAGTCGCCGGTCTACGCCTACCGCTTCTACGACGAGAACAAGAAGGCCTCGAAGTACTGGCGCGACATCGGCACGCTCGACGCCTACTTCGAGGCGAACATGGACCTCTGCCAGGTGAACCCCGAGTTCAACCTGTACGATCCGGAGTGGCCGCTGCGGACCTATCAGCCGCAGGCGCCGCCGGCCAAGTTCGTGTTCGCCGAGAACGGCCGCCGGTGCGGCCAGGCCCTGGACTCCGTGATCTCGCCCGGCTGCATCGTGTCGGGCAGCAGCATCTACGGCAGCGTGCTCTGCCCGAACGTGCGCGTCCACAGCTTCTGCCACATCGAGCAGTCGATCCTGATGCCCGGCGTCCGCGTCGGCAGACATGCCCGCATCCGGCGGGCCATCATCGATCGCGATCTGCTGATTCCGCGCGGAGCGCTCATCGGGTACAACCTGGAAGAGGATCGTCGGCGACACACGGTGACCGAAAGCGGCGTCGTGGTCGTCACGGCCGACGACGATCCGTATATCGCGCCGCTCAGCGAAGAAGCGCTGCGCTACGAAGCGGATGCCGACCGCCGCGGCGGGGGAGCCTGACGTGAAGATCACTCGAATCCATGGCCGCGAGATCCTCGACTCTCGCGGCAATCCGACCGTCGAGGTGGACGTGACCCTCGAGGGCGGGGCGCTCGGACGCGCCGCCGTGCCGTCCGGAGCATCGACGGGGGAACGCGAAGCGCTCGAACTGCGCGACGGCGACAAGAGCCGCTACCTCGGCAAGGGCGTGCGCAAGGCCGTCGCGAACGTCAACGGCGAGCTCGCCAGCGCGCTCTCCGGGCGGTCCTTCGACCAGCGTTCGCTCGACGACGCGATGGTGGCCCTCGACGGCACGCCGACCAAGGCCCGGCTCGGCGCGAACGCGCTGCTCGGCATCTCGATGGCCGCCCTCCGGGCGGAGGCTCTGTCGAAGGGCGTCCCGCTCTATCAGCACGTCGGCGATCTCTACGCGAACGCCAGCTTCACGCTGCCGGTCCCGATGATGAACATCCTGAACGGCGGCGCACACGCCGACTCGAGCGTCGACTTCCAGGAGTTCATGGTCATGCCGGTCGGCGCCTCGTCGTTCGGCGAGGCGCTTCGCGTCGGCGCGGAGACGTTCCACGCCCTGCGCAGCATCCTGAAAGGCCGCGGGCAGTCGACCGGCGTCGGCGACGAAGGCGGCTTCGCGCCGAACCTGCGCTCGAACCGGGAGGCCGTCGAAGTCGTGCTCGAGGCGATCGGCAAGACCGGCATGAAGGCCGGCACCGACGTCTTCGTGGCCCTCGACGTCGCGTCGAGCGAGCTGTGGCAGCCGGCCGCCGGCGCCGGCGCAGCCGGCCGCTACGTCTTCAAGAAGTCGGGCGAGCCGGATCGCACCTCGGCGCAGATGGTCGAGCTGTACGCCGATTGGATCCGCCAGTATCCCATCGTCTCCATCGAAGACGGCGTCGCCGAGGGCGACTGGGACGGCTGGATGCTCCTCACACGCGAGCTCGGCGACCGCGTCCAGCTGGTGGGCGACGACGTGTTCGTCACCAATCCCGAGATTCTGGCGCGCGGCATCGCGGACGGCGTCGGCAACGCGCTGCTCGTGAAGCTGAATCAGATCGGCACGGTCACCGAAACGCTCGACGCGGTGAAGATGGCGCGCGACGCGCAATACGCGACGATCATCTCGCACCGATCGGGCGAGACCGAAGACAGCACCATCGCCGACCTCGCGGTCGGCACGGCCGCAGGCCAGATCAAGACCGGCTCGGCCAGCCGGACCGATCGGGTCTGCAAATACAACCAGTTGCTGCGGATCGAAGAAGAGCTCGGTGCGCGCGCCGCGTTCGCCGGCCGCGCCGCCATCCGCGCGCTCGCCGCGAGCTGAGGAACGAATGCACAAGGTGGTCCTGCTCCGCCACGGCGAGAGCACATGGAACAAGGAGAACCGCTTCACCGGGTGGACCGACGTCGATCTCTCCGACAAGGGGCGGGAGGAAGCCGCCGAAGCAGCGCGCCTCCTGAAGGAAGGCGGCTACGTCTTCGACCAGGCGTACGTGTCCGTGCTCAAGCGCGCCATCCACACGTTGTGGATCACGCTGGACGGACTCGATCAGGCGTGGCTGCCGGTCGAGAAGAACTGGCGTCTGAACGAACGGCACTACGGCGCACTGCAGGGGCTGAACAAGGCGGAGACCGCCGCGCAGCACGGCGAGGCGCAGGTGAAGATCTGGCGGCGCAGCTACGACATCCCTCCGCCGCCGCTCACGCCCGACGATGAACGGCACCCGGCGCGCGATGCGCGCTACGCCGGGCTCGGCGCCGAAGAACTGCCTCTCGCGGAGTCGCTCAAGGATACGGTCGCGCGATTCCTGCCCTACTGGCACGGCACGATCGCTCCCGCAGTGGCGTCCGGCACGCGCGTACTGATCGCCGCCCACGGAAACAGCCTGCGCGCGCTCGTGAAATACCTCGACGACATCTCCGAGACCGAGATCGTCGAGCTCAACATTCCGACCGGAATTCCGCTGGTGTACGAACTGGACGAGACGCTGAAGCCGCTGCGCCACTACTACCTGGGCGATGCGGCTGCAGCGGCGGCGGCCGCCGCGCGCGTCAGCCAGCAGGCGTCGGCCCGCTGAGCAGGGACGTCCGGCGCCGCGTGGCGCCGGCCGTCAGACCAGGGTCCGGCCCTCGCCAGAGCCGGTCGACACGCGGCTCATTCGACCGGCTCTGCCGTCTCGTCGGCGGCGATGCGCAGCGACCGCAGGAACCGCCGATCGTTCGCCGTCACTTCGAAGGCCCGCCGGACGGGCACAGCGCGACCGCTGGCCGGAATGCGGGTGAGCGCTTTCGTCGTCGGCTTCCCGCGCTGGGCGAAGCCAACGACCGCTTCGAGGGTCACCTTCATTTCGAAGCCGGCCGCACGAGCCTTCTCGCGGCACGCTTCCACCTGGGGACTTGCTGCGACCGCGGCGGCGATCGCGTCGGCCAGTTCTCGTGCGAACCGGTTGACGTCGTCGTCCATTGTGATCCTCCTACGCCACCGGCCGAGTCCCGGAAGCGCCTCCCGGAACCTGCACCACCGCCGTAGGCGGCTCGCAGGGCGGGCGCTGGTTTCTGGTCTTCTGATGAATCGCGGTCGAGTCGGATGCGGTGATCGGAGTGTACGGGACGAATCTCTATAGTGTCAAGGAGTTACAGCGATCCAGGGCGCGATCCCAGAGCGCGCGGCCAGCCTTCCGACTCGCCGTCCAGGCCAGCGCCGGCCGCCGTGACGCGTGCCCTCACGTGTGGAGCGTGGCGACAATCTCCCGCGCGCGGCGCCGGTCGCCGTTGCAGCTGATCCGCCTGGGCGCGTCGAGGTAGCTCAGGCTGTACCCCAGCGCGCCGTACAGCGCCTCCACCCGCGGAGTGGCCTGATTGACCAGCACCACCGGGCCCGGGTGCGACGCGAGACGCACCGCCGTGCGCTCCTGATCCGCCCACGAGAAGCCACCTTGCGCATACGCCGTGAACTCCACGTCATACGGGGGATCGGCGTACACGAAATCGTCGGGCTCCAGCGCAACGGCTTCGACGTCTCCTGACGTGAAGGTCCAGCCGCTCAGAGCGGCGGCGTACTCGCGGAAGTCCCGTACGTAGGGAATCGACGAGTACCGGCCGAACGGCACGTTGAACCCACCCGATCGGTTGAAGCGGCAGAGCCCGTTGTACCCGGTCCGGTTCAAGTAGTAGAAGAGCGACGCGGCCTCGACCGAGTCGCCGCGCCCGGCCGCCAGCAGCGCATTGAAGCGCGCGCGGTACCGATAGAACGATGCCGCGTGATTCCGCATGGCCAACTCGATGACGAGTCCGCGCTGCAGCCACCGGTAGAAGTTGATGAGGTGCGGATTGGCGTCGTTCAGGAGCGCGACGGCGGGACGCAGGCCGAGCGCAACGGCGAGACCTCCGCAGAACGGTTCGACGAGGCGGCGATGGCGATGCGCCTGCCACAGCGATCGCAGGTGCGGCACCTGCCATCGCTTGCCTCCTGCCCACTTGAGGGGCGGGCGCAGCGCCGCTATGGGGTCCGTCGCGATCACGGCGTGTGCGGGCCAGTGTACCCCGCCGCCGGTGCAACCCGCCGCGCGCTACAATCGCGGTCACCGTCATGGGCGACATCGGACTGCCAGGCGAGTACCCGTTCACGCGCGGCATCCAGCCGACCATGTACCGCGGACGGCTGTGGACGATGCGGCAGTACGCAGGGTTCGGCACCGCGGCGGAGTCGAACGCGCGCTATCGCTACCTGCTCTCGCAGGGCGTATCGGGCCTGAGCGTCGCGTTCGACCTGCCGACGCAGATCGGCCTGGATTCCGATCACGTCCTCGCGGCCGGCGAGGTCGGGCGCGTCGGCGTCGCCATCGATTCGATCGAGGACATGGCGCAGCTGCTCGAGGGCATCCCGCTCGATCGCGTGTCCACGTCGATGACGATCAATGCGACGGCGGCAATCCTGCTGGCGCTCTACATCGCGGTCGGCCGCCGGCAGGGCGTGCCGGCCACCGCCCTCTCGGGCACGGTGCAGAACGATATCCTGAAGGAGTACGTCGCGCGCGGCACCTACATCTACCCCCCGCGCGCATCCCTCCGCATCGTCACCGACATCGTCGAGTTCTGCGAGCGTGAGGTGCCCAACTGGAACACGATCTCGGTCAGCGGCTATCACATCCGGGAGGCCGGGTCGACAGCCGTCCAGGAGGTCGCGTTCACCTTCGCCCATGCGATCGCCTACATGGACGCGGCGCGGGAGCGCGGGCTCGATGTCAATCGCGTCGGCCAGCGTCTGTCCTTCTTCTTCAACGCGCACAAGCACTTCCTGGAGGAGATCGCCAAGTTTCGGGCGGCGCGGCGCCTGTGGGCGCGCATCATGCGCGAACGGTTCGGCGCCACCAATCCGCGCGCGCAGCAGCTGCGCTTTCACACGCAGACGGCCGGCAGCACGCTGACCGCGCAGCAGCCGGACAACAACCTGGTCCGCGTCGCGGTGCAGGCGCTCGCCGCGGTGCTCGGCGGAACGCAGTCGCTGCACTGCAACGGCCGCGACGAGGCGCTCGGCCTGCCGACCGAGGAAGCCGCCCGCCTCGCGCTGCGGACGCAGCAGATCATCGCGGCGGAGACCGGCGTGGCGAATACGGTCGACCCGGTCGGGGGCTCCTACGTCATCGAAGCGATGACCGATCGGATCGAACGCGAGGCCGAGGCGCTGATCGCGCGCGTCGACGCCGGCGGCGGAGCGCTCGCGGCGATCGAATCAGGGATCGAGCAGCGCGAGATCCAGGAGTCCGCCTATCGGACCCAGCAGGCGATCGAGTCGGGCGAAGAAGTCATCGTCGGCGTCAACCGTTTCGCGACGAGCGGCGCCCCGTCGATCCCGCTGTTCCAGGTGGACGCCGATCTCGAGCGGCAGCAGCGCGAACGCGTCCAGGCGGTTCGGGCGACGCGCGACGCGGCCGAGTGGCGCCAGACCCTCGATGCTGTGTCAGCGGCCGCGCGAGACGGCGGCAATCTGATGCCCGTGATCCTGGCCGCCGTCGAGGCACGCGCAACGGTCGGCGAGATCTCCGATGCCCTCCGGGCGGTGTTCGGCGAGTTCGGCGATCTGGCCCTCTGACCCCGCATTCACGCCGACGCTGTTACGCTGTGACATCGTGACGAGCCGAGACTCGACCACCCCGGTGCTCGCCGTGCGCGACCTCGTCGCGACGTTCGACCTGCCGTCCGGACCTGCCACGGCAGTCAATCGGGTGAGCTTTTCGATTGCCGCGGGCGAGACGCTCGGTCTCGTCGGCGAGTCGGGCAGCGGAAAGTCCGTGACCGCGCTCTCGATCGTGAGGCTCCTGCGCCCACCCGGCCGCGTGGCGGCCGGCCACGTCGAGTTCCGCGGGCGCAGCCTGCTGACCGTGCCCGAAGCCGAGATGCGGAACGTGCGCGGCGCGGGAATCGGCTTCGTATTCCAGGAGCCGATGACGGCGCTGGATCCGGTCTATACGATCGGACGCCAGATCGCCGAGGCGCTCCAGGTCCACGAGCGGCTCACGAACGCGGCGGCGCGGGCACGCGCGATCGACCTGCTTCAGGCGGTCAGGATTCCACACGCGGATCGCCGCATCGACGACTACCCTCACCAGCTCTCTGGCGGCATGCGTCAGCGGGTGCTCATCGCCATCGCCATCGCGTGCCGGCCGGCGCTGTTGATCGCCGACGAACCGACCACGGCCCTCGACGTCACGATCCAGGCGGAGATCCTCGACCTGCTCACCGACATGCAGCAGCAGATCGGGCTCGCGATGCTGCTCATCACCCACGACTTCGGCGTCATCGCGAGAACGGCGCACCGCGTGGCGGTGATGTACGCAGGCCGGATCGTCGAAGAGGGACCAGTCCGGTCGGTGCTGCGCGATCCTCAGCATCCCTACACGCGAGGCCTGCTCGCCTCCGTGCCTGGCAGCGGGCCTGGCGAACGGCTTCACGCCATCGACGGCTCGGTTCCCCTGATCGGCGCACTGCCGCGCGGATGCACCTTCCACCCCCGCTGCCCTTCGCGATTCGAGCCGTGCGACGGCGACGAGCCGGAGGCCTTTCGCACCGCGCCGGATCGCGCCGTGCGCTGCTATCTCTATGGCGCTCGTTGAGGTCGAACACCTGGTCAAGCGGTTCACGCGCGGCCGTGGACTCCTGCGCAGCGGCACGAGCGTGTCCGCCGTGGACGACGTGAGCTTCGCCATCGAGGCCGGCGAAACCTTCGGACTCGTCGGCGAATCCGGGAGCGGCAAGACGACGACGGCGCGCTGCCTGCTGCGGCTGATCGAGCCGACGTCCGGCGCCGTGCGCTTCCGCGGAGTGGACATGCTCGGGCTCTCGCCCGAGCGGCTTCGCGAGACGCGGCGCCACATGCAGATCGTCTTCCAGGATCCGTACGGCTCGCTGAACCCTCGCATGCGCGCACGAGAGATTGTCGAGGAGCCGCTCGTGATTCACCGGATCGGCACGCGCGGCGAACGTCAGACACGCGTGGCGGAGCTCTTCTCGCTCGTCGGACTCGATCCGGCGCACATGGATCGGTATCCGCACGCCTTCAGCGGCGGCCAGCGCCAGCGCATCGGCCTGGCGCGCGCGCTCGCGCTGCAGCCGCAGTTCGTCGTGCTCGACGAACCGGTGTCCGCGCTCGACGTGTCGGTTCAGGCGCAGGTGATCAACCTGCTCGTCGACCTTCAATCCCGGCTGCAGCTCACCTACCTGCTCATCGCGCACGACTTGCGGCTGGTGCAGCATGTCTGCCGGCGCGTCGCCGTCATGTACCGCGGCCGCATCGTCGAGCTGGGCCCGGTGGAGGCGATCTTCACGGATGCGCGCCATCCATACACGAGGGCGCTGCTCTCCGCCGTGCCGACGCTCGATCCCGATGCACCTCGCGGGCGGGCCGAGTTCGATCCGGCGAGCCACGGCGCGGCGGCCGCGCTGCGTGCCGTCGGCACCGGGCACTTCGCCGCCATCTGACGCGGCCACAAGTCCTGCGGCAGCCAGCCAAGGCTGCCGTAGACTGGGAGCATGCGAGGGCGCAGGCTCGTGGCCGTCGTCGCGATCGTGCTGCTTGCCGCTGTCGCGGCCGCGCAGTTCCGCCGCTTCGGCGGATATGCGAGCCGCCCTCTCCGCTTCGCGACCGCAGACGATGTCGACGGCACCTTCCAGTTCTGCCGCGCCGTGTATCGGGGCGCCTCCAATGGTTACGGCGGCGGCTGGAACGTCGACTTCCCGCGAGCCGATCAGAACCTCTCCATCCGGCTGTCCGAGCTGACGCGTACGCCCGTCGGTCTTCATGCGGACGGGGAACCGAACCATCTGCTCGTGAACTTCTCGGATCCCGCGCTCTTCCGCTGCCCGTTCGTCATGGCGACGGAGGTCGGCCGCTGGTATCTGAGCGACGAGGAAGCGAAGACGCTGCGTGCCTATCTCTTGAAGGGCGGCTTTCTCTGGGTCGACGACTTCTGGGGTGAGTCCGCGTGGCAGGCGTTCGAGACGCAGCTCAGACGAGCGTTGCCGTCAGGCTCGTATCCGATCGTCGACCTCCCCATCGAACATCCAATCTTTCACTCGCTGATGCCGCTGAAAGCCGTGCCGCAGGTCCCTTCCATCAACTTCTGGCTGGGCAGCGGCGGAGGGACGTCGGAGCGTGGAGGCGACAGCGCCGACGTGCACGCACGGGCGATTCTCGACGATCACGACCGCGTGATGGTGTTCATCACGCACAACACGGACATCGGCGACGCGTTCGAGCGGGAGGGCGACAGCCGGGAGTACTTCCTCACGTTTTCGGTCCAGGGCTACGCGCTCGGTGTGAACGTGCTGCTCTATGCGATGACGCACTGAGCGGGACGTTCCGGGACGTCCACGTCTGGAGCGGCGAACGGGTGCGCGTCCGTGCGGCTACGCGGCCCGGTGCACGTCGTGCTCGACCTGCCCGTCGCGGATCTGGATGGTCCGGTGTGCGTATGCGGCCACGTCGGCTTCGTGCGTGACGATGACGATGGTGTTTCCCGCCTGGTGGAGACGATCGAAGAGCCCCATGATCTCGATACCGGTCTTCGAGTCGAGGTTGCCCGTGGGCTCGTCGGCGAGGAGGATCGAGGGGTTGTTGACGAGCGCACGCGCGATCGCGACACGCTGGCGCTGGCCGCCCGAGAGCTCGTTGGGCCGATGGCTCATGCGCGACGCGAGCTCGACGCGTTCGAGCGCTTCCTTCGCCCGCCGCTGGCGCTCCTCCGAGTGCACACCCGCATAGACGAGCGGCAGCTCGACATTGCGCAGGGCCGTGGCTCGCGGCAGCAGGTTGAAGGTCTGGAAGACGAAGCCGATCTCCTCGTTCCGGATCCGCGCCAGCTCGTTGTCGTCCATCTGGCTCACCTGTTTGCCGTTCAACAGGTACGACCCGCGACTCGGCGTGTCGAGGCACCCGATCAGGTTCATCAGCGTGGACTTGCCGGACCCCGACGGCCCCATGATGGCGACGTATTCGCCCCGCTCGATCTGGATCGACACGCCCCGGAGGGCGTGGATCTCCTCCGAACCCATCAGATACGTCTTCCAGAGGTCGACGGTTTCGATCAGCGCCATGGCGTCTTCATCATAGACGTGTCCAGCGCGGCAGGCGTTCCGCGGGCCGTTCGACAACGGCGGCCCAGACGCAGGGCCCTCAGCCTTCCTCTGACTCGTACTGCTCCTTCAACCGCGCCACCACCGCCGGGTCCGCCAGCGTCGTCGTATCCCCCAGCGCCTTCCCCTCCGCAATGTCGCGCAGCAGCCGCCGCATGATCTTGCCGGAACGGGTCTTCGGGAGATCGGCGGTGAAAATGATGTCGTCGGGCCTCGCAATCGCGCCGATCTTCCGCGCCACGTGCTCGCGGAGCTCGTCGACCCGATCGCGAGAGGCGCGCTGCCCTTCCTTCAACGTCACGAACGCCGCGATCGCCTGCCCCTTGATCTCGTGCGGACGGCCGACGACCGCCGCCTCCGCCACGCTCGCATGATCCACGAGCGCGCTCTCGACCTCCATCGTGCCAATGCGGTGCCCCGCCACGTTCAGCACGTCGTCGACCCGTCCCAGAAGCCAGTAGTTGCCGTCGGGATCGAGCTTGGCCCCGTCACCCGTGACGTAGACGCCGGATCCCCACTTGTTCCAGTACTGGCGCACGTACCGTTCAGGATCGCCGTAGATGCCGCGCAGCATCGACGGCCACGGACGCGTCAGCGCGAGCAGCCCACCGCCGACCTCGATCGTCTCTCCGCGTTCGTTGCGGATCTCGGCCGCGATGCCCGGGAACGGACGGCTCGCCGAACCGGGACGCGTCGTCGTGACGCCGGGGAGCGGCGTGATCATGATCGCGCCGGTCTCGGTCTGCCACCACGTATCCACGACCGGACAACGCTCGCCCCCGATGTAGCGGTAATACCAGACCCATGCCTCGGGGTTGATCGGCTCACCGACCGATCCGAGCAGACGCAGCGACGAGAGATCGTGGCGTCGAGGCCACTCGGTGCCCCAGCGCATGAACGCGCGGATGGCCGTCGGCGCCGTGTAGAGAATCGTCGCGCCGTACTTCGCGATGAGCGACCAGAAGCGGTCCCGCTGCGGCCAGTCGGGCGCCCCTTCGTACATCAGCACGGTCGCGCCGTTGGCCAGCGGTCCATACACCACGTAGCTGTGTCCCGTCACCCAGCCGATGTCCGCCGTACAGAAGTACACATCGTCGTCCCGCAGATCGAAGACGAGCTTGGTGGTGGCGTAGACGCCCGTCAGGTATCCGCCGGTGGTGTGCACGATGCCTTTCGGCTTTCCGGTCGTGCCGGACGTGTAGAGGATGTAGAGCATGTCCTCCGCGTCCATCGGCTCCGGTTCGCAGCGGGCCGGCGCGTCCTGCATCAGCCGGTGATACCAGTGGTCCCGCCCCTCCTCGACGTGCACGGGCATCTCGCTGTGCCCGCGCTTCACGACCACGACGTTCCGGATGGAGGGTGTCTGGGCGAGGGCCTCGTCGGCCGTCTGCTTCAAGGGAACGATGTGCCCGCGCCGGTAGCCGCCGTCGGCCGTGACGAGCAGCGTCGCCTGCGCGTCGTTGATCCGATCGCGAAGCGACTCGGCGCTGAACCCGCCGAACACGACGCTGTGCACGGCGCCGATGCGGGCGCAGGCCAACATCGCGATCGCCAGTTCCGGAATCATCGGCAGGTAGAGCGCGACGCGGTCGCCCTTCTTGACGCCGAGCGACAGGAGCACGTTCGCGAACTTCGAGACCTCGCGGTAGAGATCGAAATAGGTGAGCGTCCGCGAGTCGCCTGGTTCGCCTTCCCAGATGATGGCGGCCTTGTTGCGGCGCGCGCCGCGCGCGTGGCGATCGACGCAGCTCACGCTCGCGTTGAGCGTGCCTCCGACGAACCATTTCGCGTGCGGCGGCTCCCACTCGAGAACCCGCGTCCATGGCCGGGACCACTCGAGCTCGCCCGCCCAATGCGCCCAGAACGCTTCAGGGTCGCGCTCGGCGTCGTCGTAGATCCGCTCGTCCTGCACGCGCGCTGACGCGCGGAATGCCGCAGGTGGTGGGAACGTGCGCTCCTCTCGAAGCAGATCGCTGAACTCCGCAGTCTTCTCGTCGGCCATGGAGACGCATCATACAGGCTCCGCGCGCGCGAGCTCACTGCGGACCTCCCACTCCGTCGCGCCGGCTGTCGACAGCACGAGGCCCAAGCCGGCGGACGTGCCGGCGATGAGCAGCCTCAGCAGCAGGAGCGTGAGCCCGAAGAGGATGTCCTGCTGGTCGTTGATCACCGCCAGCAGATACGCTTCGTCACCCGTCTTCGCCCTGAACGAGGGGCGCACGTCGGGAGCCCTGACGATCGACCCGGCGAAGCGGACCACGGCGCCGTCGAAGGTCGTCCGTTCGGCACCTCGCATCGCCAGCCGGGCGGTCGACCAGGTGCCGTACCCGAGGCCGATCGTGAGCAGCAGCAGGCCGCCCGCGAGATTGCGAAGCGCGCGGCCGCGCAGCAGCCGGCGGTCGAAGCGCGATGGCCGCCTGCGCCGCAGGATGCCCTCTCGGACGGACGGGAGCGCCATACCGCACTTATCGGCCACCCGTGCGCCCGGCAGTATCGACAGCCGCCGCTCAGGGAGACGGCGCGCGGGGCGGGCCGTACCGGGTCGAGAGCAGGTCGACGATGGATCGGCTCGTACCCCGGCCGAACATCGAGCGGATCACGACCGTCGCGTCGTCGTGCGGCAATCGCCTGAGGTTGTCGACGTACTGCTCGAAATGTCCGCCGCGCACGACGTAGGTTTCGACGTTCGAGATATAGACGGCCGAGACCTTCTCGCCGCGCGTCGCGACCGTGGTGGCGACGCGGCGCATGGCCTCGGTTCCGGCCAGGTTGCCGACAACGGGCACGATGCCGTCGATCCCCTGGAGCCGCTTCAGGAACTGGAAGTCGTCTTCGGACGCCAGGTAGTTCCACTCGCGGCCAGCGCCGTCGGTGGCCAGCAGCAGCTCGCGATACGTGGGGTAATACGACGGCATCCGCCTGCCGAACGACTCGAACTTCAGATCGAGCCCGGCGCCGATGAAGGCGCGATGGAAGCGGTCGATCGCGCTGAAGTCGCCCGTCGTGAGCGGGATCCCGAAGCCCGCGATGCGGGCGTCCAGCTGCCGGCGCACGTGTTCGACGCGGTCGGCAGACGGGGACTGCGCGTCGACGTGCGCGACGATCTCGCCGATGCCGGCCGATCTCCAGCGCCCGAGGTCGCCGGGCGGCGCGCGGCCGGTCAGCAGGCTCAGATACTCCACGCGCGTGCTCGACGCCGCGAACAGCGCCTTGAAGAGCAGGTGCAGCAGCAGATTGTCGCGCCGGATGTCGACGATGTAGGCGGTCGAGGGGCGGATGCGCGCGATGTAGGAGAAGTTCTGGTCGGGCCCGACCCCGATGTAGACGCCGCCGCCGACGCCGCGCTCGAGCAACTCGGGGACAACGGTCAAATAGGACCCTTCGTTCGAGACCAGGTTGTCGGTGTCGAAGTAGCCTTCCGGCTCGGAGAGCCGTTCGACCTCTGCCGCGAACGCGCTGCCGGCGCGCACCGGCTCGACGGCATGGACCGTCCAGACGAGCAACCCGACACAGAGCACCGTCGCCGCATGGGTGATCGCGGGCCGCACGCCAGCGAGTATCGGGAACCATGAACGAGCAATCAAGCGCAATGTCGCCGCCTGTGGTTGAATACCGGGAGCCGCGCCGCAGCGCGGCGGAACGGAACAGGATGAGCTTCTGCAAACATTGCGAGGGACAGCGATTCGATCGCGCACAGGTGCTGCGTACTCTGCGCGATCTGCGGCGGGCGATGCGCGACGCCAGGGGCGGGAAGAAGGTGGACGAGGCGCTGGCCAGGGCGGTGAAGACGGTCGCCGATCTGGAGATTCCGCATCTCGAATACGAGCCGCCACCCGCGAGCGAGATGGTGCACTGACGCGAAGACGAGATCGTGCACTGAGAGGCAAAAGAAAAAGGGGGCCGGCGACGGCCCCCTTTCCCCGCCCGGCCGAAGCCGGACCCGTGTTTCGGTGCGACACCCTTTCGGGGCTCGCACGTGCGGCGGTGTCTACTTCAGCGTGACCTTCTGGACGCGCCAGGCGCCGACCTCGCCGACGAGCAGGCTGTTGTCGGCCCGGCAGTCGAGCGAGTTGGTGACGTTGAACTCCTTCAGCAGCCGGCCCGCGCGGCCGAACTTCCCGACGACCTTTCCGTCGAGCGAGACCTTGTAGATCTCGCCGTTGTCCAGCGACTCCGGGTCGTTGGAGTTGGAGCTGTAGATGTACTGGGTGCCTCCGCCCGTGATGCAGAGCGCCTGCGGGGTGCCGATCCCCTTGATCTCCGACTTGAAGGTGCCCTTGCTGTCGAACACCTGGATGCGGTTGTTGCCGGCGTCGGCCACGTAGACGTTTCCAGCGGCGTCGATGACGATGCCCTTGACGCCCTTGAACTCACCGGGGCCGGAGCCGGTCTTGCCCCAGCCGGTGACCCAGTTGCCGTCGGCGTTGTACACGGCGATGCGGTTGTTCACGCCCATGCCGTCGGCCACGTAGACGTTCCCGGCCTTGTCGAACGCCACGTCGGACGGACGGTTGAAGCCCTCGCTCTTCGGCCCCGAGCCGTCGCCGCCGGTCGGCGGGTTGGGATTCGCGAGCGGCGCCACGCTGCTCGTGTCGACCACGCGCGCCACGACGCCGGGCTGACGGCGCACGTTGATCGTCTCCGGCTTGCGGCCGATGACCATCAGCCACTTGCCCTCGGAATCGAACTTCGTGAGGATGTTCGATCCCGCGTCGACCGTCCACACGTTGTCCTGCGGATCGACGCGAACCTGCGACGCGAAGGTCAGGCTGTAGATGCCCTGCCCGATCTCGCGGATGAACTTGCCGGTCGCATCGAACTGGAACAGGCGCGATCCGCCGTGATAGAAGGTGCGCTCGTCACCCAGCGTGGCGTACGCGTGGCCGGTGCGGGCGAGCACGAAGATCTGCCCCTTCGAGTTGGTCGCCACGCCGGCGACTTCCCCGAGCGCCGGCGGCTTCACGAGATCCGACCGGGAGTCGAAGTTCAGTTCGGGCGCCGACTGCGCGAACACCGAGGCGCCCATGATCGCGGCGGTCGCCGCGGCTGTGAGAAATCTGCAAGCCAGCTTCATGTGCTCCTCCTACTTGCTCGTCGGGCGGGCCTGCTCCGGATGCAGGGTCGCCTTCTGCACGCGCCACGAGTTGATCTCGGCGGCGTACACCGTGTTGGGATCGCGGCAGTCCAGCGTGTGGACGCTCGCGAACTCCTTGAGCGCCTTACCCGACTTGCCGAAGCGGCCGAGAACGGTTCCGTCCAGCTCCATCTTGTAGATCTCGCCGGTCACCGCAACGTTGTCGATCTGCAGGTCGGTGCCGCTCGAGTTCGTGCTGTACAGGTACTGATGCGGGCCCTGCGAAATGCACAGCCCCCACGGCGAGCCGACGTGCGTGTAGGTGGTCTTCCAGTTCAGGTCGTTGTCGAGCACCACGACGCGCGAGTTGCCGCGGTCCGCGACGTAGATGGTGCCCTGCGCGTCCGCCTGGATGCCGTGCGGCGTGCTGAACTGGTTGTCGCCGTTGCCGCGCGTCCCCATCGTCTTGATGAAGCGGCCGTTCTTGTCGTACTTGGCGATACGCGAGTCGCCGTAGCCGTCGGACACGAAGATGTTGCCCTGGGGATCCCAGGTGACGTCGGTGGGCCGGTGGAACGAGTACGGCCGGGCCATGCCCGAAAACGGCGCCGTGCCGGGCATCATGTCGAGCTGATCGATCGGATCGGGACGCTTGCCGAGCACCATGAGCAGCGTGCCGTCCGGGGCCCACTTGAGCACCAGGTTGCTGCCCTCGTCGACCGACCAGACGTTGTCGTCCTTGTCGACGCGCACGGCGTGGGCGAAGCCGAAGCCGTAGCTGTCCTTGCCGAACTCCTTCACGAACTTGCCGGTCGGATCGAACTCGAAGACTTTCGACTCGCCGCTCCGGGTGATGACGAAGACGTTGCCCTTGGAATTGGTGGCAACACCAATCGCCTCACCCATGTAGAGTCCGGGCGGCATCTGCTTGATGAAGCTGGTTCCTTCGAACGGAATCTCGGGCGTAGTGGCCCAGGCCTTGGCGCGGGGCTGCACTTGCCCCTGCGCGAGAAGCGGCGCTGCCAGCAGCAGCACGGCCAGGCCTCTTGTGATGAATCGAGCGAACATAGCGACCTCCATCGGCATTCCTGACACAAGAGAGGGGCGCATCTTACACCGTTTGGTGGATGTCCGCGTGAATAGCCCATGGGCGGGCGATTCTGGCAGGCGACCGGGCGGCGGGACCGGCCCGGCCACGGGCGATCAGGCCTGGCCGCTGGACGGCGTGGTTGGGGTCGTCGGTGCTGTCGGGGTCGTCGTGCTCTCGCTGGGTCGCGTGAAGACCGCCGCACCCACGATCCCCGCAACCGCCGAGACGAGACTGCCGGCGAACAGGATCACCACGAACGAGAGCACGCGCACGGCGGCGCCGGCGAGTCCCGCCCCTTCGCCGCGGGCGTACTGGTCGAGCGCCTCGCGGGTACCCGGCGGCAGAGCGCTGGCCGTGTCGAGCAGGCGGCGCACCATCTCCCGCTCCATCGGTCCGACGAGGAGGCCGATCGGGATCGAGAGCGCCAGCTGCACGCCGGCGCCGACGGCTCCGGCGAGGAGTCCGACGATGGCACCGTCAGCGGCACCGATCGGGGTGCGTCGATCGTGTTGAAGGAGATAGGCGGCGACCAGGCCGCCGGTGACCACCCAGAGACAGCAGCAGAGATTGCCGGCGCTGACGACCGGCAGCGCCGACAGCACGCCGCTGACGAGGCCGCCGAGCAGCGCCGGCTTCAGGTATCCGGCCCTAGTCGTAGTACTCGCGGCCAAGGTGGGTGATGAGCTCCTCACCCTTGAGATAACGCAGCGTGTTCTTCAGCTTCATGAGCTGAATGAACAGATCGTGCTCGGGATACAGACCGGGCGCGTGCACGGGGCTCTTGAAGTAGAACGAGAGCCACTCCTGGATGCCGTGCATGCCGGCGCGCTTGGCCAGATCCAGGAAGAGCGCGACGTCGAGCACGATCGGCGCCGCAAGGATGCTGTCGCGGCAGAGGAAATTGATCTTGAGCTGCATCGGATAGCCGAGCCAGCCCGTGATGTCGATGTTGTCCCAGCCCTCTTTGTTGTCGCCGCGCGGCGGGTAGTAGTTGATGCGCACCACGTGGCACAGGTCGTCGTAGAGGTCGGGGTAGAGCTGCGGCTGGAGGATGTAGTCGAGCACCGACTTCTTGCTCTCCTCCTTCGTCTTGAACGACTCGGGATCGTCCAGCACCTCGCCGTCGCGGTTGCCGAGGATGTTGGTCGAGTACCACCCTTCCACGCCGAGCAGCCGGGCCTTCAGTCCGGGAGCGATGATCGTCTTGATCAGCGTTTGACCCGTCTTGAGATCCTTGCCTGCGAGCGGGGACTTCGTGTGCGCCGCGAGCTCGACGAGCGCCGGAATGTCGGCGCTGAGGTTCGGGGCGGCATTCGCGTACGGAATGCCCTCCCGGATCGCGGCGTACGCGTAGACCATGCTCGACGGAATGGTCGGGTCGTTCTCTTCCAGCGCGCGCTCGAAGTTCGCCATCGTGGCGTGCGCTTCCGACCCCGTCATGTAGACCTCGGTGCTGCCGCACCAGACCATGACGAGGCGGTCGATGCCGTGCTCTTCCTTGAAGCGACGGATGTCCTCCATCACCTGCTCGGCGAGATCACGCTTGTTGCGGCCCTTCTTCACGTTGGGTCCGTCGAGCCGCTTCACGTAGCGCTGATCGAAGACTGCGGGCCACGGGCGGATCTGCTCCAGCTCCGGACGGACCTGGTCGAGCAGCACCGGCTCGATCACGCCAGCCGTGCGGGCGGCGGCGTAGCAGTCCTCTTCGAAAATGTCCCACCCGCCGAACACGATGTCGTCGAGCGGTGTGAGCGGCACGACGTCGCTGATGCGCGGCGATCGGCCTTCGGTCCGCTTACCCAGACGGAGCGTGCCCATCTGAGTGAGTGAGCCGATCGGCTTGGCCAGCCCCCGCCGGATCGCGAGGACGCCGGCGATGGTGGTCGTGCTGACGGCGCCGAGTCCAACGAGGAGGACGCCAAGCTTCCCTTTGGCAGGAGCGATTTCGAGAGGTGTAGACACGAGGAAAAACTATATCATCAACGGTTGATGCTTTCCTTCCTGCGACGAAGCAACCCGCACATGCTGATCATCGGCATGACCGGCGTGCAGCTCGGCGATCGGATTCTGCAGATCGGATGCGCCAACGGATCGGCGCTCGCCGCCGTCGCCGCCAAGTCCGGTCTCTCCGGCCGCACGCTCGCCGTCGTCGCCGACGAGGAAGCAGCGGCGCGCGCGCGCAAGGGTGCGCGCCAGCAAGGGGTGCTCGTGGACGTCGACGTGTCGCCGCCCACGCGCCTGCCGGTCGAAGACGGCTCGTTCGATCTGGTGATCGTCGACGACAGCAAGGGCGCATTCGCCGGCGCGCCCGAGAGCACGCAGACCGAGACGCTCCGCGAGGCTTTTCGCGTGCTACAGCCCGGAGGACGTTGCCTGGTGATCAGCGCCCTGCCCCGGACGGGCCTGAGCGCACTCGTCGGCGGCGGATCGGCGGCACCGGAGTTCGACGCGACCGGGCCGCTCGAGTCTGGCGGCTTCCGGTTCGTGCGCCTGCTCGCCGAACGCGAGGGGCTCCGGTTCCGCGAGGGAATGAAGCCGCGCGCCACGGCGGTCTGAGACCCGCGGCAGCGCTCACCGCAGACACGTGAGGTGGCGGCCGCCGTCGATCGGGATCGTCTCCCCGGTCATCCATCCCGATGCACCCGACGCGAGGAACACGATGAGCGCCGCGACTTCCTCGGGCTGACCCGGCCGACCCAGAGGATGCGTCTCCTTCGAGCGCTGGAGAAACGCCGCATACTGCGCGTCGTCCATGCCGCCCCGGCGATGCAGGTTCGTGACGGTCACCCCGGGGTTCACGCCGTTGACCCGCACACCGTGAGGCGCCATCTCGAGCGCCGCGCACCGCGTCAGATGATCGACGCCCGCCTTGCTCACGCAGTACGCCAGCACGCCGGCGAACGACCGCAGGCCGTTCACGCTCGACACGTTCACCACGGAGCCCTGACGGGCCTTCAGATGCGGCACCGACTCGCGCATCAGGCGAAACGGCGCGCGCAGGTTCACGTCCATCATGCCGTCCCACGCGGCATCGCTCGTGTTCTCGACCGTGCCGCTGGCGATGACGCCGGCGGCATTCACCAGGACGTCGAGACCGCCGAACGCGTGCACCGCGGCCCCAACGACCCGGGCCGGTGCGTCCGCCGCGGTCACGTCGGCCACGCACGGGAGAATGCGGCCTTCGGCACCCTCGCCGAGCCGGACAGTCTCCTCCAGGGAGGCCGCACCCCGGCCGACCGCCAGCACGTCCCCTCCGAGCCGCGCGAACTCGAGCGCGGCCGCGCGGCCGATGCCGCTCGTCGCGCCGGTGACAATCACAGCCTTGCCTTTGAACGTCGACATGCCCGGTAGTTTAGTCGCAAGGCGGGTGTCCCCTCCGCTGTCCGTGTACGAGCACAACTCGAAGTCACCAACCGGCGGTTCACGACGGATTTCCGGGGTTTTTCGTCGCCACCTGGCGCCGTCCCGCGGCAAGGCTTTTGCCTGATCGACCGCGAGTCAACGTGTCCATGGAGAGCGTCGAACAGGAGGTCTACCTCCCGCGTGAGATCGCGCAGGCCGCGGGCGTCTCCGAATCGGACGTCGTCGCCGCCCTCGGCGGAGTGCGCTTCGCGGCGCACGACGAGGCGGTTGCGGTCGCGGTGCACCTGAGGCGGTCGCTGCGATCGGCAGCAGCGACGGCCGCGGGCCGCCCTCCCGATCTCTTCGCGCTCACACGCGGTTCGTCGCCACCGGCCGCTCACAGAGTGCCGTTCCTGGTGTCATCGACGATGCACGCGGGGTTCATTTCGGCGGCACTCTTCTTCACGACCTTCGGGGTGGCGCCGGCCGCGGGACCCGGCGACGGAGCGCAGCCGGTCGAACCGTTGCACCTGGTGTTCCTGAATGTTCCCGGACCAGGCGGCGGGGGCGGAGGCGGTGGTGCGCGTCAACCACGACCGCCGGCCAGGGCCGAACGTGCCGGGACCGCACGGCTGTCGAGCCCGGTTCCTGACGTGCGCGAGCCCGCGCCGGTCGATCCGCCGCCGCAGGAGCTCGATCCGCCCGAACCCGAACCTGTCGAAGAGGTGGTCGCTCCCGTCGAGCCCGTGGCCGCCGACGAGCGCAAGGTTCCCGGCGTCCTCGACGAGCCTCGTTCGCCAATCCCGAGTCCCGGGCCTGGCGCGGACGCCGGGGCCGGCACGGGGAGCGGAACGGGTGTCGGCTCTGGCGCCGGAAGCGGCATCGGCGACGGGTCTGGTGGAGGGACGGGCGGAGGTCCCTATCGCCCCGGAGCCGGAATCACGCCGCCGCGCCTGCTTCGGGAGGTCAAGGCGACCTACACGGAAGAGGCGCGCCGGGCCGGGCTCGTCGGCGACGTGGTGCTGGAGATCGTCGTCCGCCGCGACGGCTCGGTTGGCGACGTCACGCTGCGCCGCGGACTTGGGCTGGGTCTGAACGAACAGGCGATCGGGGCGGTCCGGCAGTGGAGGTTCGCGCCGGCGACCCGCCAGGGCGGTCCAGTCGACGTCGTCGTGGAAGTCGCCGTCGAGTTCGCGCTCCGGTAGGACGAAGGCAGAAGCCATGACCGTGCTGTTGCTCGCCATCACCGTGCTCTCGCTGGCCACCGCGGCGATCGCGACGTTTCTCTCGTGGCGCGTGATCGACGAGAGCCGCCGGCGATCGGCGGCGCGTGTCGAACGGCTGGCCGCCAGCGTGGACGCGATCGACCCGTCGAAGGCGCCGCGCGTCGCCCTCGCGCACCTGCTCGAGCCGAGTGACACGGGAGGGGTTCAACGCGCGATCGCGCTCGCGGGAACGGTCGGGCTCCTGCTCCTGCTGGTCGTGCTCTCGTTCGGGCAGCTGGCGACCGGCCGCGCGCTCGCCGAGTCGGCGGGATCGGTCGCGGCGCCGGCCGGCGCGACCGCCGCGCCTGGCGCCGAATCCGTCGAAGAGCGGCCGCTCGATCTCATGTCCCTGACACACGAGCGCAGCGCTTCCGGAGCGCTCGAGCTTCGGGGCGCTGTGAATCGCACCGAGCCCGCTGCCGCGCTGAACCGCGTGACGGCGGTGGCCCTCCTGTTCGACAATCAGGGCACGTTCCTCGGGAGCGAACGCGCCCCCCTGCAGTTGCGCTCGCTCGACGATGACGCGCACGCCACGTTCGTTCTGTCGGTTCCCGATGCCGCGCGCGTCGGGCGGTACCGCATCAGTTTCCGCGACGGCGATCGCATCGTTCCGCACGTCGATCGCCGGGAGATCCGTTGATGATGGGAGCCGCGTGCACGATGGCCAGACCACTGCGTCTTCTGATTGGCGTCGCGCTGTTCGCCGCCGCCGCGGCCGGACTCGGCGCGCAACAGCCAGCGGATCCGCCGGAGGAGGGGCACGAAGCCTTCCGCTTCCGAAGCGGGGTCGATCTCGTCAACGTCGTCGCGACAGTCTCCGATTCGCGCGGACGCTTCGTTCCGGGGCTGTCCCGCGAAGACTTCTCCGTCTACGAAGAAGGCGTGCCGCAGGAGGTGACGCACTTCAGCGCCGAGCGCGTTCCCGTCAGCCTCGGGATCGTCCTCGACACCAGCGGGAGCATGGCGGGAGACAAGATCGACGAAGCGCGCCGGGCCCTCGACCGATTCGTCTATGACCTCCTGGACGAAGGCGATGAAGTGTTCCTCTACAGGTTCAGCGACAGGCCGACGCTCGTACAGGGGTGGACGACGGATCGGACGGTGCTGTCGCGATCGCTCGGCCGCATCACGCCGAACGGCGGCACGGCGATGTACGACGCGGTGATGGAAGCGATACCGCTCGCGGCGACGGGACGCAATCCGAAGAAAGCGGTCCTCGTGATCTCCGACGGCAACGACACCTCGAGCACGTCGGGGCTTCGTGCGGTGCGGCAGGCCATTCGCGGCAGCGAAGTGCTGGTCTACGCGATCGGGATCGACGGAGACAGCGCGGCGACCTACCGCCAGCCGCCGCCGTTTCCGACCGGCCCGCGCGGCCCGCGCACGCCGCGCATGCCGTTTCCGCCCGGCATCCCGGGTATCGGGAGGCCTGGGGGCGGGCGCTTCCCGGCCATGCCGCAGATCTTCGGCCGCTCGTTCCCGATTGACGAGCGGGTGAACTCGGTGGCCCTGCGCGACATGACCGACGACAACGGGGGCCGTACCGAGATCGTCCGCAGCGCGCGCGATCTGGTGCCGGCCACGACCAGCATCGCCGACGAGCTGAGCAAGCAGTACTCGCTCGCCTACGCCTCGACGCTGCCGAAGGACGGACGCTGGCACACCATCCGCGTCGAGGTGCACGAGCCCGCGCACCGGGTGCGCGCGCGGCGCGGCTACTTCGCCGGCTGAACCTCGATCCAGGTTCGCCGCCTGAATCTCGATCCAGGCGCCGCCCGTCCTCCCGCCGCCCGTCCTCCCGCCGCCCGTCCTCCCGCCGGTCGTCCCGCGCGGCCGTGCGCCCCGCCGGGGTTAGGCCGCCTCTTCCGCGCACGCTAGAATGTCGCGGTGTCACTTCTCGCGACCGCGCTGGGGCTCAGCCTCCTCGGGAGCTTCGGCGGCCTGCTGGTCGCTTCGTCCCTGCTGCTGTTCAACGAATCGCTTCGAACCCGGCTCGTCCCGTGGCTCGTGAGCTACGCGGTGGGGGCGCTGCTCGGCGTGGCGCTGCTCGCGCTCATCCCCGAGGCGCTCCAGGACCTCTCGCCCGACCACGTGCTCGGCTCGCTGCTCGCGGGTATCGTCGTCTTCTTCATCCTCGAGAAGCTCGTGCTGCTGCGGCACTGCCACACCGACCAGTGTCAGGTGCACGGCGCAGCAGCGCAGCTGGTGATCCTCGGCGACGCTTTTCACAATTTCGTGGACGGCGCGATTATCAGCGCAGCCGTCCTGAGCTCGGTCCCGCTCGGGGTGAGCACCGCCATCGCGGTTGCCGCTCACGAGATCCCGCAGGAGGTCGGCGACATCGCCATCCTCCTCTCGGCCGGATATTCGCGGCGGCGGGCGTTGATCCTGAACGTCGCCTCCGGCGCGGCGGGCATCGCCGGCTCGCTCCTCGGCTTCACGACGGTGAGCATCATCCCGGGCGTTCGGCCGTACATCCTGGCGTTCTCCTCGGCGAGCCTGATCTACATCGCGATGTCGGACCTCATTCCCGATCTGCATCGGGGCACGGTCGACCGCAACTCGTGGCGTCAAGTGCTGCTCATCGCCGCCGGTATCGCCACCGTCGTGGTGTTCGAGCGGCTGGCCGGCTGATCGACTCGTGGGCATCGAAGCGCGGAATCTGCAGACGGTCGAGAAGATGTGGCGCCGCGAGGTGGAGGCGGCGACCACGTACCGTCATCTTGCGTCGCGGGAGCGCGATCCGAAGCGGCGCGACATCCTGAACAGGCTCGCCGACCAGGAGGACGCGCACGCCACGCGTTGGGCCGAGCGCCTCGAGGCGACGACCGGCCGTGCGCCCGATCGCGCGTCGGTCGAACGTGGACTCACGTGGTTCCAGCGGATCTCGGATCCATCCGTCGTTCTGCACCGGCTCGAGCAGGAGGAGAATCGCGCGGAGGCCGAATACGACCAGCTGGTCTCGAGGCTGAGCGACCCGGCGGACCGGGCGATCGCCGAGGACGCCAAGCGCGAGGAAGCCGACCACGCGATCATCCTGCGGCGGCTGGCGGGCGGCGCGTTGCCGAGCGCGCGATCCGCGCTCGACACGATCCTGCACCGCGAGCGCTGGCACGTGCGCGGCACGGGATGGATCGGCGATGCCATCTACGGCGTGAACGACGGCCTCGGAGCCGTGTTCGGCATCGTCTCGGGCATGGCCGGCTACACGGGCGGCAGCGAGGTCGTGCTGGCGGCAGGACTGGCCGGCACGCTGGCGAGCGCGCTGTCGATGGGTGCCGGCGCCTACCTCGCGTCGAAGTCGGAGCGCGAGGTGTACGAGTCCGAGGTCGCCCGCGAACGCGCCGAGATCGAGACCGACCCGCACGAGGAACTGGTGGAGCTCGAGCTCTTCTACCAGCTGAAAGGCTTCTCGCCGGACGAGGCGCACCTCATGGCGGAGCGGATCCAGAAGGAGCCGACGCAGTTCCTTCGTGCGCTCGTACACGAGGAACTGGGGCTCTCGGAGGAGACGTTCCCGAACCCACTGCGCTCGACGATCTCGGCGACGCTCTCGACCGCCATCGGCGGCTTCATCCCCATCATTCCGTTCTTCTTCACGGTCGGGATGCCCGCGGTGGTCGCGTCGTTCGCGATCAGCACCATCGCGCATTTCGCGGTTGGCGCGTCGAAGGCGCTGGTGACGACGCGGTCGTGGTGGGCGTCGGGACTGGAGATGACGGCGGTCGGCATCGTCGAGGCGGCGATCACGTACGGCGTCGGACTGGCGTTTGCGGCCTGAGGGCTGAGGTGAGCGGGGCAACGGGCCACTGCCGCGCCGCCACCGCACGGACCGCGCGAACAGCAGGGCCGAAGACACGCTCCCTTCCGCTTACCGCCTCACGAGCACCTGATCGACAGGGCGGACGGCGCTCCAGGGACCGTGCCCTCCGCCTCGCAACGCTGGTGTTCGCCGGTTCGCGCCGCCACCGCGCGGACCGCGCGAACGACAGGGCCGAGGACACGCTCCCTTCCGCTTGCCGCCTCACGAGCACCTGATCGACAGGGCGGACGGCGCTCCAGGGACCGTGCCCTTCGCCTCGCAACGCTGGTGTTCGCCGGTTCGCGCCGCCACCGCGCGGACCGCGCGAACGACAGGGCGGAGGACGCGCTCCCTTCCGCTTGCCGCCTCACGAGCGCCTGATCGACAGGGCGGACGGCGCTCCAGGGACCGTGCCCTTCGCCTCGCAACGCTGGTGTTCGCCGGTTCGCGCCGCCACCGCACGGACCGCGCGAACGACAGGGCCGAGGACACTCTCCCTTTCGCTTGCCGCCTCACGAGCACCTGATCGCCAGGGCGGACGCGCGTGCACTCTTGCCGTTCGCACGTCGGAGCTGACCGGAGAGGGTTCGTTACGCGAGCGTGGCGCCGTGTTCGGCGAGGATCTCGCGCAGCACGCTTCGATGGCAGCGTTCAGGATTTTCGCAGTAGCACCCGACGGAGAAGTTCGTCCCGTGCGACAAGGCTGCGAACGCCTCGATCAGATGACGCGCGTCCGGGCGCATCATCTCTCGCCGGTATCGTGCGGCAACGCGCCGCCATGCGCGGTCGGCCGTCGCTCGTCCGGCCGCGGTCACCCCAGATCCCGCCGCCACCGCCGCGCCTCGTCGTGCGGCGGCGACGAGCTCGGCGCTCGGCGCCAGGGTCGGCAGCCAAACGTCGAACCAGTCGTCGGCGGCGTAGCGATCCTTCGTGACGCCGCGCGGAAGATGTCGAACCGTGCCGAAGCGGACCCCTTCGTTGCGCGCCCTCGGCGCGCCGATCCGGACGATGCGGATGGCCATCGCTGATTCGCCGCCTTCCCTCGCCGCTACGCGTCTTCGCCGTGCGTCTCGAAATAGTCGATGACCATCCGGCGCGCGCCAGGACGCGTATAGACGTCCGGCCGCCGATCGCGAATCACGCGCGCGATCACGTCGGCAACCTGCTCCGCCGTCTGCCCCTGCGGCAGGGTCCGCGAGTCCGGGCCTCCGTGGCGAGCGTTGAGTCCGAACTCGGTGTGGACGATCCCCGGCGACACGAGCGACACCTGAATGTCGGGATGCGTCGGCCGCAACTCTTCGCGGATGTTGTCGGTGAGCGCGTTGAGAAAGTGCTTCGCGCCGCTGTACGCGGACCGGAACACGGCCGCCGGTACGCGGCCGAGCATCGACGACACGTTGACGATGTGGCCGCGCCCGCGTTCTTTGAAGTGGGGCAGCACCTCCTGCATGCCGTACAGCGCTGACTTCACGTTGGCACGCATCATTTCGTCGATGTCGTCGTCGGTCAGCTCCGTCGGCATCCGCGTGATGCCGCGCCCGGCATTGTTCACCCACACGTCGATGTGCCCGAAACGCGCGAGCGCGGCCTCGACCGTCCTCCGCACGTCGGCTCGCACGGTCATGTCGGCGACAACGGCTTCGACCGCCGAACCGCACCGCGCAGCAACCTGGCGAAGCGCGTCCTCCCGGCGTCCCGTCAGTACCAACGACATCCCGTCGAGCGCGAGCTTCTCGGCGGCGGCCTCGCCGATGCCGCCGCTCGCGCCGGTGATCACCACAACCGTGTCTGCCATGCTGGTAATGTACCCGACGTGAGCTCCGCGCCCGAGATGCTCGTCCCGGAACGCTTTGCTGTGGCGCTGCCGGATGGGCAGGCAGTCACGGCGCTGCACTACACCTCAGCAGGATCGCCCTCGGAGGATCGCGGGGCGGCGGCCAACGGCGCGACACTGCTGCTCGCGCACGGCGCGGGCGCCGGCCAGCACAGTCCGTTCATGACGAGCTTCGCACGCGCGATGGCCGGGCGCGGCATCGACACGGTGACGTTCAACTTCCTGTACGTCGAGCAGAAGCGCCGGCTTCCGGATCGCGCCCCGGTGCTCGAGGCGTGTTATCTGGCGGCCATTGCGGAGACGCGGCGCCGGCTGGCATTCGCTGGCGGGCCGTTGTTCATCGGCGGCAAGTCGATGGGCGGACGAATTGCGACGCAGGTCGCCGCCGCCGACGCGTCCCTTCAGCTGACTGGATTCGTGCTCCTCGGCTATCCCCTTCATCCACCTGGCCGGCCGCATCAACGCCGCGACGCGCACCTTCCACGGGTCCAGCGTCCGATGCTGTTCGTACAGGGAAGCCGGGACGCCTTCGGCACACCCTCCGAGCTCGAGCCGATTCTGTCCTCGCTGACGCCGCCCGCGGCGCTGCACGCGGTGGAGGGCGGCGATCACTCGTTTTCGCTGCCGCGCACGGCGGCGGGACGCCAGACGGCAGTGGACGACGAGATCAGAGCGGCCGTGGCGCGCTGGATTCGCGGCCACGGTGGAGGCGGCGTATCTTCCCAAGCGTAGCGGGACCGTCTAGCATGCGGGCATGAGTCCAGCGACCTTGCGCGGCCGCAAGCCCTCCATCGAACGCTCGCTGCCCCGCATCGCGCGGCGGCGATCCGGCGTGCACGGCTGGGGCGTCTTCGCGGCGGAGCCGATTCCCAAGAACAAGCGGATCATCGACTACGCGGGCGAGCTGATCCGAAGCAGCGAAAGCGAGGAACGTGAGGAGCGCTACCTGGCGGACGGCTGCATCTGGGTGTTCCGTGTGAACCGCAGCTGGAGCCGAGACGCAAACGTCGACGGCAACATCGCGCGCTTCATCAATCACTCGTGCACCCCGAACTGCTGGTTCGAAGTCGTCGACAAGACGATCTGGATCCGCGCCGGACGCAACATTCGCCGCGGCGAAGAACTGACCTACGACTACGCGATCATCGGCGACCGGACGATCCCGTGCCGGTGCCGGCCCGGGTGTCCCAACAAGATCTGAAACGGCACGTTGCCGGTTTCCCGCTCAACGCTCGTTCGAGGGCTGCCCGGCGAGCGGATGCTCCGCGATGACATGCTCCGCAACCGGGCGTCCGCCGATCAGATGCTCCTGAATGATCCGCTCGATCACCGGCGGATCGCACGCGCCGTACCACGTCCCCTCGGGATAGACGACGGCGATCGGGCCTCCCTCGCAGATGCGGAGGCAGTTCGCCTTCGTCCGAAGGACGCCGCCGTGCTCTGACAGCCGCAGCTCCTTCAAGCGGCTCTTCAGGAAGTCCCACGCGGCCAGGCCGCGCGCCTTCTCGCAGCACTTCGGCGTGGTCTGATCGCAGCAGAGAAAGATGTGGCGGCGTGCCGCCGGGACGCCGATACTGTCCGCGACAGCGCGCTGGGATTCGGACATGTCGATTCGCTCCTGCAAGATCGCGGCTTCGGCCGGAACCGGACACGGCCCGGGCGCACACGTTCGTCCCGGCGCTCGATCGATTGCGGCAGGCGGACGCGCGATCGCCTTGCGGCCGGCCGCGCATGATGCCATCCTGAACGGCCGCCGCCTTTCGTACCGGTGCAACAGACGTTAGCAGGTTGCCGAAAGCGCCAGCAACCCGAAGTGAGGAGGCCTCATGCGTCGCACGATATCCGCCCTCGGCGCCCTGACGTTGCTGTTCGCCGCCGCCGCGCGCGGCGATGATGGCGCGAGCCTCGTGTCGATCGATCACTACGTGCGAGTGACGTCGACCGCGCCGGCGATCGCCGGTCAGACGGCGCACATCTACGTTCGCGAAGTGACACGCGCGGGGACGGCTCTCCGCGGCGGCTCCGGACCCAACGGCGTCGTGCTGTTCGTCCATGGCGCGGGCACGCCGGCGGAAGTCTCGTTCGACGTTCCGTACGAAGACTACAGCTGGATGGGCTATCTGGCCCGTTCGGGCTTCGACGTCTTCGCGATGGACACCACGGGCTACGGACGATCCACCCGT
Organism: Vicinamibacterales bacterium; assembly: GCA_050183995.1. GTDB lineage: Bacteria > Acidobacteriota > Vicinamibacteria > Vicinamibacterales > CAVVIG01 > CAVVIG01. The sequence goes on from JBFXAT010000009.1 coordinate 68,393, forward strand.
CCGCTCGTCATGAACGACCCCTGCAATTTCGCGAAGGCCCAGCAGACGCAGTTCATTCCGCAGCTGATGCCCGCGCCGTGCGCACCCACTCACCAGACGCCGATCACGACGATGGGATCGGACTGGAACGACATCGGCGCGGTCGTCGACTATCTGCGCGGGCTGCGGAGCGTGGATCGCGTGTCGCTCGTCGCCTGGTCGCAAGGTGGACCACGGGCCGGGGGCTACGCGGCTCAGAACGCGGCGAAGGTTGCGCGACTGGTCGTGCTCGCCCCGGCCTACAACCGGACGGGCCCTCGAGCAGCACCCAGCCCCCTTCCCTCCAGCGGCGGTCCGATGACGGCCCAGTCGCAAGCCGACTTCGTCGCGAACTGGGATCGTCAGGTCGGCTGCGCGGAACAGTACGATCCGGCGGCGAGCGCGGCTGTCTGGTCCGAGATGCTCGCCTCCGATCCGGTGGGAGCGACGTGGGGCCCAGGCGTCCGCCGCGCGCCGCAGGTGCCCACGTGGGGCTTCAATCAACAGGTCGTCGCGGGCATGCAGACGCCGTTCCTGATGATCACGGGCGCTCACGACAAGCAGGTCCTCCCCGAACGCGTCCGCGAGCTGTACGCCGATCTCGGCTCGCCGCAAAAGGTGTTGGTGGACCTGGCGTGTTCGTCGCACAACGCCATGTGGGAACGCAACCATCTGGCGCTGTTCAAGGCGTCGCTCGAGTGGCTGAAGGATGGCAAGGTGAACGGTGTGTCGCTCGGCGAGCTCCAGGTCGGCTACTGACAGTTGCCCCTTGTTCCGGCACGCGCCCCCTGGCCGGCGCGCGACGCGATCGCGAGCCGCCGAGGAGGCCGGCCGGTGCGACCTCGGCGCTGCGGACGACAGCCGGCCGTTTCCGCGCGAGGCTGGTATGATGAATACCAAGCGCACGGGACAGCGATGGCATATTCACGTAACCAGCCGATGCACGCCTCATCGTCGGAGGCGGTGACCAACAACGTCCGGGTCGAGGTCGATTCGCAGTACGCGCCTTGTCACTCGCAGCCGTTCCAGAACCAGTGGTTCTTCCACTACACGGTGCGGATCACCAACGAAGGCGAGGAGGCGGTCCAGCTCCTCAGCCGTCACTGGATCATCACCGACGCAACCGGGCACGTCGAAGAGGTGCGCGGCGCAGGCGTGGTCGGCGAACAGCCGGTCCTCGCGCCGGGCGAGTCGTTTCACTACACGTCGGGCTGCCCGATGAAGACCTCGACCGGGCTCATGCGCGGAACCTACTCGATGGTCTCCGAGAGCGGAGAGCACTTCGACGTGGAGATCGCTCCGTTCGCGCTGCACGAGCCGTACACCGTTCACTGACGGCCGGCGGCGTCCCCGCTCGCACGAGGCTCGATCCCCCATTCCCGTCGGAGGCGATCGTCCGATCGCGCTGAATGCGCGCAGCGCGGACCTTTGCCCGATCGCTCGGGCGAGAAGCGCACGAGCCGGCTATTCCGGTCGTCTGAAGGTGCGGATCGCGTCGAGGAACGCGTCGCCGAAATCGGCCGCCTTCCGAGCTCCGATCCCGTAGATGTCGTGGAGGTCGTCGACGGTCGTGGGCTTGCGCTCGGCGAGCGCCTTCAGCGTGGCGTCGTGCACGATCACATACGGCGGCACACCGCGCTCGCGCGCCAGACGCGTGCGGACCGCCCGCAGCCGTTCGAACAGATCGTGATCCCCGTCGAACGTCGTCGTCGCTGCTCGGGTCCGTGAGCGCCGCTTCGGCGGCTCGATTTCCCGGAACAGCGTGCAGCGGCCGTCACCCTTGAGCAGCGCGGCACCTTGCGGCGTGAGCCGCAGGACCGGGTAGGGGTCGCCCGCTCGCTGCAGCAAGCCGCCGCCGACCAGCTGCTCGATGTAGCCGCGCACGGCCGACGCCGGCTCGTGCTGGAGCAGCCCGAATGTCGACAGCTCGGCATGACCGGCCATCGTGATCTTGTCGCTCGCCTTGCCGCAGAGGACGTCGGTCACGTGCGCCAGCCCGTATGATTGCCGTACCCTCGCCACGCAGGACAGGATCTTGCGCGCCACGGTCGTCGCGTCCTCGACCTGATCGAGCTCGCGGAGGCACCAGTCGCACGCACCGCATTCTCCGCGCGTCCACGTCTCGCCGAAATATTCGACCAGCATGCGATGGCGACAGCGCGTGCCTGACGCGTAGCGCTCCATGTCGCGCAAGAGCAGCCTGGCGCTCTCGGTGAACTCGCCGTTGGACTCGAGCATCTGGCGCCACCGCACGAAGTCGGATCCCGAGTAGAGCAGCACGCACTCCGCCGGCAGACCGTCCCGCCCGGCGCGGCCCGCCTCCTGCTGGTAGTGCTCGGGCGATCGAGGCGCACCGGCATGCACCACGAAACGGACGTTCGATCGGTCGATCCCCATGCCGAATGCCACGGTGGCGACCACGATGTCGGCACGCTCCTGCAGGAACGCGTCCTGGTGCGCCGCGCGGATGTGGTCGGGCAGGCCCGCGTGATACGGCACCGCCTCCCGGCCGTCGGCGCGCAGCCGTTCGGCGACGCTCTCGACTTCACGGCGCGATCCGCAGTAGACGATTCCCGCCTCGCCGGCATGACGGGCGAGCACGGCGTCGAGCTGCCGATACAGCTGCCCGCGCCGGAAGACCCGATAGGTGAGGTTCGGGCGATCGAAGGACCCGACCAGCACGAGCGGCTCCTGGAGCCGCAGCTCGTCGACGATGTCGCGCCGTACGCGCTCGGTCGCCGTCGCGGTGAACGCGTGCAGCGAGGCGTTCGGGAAGTCGTCGCGCAGGCAGCCGAGCTGCCGGTACTCGGGACGGAAATCGTGCCCCCACTGGCTGATGCAGTGCGCCTCGTCGATGGCCACGAACGTGACGCCGTATTGACGCAGCTGGCGCCTGAACGCCTGTCCGCCCTCGCCGACGAGCCGCTCGGGAGACACGTACAGCAGCCTGCACCGGTCCGCACGCAAGCTCGCCATGACCATCTCGCGCGCGGAGGACGATTGCGTGCTGTTCAAGTACGCGGCTTCGACGCCGTCGACGCGCAGTCCATCGACCTGGTCCTTCATCAGCGAGATGAGCGGAGAGACGACGAGCGCGACACCCTGGCGGGAGGCGAGATCGGCTGCGGCCGCGCCGACCTCGGCGCGCCGAATCCCGGCCCCAGGGCCACCGTGGAGAGCACGTCGATCCACGACCGCTGGAGCCTGGAAACAGAGGGACTTGCCGCCGCCGGTGGGCAGGACGAGGAGGCTGTCGCGCCCGTCGAGCACCGCGTGCATCGCTTCGCGCTGCAGCGGCCGGAAATCCGAGAACCCCCAGACGCGATGCAACGCTTCGCGCAGGAGCGGATCGTAGGTCTCGATTACGCCTTCCTCGCGTAACGGGCGTCGACGTAATCGTCGACCAGGGAGCGAAACGCGACCGCGAGCTCGTCGTACGTGCCTCGCAACGTGGTGGCGTGACGCCCGTCGATGTACACCGGGCAATTCGGCGCTTCACCCGTGCCTGGCAGGCTGATGCCGATGTTCGCCGCCTTCGATTCGCCAGGACCGTTGACGACGCAGCCCATCACGGCGAGCGTGAGCGTCTCCACGCCGTCGTAGCGCGTCTTCCACGTCGGCATCTGTTCCCGCACGTAGGTCTGCACCTGTTCGGCGAGCTCCTGGAAGGTCGTGCTCGTCGTGCGGCCGCACCCGGGGCAGGCAGTGACGCTCGGCGCGAACGCCCGCAGGCCGAGGGCCTGGAGCAGCTCACACGCGGCGTACACCTCTTCGCGCCGGTCACCGCCGGGACGCGGCGTGAGCGAGACGCGGATGGTGTCGCCGATGCCTTCGTTGAGCAGCACCCCCATCGCCGCCGACGACCAGACCAGCCCCTTCATGCCCATCCCCGCCTCGGTCAGCCCCAAATGGAGCGGCTGATCGGTCTGGGCGGACAGCGCTCGGTACACGTCGATGAGATCTCGCGGACGGGACGTCTTGCACGAGATGATGATCTGATCCTTTCGCAGGCCGCTCTCGAGCGCCAGCGCGGTCGATTGGACCGCCGACTCCACCATGCAGGCGTTGATGATCTCTTCCGAGGTCCGCCCGAGACCGCGGTCGGTGTTCTCCTGCATCCGTGCGATCACGAGCTCCTGGTTGAGCGACCCGCCATTGACGCCGATCCGCACGGGGCGTCCGTGCTCGACCGCAACACGGCAGATCGTGGCGAACTGCTCGTCACGCCGGCGGCCGGTGCCGACGTTGCCCGGGTTGATGCGGTACTTGTCGAGCGCCGACGCGCAGGCAGGAACCTGCGTCAGCAGGAGATGGCCGTTGTAGTGGAAGTCGCCGATGAGCGGGGCGTCGCAGCCGGCGTCGAGCATCCGCTGCTTGATCTCCGGGACGGCGCGCGCGGCGTCCGGTGTGTTCACCGTCACGCGCACCATCTCCGACCCGGCTTCCGCGAGCTCGATACACTGCGTCGCCGTCGCCCGCGCGTCCGCCGTGTCCGTCATCGTCATCGACTGGACGATGACGGGCGCACCCCCGCCGACCTGGACGCGTCCAACGCGCACGCCCACGGTTTTGTGGAGCCTTGCGAATGGCATGAACAGCCCATGATAGCATCCAGACCCACACTCCCTCGGTAGCGAACCATGACGATGAATCGAATGAGCTTCCCCGGCTCCGCGGCGGCGCGAGCCGCTTGCGTTGGCACCGCGGCGTTCCTTGCTGTCGCCGTCTACGCAATCAGCGGCAGCGACTTGCGAGCTCAGCAGGACGGCGCGGCCTCGGTGACGCCGGCGAACGACCCCGGACGAGCCGTCTACGAAAGACATTGCATCGAGTGCCACGGCCGGTCCGGCGCTGGCGACGGCCCCGCGGCCACCGTCCTCGTACCGCACCCGCGGGACTTCCGGACCGGACGCTACAAGATCCGATCGACGGAGACCGGCAGCGTCCCGACCGACGCGGACCTCATCCGCACGATCCGGCTCGGCCTTCCGGGCAGCTCGATGCCGGGATGGGAAGACATCTTGAGCGCGGCGGATATCCAGGCCGTGGCCGGGTACATCAAGACCTTCTCTTCGCGTTTCGCGTCCGAAGCGCCGGACCCAATCCTCGTTGCCGCGCGGCCGGCCTCCTCGCCGCAAGGCGCCGCGCGGGGCGCGATGGTCTACGAAAAGCTCCAATGCGGGAAATGCCACGGGTCTGACGGGCGCGGCACGGATGCCGTCGCCACCTCGTTCCAGGACGACTGGGGCTTCCCGCTCCGCGCGACCGATCTCACCGAGCCGTGGACCTTTCACGGCGGCACGTCGGCGCAGGACATCTTCATGCGATTCAGGGCCGGCATGGCGGGCACGCCGATGCCGTCGTTTGTCGGGGCAGCCAGCGACGCCGAGATGTGGGACCTCGCGGCCTTCGTGGTGTCGCTGAAACGGAAGGCCGTCTGGGAGATGACCGCCGACGAGGTCGTCGAACACTACCGGGGCATCGAGGCCGCGGAACGCGCCAACCCGATCAAGCGTGGCGAGTTCCTGGTCACGACGCTCGGGTGCGTGCTCTGCCACACACCGCTCGATGCGGACCGCCAACGGCTGCCCGGCCTGTTCCTCGCCGGCGGGCTCAAACTGGAGGTGACGCCGTTCGGCACCTTCCCCACCGGCAATCTCACCTCCGACCCGGAGACAGGCCTCGGCTCGTGGTCCGACGATGAGATCAAGCGTGCGATCACGAAGGGCGTGCTGCGGGACGGATCGCGCATGCTGCCGTTTCCGATGGACTGGCCGGCGTACTCCACACTGAAGCCGTCGGACCTGGATGCCATCGTGTCGTATCTCCGCACGGTGCCGGCGGTGCGCAACAAGGTGCCGCGCTGGTCGCGCCCCATCCTTCCGCTGTATCTGTGGGGCAAGTTCCAGATGCTGATCCTGGGCGGCGATCCGCCCATGAACTTCTACGCCGGCAACGCGGGAGACGCGAAGGGAGCCAACTGATGCGACGATTCCTGAAGTGGCTCGCCATCGTCGTCGCCGTTGTCGCGGTGGCGGCGTTCCTCGCGTTTCTCTACTTCATTCCTCCGTTCGACGCCACGACGCCGGAGGGCTACTCGCAGATCGTGCGCGAGGGCACTCCTGGCGTCGACGGCGTCACCGATCCGGCCGAGCGCGCGATCGCGGAACGCGGCCGGACGATCGTGATGACCACGGGTTGCATCGGATGCCATGCGGCGCCGGGCCCCGAGGGGCCGGACTACTCGCGCTTCCTCGCGGGCGGCGCCCTGAAGATCACCTCGCGCGAGGGCGTGTTCGTCAGCCGCAATCTCACGCCGGACACGGAGACGGGCCTGGGCCGCCGGACCGACGACGAGGTGAAGCGGGTCCTGCGCAGCGGCGTGTTCCCGGACGGGCACGTGGTGCCCTACACGAGCATGCCGTGGGCGCTGTTCTCCCACTGGTCGGAGGAGGATCGGCACGCGGTGGTGGTCTACCTGCGAAGCCTCAAGCCCATCCGTCGCGCGATCCCCGAACCGGGTCAACCCGTGGATCTCCCGTCTTCGGTGATCGAGCGCGACTACGGGTTCAAGGACTACGGGGTGAACTAGACTTGAGCGGGAAGGAGAGCTTATGAAACAGTTTCTGACGATGCTCGGTGTGGCGGCCCTCCTGGGGACGGCGGCCGCGACCGCGCAGCAGCACGATCCAGACAAGATGATGGGCGGCGGCAGTCTGCCCGCAGGCTGGTCGGTGCGCCTCGACAACGGCAGCACGAAGCCCGACGGCGTGAACGTCATGCCGATGGGCGGCGGCATGCACTTCAGGAGCGGCCCGGCCGGCATTTATTACCGGCCGACCGACACGAAGAGCGGCAACTATGAAGTGCGCGCGTCGTTCAACCAGGTGGAGCCGGCGGCCCATCCGGAGGCGTACGGCCTCTTCATCGGGGGATCGGATCTGGCCGGCGCGGGCCAGAAGTACACCTATTTCCTCGTCCGCCAGGACGGCAAGTTCCTGATCAAGCGCCGCAACGGCACCGCAACGCCGAACGTCGTGGACTGGAAGGACAGTCCTGCGGTGAAGAAGACGGACGCGTCGATGAAGGGCACCAACGTGCTCGCGATCAAGGTCGCAGATGGCACCGCGCACTTCCTGATCAACGACACGGAGGTCCACTCGGCGCCGGTCGCGCAGGTCGATGCGTCGGGTATTGCCGGCATGCGGATCAACCACAACCTGAACGTCCACGTCGACGGTTTCAGCGTCAAGTAGGACCGGCCGGCCGACTGACCGACGGTACGCCGCCGCGCCACGCGGCGGCGTACCGGTTCCTCAACTCGAGCGCTGCAGCGGGCCCGCCGAAATGCCAAAATGGTGGGGATGCGCACTCTGCTGATCGCTCTCCTCCTCGCGGCAACCGCCGCCGCCCAGTCCCCGCGAACGCTGCCGCCGCCGCCCGATGTCGCGGCCACGCCCGCCGATGCGCAGAAGACCGCTTCCGGCTTGGCGTCCAAGGTGATCAAGGCAGGCACGGGGACCACCCATCCCGGGCGGACCGACATGGTGACCGTGCACTACACCGGCTGGACGACCGACGGCAAGATGTTCGACAGCTCCAAGACCGGTCCCGGCAGGCCCGCGACCTTCCCGCTGGACAAGGTCATCGCGGGCTGGACCGAAGGTGTGCAGCTGATGGTGGCGGGAGAAACGCGGCGGCTCTGGATTCCGGAAGCGCTCGCCTACCGCGGGCAGCGCGAGCCGAAAGGCATGCTGGTGTTCGACGTCGAACTGTTGTCCTTCACGGCGGTGCCGCAGGCCCCGACCGAGCTGAAGGCGCCGGCGCCAGACGCGACGAAGACCGCGAGCGGGCTGTCCTATCACGTGGTGCGGCCTGGAACGGGAACGCGGCATCCGTCCGCGCGGAGCCAGGTCACCGTGCATTACTCGGGCTGGACCACCGACGGCAAGATGTTCGACAGCTCGGTCACGCGCGGCGAACCGGCCACGTTCCCGCTCGACGGCGTCATCGCCGGGTGGACCGAAGGGGTCCAGCTGATGGTCGAGGGCGAGAAGACGCGCTTCTGGATTCCCGAGCCGCTCGCCTACAAGGGCCAGAGCCCGCCCTACGGCATGCTCGTCTTCGACGTGGAGCTGATCGCGATCCGCTGATTGCGATCAGCCGAACGCGATCAGCCGGGCGCGATCCGCTGCGCGGCGCCCGTCTCAGCTGCGGGATGCCGGCTGTCGGGCAGGGCTGCTCCGCTCGGCGATGCGGCGCGCAGCACGCTGGAAACGGTCCGCCAGCTGACGGCGCGCGTCGTCCGGGACGTGCCCGATGCGCGAGAACGCCGACTGCGCCTGACGCACTTCCTCGTTCGCGGCACGCAGGCGGCTGTCCTCCTCGGGCTTCCCGCCGATCGTGTTGGCGGCCAGCGCCTCCTTCAACATCGCGGCGAGCCGTCCGGTTGGCGTGAGCGCCGCGTCGGACGCGGCAGCGGCCGGGCTCGTCAGCGAAGCGGCGAGCGCCTCGATTTTCTGGACCAGTGATTCCATGCGCTTGCGGTTCACGTCGGGATCGAGGTCCGAGCCCCCGAACACGGCTGGCCAGCGGTTGATCACCGTGCCGAACGCGAGCGCGAACCGCTGCTCCAACGCGCGCGCGCGATCCGGATCGACGCCGCGTGCCGCCACCTCCTGCTGCCAGCGCGACCGGAGCGCGCGGGCGGTCTGGAGCAGATCGGACGGCGCGTCGCTGTCAGGCGGAGCCGCGGCAATCGCCTCGAGCTCGGCGCAGATAGCCTCGCGCGCGGCAACACGTTCGGCGCGTGCCGTGTCGTGGCGCTGCGCATATCGGCCGAAGAACTTGTCGCACGCCGCGCGAAACCGCTGCCAGATGGCGTCGGACTTGGACTTCTTCACCGGACCGATCGTCTTCCACTCGGCCTGCAGCTGGCGAACCTCCGCTGCCGCGACATCCCAGTCGGTGGACTCGGCCACCGCCTCGGCGCGCTCGCAGAGCACCTCCTTGCGTTTCAGGTTTTCGGTCCACGTCGCTTTGCGTTCGGCCAGGTCCGCCTGACGCCGGGTGAAGAAGCGATCGCACCCGGTGCGGAACCGCTCCCAAATCGCCTTTTCGCGGCCTCGCGAGACCGGACCGATCGTCTTCCACTCGGCCTGCAGCGCCTTCAGCGCCTCGGCGGTGCGGATCCAGTCGGTCGAATCGGCGAGCGCCTCGGCCTTCTCGCAGAGCGCGATCTTGTTCGCCAGGTTCTGGGCCCGCTCGGCCGCCTGCGAGGCGAAGTGCGCTTCGCAGCGCGCCCACACCTCATCGTGGGCGGTCTTGAAACGCTTCCAGAGCGCGTCGGCCTGCGCGCGCGGCACATCGGCCGCCCCGCGCCAGCGCTCCTGGAGCTCGCGAACCTCGCGGGCGGCACTGTCGAGATCCGCCGCCTCGCGCAGCGCCTCCATCTGCGCACAGAGCTGCTCCTGGATCGCGACGTTGGCGAAGCGGCGCCATTCGTCCGCTTCGCGCAGTTCCTGCAGCTTGGGGGTGAGCGCGGCCTGCGCCTCCTTCAGCCGGCGCATCACCTCTTCGTATTCGGTCTTGCCCGGAAGCGGCGGCATGGACCCGAGCGCGTTGCGTATTTCGCGCAGGCCGCGATCGGCGGCCTTGAGTGTCAGGTCGGGCACCGCGGCCAGCGGCTCGATCCGTTCGAGCAGCGCCTGGAGCCGTGCAAACGCGTCGCGGCGCGCCCCCGCGTCGGCCTCGCGAGCCTGCTCGTCGCGGGCGGCGATGCCGGCTTCGACCTCGGCGTACTTCGTGGTCAGTTCGGACTCGAGCTCGAGCCCCTTCGCCAGATCGTTCCACTCGCGGCGCACGAGGTTGAAGCGCCGGCGCGCTGACGGGAGGCTCTCGTCCGCCGCGGCCGCCTGCGCCTCTTCGACGAGCTCGGCGAGGCGGGCCCGGCGGCGCTCTATCTCGGCAACCGACAGCGGTTCGGGCTTCTGCTCCTCCGGTTCCGGCGGCGCGGCCGCGTCGCTGTCGCCGATGGGCTGAAGACCGCCGGTGTCGAGCGTCGCCTCGACCGGTGCGTCCGCGTCGGCGACGACATCGGTCTGGGCCTGTGGACGATCGGCTTCGGCGGGGACGTGCGCGAAGGGGTCACCGTGCGGAGGCGTCGGCACATCCGCTTCGTCGGTGGCGGCTGGAAGCTCGAGCGTCTCGGCGGCAATGGCGGCAGCGATTTGCGCCTCAGCGGCTTCCCGCGCGGCACGCTCCTCCGCTTCGCGCACGACGGCCCGGGCGCGCTTCACCGCACTCTTGTTGCGCCCGCGTGCGATCACCTGGTCCAGTTCCTCGCGAGCGGTGAGCAGGTCCAGAGCGGCCAGGGCGGTGTCCTTGAAATCGCTGTTCAACGCGACCGCGAGGATCTCGGCGTGCGAGCCGGCCTGCCTGACACGGTCGAACGCGGCGAGGCGAACGGCCTCGAGCTCGGCGTGCCGTGCGATCGACCCGAGCATGTGGAGGTCGGTCACGCGCGCGAGCGCGTGGGCCGCGCTCGATTCGCGCGTCGCGCTCTTCGCCACCTGGGCCAGCACACGCGGATCGGCGATGGCGTCGATCGCCTGGAGGCTCTCGGCCTCGCCGACCTCTTCGAACACCTCGAGGGCGATGTCCTTCAGCATGGTGGAGGCGGCTGTTCGCACGCCCTCGTCGCGATCGTCCCTGGCGACCGCGGCGAGCGTGCCCGGCTCCATGAGCTTCGCAACCGCCGCCCGCCGGACCCGCGCGTCCTCGTCCTCCCGGGCTATGGCGGCGATGGCCTCGCGCTCCGCGAGCGGCAGGTCGGCCACGAACGCGAGGCGGACGGCCGGGTCGGAGTGCTTGTCCCTGGTCTGTGCACGGAAGCGATCGAGCAGCGTCATGTCTTGCTCCAGCCTGGCCCTGGCGGCCAGCTTGTGAGGGCGCCCTGCTCGGGTCAGGGACGCCGGGGAATCCCCAGCCTCGCGAGGGCCGACACGATGTCGGCGCCATGCGTGCTCGCATGGACGCTGCGGTCGACGTCGCGGATCCGCCCGTCGGATCCGATGTAGAACGTCCACCGCCGCGGAAACCCGTGCGAACCGAGCACACCGTATGCTCGGGCCGTCGTTCGGTCCGGATCGCTCAGAATCGGACATCCGATCCCGGTCGAGTCCGCGAATGCCTGATTGGTCTGCACGGTGTCGACGCTGGCCGCAAACACTGCCGCGTCGAACTGTCGAAGGGCCTCAACCGACGAACCGAGCGACGCGCACTGGGCCGTGCACCCCCCTGTGAACGCCTTCGGAAACCATGCGACGACGACCGGGCTCCGACCGCGATAGTCGGCGAGCCGATAGGTCCGTCCGTCGGACGCGGCGAGGGTGAAGTCCGGAGCCGGATCACCCGGCGCGAGCTTCACGTCTGCACCTGCGCGCCGCGTGGACAGCAGATTCCGCAGCGCCGTGCCCACCGCCGCCGCCGTGGCGAGCGCGGTCCGCAGCCGTTTCAGAGTCCCTCCGCGACACGGCGTCGCCGGTCAACCGTCATTCTACGCACAGAAGCTAAGCCCATCGGGTACTCTCATTGCAAACTCGTGGCAACGATGTCTATCAGTCCAAAAATGCGGATCTCGTTGGCGTGCTGGGCGTTGACGGCCCTAATCGGCGCGCTTGGCTGCAGCAAGCTCGGAATCGGCGACGACAAGAACCCGACGGCCCCCAGCGGTCCACCAGACGCCGGGTCGGCGATTGTCTATTCTGCCGTGGGCGCGAGCGATGTGAGCGGTTACAACTCCTCGCAGCCCTGCGGGATCTTCGAGGACTGCAACGGCACCGGCTATCCCTGGGTTGCGGCGCGCCAGCTGCGCACGCAAGGCTTTTCGGTCACCGTATACAACCGTGGGATTCCGTCAGCGGTGCTGAGCCCCAGAATCGAGCAGATTGCACTGCAATACAGCATCGACGTGCCGGGCGGCAACATCGTGGCTCGCTCGGCGCCGTTCATCCGGAACAACTCGACGCTGGTGACGGCGTTCGCGGGTGCGAACGACGTGAACGTCGTGATCGGCGCGCTGGCGAAGGGAGCGGGCGGAACGGACCCGGTGCTCTACATCGACCAGACCGTCGCCGGGTTCGCGAGCGACTATCGCGACATGATCGACGCCATGCGCAGCCAGGCGAGCGGGGCGCGTATCGTCGTGCTGAATCTGCCGAACATGGCGGGCACACCGTACCTCGCCTCCGCGACGCTTCCTCACAAACAGGCGGCGCAGCGTCTCTCGGTGCGAATGACCACGACGGCGATCAATACACTTTCGGGTGTCACGGTCATTGATCTGATGTGCGATGCCCGGTTCTACCAGCGCGCCACCTACTCGTCCGACGGCTTCCATCTGAGCGACACCGGCAATTCCTACATCGGGGCCGAGATCGTCCGTGCGTTGACGGAATCGTCGTATCCCGCCCCACCCAGCAACTGCCCGCAGATGTCGCTCTACTGAGAGGCCTCCATCGACTTCCGCACGGTCGTCGTTCGCCTGACTGACGCGCTCGCGCGCGAGCGTCCCGGCTGGCGCGCGCAGCAGTTGATGTCACCGAGGCCCGAGCGCCGCTGGCCGCCGGACTTCGACCGCGCGCGCATTCGCCACGCGGCGGGACTGCTCTTGTTGTATCCGATCGACGCGCAGCCGTTCGTGGTGCTCACGGTCCGATCCGCTGCCGTGCGTCACAGCGGACAGGTCTCGCTGCCAGGCGGGGTGATCGAGCCCGGCGAATCGCACGAGGAGGCGGCGCTCCGCGAGGCGCACGAAGAGATCGGCCTGGCGAGCGACGGCGTGCGGCTGCTCGGCCGGTTGACGCCCATCGACATCCCCGTCAGCGGGTTCCGCCTGCACCCGATCGTGGGCGCGCTCGACGTCCGACCGCCGCTGCGCCCCTCCGATCTCGAGGTCTCGCGCATCATCGAAGCGCCGTTGACGAAGCTGCTCGACGCGGCGCCTGTCGAGTGGAGCACGCGTGAGAGCAACGGGGTGCAGCATCGCGTGCCGTCGTTCCGCCTTGACGACGACACGGTGGTGTGGGGCGCGACGGCCATGGTGATCGCCGAACTGCTTGCACTGCTCGGTTGGACGGGTCCGGCACCGGAGCGATCCTGATTTCGTGCAGTCCACGCACGAATCAAACGTCATCCTGGCTGTTTCTTTATCGAATTCAAGGAGTGCGAAGGTATTTTCTTGCAGATCCTGCACGGAATTGAAATAATGCAGAATCCGAGCGGAAGTCGTGTCTCTTGCGGGCGCGGCATGAAAGAATCGACGCTCGAATCAGCAGTCATTCCATCACAACGCAGCTAGCAGAAAGAGGGGGAGCGATGGGTTCCGCAGTGTTGGGCGAAGCGATCAGCGCCATCCGCGACTGGTCGGTCACGAAGTCCGGAGAACCGGCCGCGGGTCGCGCCGCCGAGTCGTTCGGCAGTCTCGTATTCAACGATGCGGAGCAGCAGAAGCGTCTCCCGAAGGCGATCTATCACGCGTTGCGGCGGACCATCACGCACGGCGACCCGCTCGACGCCTCGGTGGCGGACGCGGTCGCGAGCGCGGTGAAGGATTGGGCGGTCGAGCACGGCGCGACGCACTATACGCACTGGTTCCAGCCGCTCACCGGCATCACCGCCGAGAAGCACGATTCATTCTTGAACCCCACCGCGGACGGCCGGGCGGTAGCGGAGTTCTCGGGCAAGGAGCTCATCAAGGGCGAGCCCGATGCGTCGAGCTTCCCGTCGGGCGGCCTGCGATCCACCTTCGAAGCGCGCGGGTACACGGCGTGGGATCCGACGAGCCCTCTCTGGCTGCTGCGAAGCGGCGGCGCGGTCACGCTCGTCATCCCGACGGCGTTCGTGAGCTGGACCGGCGAGGCGCTCGACAAGAAGACGCCGCTGCTGCGCTCGATGGAAGCACTGTCGAAGCAGGCGGTTCGCGTTCTGAAGCTGTTCGGATCGACGGCCGAGCGCGTGATCACGACGTGCGGCCCCGAGCAGGAGTACTTCCTCATCGATCGCTACTTCTACCTGTCGCGTCCTGACCTGATCAACGCCGGCCGCACGCTCTTCGGCGCCACGCCCCCGAAGGGCCAGGAGCTCGAGGACCAGTACTTCGGCGCCATTCCGGACCGCGTCCTGGCGTTCATGAACGAGGTCGAGGCCGAGCTGTACAAGGTGGGCGTGCCGGTCAAGACGCGGCACAACGAAGTGGCGCCGAGCCAATACGAGATCGCGCCGGTCTTCGAGAACGCGAACGTCGCGACCGATCACCAGATGATGGTGATGGAGACGCTGCGCCGCACGGCGCCGAAGTTCGGCCTGGCCTGCCTCCTGCACGAGAAGCCGTTCGCGGGCGTCAACGGCTCCGGCAAACATCTCAACTGGTCGATGAGCGACGACGAGGGCAACAACCTGCTGTCGCCGGGCCAGAACACGCACGACAACATCCAGTTCCTGGTCTTCTGCGCCGCCGTCATCCGCGCGGTCAACAAGTATCAGGGTCTGCTCCGCGCGAGCATCGCGAGCGCCGGCAACGACCACCGGCTCGGCGCGAACGAGGCACCGCCGGCGATCATCTCGATCTTCCTCGGCGACATGCTCACCGACATCTTCGAGCAGATCGAAAAGGGCGGCGCCAAGTCGACCAAGTCGGGCGGCGTGCTCGACACCGGCGTCGGCGTCCTGCCGAAGCTGCCGCGCGACGCGGGCGACCGCAACCGCACGAGCCCCTTCGCGTTCACCGGCAACAAGTTCGAGTTCCGCGCGGTCTCGTCCAACCAGAGCATCGCGTACCCGAACATCGCGCTGAACGTCGCGGTCACCGAGTCGATCGACTACATCGCCACCGAGCTCGAGAAGGCCGTGGCCGGCGGCAAGAAGCTCGAGGCCGCGGTCGCCGAGCTGCTCCCGAAGATCGTCAAGGACCACAAGCGGATCATCTTCAACGGCAACGGCTACTCGAAGGAGTGGGAGAAGGAGGCGGCCAAGCGCGGGCTCCTGAACCTCAAGAACACCGTCGATGCCCTGCCGCAGCTCGTCACGAAAGAGGCGATCGCTCTCTTCGACAAGTACAAGGTGCTGAACGAGCGCGAGGTCCTCGCCCGCTACGAGATCATGGTCGAGACCTACAACAAGACGGTGAACGTCGAAGGGCAGCTCACAGTGCTGATGGCGAACCGGTACGTGCTGCCGGCTGCGCTCGAATACCTCAAGGAGGTCGGACAGAGCGTTGCGGCGGTGAAGGCGGCTGGCGGCAAGACGATCGAGGGCAAGAAGCTGCTCGACCGCATGACGAAGCTCACCGACGAATTCAAGAAGCGCACCGACAAGCTGGAAGCGGCGCTGGCGCACGAAAGCAACGGCGCCGCGGAGAAGCACGCGAAGCACTTCCGCGACCAGGTGATTCCCGCCATGCTCGCGCTCCGGGAAACGAGCGACGCGCTGGAGCAGACGATCCCGCACGGAATGTGGCCGCTGGCCACCTACCGCGAGATGTTGTTCATCAAGTAGGCACCCGGGCTCCGGCCCGACGTCGAACTGAAAAGGGCGCTGCGGTGGAAACCGCAGCGCCCTTTTTTGCGCATCGTACGCGCGACCGCGGCCGGTGATGTCAGCGCATGCGCCTCAACGTCGCCGCGTCAATCGAACAGCTGACCGTCTGCGTCTTTCCCACCATCTCGAAGACGACCGGCGCAGTCGGGGCGAACGCCGGGAAGTCGAAGGTGAACCGGCTCGTGCTGCCGAGCGACCGCGCGGTCGGCGTCACGGGCTTCCCACCTCGCTTCAAGACGAAGTCGGTGAGCGCGTTCTTCGAGCCGCGCGCCGGCGTGATGCCGACGGTGATGCGGGTCTGCTGCGCCTCCTGATAGTTGGGCTGCGGCGGCGCCTGCTTCTGGCTCACCACGCGCCAGACCTCGTACGCCACCATCTTGTACGGCGTGTACATGGCGATGTCGAAGTCGGGATTCTTGCAGAGACCGGTGTCCCAGAATACGCACGCAGGATTGCCTCCCTGCTTCCCGCACTCGATGGCCTGGTAGTAGCTCTCGGGGTTGATCGGCGCGATCCCCTTGTCCCAGGCCGGAGTGGCGCCAGGAGCGATCTGCGCCTTCACCTGAAGCTGCGCGTGCACCACACCCGCAGCGAACAGCACGAGAAGGGCGACCGCGGCGCCGTGCAACGCCAGTCGCGCTGTCTGCACATGTCGATCGTGTAGCGGCATAGGTCGAGCGAGTATATGACGCTTGTCGGCCTGCGCAATGTGGTCTACCTTTCGTGTATCCGGCCGCGCCCGCGGCCCGCACCTCTCGAGATACGGATGAACTACGCCGCCATCACCGGCTGGGGCTCCTGCCTGCCGCCGGCTGTCCTCAGCAATGTGGACCTGTCGACGTTCCTCGACACCACGGACGACTGGATCGCCAGCCGCACCGGCATGCGCGAGCGCCGCATCTCCCACGTCGGCGCCATCGAACTGGCGACCGTCGCCGCGCGCCGCGCCCTGGCGGGCGCCGGTCTCGACCCGGCCGACGTCGACCTGGTGATCTACGGAAGCTGCAGCAGCGACGAGCAGGTGCCGAACTCGGCGTCCGGCGTCTTGAACGCCCTGGGCGCGACCCGCGGTTCCGCCATCGACCTGAACACCGCCTGCACGAGCTTCCTCTACAGCCTCTCGGCCGCGAGCGCGATGATCCGATGCGGCACGGTGCGCAATGCCGTCGTGATCGGCGTCGAGCTGATCTCCCCCTACATGGACTGGGACAACCGCAATGTCGCCGTCCTGTTCGGCGACGGCGCCGCGGCGGTGGTCCTCCAGCCGTCGGACCGCGAGGAAGGGCTGCTGGCAGACGTGCTCGGATGTGATGCCGATGCACGGCAGATCCTCCGCGTTCGCGGCATGGGATGCACCTACGCGAACCGCAACATCTTCTTCGGTGACACGCAGTGGGACTTCGACGGCCAGGAGATCTTCAGGCGCGCAGTGCACGGCATGACCCGCGCGAGCGCCGCCGTGCTCGCCAAGGCCGGCGTACGTGCGGACGACGTCGACCTCGTGGTGCCGCACCAGGCCAACCTGCGAATCATCGATGCCGTGGTGTCGCGTACCGGCATCCCCATGGACCGGGTCATGCTCACGGTGGAGCGCTACGGCAACATGAGCGCGGCGACGGTTCCCGTCGCCCTCGTGGAAGCGCTCGATCACGGCCGCGTGCGGCCGGGCTCGCTGATTCTCATGCCCGCCTTCGGAGCCGGTCTCACGTTCTGCGCGCATCTGGTGCGGTGGGGCGATCGCGTGACCCCGATCGCCAGCTCCGATGCCGAGCTGCCCGCATGCCCCCAGACGGCGTTGGAGCTGGTCAACGACATCCGCGCGCGCAAGACAGGCGCGCGGGAACGGTCGGGGGCAGGCCTGAACGCGCCACGCCTCACCGAAGCGCGCTGACGCAGCCCCATAACGGCGCTGTCCGCCGCCCAGGCACGGACCGGCGGCGCCGTATCGCTGACCGCCGCGCGAGCCGATAACTGTTGGACCGTGGCGTCGCTTCCCGGATGGATGTCGCTTCGCGCAGGGACGCGCATCGGCGCGAAAGCTGCTGCACACCAGAGGCGCGTCGCCATCGCCGCTACCCTGTGCGCCGCCCTCCTCGACGTGCACGGCAGCGCCGGGCAATCGCTCGGAGACGCGGCGAAGCGCGCCAACGAGGGGCGCCAGACGCAACCCTCGCGTGTGTACAGCAACGCGGACCTGGAGCGCGGAGACACGGCTACGTCAACGCCGACTGGCGACCCACCCGGCAATCCCCAGACCGGGCCCGTTGCCACAGCGGCGCTCGGCCCGTCTCCGTCGCGCGAGGCGGTCGTGCGGGCGGTCGGCCCGGCCGTCGTGACTATCGAAACGGCGCGAGGACGCGGCAGCGGTTTCTTCGTGGCGCCCCATCTCGTCCTGACGAACCGGCACGTGATTGAAGGCAGCAGCTCCCTGCGCGTGACCTTCGCCGACGGCAGCGCCGCCCACGGATACGTGCGCACCGAAGCCAGCGACGCCGATCTGGCCATCGTGCGCGTGGACGATGCGCCCGACCGACAGGTGGTGCTCGAGATGGGCACGGCGACGACCGTCCGCGTCGGGCAGGAAGTGCTGGCGATCGGCTCTGCGCTCGGTGTGCTGCACACAACGGTCACCCGCGGCATCGTCAGCGCCGTGCGTGTCGCCGGCGGCCTGACGCTCGTGCAGACGGACGCGGCCATCAACCCGGGCAACAGCGGCGGCCCGCTCGTGGATGCGCGCGGACGCGTGGTCGGCATCACCACCGCGAAGATGGCTTCGGCTGAATCGATCGGCTTCGCACTGGCAATCGACCACGCCAGGCCCCTGGTGCGGGGCACCTCGACGGTCGCTGCCGCCCAATCGCCAGTGGACGACCGCGGCGACCGCGCGCTCGACGCCGCGTTCGGGGGCACGCCAGCAGGCGCCGCGGACGATCTGCGCAGGCAGGGACTCCAGCGGTACGAACAGGTCGTGCAGACCCTCGCGCTCCGCGCGGACGAGACCGACGCGCTGTGGGAGCGTTACCGCGCGGCCTGCTCCGGATCGACGGCGGCCGCAAGATCGACGGGGGCTCACCCCTGGCTCTCGCTGCTCGAGAACTCCGCGTTTCGCGGCGACCCGCGACCGAGCTGCCGGCAATGGGCGACAGACATCGCGGACATCGGCGCGCGCATCAACGACGCCATGCTGCAGTCGCAGGACGATGCGAGGCGCGCCGGCGTGTTCCCGGGGGCGGCCCGGGACATCCGGCGCAAGCACCGGATGGACTGGCCGGGCTGGGACCGCTGAGGTCCCGCGTCAGCCGCCCGCAACATCCTCCAGGCTCCGCCCTGTCGTGCTCGGCGCGAACAGTCCGACGTCGACCATCACGATCACCATCGCCAGGCCCACGGCACCGAACGCCGCAACCGCGCCAGACCGATCCAGGAGCGGGAGCAGCACGAACGGCATCGCGGCACTGGACAGCCGGCTGAGACCGTACGCCGTGCCCGCGGCCGTCGCCCGCACCGCGGTCGGGAAGAGCTCGGCCTGCAGCACGTGGAAGGCGTTCGAGAACACGTTCGCCACCATGGTGTAGCCGACGCCGAGCAGAACGATCGCCACCGGCGACTGCGCGGCGCCGAGCCCGAGGCCGAAGGCGGCCATCAGGAATGCCGACGCGACAATCAGCCAGCGGCGATCGACGCGTTCCACGATCGGGATCGAGAGGGCGGAGCCGATCGGGTAGCCGATGAACACCAGCGATGTGTACGTGAGGGACGTGACGATCGAGAACCCCTTCGCGACGAGCACGAGCGGCACGATCGTCCCGAAGCCGTAGTACCCGACGGCCTGGAACGCCTGGAACACCCACAACATCAGCGTGCGCCCTCGATATTCGGGCGAGAACAGCATCTTCAGCGGAACGCGTGCCGGTCGCACGGCACGGGTGGAGGTTCCGTGCGTGCCGAACGATGCCGCGCCGGGTTCCCCTCCATCAGCCAGCGGCGCGCCGGCGTGCGCGACGCTCGTACGCGGGGCTTCGGCTTCCATGGCCGCGACGACTCTGACCGCTTCGAGGTGATGCCCGGCCGCATCCAGCCAACGAGGCGACTCCGGCAGGCGACTGCGCAGCATCCAGACGATCGCCCCTCCCATCGATCCGATCGCGAAGACCCAGCGCCAGCCCGCGATTCCGAGCGGCGCGATCGGGACGAGCACGCGCGCGAGCCACCCGACGGCGGGAACGCCGGTGAATCCGATCGTGTAGGCAATGGCCGTGTAGCGGCCCCGGTGCTTCGCCGGGAGCAGCTCGCCCAGATACGTGTCGCACAACGGAAGCTCGGCACCGATGCCGACACCGGCGATCAGCCGAGCGGCGATCAGCCACGCGGCGTTCGGGGCGAAGGCGCCAGCCAGCGTGAACACCGAATAGATGGCCAGGTTCACCATGAAGGCGGTGCGCCGGCCGAACCGGTCCGCAAACGCGCCGAGTCCAGCGGCGCCGGCGAACATCCCGACGAATCCCGAGGCAAGCACGGCCTGGAGGGCGATCGGCGACAAGCTGAACTCGCGGCTCAGCACCGTTCCGAGCACCCCGGCCAGGAAGATGTCGAAGAGATCGAAGAACACGCCGATGCCGACGATCGCCGTGGCGGCGCGGTGCGTCCGGACGATCGGCAGGGCGTTGAGTCGAGCGGTGATTGAGAGCGCAGGCACGGGGTGAGCGTAGTCGGTCCCGGGCAGCCGCCGTACCGGAAAGTTGGCTGCCCGCCGCGGGCGATGCACCCTCCGCACGTGGAGCACGGCGGCCTGGAGCACGCGCCGGAGCCCGGCCGCGCCGGGCAGTCCTGGTCGCAATTGGTACAATCCCCTGTCCCCCACGGGGGTTCTACGAGGACGCACAGGTTTGGCCAAACGAAGAAGCCCCGACGACGACCACGGACTGTTCGATTCGATGGACACGGAAGCCGAGCCCGCGCAACGGCCTCCGGCCGCTCCCCCGCCGGCCCCTGGCGGGCAGGGCGGCGGTTCCGCGGATTCCGTGGCGCTTCACGAAGCCGCGCAGTCGCGGTACTTGAACTACGCGCTCTCGGTCATCACCTCGCGGGCGCTGCCGGACGTCCGCGACGGCTTGAAGCCCGTGCAACGCCGCATCCTCTACTCGATGTGGCAGAAGAACCTGACCGCTGACTCGAAGCACCGCAAGTGCGCCACCGTCGTCGGCGAGGTGATGGGCAACTTCCACCCGCATGGGGACGCGGCGCTGTACGAGACGCTGGTGCGGATGGCGCAGCCGTTTTCGCTCCGGTATCCGCTGGTCGACGGTTCCGGCAACTTCGGGTC
The DNA here is from genome assembly GCA_050183995.1 of Vicinamibacterales bacterium. Classification (GTDB taxonomy): domain Bacteria; phylum Acidobacteriota; class Vicinamibacteria; order Vicinamibacterales; family CAVVIG01; genus CAVVIG01. The sequence goes on from JBFXAT010000009.1 coordinate 89,331, forward strand.
ACTCGACGGCGACAGCGCGGCGGCCATGCGCTACACCGAGTGCCGGCTCGCGCGCATCAGCGACGAGATGCTGTCGGAGATCGAGCAGGCGACCGTGCACTTCCGTCCCAACTACGACGGCACCAAGACCGAGCCGGTCGTCCTGCCGGCGCGGATCCCGAACCTGCTCGTGAACGGCACGACCGGCATCGCGGTCGGCATGGCGACCAACATCCCGCCGCACAATCTCGGCGAGGTGTGCACCGCGCTCGTGAAGCTGCTCGACAACGAGGACATCAGCAACGCACAGCTCTGCCGGTACGTGAAGGGCCCCGATTTCCCGACCGGCGGCCAGATTCTGAACTCGTCCGACGAGCTGAAGGAGATCTACCGCACGGGATCCGGGTCGATCCGCCTGCGGGGAACATGGGACCTCGGACCGGAGACCCGCTCGACGAAGACGATCTACATCGAGAGCGTCCCCTACACGGTCAACAAGGCGCAGTTGGTGGAGCGCATCGCGGATGTCGTGATCAGCCGTAAGCTGCCACAGCTCCTCGACGTGAAGGATCTCTCGACCGAAGACGTTCGCATCGCGCTGGAAATGAAGAAGGACGCCGACGAGAAAATGATCATGGCGTACCTGTTCAAGCACACGCCGCTCCAGGTCAACTTCGCGGTGAACCTGACCTGTCTCGTGCCGGTCGAGCAGAACGCCGAAGTCGGACGGCCCGAACGGCTCGATCTGAAGCAGGTGCTCTGGCACTTCCTGCACTTCAGGCTCGAGGTGGTCACCAGGCGGCTCGAACACGAGCTGGCTGCGCTGAGCAAGCGCATCCACCTGCTCGAAGGGTTCGAGAAGGTCTTCGACGCGCTCGACGAGATCATCCGGATCATCCGGAAGTCGGACGGCAAGGCGGACGCGGCCGCGGCGATTATGCGGCGGTTCGAGCTCGACGCGGAGCAGACCGACGCGATTCTGGAGCTCAAGATCTATCGACTCGCCAGGCTCGAGATCCTCGTCATCCGCAATGAGCTGGACGAGAAGCGGCGGCGGGCGCGGCAGATCGACACGCTGCTGCGCTCGGAGCCCGAGCGATGGACGATCGTGCGCAGCGAGCTCGAGGATGTTCAGAAGTCCTACGGCGACAAGCGCCGCACGACCATCGCGAGCGACTCGGGCGAACCCGAGTACTCGGCGGACGACTTCATCATCGACGAGGACAATGTCGTCATCGTCTCGCGCGACGGGTGGGTGAAGCGCCAGAAGGAAGTGAAGGATCTCACGACGACGCGCCTGAGAGAGGGCGACGAGGTGCTGGCGGCGTTCGCCGGCAGCACCAGGGCGACGTGCGTCTTCTTCAGCAACTTCGGTGCGGCCTACACCTGCCGCATCGTCGACGTGCCGGCGTCGACGGGGTACGGCGAACCGATCCAGCGGCTGTTCAAGTTCCGCGACGGCGAGCGGGTGGTGGCAGCCATGAGCCTCGACCCTCGTGCGATCGGCAACGTGACGCCGAAGCGCGAAGGGGAGCCCGCACCGGTGCACGCGGTGGCGGTCACGAGCGACGGCTACGCGCTGCGATTCGGGCTCGAGCCGTTCGTCGAGGTGAGCACGCGCGCGGGACGGCGGTTCGCGCGGCCGGCCGACGGCGCGGAAGTCGTCGGCGTGGATCGCGTCACGGGGAAGGAGACGGTCATCGCGGCAACCGCGGAGGCGCGCGGACTGCTCTGCCGGGCCGACGAGATCAACTATCTGGCGGGACCGGGCAAGGGCGTCATCCTGATCAAGCTCGCCTCAGACGACGACCGGGTCATCGGGTTCATCGCCTCGTCCGGCGACCGCGATCTGCTCACCGTCGAGACCACGCGTGGAGGCGAACAGACGATCAGCACGGCCAAGTACGAAGTCACGGGGCGCGGCGGACGCGGACGCGAGCTCCTGCAGCGCGGCGGATTCACCCGCGTCGTCTGGCCGCCGCCGGAGGCTCCACAACCCTTGAGTTAGGAGATCGATGGCCTCGAGCCGGTTCAGGTTACAATGGCACGCCCGGTAATCGTCCGGAGCTTCGACCGCTGCGCACCATCGCTGGCTTCCAGCGGCTGACGGTCACCCCCGGACCTGCAGCATTCTGCTGCCGCTCGGCATCTCAATCCAGAGAAGGATTCCGTTTTGCCTCATCAGGAACGTACGAATATTGCGGTCTTCATCGATTTCGACAACATCGAGATCGGCGTCAAGACCACCCTCGGCGAGCACTTCGACATCGGCACCATCCTCGAGGCCCTCTAGGAGCGCGGCGAGGTGGTGACGAAGATCGCCTACGCGGTCTGGACGCGCGCTGGCGAGTACAGCCGCGCGCTGACGCAGCTCGCCATCCGGCTGGTGCAGCGCAACCTCACGCCC
>JBFXAT010000010.1:0-86478 GCA_050183995.1 Vicinamibacterales bacterium
ACCACTTCCGCAGCGCGAATCCGCTGGTGGCTGCCGTCGAACGGGCCATTTCGCCGTTCACCGTGCACATCGGATTCAAGTCTGACCTCGACCAGCCGGCCTTCCTCGCACAGGCCGAACTGAAGCCAGTGTCCATCGAGAAGGTGAACATCCCGAGGATCTGGTCGCTCGTCACTTGCCTCAAGGCGTGAGACCCCGCCGGCTCTGGCTGGCGCTGGTCCTCGCAGCCTTCTGCTTCCCGCTCTTCGTCGGACTCGACCGTCCGGATCTCGAGACCGACGAGGCGATCTATTCCTTCGCGGTCGACCGCATCCTGGAAGTCGGAGACTGGCTGGCGCCGAAGAGCAGCCCGAGCGAGACAGAGGTCTTCCTCGAGAAACCTCCGCTGAAGTTCTGGATCGTCGCGGCGCCGATCGAGCTCGGACTCCTCCCTCACAACGAGTTCGGCCTTCGATTCTGGGACGCGGTGTTCGGCGGCCTGGCGTTCCTGTACGTGTTCGCGATCGGGTCGCTGCTCGCGGGCCCCGCGTGCGGAGCGACGGCCGTCCTGCTGCTGTTCGTCCATGTGCCGCTCGTCCTGATGCACGGCGTCCGGACCAACAACATGGAGGCGCCCCTCCTTCTGAGTTACTGCGGGGGGGTCTACCACTTCCTGCGGTGGGCCGGCCCGGGCGATGCCGGACGCCGGCGGAGGCACGCATTCGCCGCCGGCCTCTATTTCGCGCTCGGATTCATGACGAAGTTCGTGGCGGCGCTCTTCTTCCCCTTCGTGCTGGTCCTCGCCGTGATCGGCTCTCCGGTTCGGCGGCAGCGGCTCGTCACGGAATGGCGGACGTGGTTCGCCGTCGGCGCCGTGGTGCTGGCGCTCTGCGCGCCCTGGTTCGTCTATGCGTATTCGCGCTTCGGCGCCCAACTCTGGAACACGATTCTCGCCGAGCATGTCGTCCGCCGGCTGACCAACTACCTGGATCCGGCACACCTTCAGCCGTGGGACTTCTACGTCCGCGTCATGTGGACGTCGTGGTCGGACGAGCACGTGAACTGGATCGCGCTCGCTGGGCTGACGACGCTCCTGGTGCAGACCATCCGTCGCCGATGGTTCGACGGGGCGGTCGTGCTCCTCTGGGCGGTCGTTCCGCTCGCCATCATCTCGACGGGAACGTCGAAGCTGTATCACTACGCCTTCCCGTTCCTTCCGCCGATCGCCCTCGCCGGCGGCTATCTCGTCTCGCTGGTGCTGATGCTCGCGCCGGTTCCGCTGCGGCGGATCCTGGAATGGGTGGAGGATCGCGCGGGGGCCGCGATTCCGGCCATGCGCGCAGCCGCCGCCAGCCCCCGCGCCCATCGCGCGGCCACCGTGCTCGTGTTCGTGTCTGCAGCACTGGCGGTTGGTGCGCTGGCGCTCGGCCACGTTCGTATCGACGTCGGAGACGCGACCCTCTTCCGCAGCTCGGGTGTCTGGCGCCCGCTGGCCGTCATCGTTGCCGCTGCGGTGGCGACGCGGACCAGCGCGCGCGTGAGCCGCCTGATTGTCGTGATCCTCGTGCTCAACGTGCTGCCGCTCGCCGCCTACCGCGAGCAGCTCGAGCGGCTGCCGGACGGGCATCATCCGATGAGAGCCGCGTCAGAATGCCTGCTCCGCGTGCAGGCCGACGCCGGCCTCGAGCCCGGAATCGTGTTCGACATGCCCGAAGGCGTGTGGCATCCGCTGTACTACTACTTCCGGCGTGTGCATCCGGTGGAGACCGTGGCGACCCCGCTCGATCCCGCGCTGCGCGGCTATCTCACGGATCCATCGACGCCGAGACCGATCTTGATCAGCGAGGACGTCTACAAGCAGCTGGTGGCGCAAGGTGAGGTGCCGTCGGCGTCGAGCGCGATATCACCTCCCATGTTGTCGTTCCTGAACACGCTGCTTCTGCTGCCGGGGCCCTACCGGGTCTGCAGCTCTGAAGCCGTGCTGCACGCCGCGCACTGAAGCGATGTCCTCCGTCCGGCTGTCGGTCATCATTCCTGCCTACAACGAGGAGCGGCGTCTCGGCGCGACGCTCGAGACCGTACAGACGTTCCTGCGCGAGCAGACCTGGACGTGGGAAGTCCGCGTCGTCGACGACGGGTCGGCCGACGACACGCGCGGAATCGGGCGGCGCTTCGCCGCACGCGAGCCGCGAATCGTGCTCCAGGAGGAGCCTCACCGCGGAAAGGGAGGGGCGGTCAAGGCGGGCCTCACCTCCGCGCGCGGCGAGTACCGGTTCATCTGCGACGCCGATCTCTCGATGCCGATCGCCGAGGTCACCCGATTCCTCCCCCCCGCGGTCTCCGACTTCGACGTCGCCATCGGGTCGCGCGAAGGGCGGCAGGCCCGGCGTGTGGGGGAGCCGGTCTACCGGCACCTCATGGGCAGGCTCTTCAATCTCGGCGTGCAGCAACTCGTACTGCCCGGTATCGAAGACTCGCAGTGCGGCTTCAAGATGTTCACGGCCGGGGCCGTCGACGCGATCTTTCCGCACGTCTCGGTCGACGGATGGGCGTTCGACGTCGAAGTGCTCGCGATCGCCCGGTCCCGTGGGCTCCGCATCGCCGAAGTGCCGATCGAGTGGCACTACCGCGCCGAATCGCGGCTCAGCATGCTGCGTGACGGTTGGGCGATGCTCCAGGAGTTGCTGCGTATCAGGCGCCGCGCCGCCCGGGGCGACTACCGCCGCTGAACCGCGGCATGCTGCCGGGCCAGCGCGACGAGGCGTTCGGCGGCGATCCGCGCGCCGTCGAGCCGCATCGTGTCAGGCGGCGCCGGCTGGGCGAGCAGCGCCCGGACGGCCGCCGTCCAGTGCCCCGCCAACAGATCATCGCGATCGATCTCGAGACAGCGCAGCACGCGCGGCATGTCACGCACGAAGATCTCGTGTTCGACGAAGTGTCCTCGCGACGCGTACACCAGCGGCGTGCCGTTCGCGATGCACTCCGACACGATCCCGTAGCCGGACTTGCTGAGCACGACGTCCGCGGCCGCGACCAGATCCGGATACGTGAGGCCCCGCGCCGCCAGGTCCTCGCCGGTCAGCATGCGCAGGCGATCGCTGGCTGCGGCGGCGGCGTCAGACTCGTGCCCGGCGAGCAGCAGGGTCAGCGAGCCGTCTCCGAGTGCGGACGCCAGCGGCAGCCGAAGACCGTGGCCGCCGAACGATGCCAACACCACCGGCACGTCCTGGCCGGGAAGGCCGAGCCGCCCGCGCGCGTCGTCGCGCGTGAGCGGCGCCGCCCTCGCGATGAGCGGTATGTCCTCCACACCGGAGAACGTGGCGAATCCGCCCGCGAACGGCAGCCGCAGCGCGAGCGTCGCCTGCGCGTAGGCGTCCGCGATCACGTCGAGCACGCCTGGCGCCAGGAGCGGGAACCGTGCGTACGCGGCGTAGATCCAGTCCCAGGTGAAGTTCGCGATGGCCATCGACGGGATGCCCGCGCGCGCGGCCGCGGCGAAGGCGAGCGGCGGCACGTCGCCGACGACCAGCGTGGTCCCCATCGCGCGTAGCTCGCGCGCCTCACGGTCCACACGCGCCGCGAAGTCGCCGTAGAACCAGGCAGCCCTCCTCGCCGTCTCGTCCGGATCGACCGAGAGGCTGTCGGGCTGCACGACGCCGACGTCGGTCTCCACCGGCACGACCACGGCCGGCGCGGGCAGCGCCGCATCGAGGAACCACCGCGGTGCCATTGAGCGGATGACGATCGAGCTCGACGGTTCGAGCCGAGTCAGCTCGCGGATGACCTGGGTCATCCGCGAGGCATGGCCCAAGCCATGCCCCGAGATGTAGAAGCAGACCTTCAAGCCGGCAGCGCGACCTTCAGCACGTCCTCCAGCGTCGAGGCGAGCACGAACTGCATGCCCTCCTTCACTTCCGGCGGCAGCTCCATCAGATCGGATTCGTTGCGCGACGGCAGCACGAAGACCTTGATGCCCTGGCGCTTCGCCGCGAGCGCCTTTTCGCGGATGCCGCCGACCGGCAGCACCAGGCCGCTGAGCGTGATCTCGCCGGTCATCGCGACGTCTTCGCGTACGGTCCGATTGCGCAGCGCGGACACGATCGCGGTGGCCATCGTGACCCCGGCCGACGGACCGTCCTTGGGAATCGCGCCGGCGGGCACGTGCACGTGGAGATCGTGCTTGTCCATGAAGTCGGGGTCGATGCCGAGCTCGGTCGCCCGAGCCCGGATGTGGCTGACGGCCGCCCGCGCCGACTCCTGCATCACGTTGCCAAGCTGTCCGGTGAGGATCAGGTCGTGGTGCCCCGACGGCAGGATGCTGGCTTCAACGAAGAGGACGTCGCCGCCGACTTCGGTCCACGCGACGCCGGTCGCCACGCCCGGACGCGACACGCGGAACGACACCTCGCGCTGGAATCGCGGCTGGCCCAGATAGTCGGGCACGTCCTCCTGTCGGACGATGGTCGATGCGGGTGGCTCCGCTGCAGCCGCCACACGCGCTGCAATCTTGCGCGCGACCGTGCCCACCTGCCGCTCCAGATTGCGGACGCCGGCCTCGCGGGTGTAGTCGCTGGCGATGCGTCGCAGCGCACCGTCCTCGAGGACGACCTGGTCCGCCGACAGTCCGTGCTCCTGCAGCTGGCGCGGCACGAGGTACCGTTTCGCGATGTGCAGCTTCTCGTCCTCCGTGTAGCCGGACAGCTGGATGATCTCCATGCGATCCAGCAGGGCAGGGTGGATCGTGCCGAGCTGGTTCGACGTCGCGATGAACAGAACCCCGGACAGGTCGACGTTGACTTCGAGGTAGTGGTCCCGGAACGAGTGGTTCTGCGCCGGGTCGAGCACCTCGAGCAGCGCGGCCGCAGGATCCCCTTGGTGTCCGACTGCGATCTTGTCGATTTCGTCCAGCATGAACACTGGGTTCATCGCGCCCGCCTGTTTGAGTGCCTGAACGATTCGGCCCGGGATCGCGCCGATGTAGGTGCGCCGGTGACCCCGTACGTCCGCCTCGTCCCTGACGCCGCCGAGCGAGATGCGGACGAACTTGCGGTTCATCGCGCGAGCGATGGACTGCCCGAGCGACGTCTTGCCTACGCCAGGCGGTCCGACGAAGCAGAGGATCGGCCCCTTCATGGCCAGCGCGCCGCTCTGCTGCCTCTTGAGCTTCTGCACCGCCAGGTACTCGACGATGCGCTCCTTGACCTTGTCGAGATCGTAGTGGTCCTCGTCCAGCACCTGACGGGCGGCCACCGGGTCCAGGCGATCCTCGGTGAGCGTGGACCAGGGCACATCCAGCACCCAGTCGAGATAGGTGCGGATCATCTGGTATTCCGGCGAGGCGGGTGTCATGCGCTCCAGTCGATCGACCTCACGCTCGGCGACGCTCTGCACGTGTTCGGGAAGTTTGGCGTCCGCGATGCGCTTGCGCAGTTCCTGGGCCTCGGGCTTCTCTCCCTCGCCGAGCTCGTCCTGGATCGCCTTCATCTGCTGGCGCAGGTAGTACTGGCGCTGCGCGTCGGTCATTTCCTGCTGCGCCGCCGACTCGATCTTTCCCTTGAGCTCGAGGAGGGCGATCTCGCGGTTCAATGCGGTTGCGACTGCCTGGAGCTTGTCCAGCAGCGGGTCCTTCTCGAGGATCTGCTGCTTCTCCTCGGCCTTCATGTCGAGCAGGCTCGAGAGCAGGTAGGCCAGGCGCAGCGGATCGTCGATGCCCGCGACCATGGTCTTGAGCTCCTGCGAGAGCCCGCTCGTGAGCGAGAGCGCGCGGTCGATCAGCTCCTGGAGCCGGCGCATGTAGGCGTCGACTTCCAGCGTTCGCTCCGTCTGCTCCGGCGCGAGCCGGACCGTCGCCCGCAAGGCGGCGCCGGTGCTCGTGATGAGGTCGGCGCGCCCCCTGGCCAGGCCTTCGACAATGACGTGGATGCCGCCCGTCGGCACCTTGGCCATCTGCCGGATGGCGGCCACCGTTCCGAGTGGGGTGAGATCGGACGGTTCCGGCTGATCGGCGTCGGTTTTCTGCAGGGTCAGGAAGAGCAGACGGTCGCCAGCCAGCGCTCGGTTGACCGCCTCGATCGAGTGCGGACGCGCGATGGCGAGAGGCTGCAGGGTGAGCGGAAACACGACGGTGTCCCGAAGCGCGAGCACGGGCAGCTCGCTCGGATACGTGCGCGGAGAGTCGGTCGCCATCGTCACAGAATAGTGGATCCGCCCGCGCGCCCGGCCCGGTTAATGCGCCGGCCCGGTCGACAGACCGCCCCGGTCAATGGATGTCAATAGATGTAAGGGACGAGTCGCGAGGGTACGGCGCGTTGGTACGTACGGTATGCGTTGCCGTACGTTCGCAGCAGGCCTGCTTCCTCGAATGGGATGGCAAGCGCCAGGTACACCGTCGACACGGCTGCGAAGAGCAGGCGGTCCCCGGTCATGACGGGAGCGGCGCCGACCATGAGCACCCAGCCCAGGTAGATCGGATGCCTCACGATGCGGTAGACGCCTCCGTGTTGCAGCGGGGCGGTCACATGCCGCGCCGGGTCGTCCAGCCCGGCCAGTTCGCGAAGGCTGATTCTTCGTGTCGCCAGGAAGGTCAATCCGAGCCCGAGCAGCTGCACTCCGTAGAGCGATGCCGCGCCGATGCCGCGCGCGTGGTACACCAGGCCGCCGACCGGCCTCCAGAGCAGGCAGGTCGACGCGAGGAGGAGGCTCGCGACGACCACGTAGGTCGTGCGGAGCAGATCGGGCGGGACGAGGAGGCGGAGAGGCCTCTGCAGGCGCTCGCGCGCCAGCAGGCTGTGGTGGAGCGCGAACACGCTGAACAACACGGTGTCCGCGGCGGCCGCGCCGGCGCTGGCCCCTGTGATGGGACGGCTGGCGACCCGGATCCACCACCAGCCGAGCAGTGCCAGCGAGGCGACGAACGCGGCGAGCCCCAGCAGTCGAAGCCCGTCTTTCAGGACCGAGCGGTTGGAACCCAAGATGCTATAAGAATCCCATGGTTCCACGCGTGGCGGTGACCGGCATCGGCGTGGTGTCTCCGTTCGGCATCGGCCGGGAGCGGTTCTGGACGGCGGTGAGCCGTGGATGCAGCGGTACGCGTGCGATCACCGATTTCGACGCCGCACCGTTCGCGTGCCGCGTCGCCGCTCCCGTGCCTCCGGTTTCGATCGGCGACCTCCCACCGCTCGACGGGGAGGATGTCCGTGACCCGGAGCACCGGGCCGATCCGAAGCGGTATTCGCGCGCCGCGGCGATTGCCGTCATCGCGGCCCGCGAAGCCTGGAACGATGCCGGCCTTCGCATCGGAGAACCTGGTGCGGGCGTCGTCATCGGCAGCGGCGGAGGAGGCATCGACATCGGCGAGCGGCAGTACCAGGACTTCTTCTCGGAGCAGGGCCGTCGCGTCACGCCGTACGCCATTCCGCTCTCGATTGTCGGCATGGTCTCGAGCGAAGTCTCGATCTCGCTCCGGCTCAGAGGCGTCAGCCACGTCCTGTCGTGCGGCTGCACGAGCTCGACCGATGCGATCGGCTATGCGGCCGCCCTGGTGCGGGCCGGGGAGGCGGACGTGATTCTGTCGGGCGGCGCGGATGCCTGTGTCACACCCGGGATGATCTTCGGCTTCTCGCGCATGCGTGTCGTCTCGACGGCGTACAACGACCAGCCGGCCGCGGCCTCGCGTCCGTTCGATCGCGGGCGGGACGGGTTCGTGCTGGGTGAAGGCGCCTGGATGCTGACGCTCGAGCGGGAGGACCGTGCCCGCGCGCGCGGCGCCCGTGTGTACGCAACCATCGACGGCTACGGCTCCACGTGCGACGCCTACCATCGCGTCCAGATGGACCCGGACGGCACCGAGATCGTCCGCGCCATCGAAACGGCGATTCGACGGTCGGGCCGGCCGAGCGAGGCGATCGGGTACGTCAACTTTCACGGCACCTCCACCGTGCGCAACGACGCGATCGAGTCCCGGTGCGTCCGTCGCGTGTTCGGCTCGCATGCGGATCGTCTCGCGGGATCGTCGACCAAGTCGATGATCGGGCACCCCCAGGGCGCCAGCGGCGCCGCGGGCGTCGTGGCTGCCGTGCTGGCGCTCGATCGCGGGTTTCTGCCGCCGACGATCAACCACACCGACCCTGATCCCGACTGCGATCTGGACTACGTTCCCAATCGAGGACGGGCCGCCGACCTCGAGGCCGCGCTGTGCAACTGCCTGGGGTTCGGTTCGAAGAACAGCGCCCTGGTCGTCGGCCGCGCGGCAGCAAGGTAGGGCGCCGCGATGCTCGCCGATGTGCTCGTCGTGGGGGCCGGCCCGGCGGGTGCGGTTGCGGCAGCGATACTGGCCCGCGCAGGTGCTCGCGTCGTCTTGATCGATCGGGCGCGCTTTCCCCGGCCGAAGCTGTGCGGGGACAGCATCAACCCTGGGGCCTTGGCCATCCTGCGCAGGCTGGGGCTCGCGCGCGGGATCGAACCGCGGGGCATGCGTATGGACGGCATGCTCGTGAGCGGACCTGACGTGAGCGTCGAGGCGCGTTATCCGGATGGACTGCACGGGATCACGATCGCTCGACAGGAGCTCGATGCCGCCCTGGTGGCCGACGCCGCCGAGGCCGGCGCCGACCTGCGTGAAGAAGTGGTCGCGCGATCGGTGATCTTCGGCAAGGCGGACATCGGTGAAGCGGACGTCGTTGAGACGGCGGACGAGACGCGGAGCGACGTGGTGGCCGGGGTCGTGTGCTCGTCACGCGGCGCGCCGCGCGAGATCCTGCGCGCGCGGGTCACCATTGCGGCCGACGGCCGACATTCCGCCTTGGCGTTTTCGCTCGGCCTCGCCGTGCATCCTGCCTCGCCACGCCGCTGGGCGGTCGGTGCGCACGTGGAAGGCGGAATGACGCGCGCGTCCGTGGGGGAGATGCACATCCGTCGCGGCCACTACATTGGCGTCGCACCGCTGCCCGGCGGGGTGACGAACATCTGTCTGGTTCGGCCGTCGGCAGGTGGTGACGCACGGCTCCGCCGGCCCGAAGCGGCGCTTCGCGAGGTGATTGCGGGCGATCGCCAGCTTCGTGACCGCTTTGCGCACGCGACGTTGGTGGCGCCGCCAATGGTGCTCGGTCCGCTGGCCGTCGACTGCGTGCACACACGGCCCGTTCCGCGCGGCCTGCTCGTGGCCGGCGACGCGTCCGGCTTCGTCGACCCCATGACCGGCGACGGTCTCCGGTTCGCGCTGCGAGGCGGAGAGCTGGCGGCCACCGCGGCGCTCCGCGCGCTCGATCGCGGGTGGTCCGGCGTGCATGCGGCGGTCGCGCAGGCGCGCCGCCTGGAGTTCCTGTCGAAGTGGCGGTTCAACCGCGCGCTGCGCGCGCTGGTCGGTTCACCGGCCGGCGTTCGCGCGGCCCAAGCCGGCATCCGCCTGTCGCCGCGTCTGCTTCGCGCCATCATCTGTCGCGCCGGCGACTGCGGTCTCGCGGCGACCGGAGGCAGATGACACTCCTTGCGTTGTTCGTCGTCGTCTTCGGCTTCATGCTCCTCGAATCGCGACGCGCTGCCGCGAACGAGCGCCTGCAGCGCGGCTGCGGCGGCATCGAACCGTCCGACGATGTCTATGCAATCATGCGGGTGGCCTATCCTGCGGTGTTCGCCGCGATGATCGTCGAAGGCGTGTTCGCCGCGCGGCCGCCGTTTTCCGCCGTTGCGGTGGGGCTGACCGTGTTCGCGCTCGGCAAGGCGCTCAAGTGGTGGGCGATAGTGACGCTCGGGCAACGGTGGACCTTCCGTGTCGTGGTGGTCCCCGGCATGCCCCTCGCGCGAACCGGCCCGTATCGGGTGTTCCGGCACCCCAACTACGTCGGCGTGGTCGGGGAGCTCGTCGGTGTCGTGCTCATGACCGGCGCCTGGATTTCTGGAACGATCGGTTCGATCGCGTTCGCCGGGTTGATGATGGCGCGCGTGCGGGTCGAGAACCGCGCGCTGGATGCTATACTCCGCCGGTCCTGATCGCTCCTGCCGGCACGTCCCGACCGGCGTTCCTCGTCGCCTCATTTTCATGTCCGTTCCTCCTTCCGCGTCGCAGCCGGGGTCTGAGTCCGCTCCGCTGCCGCTCTGGGCGCGTGCGGCAGATGCGCTCTCGCTGACGCTGATCGGACTGACGCTCCTCGTCACCATGACGGGTGGGTTTCGACTTCGGATCGGAAGCCTCCGGATTGCCGTGACCTCGCCGCTGCGTCTCCTCGTCGCGGCCGTCGTCATCGCCCTGGTGCGGTACCTGCTCGTGCCGCGGCGCCCGGTGTTCGCGGAGCTCGGAGCGGCGGCGAACCGGCTGTTTCGGACCGCGCCCGCACGGACGGCGCTCGTCGCCGTTGCAGGCACGAGACCGGCGATCCTTTTTGTCGGCTACTTCGCGGTGGCCGCGTTCGGGTACGTGCACGAGCGTCCGCCCGTGCGCTTCTCGTCCAACGAGGCCGTGAATCTGCAGGCCCGGTGGGATGCCGCCTGGTACTTGAACATTGCGACGGAGGGATACCGGTTCGACGCCCGCGCGCCGCGCGAGCAGCAGAACATCGTCTTCTTCCCGGCGTATCCGATGGCCGTACGGATCGCCGGGCGGCTGCTCGGCGGTTCAGTGGGTGCGCACCTGCTCGGCGGCACGATCGTCTCCTGGGCCGCGTTCCTGGTGGCGCTCGCGTACCTCTTCAGGCTGGCCCGCGATCTCATCGGAACCGAAGACGGCGCGCGCGCCGCGGTGCTGCTGCTGGCGGCATATCCATTCGCGCTCTTCTACGGCGCGATCTACACCGAGTCGCTGTATCTGCTCGGGGCCGTAGCCGCCTGCTATCACGCGAGGCGGCGCGAGTACCTGGCGTGCGCGGCCTGGGGGCTGATGGTCGGCCTGACCCGGCCGAACGGATGTTTCCTCTCGCTGCCCCTGCTGCTCATCGCGGCCGCGCCGTGGCTGCCGGCCTGGCTCCACACATCTGCGTCCGCAGGGCGGAGGGTCGCGGCGCGCCGCGTCGACAGTACGGATGCGCCGAGTCGCACTCCGCCGTCGTTGACCTTGGCGCTCACCGCCGCGGCCGCCCCGGGCGTCGGCGTGCTGGCGTACGCGGCGTTCGTCTGGCAGATGACCGGCAACCCGTTGGCCTGGGCAGAAGGTCACGCCGCGTGGGGACGGGAGTATGTGGGGCTGTGGGCGCTTGCGTCGAGCTGGATCCGCGACCTGGGCAGAAGCGGCCTGTACGAGGTCACGTCGGTCGTCCCGATCGACGTGCTGAACGCGCTCGCGGCGCTGTTCGTCCTGGGGTTGAGCGTTCCGGTCTGGCGCCGCTTCGGGCTGCCGTATGCGCTGCTGATTCTGGTCAACCTGCTTCCGCCGCTGGCGGCCGGTGGCTTCCTGTCGGCGGGGCGGTTCTCGGCGGTTCTCTTCCCCGCGTTCATCTGGCTCGGTGGCACGATCCCGCCGGCGCAGCGCAGTGCCTGGCTGGCCAGCTTCATGGCGGTCCAGGCTCTCAACGCGTCGCTGTTCTACACGTGGCACGAGCTCTTCTAGGCGGGCGATCGGCCGATTCCTGACGAAATTCGCCCGAAACCTGTCTTATATAATGAGCAAATGACGCGCAAGGCGATCGGTCTGGCCGCCGCGCTCGTGCTCGGCGCACTGCTCACCGTGGCGCTGGCCCAGTCACGCCGGCCGGCGGCGCCCGCGTTGCCGCCGACGCCTCTGCAACTCGCCACGCGCGCGCTCATCGAAGGTCAGTACGGTCAGGTCGCGAGCCTTGCCTCGGCGCAGCCGTCCGATCCCGCGCTCGGCGCGCTGCGCGGCCGGGCCGACATCGCGCGAGGCCGCTACGCCGAGGCGGAAGCCTTGCTGAGGCCGATCGCCGAACGCCTGCCCACGAGCGACGCGGCGCTCGTGCTCGGACAGTTGCTCCAGCTGCTCGGCCGCCCGGAGGCGCCGCCGATGCTGCAGCGCATCGCAGACGCCGCGTCGACGGCGACGCGTCCCGCCGACCTCGCACGCAGTGCGATGGCGCTGCGCGAGCTGGGGCGGTTCAACGAAGCCAACGCGGCGTACCGCGACGCGGCGACGGCCGCACCCAGGGATCCCGACATCCAGACGGAGTGGGGCGAGATGTTTCTCGCCGGCCGCTGCCAGACCTGCAACGCCGACGCGATGAAGTCGTTTCAGGCGGCGCTGCGCGACGATCCGCGCTGGGTGCCGGCGCTGGTCGGGATGGCGAGGGCGATGAGCAGCGAAGACCCGCCGCAGGCGGTCGCGGTCGCCACCAAGGCGCTCGAGATCAACCCGTCGTCGGTGCCCGCGCATCTCTTCATCGCCGCCGAATCCGCCGATGCCGGGCGCCGCGACGAGGCCCGCGCCTCCATTCAGAAGGCGCTCGACGTCAACCCGTCGAGCCTCGAAGCGCTCTCCCTCTTGGCGGCGGTCGCCTACGTCGAGGACGAGCCGCAGGAGTTCGAATCGAGCATCTCGCGCGCGCTCGCGATTTCGCCGAAGTACGGCGAGGCGTATCGCGTCGTCGGGGAGTTCGCCGCGCACAACTACCGGTTCGACGAGGCCGTCGTGCTGGTGCGCAAGGGGCTCGCGATCGCACCGGGCGATCCGCGGATGCTCTCGGATCTGGGAACCCACCTGCTGCGCACCGGTGACGAAGCGGGTGCGCGCGTCGTGCTCGAACAGTCTTTCCGTGAGCATCCGTACGACGTCGTCACCTACAACCTCCTGCAGATGATGGACACGCTGGACACCTTCGTGACCGTGCGCGACGGCGACTTGGTGATGCGACTGCACAAGGATGAGGCTCCGGTGCTGCAGGAACCGGCCATGTCGCTCGCGAAGGAGGCGCTGTCGACCTTGTCGAAGCGCTATCAGTTCACGCCGAAGGGACCCGTGCTCGTCGAGATCTTCCCGAAGCACGACGACTTCGCCGTGCGGAGCGTGGGCCTGCCCGGCATGATCGGCGCGCTTGGCGCGTGCTTCGGCCGCGTCGTCACCATCGACTCGCCGCGCGCGCGCCCGCCCGGCGAGTTCCAGTGGGAAGCCACGCTCTGGCACGAGCTGGCGCACGTGATCACGCTCCAGATGTCCAATCAGCGCGTGCCGCGCTGGCTGACCGAAGGCATCTCCGAGTACGAAGAGAAGATCGCGCGGCCGGAATGGGCGCGCGGCATGGACGTCACGTTCGCACGGCTGCTGAACCGCGGCGAGACGCTCAAGCTCGAGACGTTGAACTCGGCGTTCCAGGATCCCCGCAGCATCGGCCTGGCGTACTTTCAGGCGTCCCTGCTCGTCGAGCACATCGTCGACACCTACGGCGACGATGCGCTGAACGATCTGCTCCTCGCGTACGCCGAGGGGCTCGAGACCGGCGAGGCGATGAAGAAGGCGATCGGGACCGATCTCGCCGGTATGCAGCAGGCGTTCGACGCGCGGATGGAGAAGAAGTACGGCGCCATGCGCGCGGCGCTGAAGGAGCCGCCGGAGGACGTCCGCCTGCCGCAGATGTCGTTCGACGAGCTGAAGGCGTACGCCGCCGAGAACGAGGGCAGCTATCTGGCTCAGATGGCGCTCGGCGTCACCGCCCGGCGGAACGGTGATCTCGACACCGCGCTCGCCGCGTTCCAGAAGGCGGCGACGCTGGTGCCGATCGTCACGGGCGACGAAGGCGCGCACGGACAGCTCGCCGAAGTCGCCATGCAGCGCGGCGATCGCCCGGTCGCGATCCAGGCGCTGAAGGACCTCGTCGGCACCGACTTCAACAACGTGGCCGCGGCACGGCAGCTGGCGCAGCTGCTGAAGGAAGCCGGCGTCGAGGATCCCGCGCAGCTCGAGCCGGTCTACGCGCGGATCGTCGCGATCGACCCGTTCGATGCCGCCGCGCACGCCGCGCTCGGTCGGACGCTGATGCAGCGCAACCGGCCCGCTGACGCCGTGGAAGAGTTCAAGGCGGTCGTCGCGCTGAACCCGGTCGACCGTGCCTCCGCCCACACGGACCTGGCGGAGAGCTATTTCGCGAGCGGGAAGCGGTCCGACGCGCGGAAGCAGACCCTCGCCGCGCTCGAGATCGCACCCAGCTACGAGCGCGCGCAGGACCTGCTGCTGAAGCTCTCCGAGGCCAACCCGTGACCGCGCGGGGCCGGCGTCTTCTGATCGCGGCGGCCGCCCTGCTGTTCGTCGTGGCCCCTGCCCCCTCGCGCCTGGCCGACGCCCAGTTGCCAACCGCGGCCGACGATCGCTTCGCTGGACTGCAGTGGCGCTTCGTGCGCGTGAAATACAACTACACCACCGAGGGAACGAGCGCGCAGCAGGAGTTCTACGGCGAGCCGTGGCTCATCGACGGTCCTGCGGCCGAGCAGAACCTCTCGCGCCGCCTGAAGACGGCGACGTCCATCGACGTGCTCGATCCAATCGTCCTGACCCTCGACGATCCGCGGCTCTTCCAAAACCCCTGGATCTACTTCGTCGAGCCCGGGAATCTGAAGCTCTCCGACAGCAACGCGAAGGTGCTGCGCGAGTTCCTCCTGCGCGGCGGCACCGCGTTCTTCGACGATTTCCACGGGCCGTACGAGTGGGACCACTTCGCTGCCGAAATGCGCAAGGTGTTCCCGGACCGGCCGATCGTCGACGTCCCGAAAGACCATCCGGTGTACAGCTGTTTCTATAAGCTTGACGGGTACCCGCAGATCGCCGGGCTGGGCTCCTTCATGGCCGGGCGCAGCTGGGAGAAGGGCGGCTTCGTGGCGAGGCTCCGAACGATTTTCGACGATGCGAACCGCCCGATGCTGTATGTGAACTGGAACACCGACATGGGCGACGGATGGGAGTGGTCGAATGCGGAAGACTACCCGGGCTACCTCCAGTACACCTCGCTCGCGTACCGGATGGGGATCAACGAGATCATCTACGCGCTGACGCACTGACCGGACAACCGACGCCAGCACGCGCGCCACAACCAATTTGAGCCGTCCCGAGGAGAGCGTTTGGACATCCAGCCGAACACCGTCACGACCAGCGTCGAGCGCGTCGCCGAAGGGCGCTCACGCATCCTCAACGAGCTCCGCAAGGTCATCGTCGGCCAGGACGACGTCGTCGATCAGGTGCTGATCGCGCTGTTCACGGGCGGGCACTGCCTGATTACCGGCGTGCCCGGTCTGGCGAAGACGCTGCTGATCCGCACGCTCGCCGACATCCTGGATCTCGACTTCAAGCGGATCCAGTTCACGCCGGACCTGATGCCGTCCGACATCACCGGCACCGAGATCCTCGACGAGGATCATGCCGGCGGACGACGGCTGCGCTTCGTGAAGGGGCCGATCTTCGCGCAGATCATCCTGGCTGACGAGATCAACCGGACGCCTCCGAAGACGCAGGCGGCGCTCCTCGAGGCCATGCAGGAGTATCACGTCACGGCCGCGGGTCGGACCTACCCGCTCGACACGCCGTTTTTCGTGCTCGCGACGCAGAACCCCATCGAGCTCGAAGGCACCTACCCTCTCCCCGAGGCCCAGCTCGACCGCTTCATGTTCAACATCGTCATCGACTACCTGAACGAGGACGACGAGGTGGCGGTGGTGACGAAGACGACCGGGAGCACGCGGGCGACGCCGGAGCGCGTGATGACCGGACCCGACATCCTGTTGTTCCAGGAGCTCGCGCGCGAGGTGGTGATCGCGGAGGAGGTGGCGCGGTATGCCGTCCGCCTGGTGGACGCGTCGCGTCCCGGCCGGCCCGGAGTGCCCGACTTCGTGGACAAGTGGGTGAAGTGGGGCGCCGGGTTGCGCGCCTCGCAGGCGCTGGTGCGCGGCGGGAAGGCGCGCGCGCTGATGCACGGCCGCTATCACGTGGCGGTCAAGGATGTGCAGGCGCTGGCGAAGCCGATCCTGCGCCACCGCATCATGACGAACTTCTACGCCGAGTCGGAGCGCATCAACTCGGATGCGATCGTCGAGCGGCTGCTCGACGCCGTGCCGGTGCCGAAGAGCGGAATGTAGGCATGGCTCAGACCGCGCGCGCACGCCAGTTCCTCGATCCGGCGGTGGTGGCGCGCCTCGGCACGCTCGAGCTCCGCGCGCGCACGATCGTGGAGGGGTTCCTCACGGGCCTGCACCGCAGCCCGTTCAAGGGGTTCAGCGTCGAGTTCGCCGAGTATCGGCAGTACATCCCCGGCGACGACCTGTCGACGATCGACTGGAAGGTGTATGCGCGCAGCGATCGTCACTACGTCAAGAAGTTCGAAGAGGAGACGAACCTCAACTGCCATCTGATGATCGATGTCAGCGGATCGATGGGGTACGGCTCGCGCGGCATCACCAAGTTCGAATACGGGCAGTGCCTGGCGGCGTCGCTCGCGTACCTGATGAACCGCCAGCGGGACGGCGTCGGGCTCACCGCCTTCGACGAGCGGATCGTCGGCATGCTCCACGCGAGCGCGCGCCCCGGCCACCTGCGGGCGATGCTCGTGACGCTGGAGCGGCTGGAGATCGGACAGCGGACCAACGTGTCGAAGCCGCTGCACCAGCTGGCCTCGTCGCTGAGCAAGCGCGGGATGGTGGTGCTGATCTCGGATCTGCTGGACGATCCCGACAGCGTGGTACGCGGGCTCAAGCACTTCCAGTTCCGCGGTACCGACGTCATCGTGTTCCACGTTCTCGACCCCGACGAGCTGGAGTTCCCCTTCGAGCGGGCCACGCGTTTCGAGGACATGGAGACGAAGGCCGAAGTCGTGGCCCTGCCGCTGGCGGTGCGGCAACACTATGTCGACGCCATGCAGGCTCTCATCGATCGTTACAAGCGAGAGCTCGGCAGCAACGGGATCGACTATCACCTGGTGACGACTGCTGATCCGCTGGAGCTGGCGCTGATGCAGTATCTGTCGACGCGGGAGCGGATGCTGTGATGTCGTTCCTGTCGCCGCTCTTCCTGGCTGGTGCGCTGACGGCGGCGATTCCGATCGTGTTGCACCTCCTCAAGCGGGCGCCGGAAGCGCGCGTGCGCTTCTCAGCGGTGCATCTGCTCAAGCATGCCCCGGTCGAGCAGGCGAGCCGGCGCCGCTTACGCGACCTCGTGCTGCTGGCGCTCAGGGTCGCTGCCCTTCTCCTGCTTGCGCTGGCGTTCGCCCGGCCCTTCTTCCCCGCAGGCGCCGGAGCGACTGGCGCGACGAGCGTCGTCGCGCTCGACGTCTCCATGAGCATGTCGGCACCGGGCCAGTTCGAGCGCGGCCGCCAGCTCGCGCTGGACGCGTTGGACGCCGCGCCGAGCGGCGATCTGGTCGCGGTCGTGACGTTCGCGGACCGCGCGCAGATCGCGGTGCCTCCGACAGGCGACCGCGCGTCGGCCCGGGCCGCCATCGATGCCGCTCGTCCCGGATCCGGAGCCACGAGCTATCGCGCCGCCCTCGCCACCGCGGGGGATCTGCTGCGCGGCGGCACGGGCTCGATCACGGTGGTCACCGACCTGCAGGAGAGCGGGTGGGATGCCGGCGAACGTGCGCTGGTGCCGTCCGCCGCGACCATCCGCGTCGCGGATGTCGGGGTGCCGCCTCCCAACCTGGCGGTGACCGCCCTGCGCGTCAGCGGCGACCGCGTCACCGCGACGATCAGGAACGGCGGCGCCGACCGGGTCGAGGCCCGCGTCCGGCTTCGCGTGCACGGGCAAGAGGATCGCGGTCAGACGACGCGGATCGCCGCGGAGACCCCCGTGCCGGTCGAGGCTGGGGAGGTCGCGACGATGGACTTCCCGCGCCCGAGCGGCGTGTGGGCGTCGGTCGACGTCGAGGACACCACCGGCGTCGAGGCCGACAATGCGCGATACGCCGTCATCGATGAGAGCGCGAGGCCGTCGGTCGTCATCGTGACCTCCACCGGCGACGTGACGCGCGAGGCGTTCTATCTGGAGCAGGCGCTCGGCGCCGCGGCGAGCGACGGTCGTGCGTACGCGGCGGATGGGGTGGCGGCCGACGATCTGGCTTCCTGGCGTGCCGATCGGCTCGAGGGGCGGACGGCGGTCGTCCTGCTGTCCACCCGAGGGCTCGACCACCGGGGCCGCCAGCTCCTCACGACCTACCTCCAGCAGGGAGGCGGCCTGCTCGTCGCGGCCGGTCCGGACGTCGACGGTGACGTCCTCGACGAAGTGCTCGGCGGGCCGCGCGTCGGCCTGGCCGGCGGGGACGGAGACACGGCTCGGCCGTCCGGCGCAGTGGCCCCCTCCGCCGCTGCGACGCAGTCCACCGCTTCGACGCAGCCGGTCGCTTCGACGTGGGCCGCGGCAGACGTGCGGCATCCGGTCATCCGCGCGTTCGGCGTGCAGCCTGGAGCGTTGGGGCTGGTCCAGTTTCGGCGGACGAGGCTGATGCGGCCCTCGGAGTGTCAGACCCTTGCGCGGTTCACGACGGGCGACGCCGCGCTCGTGGACTGCGCGTCTGGCGACGGACACGCGTTGATCATCGCGTCCGACCTCGACAATCGGGGCAACGACTTCCCGCTGCACGCCACGTTCGTGCCATTTCTGCATCAGTCCATGCAGTACCTGTCGAGCGGTCGCGCTCGTGCCGCCGAGTATCTCGTTGGCAACGTCCCTGAAGGCGTACCCTCCGTGCCGGGCATTGCATCGAGAAGCCGGGGTGGCGCGTCCGAATTGGTAGCGGTGAACGTCGATCCCGTCGAGATCGAGAGCGGCCGCCTGACTCCGGCCGAGTTCGAGGGCGCCGTCGCGCGCCTGACCGACGCGCCGGAGGCCACGCAGCCGCTTCGTGCGCGAGAGGAAGAGGATCGCCAGCACATCTGGCAATATGTGCTGGCCGTCATGATTGCCATGCTCGCCGCCGAGAGCTACGTCGCGGCGAAGGTCGGCTGACGATGAGCGAGCAGTTCCAACCGATCGCCGAGCTCCTGACGCGCGTCCGGAGACGCTGGCGCTGGCAGACGACGCTCGAGACGGCCGCGCGGGCTGTCTTCGGGGTCGCCGCGCTCAGCGGTGTGGCGCTCGCGCTGGCGTACGCGGCATCGCAGCGGCCAGCCGGTCTCGCGGCGATCGCCATCGTCATGGTCGCCGGCGCGCTCGCCGCGATCGGCTGGACCGTGTGGCGGACGGGACGCGCACCCTCCGACCGGCGCGTCGCCCGATTCATCGAGGAGCGCGATCCGTCACTCGACGATCGACTCGTGAGCGCGGTCGCGGTTGCCACCGAGCGTCCTGGCGCCGAGCCTCCCCGCCTTGCGGCATCGATGATCGCCGATGCCGCGCGCGCGGCGGAGGGCGTCAGTCCGTCGGCGATTGTGCCGGCTGCCGCGCTGCGCCGGGCCTCGCTCGTTGCCGCGGGAAGCTGCTGCCTGCTCCTCCTGCTGCTGATCGGTGGGCGGGACCTGGCGCGCCGTTCGTGGGACGCGCTCGCGTTCACGCTGTTCCCGTCGAGGATCTCGCTCGAAGTGCTCCCGGGTGACGCGCGCGTGGAGTCCGGATCCACGCTCAGCGTCCGGGCTCGTCTGGTCGGCAACCGTGCGCCGGCCGAGGCGCGCCTGCTGACTCGTGCCGGGGATGCGGACGGCCCCGGCGACTGGTCGGCGGCACCGATGGCGCCGGACGGGGCGGGCGGTTACCGCCTGGATCTGGAAGGCCTGCGCACGTCGTTCCAGTACAAGGTCGAGGCTGGCAGCGTCAGCTCGGCGTCCTTCGACGTGTCGGTGGTCCGCGCACCCCGCGTCGCGCGCATCGATCTGGAGTACGCCTACCCGAAGGCGCTTGCCCTTCCTCCGCGCGTGGAGACCGACAGCGGCGACATCTACGCACCCGAAGGGACGGACGTGAAGATTCGCGTCCACACGGACGCGCCTGCGGACACGGGGCGGTTGAATCTCGCGTCGAAGACGACGCTCGATCTTCGGGCCGAGTCGCCGACCCTCCTGACCGGACAGCTTCGTGTCAGCGAAAACGGTTCCTATCGCATTGCGTTGACCGGCGAGGGCTTCAGCAGCGAGGGGGAGACCGAGTATTTCATCCGCATTCTCGACGACCGTCCCCCTGACGTGCGCGTCGTGCGCCCAGCGAGCGACCGCCGCGTCACGCCGCTCGAAGAGGTCGAGGTGACGGCTGAAGCCCAGGACGACTTCGGCATCTCGTCGCTGGATCTCGTTTACTCGATCAAGGGCGGTCCCGAGCAGGCGGTTCGCCTCGGCATCGCGCCGCGCTCGACGTCGGTGTCCGGGCGCTACGTCTTCTATCTCGAGGATCTCGACGTGAGCCCCGGCGATCTGGTCGCCTACTATGCGCGCGCGCGCGATCTCGCGCGCGGCAAGCCGGCGAGCGAATCGAGGAGCGACATCTTCTTCCTGGAAGTGAAGCCGTTCGAGGAGGAGTTCACCCTCGCGCAGACGCAGGCGGCGATGGCCGGCGGCAGCGGGGACCCGCAGCTCGACGATCTCGTCGCGGCCCAGAAGGAAGTCGTCGCCGCCACGTGGAAGCTCGATCGCCGCTCGCGCGATGCGCAGGGGGCCAGGTCGGAGCAGGACATCCGCGCGGTGGCCAAGGTCGAGGGCGAGCTCAAGGTGCGCGTCGAGCAGACGTCCAGCTCGTTCCGCACCTCGTCGCTGCGCGACCCGCGGCGCTCGCGTCCGTCGATCCAGCCGGGAGGTCCTCCGCAGCCGCTCCCTCCGTCGCGGCCGGATGCCCCGCCTGTGGGGCAGACCACGTCGGAAGAGGACGCGATGACGCAGGCCTCCGCTGCCATGGGACGCGCCGTGACGTCGCTCGACCGCTTGAAGACCTCGGACGCTCTTCCTCACGAGCTCGAGGCGTTGAACGCGTTGCTGCGCGCCCAGTCAGACGTCAGGAAGCGGCAGGTCCAGCAGCAGGCGGGCAGCGGCAGCGGACGCAATCGGTCGACCGAAGATCTGTCCAGCCTCTTCGACAAGGAGCTCGCGAAGAATCAGCAGACGAACTACGAGACCCGGACCAGCACCGAACAACAGGACGATGAGGAGAAGAGCCTCGCGGATCGGGTCAAGGATCTCGCGCAGCGCCAGGACGAGCTCGTACGGCGCCAGCAGCAGCTCGCGCGAAACCGCGATCGCATGACGGCGGACGAGGCGAGGCGTGAGCTGGAACGTCTGACGCGCGACCAGAACGAGCTGCGCGAGCGGGCGGAGGACGTGGGGCGCGACCTGTCGAAGCAGCGCAGCGAAGCACGCGGCGGCAGTGATGAAGATCGAGGGGGTCAGCAGGCGGGGCAGTCTGGTGCCAGGGCCGCCGGCCAGGAGGGGCAGGCGGGCAGTCAGGGGCAGGGTGCGCAGGGCGAGAGCCAAGGTCAGGGGCAGGGGGGCGGCGACAGGCAGAAGATGCAGGACATCTCGAACGAGATGCGGAACGCCGCGAGCGATCTTCGCCGCGAGAACGCCGAACAGGCGAGCGCCCGTGCGGCCCGCGCGCTCGACAAGCTCCGGGAGCTCGAGCGTCAGCTTCAGGGTGGATCGGCGGAAGGGCGACGCCGGGCGATGGGGGACCTCCAGCTTGAAGCGCGGCAGCTCGCCGAGGCGCAGCGGCAGATCGCCGCCGAGTCCGCCAAGACGCAGCAGGACGATGCAGGCCGGGATCAGTTGAGGCGGTTGGCAGGAGAGCAGGAACGGGTGGCGGAGCGGCTTCGGCGCGTCGAACAGTCGCTCAAGCAACAGGCTGCCGAGGCGCGGCAGAGTCAGGCCCCCCGTCCGGGACAGACCGAGCGGCAAGCGCAGCAGGCGACCGATCGCCTCCGTCAGGCCGCCGCCGACGCCGCACGCGAAATTGGGCGCCAGCGACTTCCGGAGCGCATGCAGCAGTCTGCCGACTCGATGCGCAAAGCTGCCGAGGCCCCTTCGCCGACGGCCGACGCGACGTCCCCGCCGCGCGCCGCGACCCAGACCGCGGCCCAGGAGGATCTCGCGCGGGCCCTCGAGCGTCTCGCCGACAGCATGGGCGTCGCCGAGGTGCCGATGGACGACGAGACGCGCCGGCTCAACGAACAGGTCGCTCGCGTGCGTGAGCTGCGCGAACAGATGGACGAGCTGGGACGCCGCCTGCAGAACCTCGAGGCCGAGAAGCCGGACGAGCGCGGCGGCGGACAGGACGACTCGAACCGCGCCGGGTCTGCCGGGCGGAGCGGCCAGACCGGGCAGGCAGAGGCGGGATCCACGGGCGATCCCACGGACGTGGAACGACTTCGTACCGACTTGAACCAGCAGATTCAGCAGGTCGGGCAGCTGCTGCGGGACGCCCAGCGCGGAGGTCCGTCGAATGACAACGGCGGCTCGGGCACGACGCTGCAAGGGCAGGGCATGGTGCTGTCCGCGCCGGGAACGCAGGGCTTCAAACAGGACTTCGCCCGCTGGCCGGAACTGGCGCGTCAGATCACCCTGGCGCTCGACAACGTCGAAGCGTCGCTCGCGCAACGGCTGCAGGGGAAAGCAGCGAAGGACCGGCTCGCATCCGGCATCGACGAGAAGGTGGCCGCCGAGTACCAGCAGCAGGTCGACAGCTATTTCAAAGCGCTCGCCACGAGGAAACGACCCTGATCAACTTTGCGTCGCCGATACCCTGGTGGGCCGCGCTGCTCGTCGCCGCCGGCCTCATCGGGGTGGCGCTGTTTTCCTACCGGCGTCCTCTCGTCCCGCTCTCCGCGACGCAGCGCGTCGCGCTCGTCGCGCTGCGGGCCGTGTCGCTCCTCGGCGTCCTGCTCTTCGTGCTGCGCCCGATCCTCTTTCTTCCGCCTGCCCGCGCCGGAGAGACGGTCATTCCGGTTCTGGTGGACACCTCGCGGAGCATGCGGATCGCGGACGCGGATGCGGACGGTGCGACGCGAATCGAACAGGCGAGACGCCTCGTCGAATCGCGCATCGTCCCGGCGCTCTCGGCCGTCGGCCACGTCGAGCTGCTCGCCATCGACGAGGGGGTGCACGACACGTCCATCTCGGCGCTCGAAGCGAGCGGCCGCGCGACGGACCTCTCAGGGGCGGTGGCGGCCGTTGCCGAGCGCTTCCGCGGCCGCCGCGTGGCCGGCGTTCTCGTGCTCTCGGACGGGGCCGACACGGGCGGCGGCGTCAAGCCCGCGGCGACAACCGCACCGGCGCCGATCTTCACCGTCGGAGTCGGATCGCCGACCGGGATCCCCGATCGCGAAGTCGTCGCGATGGCCTCCGGGGATCCACGTATCGACGAAGCGGCCGTCGACCTCCACGTGACGGTGGCGCAGCACGGCCTGGGCGCCGCTCCCTTCACGCTTCGACTGCTCGCGAACGGGAAACCCATCGAGACGCGCCAGGTCACGCCGGGCGCCGACGGCACTCCGAGCCATCTGACCTTTTCGGTCCTGCCCGATCCGCTCAATGCGACGCTCTACACCGCGGACATCCCCACGGGGCCGGCCGAGGCCGTCACCGAGAACAACAGCCGGAGCGTGCTGCTCAACCCTGCGGACCGGAAGCGCCGCGTGCTCGCCCTGAGCGGTGCCCCCGGATACGAGCACGCGTTCCTGGCTCGCGCACTGGTGCGCGACAGCGGGCTCGAAGTCGACTCGGTCGTCCGCAAGGGGAAGGACGAACGCGGCGCCGACACGTTCCTCATCCAGGCGACAGGCGGCCGCGGCGCGATGCTCACCAAGGGATTTCCCTCGACACGCGAGGCGCTGTTCGCCTACGACGCCGTGCTCATCGGCAACGTGGAGGCGGACTTCTTCGGGAAGGCTCAGTTGCAGTTGCTCGCCGATTTCGTCAGCCTGCGCGGAGGTGGGATCCTCCTCATGGGAGGCCGATCGTTCCAGCAGCGCGGCATGAGCGGCTCGCCGCTCGAGCAGGTGCTCCCGCTCGATCTCGGCGATCGGCGCGGAGCGGCTCCACCTCGCGCGAGCGACGGCGAGGGCATGCCGCCATCGGGCGTCGCCTTGACCAACGCCGGCCTCAGCCATCCAATCACGCGCGTCGCCCCGACGCAGGACGAGACGACGAAGGCCTGGGCCGCGCTGCCGCCGCTTGCGTCGGTGGCCCCGGTCGGTGGACCGCGCCCCGGCGCGACGGTGCTGGCGGTGGCTTCGTCGCCCGCTTCGGGCACCGTCCCGCTGGTGGCGGTTCAGCGCTACGGACGGGGGCGCTCGATGGTGTTCGCAGGAGAGGCGTCGTGGCGCTGGCGCATGCAGCGCCCGTCGACGGACCAGACATTCGAGCACTTCTGGCGCCAGGCGACGCGTTGGCTCGCTGGTGAGCAGTCCGATCCCGTGCAGCTGACTGTCCCCGAGAGCTCGGCCGTGGGCGAGTCGATCGACGTCCGCCTGGAGACCCGCAACGCGGCGTTCGAGCCGGTGGGTGACGCGGTGGTCGAAGCGGCGCTCACGGGACCAGATGGGACAGCACGGCCGATCGCCATGCGTCCGGTTGCCGTCGGTCAGCAGGCGGCCACGATCGCGGTCGACACGCCGGGGCTGCACCGTCTTCACGCCGAGGCCAGGAGGGGAGAGAAGCTCCTTGGCGCGAGCGACCGCTGGTTTCAGGTGGGCGGATACGATCCCGAGTTCGCCGACCCGCGGCTGAACGAAGCCGTGCTGAAGCGTCTGGCGCAGCGGTCCGGAGGACGATACGTGCCAGCGGCCGACGTCGATCGCGTCTTGCGTGCCCTCTCCGCGGTAGAGCCCGGGCCGATCGAGCGCGAGCGTCGCGATCTCTGGCACGGGCCGTGGCCATTTCTGTTCATCGTGCTGCTGCTGTCAGGCGAGTGGGTGCTGCGGCGGCGGTGGGGACTCCGGTAGGCTCCTGACGTTGACTGCAGCATTCGGCCGTCTCATCGGCCGCGGCGTGCGCGCGGCCTGTCGTGGATGCGAGAATGTCTGCATGGTGCGGGTCGGGGCCCGGTCGTTGAGCCAGCTGATCGGCGCAGTTGCCGTCACGGCGGTCGCGTGGATCGCTGGAGCGGGAACGTCTGCCGCGAGCGACCGGTACGCCCTGGTCGTGACCGGCGCATCCGGCGGGCCGCAATACGCCGAGAAGTACGATGCGTGGCGCTCGGCCGTCGTGCAGACGCTTCAGGGTTCGCTGCGGCTCGCCGAGCGGAACGTGCTCGTCCTGGCCGAAGACGAGGGGGCCGGCACCGAGAAGGTCACGCGCGACAACGTCAAGGCGGCGCTCGCCACCCTCCGTCAGCGCGCGAAGAAGGACGACGTGGTCTTCGTGCTGCTGATGGGACACGGAAGCGGCACCGAGGCGGACGAGGCCAAGTTCAACCTGATCGGCCCCGATTTGAGCGCCCAGGAATGGGCCGATCTGTTCGCGCCGCTGAAAGCGCGTCTGGTGTTCGTCAACGCGGCCAGCGGCAGTTTCCCGTTTCTTTCCGCCCTGTCCGCGCGCAACCGCATCGTCATCTCCGCGAACGACACGGCCGCCCAGCAGTACGAAACCGTCCTGCCGGAATTTTTCCTCGCCGCGCTTCGTGACACGAATGCGGACCTCGACAAGAACGGGCGCGTCTCGGTCTGGGAGGCGTTCGTCCACGCGAGCGCCGGAGTGAAGAACTGGTACGAGCAGCGGGGCCAGCTCCCCACCGAGCGGCCCGTTCTCGATGACGACGGCGACGGCGTTGGCCAGCAGAGCGACGAGGTGGGCACCGACGGCATCCTCGCGAAGGTGACCTACATCGCAGCCGACGAGCCGATCGACGAAACGGCCGACGCCGAGATGAACGCGCTGCTGCGCCGCCGCGTCGAGCTGAACCGCGAGATCGAAGAGCTGCGGGCGCGCAAGCCGCTCATGGATCCCGAGGAGTACGAACGCGAGCTGGAGAAGCTGCTCCTCGACCTCGCGCGCGTCGATCGCGACCTTCGCTCGAAGTCCTGATTGCGGATCGCTGCCGCGGCGTCGCGCCAGCGCAGGGCAGCGTCCGCGTCAGGCCCGGGCCCGCGCGACGGCAGGACCCATCGTCAAGGCTGGACCCACCACCGATCGGGCTGCCGGCGCTTTCTGAAGGCGAACACGCCGACCATGCCCGTGACGAAGCCGGCCACGTGCGCCATGAACGCCACCCCGCCCCCACCCGTGCTGGCCGTGACGGCGATCGCGCCGGCGCTGAACAGCTGCATCAGGAACCAGAAGCCGAGCAGCATGATCGCGGGAAGCTCGACGATCTCCCAGAAGATGATGAGCGGTATGAGCGTCAGGACGCGCGAGTGCGGATAGAGCACGAAGTAGGCGCCCATCACGCCGGCGATCGCGCCGCTGGCGCCGATCATGGGCAGCGTCGACTCCGGGTCCATGTAGATCTGCCCCACGGCCGCGATGATGCCGCAGAGGAAATAGAACACGATGAATCGGCCGTGGCCCACGCGGTCCTCGACGTTGTCGCCGAAGATCCAGAGATACCAGAGGTTCCCGATCACGTGGGACCAGCTGCCGTGCAGGAACATCGAGGTGACGAGCGTCACCGGGCTGAATGCCGCCGGAACGACGCCGAACTGCTCCAGGAACAGCGTCAGCTGTCCCGCCGGCATGGAGACCTCGTAGAACCAGGCCAGCGCGTTCAGCGCAATCAGCGTGATCGTGATGTACGGGGTGGTCCGGGACGGAATCACGTCCCGAAGCGGGATCATGGAGTGATTCTAATCAATCGCGGTGGAGCCGGGTCAGGAGCGGGACGTGCCGAGGCAGAGTGGCGGCCGCTGAAGAGCGGCCGGGCCGTTCTATCGGGCGACGGCCTCTATCGGGCGAGCGCCTCTATCGGGCGACCGCCGCCTGACCCGCGCGGACGCGTTCGACGATCCGCCTGAGGTCGTTGTCACCGACCGACTTGCGATGTTCCCCCATCGTGACAATCGCCTGGTACACCTGCGCCAGCTCGTCCGCGGTGAGCGAGAGTCCGAGCTGCTCGGCGCGGCGCGCCACCGCATGGCGCCCCGAATGGCGGCCGAGCACGAGCTGCTCGGCTGTCTGTCCGACATCGGCGGGCCGCATGATCTCGTAGGTCCGCGAATCCTTCAGCATCCCGTCCTGATGGATGCCGGCCTCGTGGGCGAATGCGTTTCGGCCGACGATGGCCTTGTTCGACTGAACCGGTTCGCTCGTAAGCCGTGACAGCAGCTGGCTGGCGGCGAAGAGCAGAGGAGAGTTGACGGCGGTGTCGTACGGGAGGCGATCCTGCCTGACGCGCAGCGCCATGGCGATTTCTTCGAGCGAGGCGTTGCCGGCGCGCTCGCCGATGCCGTTGATCGTGCACTCGACCTGCCGCACGCCGCCTTCGAACGCCGCCAGGCTGTTGGCGACGGCGAGGCCGAGATCGTCGTGGCAGTGCGCGCTGAAGACCGCCTTGTCGGAGTTCGGGACGCGGCGAATGATCTCCGAGAAGAACTCGCGCGTCTCCTCGGGAATGCCGTAGCCGACCGTGTCCGGCAGGTTGATGGTGGAGGCGCCGGCGTCGATCGCCGCTTCGACGACGCGGCAGAGGAAGTCGCGATCGCTGCGCGTGGCATCCTCCGCCGAGAACTCCACATCGTCGACGTGTGTCCGCGCGCGGCGCACGTTGTCGACGACCGCGTCGAGGCATTGCTCCCGCGTCATGCGCAGCTTGCAGGTGAGATGGAGGTCGGAGGTGGCGAGGAACGTGTGGATCCGCTTGCGCTCCGCCGGCTCGAGCGCGCGGGCGGCCTCGTCGATGTCGAGTGGACGGCACCGCGCCAGCGCGGCGATCACCGGGCGGCGAACCTCGAGCGCCACTTGACGGGTCGCTTCCGCGTCCGCCGGGGACGCGATGGGGAAGCCCGCTTCGATGATGTCGACCCCCAGCGCATCCAGCGTGCGGGCCATCGTCACCTTCGAGGGCACGTCCATCGAGAAGCCGGGCGCCTGCTCGCCGTCGCGCAGCGTCGTGTCGAACACCAAAATTCGTGAAGCGTCGCTCATGGATGCAGTTGTAGCCGCCCGGATGACTAGAAGTCAAAGCGATAATTATTACGTTACAATAACCCCAATTTATGGACCTGACAGCCCTCCGGATCTTCCTCGCGGTTGCCGAGGAGCGAAGCTTCTCACGCGCGGCGGCAAAGGTGCATCGGACGCAGCCGGCTGTCAGCCAGGCCGTGAAGCGGCTCGAGGAGGAGCTCGGCGAGCAGCTCTTCGATCGATCGTCCAAGAGCGGCACGCTCACCGACGCGGGGCGCGTGCTGCAGAACTATGGGCAGCGGCTCGTGCGCCTCGCGGAGGAGACCGAGTCGGCCATGCGCGAGCTGCGCGACCTCAGGCGCGGCCGCGTGCTCATCGGCGCGAACGAGGCGGCCATTCACACGCTGCTGCCGCTCATCGCCCGGTTTCGGCGCAAGGTCCCGCAGATCGCCATCGACGTGCGGCGCGTGCCGGCGCGACAGATTGCCGTCGAAGTACAGCAGGGCAGCCTCGATTTCGGCGCGCTGACGTTTCGCCCCGCCGAAGAGGGGCTGCTCGAGGTTGCGGTCGGCAGCGACGAGCTGGTGCTCCTCGTGCCTCCGTCGCACCCGTTCGCCGGCCGCAAACAGGTGTCGATGCAGGAGGTCGCCGGAGAGCCGGTCGTGGCGCACAACGATCCGTCGCCGGCGCGAGAGCGGGTGCTGCGCATGTTCGAGGAGCAGCACATCGCGTTGAACATGGTGATCGCGCTGCCGAGCCTGGACGGCATCAAGCGGGCGGTGGAACTGGATCTCGGCGTGGCGCTGCTCCCGCGGCGGTGCGCCGTCACGGAACTGGCGAGCAAGCGGCTCGTGGCGGTACCCGTGACCGGGATATCCCGCCGCCGTCAGCTGATTCTGGTCTGCCGGAACGCGCACCGCTCGCATGCGGCGAACGCGTTCCTGCAGGTGGCGAAGGAGGCCGTGCGCGACGATGGCGCGTGATCGCGGGGGGCGCTAGAAACCGGCGACGTACGGAAGGCGCGCCGCCGTGTCCGCCACCTGCTCGAAGTCGGCGAGCAGCATCGACGTCGGGTTCCATTGATCCGTCAGGAACGCGTCGCGGAGCGACGGCTTGACCGACGCCTGGATCGTCAGGTCGCCGGCTTTCACCACGCCGGTGCGGACGTCGGCTTCGACGAGGGTCTCCGGGTGCTGTTCGATCAGACTGTGCAGCGCGTCGATCGACGCCTTGTCCGTGGTGAAGCACGGCATCCCCAGCACCGACGAATTGCCGAGGAAGATCTCCGAATAGGATTCGCCGACGATCACCTTGATACCGTAGCGCAGCAGTCCCTGGGGTGCGTGTTCGCGCGACGATCCGCAGCCGAAGTTCTTGTTGACGACCAGAATCGACGCCCCCGCGTACTTCGGGTTGTTGAAGGGGTGGTTGGGGTTGTCCTTGCGGTCGTCTTCGAAGACGTGCGTCTCGAGACCGTCGAACGTCACGGCCTTCAGGAACCGCGCCGGCATGATGCGGTCGGTGTCGAGCTCGTCGCCGCGAAGCGGAATGGCGCGGCCGGTCACTGTGGTTATTGATGCCATGGTTGTCGTCGTCGCGTTCTGCGTTGTCGCGCCTGCTGACGCGGCTGCGTTGCTTCGTTGCCGTGTTCGCGGCGGCGCGTTCGCGCGCGCCGCGCGTCGTCTGTCGGCCTCTGGTCCTGCCCGCCCGCCGTTACGCCGTGACTTCCTCGAGCATGAGGCGTACGTCGGTGACCTCGCCCGCGATCGCGGCGGCAGCCACCATGACCGGGCTCATGAGCAGCGTGCGGCCGGTCGGACTGCCCTGGCGTCCCTTGAAGTTGCGGTTGGACGATGAGGCGCAGATCTGATTGCCCTCGAGCCGGTCAGGGTTCATGGCGAGGCACATCGAACACCCGGCGCCGCGCCACTCGAAGCCGGCAGCCGAGAAGATCTTGTCGAGCCCCTTCGCTTCGGCCTTCCGGCGCACGTCCTGTGAGCCGGGGACGACCAGCGCCTTGACGTGCGAGGCCACGCGGCGTCCCTTGACGAAGCGGGCGGCTTCCTCGAGATCCGACAACCGGCCGTTCGTGCACGATCCGATGAAGGCGACGTCGATCTTCGTTCCGGCGACCTTCTGGCCGTTGCTGAAACCCATGAAGGCGAGTGCCTCGTCGTCGTGGGTGGCGATGGGCTCGGAGACGCCGACCGACTCTCCCGGGTTGATGCCCCAGGTGACCGTCGGCTCGATCGTGGCCGCATCGATCACGACGCGGTCGTCGTAGCTGGAGTCGGGGTCGCTCGCCAGCGACGCCCACCACGCCACCGCACGGTCCCACGCTTCGCCGGTCGGGGCGAAGCGGCGTCCCTTCAGATAGGTGAACGTCGTCTCGTCGGGGTTGACGTAGCCCACCCGGGCGCCGCCCTCGATCGACATGTTGCAGATGGTCATGCGCTCGTCGATCGTCATGCCGTCGATCGTCGAGCCGCCGTATTCGTAGGCGTACCCCACGCCGCCGTTGACGCCCAGCCGGCGGATGATCGTGAGGATCACGTCCTTCGCGTAGACGCCCGGCTTCAGCTCGCCGTTCACGTCGATGCGGCGCACCTTCAGCGGCTCGAGGGCCAGGCACTGCGAGGCCAGCACGTCGCGGACCTGCGAGGTGCCGATGCCGAAGGCGATGGCGCCGAGCGCGCCGTGTGTCGACGTGTGGCTATCGCCGCAGGCGATGGTCATGCCCGGCTGCGTGAGGCCCATCTCCGGACCGATCACGTGCACGATTCCCTGATTCCCCCCGGCATCGTCGCCCGGCGCGAAGAGCTGGATGCCGTACTGGCGGCAGTTCCGCTCGAGCGCGCTCGTCATCTCTTCAGCGGTCACATCGAGGAACGGACGCCGCTGCGAACTGGTGGGGACGATGTGGTCGACGGTCGCGAAGGTGCGTTGAGGGAAGGCCACCGTCCAGCCGTGCTGGCGCAACATGTCGAAGGCCTGCGGGCTGGTGACCTCGTGAACGAGGTGCAGACCGACGAAGAGCTGCGTCTGGCCGCTCGGCAACGTGCGCACGGCGTGCGCGTTCCACACTTTCTCAAACAGGGTCGGCATGGGAACCCCCATGATACTGCGGACCGATGGGCCTACGCTATCATGCGACCGTGGACTGGCCCAGACAGCTGGCCGAGTACCGGCAGCGATTCGCCGAGGTCATGCAGGGCGTCGCCTACGGCCGCTACGAGCAGGAACTGCGGCGGCAGACCGCCGAGCTGCACGACCTGTTCCTTCTGCTTTGCTTCATGGAGGCGACCGGTCTGCCCAATCCGGCGACGCTCTACCTGCTCGAGGTCTACCCGTATCTGCTCGAGCAATTCCATTTGTGGCACCGGCGCATGGGGATTCAGCACTCGCCGATCGGCAGCCTGCCGTGCTGCTGAGATCGCTGCTCGATCGACAGGTCGTCTTCTTTGGCGGCAAGGGCGGAGTGGGGAAGACCACCTGCTCGTCCGCGTTCGCGCTGGGGGCGAGCCAGCGCGGCCAGCGCACGCTGCTGGTCTCCACGGATCCGGCGCACTCGACATCCGACATCTTCGAGCGGAAGCTGGGTGGGGACGTCGTGGAGATCGCCCCCCGGCTCGCCGGGCTCGAGATCGACGGCGACGCGGAGGCGGCGCGGTACATCGGGAGCGTGAAGCGCGACATCCAGAAGATGTTCAGCCCGGGCGTGATTCGGCAGGCCAACCGCCAGATCGAGATGGCCGCCGCCTCGCCCGGCCTGATTGAGGTCGCGCTGCTCGATCGCATCATCGACCTGATCCTGGAGCAAGGGCGCACCTACGACCTGATCGTCTTCGACACCGCTCCAACCGGACACACCCTGCAGCTGTTGCGCATGCCGGACGCGATGACCACGTGGATCCAGGCGCTCGTGCGTCACCGCCGTGCACTGCTCGAAATCGATCGCGGGGTCGAGCAGGCGGCCGACGAATCGGCGGCCGCCGATCCGGTGCTGGCGGCGCTGGAGCGCCGGCACGAGCGCCTGCGCGTCCTGCACGGCACGCTGCTGGATCGATCGCGCGCCAGCTTCGCGCTCGTCACCATTCCGGAACGCCTGGCGATCGAAGAGACGGCCAGGGCGGCGGAGCTGCTGTCCGACACCGGCGTGAACGTCGGAGGCCTCGTCGTGAACCGGGTCCTTCCGGACGCGCTCGAGGGCGACTTCTATCGGTCGCGCAAGGCGCAGGAGCAGAGCTACCTCGACGAGATCGACCGCCGGTTCAAGCGGCTTCCGCGCGTGCGCGTCCGACAGCTTCCGAGAGACGTCTACGGTCTGCAGTCGCTCGCGGCCGTGGCGGAACAGCTGCTCGCCTGACGCGCGCCGCGTGCGCGGGCTCAATCCGTTGATGTAGGCTGAAGCCCATGCAGTGCCGCAAGTGCGGGACCGAAATCGCAGACAAAGCGCTCATCTGCTATCGCTGCGGGACCGCTACGACCGAAGCCAAGTATCAGCCCTACGTGAAGCCGTCGCGCCGTCGCGGTTCGCCGCTCCTGTGGATCATCGTCGCCGTCGTCGCGCTGGTGCTGCTCACACTCTTCTTGTTAAACTCGCCCAACACGCAGGTGCCGTGACCACCACTGGATCTCCGCTCCGCCACGATTGGTCGGTCGGTGAGATCGAAGCGATCTATGCGTCTCCGCTTCCCGATCTCGTCTTCCGAGCCCAGACTGTCCACCGCGCGCATCACCGTGCCGACGAAGTGCAGGGATGCATGCTGCTCAGCATCAAGACGGGCGGCTGTCCGGAGGACTGCGCCTATTGCCCGCAGTCGGCGCACTACAAGACCGATGTGACCCGGACCGATCTCGTCCCGATGGACGAGTTGACGGTCGCTGCCGAGCGCGCGAAAGCCCAAGGGGCCACCCGGTTCTGCATGGGCGCCGCGTGGCGCAACGTGCCGGGCGGGCAGCCGTTCGAGCGCGTGCTGGACATGGTTCGCGTGGTTCGCGGCCTCGGCATGGAGGCCTGCTGCACGCTGGGCATGTTGACGCGCGAGCAGGCCGACCGGCTCGCCGAGGCCGGGCTGACGGCCTACAACCACAACCTCGACACCTCGCCCGAGTTCTACGGCCACATCATCACGACGCGCACCTACGACGATCGTCTCGCCACGCTCGCGAACGTTCGGGAGGCGGGCATCACGGTGTGCTGCGGGGGCATCATCGGGATGGGCGAAGATCGCTCCGTGCGCTACCGGCTGCTGCAGCAGCTCGCTTCGCTCGAACCGCACCCGGAGAGCGTGCCGGTGAACATGCTGGTTCGGGTGGACGGCACGCCGCTCGAAGACGTCCCCCCGGAGGACCCGCTCGAGCTCGTCCGCACGATCGCGACGGCCCGGATTCTCATGCCGCGGTCCATGGTCCGTCTGAGTGCCGGGAGACTCCAGCTGACCGACGAAGCACAGGCGCTCTGCTTCCTCGCCGGCGCCAACTCGGTGTTCCTCGGCGATCGTCTCCTGACGACGCCAAACCCCGGAGAGACGCACGACACGAGGCTGTTCGACAAGCTCGGCATGCGCCTCATGCCGGGCGCGTCGATCGAGGTGAATGCCGGCGGATAACGTCCTGGAGTCGCGTGTCCGCGCGCACCTCGCGGACATCGAGGCGCGCGGGCTCTTCCGATCGCTGCGGCCGCCTGCCGGAATCGATCTCTCCTCCAACGATTACCTCGGCCTGGCCAGGCATCCGCGCGTCGTCGGGGCGTTTGCCGCCGCCGCACGCGAGGAGTGCGGGAGCACCGGCTCGCGGCTGCTCCGGGGTGAGCGCGCCGCGTTCAGCGAGGTCGAGGCGCGCTTCGCCGCGTTCAAGGGTGCCGATCGCGCGCTCTTCTTCTCGTCCGGCTATCTCGCGAACCTGGCCGTGCTGACCACGTTCGCGGGACACGACGATGTCGTCTTCTCGGACGCCAGGAATCATGCGAGCCTGATCGACGCCGTGCGCCTCTCGCGCGCCTCGAAGGTCGTCTTTCCACACAACGACGTTGCCGCGCTCGAGCGTCTCATGGCCGAGACGCCTTGCGGAGGCCAGCGGTTCGTCGTGGTCGAGTCGATCTACAGCATGGACGGCGACGCCGCGCCCTTGCCGGCGTACGCGAGCCTGTGCCGGGCGTTCGGTGCGGCGCTGGTCGTCGACGAGGCGCATGCGGTCGGGGTGTACGGCGCGCGCGGAACCGGTCTGGTCGAGGAGTCGGCCGATTCCGACGCCGTGCTGCTGACGGTGAACACGGCCGGCAAGGCGCTCGGCGTGTGCGGCGCATTCGTGGCGGGGCCCGAGTGGGCGATCGAGTACCTGGTCCAGCGCGCCCGCCCGTTCGTCTTCTCGACCGCGCCGCCGCCGGCGATCGCATCAGCGCTTTCGGCCAGCCTGGACGTGATCGAGGCCGAGCCGGAGCGACGCGTCCGGCTCCTGCGCCTCTCGGCGTACTTGCGCGCGGCGCTGGGAGCGGCCGGTGTGGACGTCCCGCTGGATTCGTCGCCGATCGTTCCCGTGCACGTGGGGCCGAACGAGCCGGCGATGGCCGTGGCCGGTGCGCTGCAGGCCGCCGGGTTCGATGTGCGCGCGATCCGTCCGCCGACGGTGGCCCCTGGCACGGCGCGGCTGCGCGTCTCCGTGAACGTCGGCATCGACGAGGCGACGATGGACCAGTTCGCCCGCGCCGTCGCGAACGCGTTGCAGGAGGCCGGCATCTGCTCCGCGGCCTCTTCGTAACCGGAACGGACACCGGCGTCGGCAAGACGGTGACGGCGGCCGCGCTCCTGCACCGCTTTCGCGCCGTGCCGGGTCTGCGCTACTGGAAGCCGATTCAGACCGGGATCGAGCAGGACGACGACACCGCCGAGGTCGTGCGATTGAGCGGCGTGGCGGCGACGGCAGTGCTCGACGAAGGGGTGCGCCTCGAGCGTCCGCTCTCGCCGCATCTCGCCGCGCGGCTCAGCGGTCGGTTCGTGGCGATCGCCGATCTGTTCCAGATCGCGTCGGTCCAGGCCGCGTCGGCTCGCTGGATCGTCGAAGGCGCCGGCGGCGTGCTCGTGCCCGTGAACGAGCGCGAGCTGATGGTCGATCTCATGGCGATGCTCGGCCTTCCCGTCGTGGTGAGTGCGAGGAGCGGCCTGGGCACGATCAACCACACGCTGATGACGATCGAGGCCCTCCGCGCGCGGGCGCTGCCGATCGCCGGCGTGATCATGGTCGGGTCCCCGAACGAGGAGAACCGTCTCGCCATCGAGCGGCACGGGTGCGTGCCGGTCGTCGGCGAGCTGCCGCAGTACTCGCCGCTGACGCCGGACCGTCTCCGGCAGGATGCCGGCGTCGCGGCGTTCGCATCGGCGCTGGGGGGGTGCTTTTCGTAATGGCCGTTCGGGAGCCGGGCCGCATGTCGCTCGTCGAGCGGGACGCCGCGCATCTGTGGCACCCGTATACGCAGATGCTGACGCGGCCGGCGCCGCTGCCGATCGTTCGCGGGGAGGGCGTGTACGTCTACACCGAAGACGGCACGCGCCTGCTCGATGCGACCTCATCGTGGTGGGTCAACATTCACGGTCACTCCCATCCCGTGCTGAACGAGGCGCTCGCCGCCCAGGCGCGCGAGATCGAGCACGTGATCTTCGCGAACTGCACGCACCGGCCCGGCGTCGAGCTGGCCGAGCGGCTCATCGACGTGTTGCCGCGTGGACTCTCGCGCGTGTTCTATTCCGACAACGGGTCCACGGCGGTCGAAGTCGCGCTGAAGATGGCCAGCCAGTTCTGGACCAACCAGGGGCAGGGCCGGCGGACGTTCATCACGCTGCACCACGCCTACCACGGCGATACCGTCGGAGCGATGTCGGCGAGCGAGGCGTCGGTGTTCACGAGGCCATTCGACGGCATGCTGTTCGACGTGGTCCGCGCGCATGCGCCGTACTGCTATCGCTGTCCCATCGGCCTGTCGCGCTCGACGTGCCGCATCGAGTGCGTAGGGCTCGACGCCGGACGCCGCGGCGTGCCAGGCGGATCCGCCGACTGGAGCTCGACGCTCGGTGCGCTGCTCCATGCGCACGCGGGAGACGTTGCCGCCGTTCTCGTCGAGCCCATGCTGCAAGGCGCGGGCGGCATGATCGTCTGGCCGGCGGAGTTCCTCGCCGGCGTCAGACAGCTGTGCGATGAACACGGCGTGCTGCTCATCGCCGACGAGGTCCTCACCGGCTTCGGGCGCACTGGCAAGATGTTCGCGTGCGAGCACGCCGGCGTGGCGCCCGACATCATCTGCCTGTCGAAAGCCGTCACGGGCGGCTACATGCCGCTCGGCGTGACCGTTGCCACGGAACGGATCTACGACGCGTTTCTGAGCGAGGATCGCTCGCGCACGTTCTTCCACGGCCACTCGTTCACCGGCAACCCCCTCGCATGCGCGCTGGGCATCGCCAGCCTCGACCTGCTGCGGGACACACGGGGTGTCGAGAAGGTGGGACTCCTCGAACGCTGGCTTCGCCAGGGGCTCGAGCCGCTGCGCGGGCATCCCAGCGTCGGCGACATTCGAACGATAGGCGGCGTCGGCATCGTCGAGCTCGTCAGCGACGCGTGCGGAGGGACCGGGGGCGGATACTTGGACGAGGTCGGCCCGCGGCTCACCCGAGCGTTCCTGGACCGCGGGTTGCTGCTGCGTCCTCTCGGCAACGTGGTGTACGCGATGCCGCCCTACATCATCACGGAAGCCGAAACGGCCTGGATGACCGCGCAGATGGTCGAGGCCGTCGACGTGGTGACCGGGCGATGAAGACGCGGCGGGCGTTTGCCGCCGCTGTGCTGCTCTGGACGCTGCTGGCCGTCGTCGTGTGGAACGTGGTGTTCGATCGGATGATCGTGGTTTCGGGCCGGGAGTACGTGCGGAATGCCGCGTTGGCGGAACGCGCCGGCCGGTACTTGCTGATTGACGAGGTGATGCGGCCGGCGGCGGCGCGGGCGTTGCGGCTGGCGTCGGCGTCGGCGGGTGGCGTGTTGCTGGTGGGCGGAGCGCTGATCTGGTGGGCGGCGCGGCGGGGGACCCGCGCGGATTCGAATGCCGGTTGAAACCGGGCCGCTACGCCGGCCGGGAGCTGGCGTAGCGGTCTTCCGTGGGTCGGCCCTTCGGCGTCAGCCGCGCTTGTCCTTGGCGACGTAGTCCCGCTCGTCGTAGCCGGTGTAGATCTGCCGCGGCCGCGCGATCTTCTGATCCGAGTCGGTGAGCATCTCCTGCCACTGCGCGAGCCAGCCCGCGACGCGCGGGATGGCGAACAGCACGGTGAACATCTCGGTCGGGAAGCCCATGGCTTCGTAGATGAGGCCCGAGTAGAAGTCCACGTTCGGATAGAGCTTGCGGCTGACGAAGTACTCGTCCTGCAGCGCGATCCGTTCGAGCTCGAGCGCGATTTCGAGCAGCGGGTTCTTGCCGGTCACCTCGAACACCTGTTCGGCGATCTTCTTGATGACCTTGGCGCGCGGGTCGTACGACTTGTAGACGCGGTGACCGAAGCCCATCAGGCGCGAACCCGCTTCGCCGGACTTCACCTTGCGGATGAACTCGGGCACGTGCTGCACCGATCCGATCTCGTTCAGCATCCGCAGCACCGCTTCGTTGGCCCCGCCGTGCAGAGGGCCTGAGAGCGCCGCCGCCGCGCCGGCGACCGCCGCGTACGGGTCCGCCTGCGAGCTGCCGATGTTGCGCATGACGCTCGTGCTGCAGTTCTGCTCGTGATCGGCGTGCAGGATGAAGAGGACGTCGAGGGCGCGGGCGAGCGTCGGGTCCGGCGTGTAGTGCTCGGCCGGCATCCGCAGCAGCATGTTCAGGAAGTTGCCGGTGTAGCTCAGCGAGTTGTCGGGGTAGATGTAGGGGCGGCCGACGACATGGCGGAAGGCGTAGGCGGCGATGGTGGGCGCCTTGGCGATGAGCCGAATGATCTGCAGCCTGCGCGATTCCGGGTCGTTGATGCGCTTCGAGTCCGGGTAGAGCGTCGACAGCGCGCCAACCGTGCTGAGGAAGATGCCCATGGGGTGCGCGTCGTAGCGGAACCCCTCCATGAACTTCTTCAGGTTCTCGTGCAGCATCGTGTGGACCGTGATCTCCTGCGTCCACGCGGCCTGCTGCGCCGGCGTCGGCAGCTCGCCGTTCAGGAGGAGATACGCCGTCTCGAGATGGTCGCTCTCTTCCGCCAGCTGTTCGATCGGATAGCCGCGGTAGCGCAGAATGCCCTTGTCGCCGTCGATGTAGGTGATGGCGCTCCGGCAGTTCGCCGTGTTCATGAAGGCGGGGTCGTACGTCATCAGCCCGAAGTCGTCCGGGCCCGCCTTGATCTGGCGGAGGTCCATGGCGCGGATGGTGCCGTCCTGGATGGGCAGTTCGAACTTCTTGCCGGTGCGGTTGTCGACGATCGTCAGCGTATCTGCCATCGAAATCTCGAATCGTCAGTTCTCAAGTCGACAGCCGCGGGCCGGAGGCGCCGCGCCGGCCGTCAGACTTCAGAGGTGTCCGTATTGTCCGCGTCGTTGCCGGCCGCCGGATTCACCGGCTCCGCCGCGACACGATAGGTACCGTCCGCCCAGTTCGCGAGGTCCTGCAGCTTGCAGCGCTCACTGCAGAAGGGCCGCCACTGCGCCTCTACCGGGTGCTTCCGGCAGAAGACGCACAGGAGCGCCTCTTGCTCCGGGGACATCGGCCCATTCTATCGGAAATTTAACGGGCGCTGTCGAGCGCGTCGCGTAGGGCTGCGGAGGGCCAAGGCCCAGGCGGGCCCGCCGGCGGCGAATCGGCGCTAGGGTCGACCCGGAATGCCGCCGTGGTGGCGCACGTCGCGCGCAGAGACGATGAAGATGACGTCTTCGGCGATGTTGGTGGCGTGGTCGCCGATCCGCTCGAGATGTCGCGAGACCAGGATGAGATCGAGCGCCGGCTCGATCGTCACCGGATCCTGGAGCATGAACGTGAGGAGCTCGCGGAAGATCTGCGTCTTGAGCGCGTCGAGCCGATCGTCGGCGTCGAGCACCTGCTGCGCGAGCTCGACGTCCCGTCGAACGAACGCGTCGAGCGCGTCGCGCAGCATGTCCTTGGCGATCTCGGCCATGAGCGGGATGTCGATCAGCTTCTTGACCGGCGGGTGCGACGCGTAGCGCCGCGCCGCCTCGGCGATGTTCACCGCGAGGTCGCCGACACGCTCGAGATCCGTATTGATCTTGACGGCGGCGACAATCGTCCGCAGGTCGGCCGCCATCGGCTGATACAGCGCCAGCAGCGTGAAGCAGCGGTTGTCGATTTCGATGTGCAGCTTGTTGATCGGCTCGTCGCCCCGCAACACGCGCTCGATCACCGCCGGGTCACGCTCGACCAGCCCCTGCACCGCGAGGCGGACGTTCTCCTCGGCGAGGCCGCCCATCTCGAGCAGGCGTGCCTTCAGCTGCTCGAGCTCTTCCTGGAAATGGCGCGTAACGCGCTCGACCGGTTCCATCATCCGAATCTCCCGGTGACGTAGTCCTCCGTGAGCTTCTCGGAGGGGGCCGTGAAGATCTTGTCGGTGCGATCGCACTCGATCAGCTTCCCGAGCCAGAAGAACGCCGTCCGGTCCGAGACGCGCGCCGCCTGCTGCATGTTGTGCGTGACGATCACGATCGTATAGCGGCTCTTCAGGTGGTAGATCAGCTCCTCGATCCGCTGCGTGGCGATCGGATCGAGCGCCGACGCCGGCTCGTCCATCAGGAGGATGTCCGGCTCCACGGCGAGGGCGCGTGCGATGCACAGCCGCTGCTGCTGGCCGCCCGAGAGCGCGAGCGCGGACGTGTTCAGCCGATCCTTCACCTCGTCCCAGAGCGCCGCCGACCGCAGGCTCGCTTCGACACGGCCCCGCAGATCCTCGCGCGACGAGCTCATCCGGTTGATGCGCAGCCCGTAGGCCACGTTCTCGAAGATCGACTTCGGGAACGGGTTCGACTTCTGGAACACCATGCCGACCTTGCGCCGCAGGGCCACGACGTCGACCGATGGCGCGTAGATGTCCTCGCCGTCGACCCGCACCGACCCTTCGGCCCGCGCGCCAGGGATGATGTCGTTCATCCGGTTCAACGAGCGGAGGAACGTCGACTTGCCGCATCCCGACGGCCCGATGAACGCGGTCACCTGGTTCGGCAGAATCTTCAGCGAGATTCCGTGCAGGACGCGATTCTGCCCGTAGTAGAAGTTCATCGCCGTGACGTCGATCTTGGGCGACGCGTCGCCGGCGACCTTCGTATCGGGCGGCGGGGCGAGGTCCGTAGGGGCGAGCGCGGCCCCGGGGAATGCCATGCAGAGAGCCTACCGCGGCTGAGCGGCGGAGGCGTTTCGACGATGTAAATTCGCGGCAACACCGGCGGGTTTGGCCGCTCGCCCGCCGCCCGGGTACAGTGGACCCTGAGGGCATGCCACTGTGGGCCGCTGGTCCATCCGAACCAAGTTCCAGGTCATCGTCGTCGTGCTCGCGTTCAGCGCCATCGGCGCGACCGGCTGGATCGCGTCGGCGGGCGCGAGCAGCGCCCTGCGCCAGGCGACCTACGATCGCCTGACCGCCATCCGTGAGACGCGCGGCCACGCCCTCGAGCGGTACTTCGAAGAGCTCGGCAAACACGTCGTCGCGCTCTCGACCAGCGAGGCGACCACCCTGGCCCTGCAGGATCTGCGCGCCGCCTGGCCCCGCATCCAGCCCGTCGCGGACGGGTCGGCCGAGGATATCGCCGTACGGCGCTTCTACGAGCAGTCGCTGGCGCCGAAGGTGTCGGGCATCCTGACGCCAGCCGAGCTGTTGGCGACCTGGTTTCCGACCGATCCTCGCGTCGTGGCTCTCCAGTACGCGTCCATCGCGCACAATCCGCACCCGCCGAGCGCCAAGGATCTGCTGCTCGCGCCGGGCGGCAGCGGCGACCCCTACGGCGCGGCACACGCGCAGCATCACCCCACGTTCCACCACTACCAGAGCGCCTTCGGCTTCTACGACATCTTCCTCATCGCCGCTCCGGAAGGCCGGCTGCTGTACACGGTCATGAAGGAGGTGGACATCGGTGCGGATCTCACCG
Source organism: Vicinamibacterales bacterium (assembly GCA_050183995.1). Classification (GTDB taxonomy): domain Bacteria; phylum Acidobacteriota; class Vicinamibacteria; order Vicinamibacterales; family CAVVIG01; genus CAVVIG01. The sequence goes on from JBFXAT010000010.1 coordinate 40,957, forward strand.
CCGAACCCTACCGATCGACCGGCTTAGGGCGGGCGTACCGGCGCGCGGCGGCGCTCGACTGGCCGGACACCGCCTCGAACGTCGTGCTCGAGGACTTCGCGCCCTACGTGGCGTCCGCGTTCGCGCCCGCGTCGTTCATCGCCGCCCCGGTGCGCGTCGCCGGGGCGACGGTCGGCGTGCTCGCGATGCAGATGTCCATCCGCGAGGTCGATCGCGTCATGACCCAGGGGCGCAACTGGCGCGAGGCAGGCTTCGGCGAGACCGGGCACGCGTACGTGATCGGATCGGACACCACGCTGCGCAGCGATCTGAGGCAGCTCGCGGAGGATCCGGACGCGTTCTACGGCAACCTTCGGAGGGCAGGCGTCCCCGCCCCGATCGTCGACCGCATCCGCAACGATCAGACCACGGTGTTGAACCTGCCGGTCGATCTGCGCGTCGTGCAGGCGACAGGCCGGAGCGGCACGGAGTTCGGCGTTGGACTCCTGGGCGAGCGCGTGCTCCGATCGCATGCGCCACTCGCCATTCCCGGTCTGCGCTGGACGCTCGTCGCCGAGATCGACGCCGACGAGGCGCTCGCGCCGGTGCGCCAGCTCCAGGCGCGCGTGTTGACCGCAGGTGTTGCCATCGGGGCGGTGTTCTTCCTCCTCGCCGGATGGCTGGGCGCGTCCGTGACGCGACCGGTGCTGGAGCTCGCGCGCACGGTTGCGCGGCTGGGGGCCGGCGACCGCGGGGCGCGCGTGCCGGTACGGTCGCACGACGAGGTGGGACTGCTCGCCGCGGCGTTCAATCGCATGAGCGCCGATCTCGAGCGCACCACGGTTTCGAAGACGGAGCTCGAAGCGCTCGCAGGGCGCCTCATGACCGCGCACGAGGACGAGCGGCGCCGCGTGGGCCGCGAGCTCCACGACGATCTCGTCCAACGCATCGCGGCCACCGCGATCGAGGTGGGCCGCCTGCAACGGCTGCCGACCGACAGCCCCGACGCGCGCCGCGGCCTCGACGCTCTGAAGCAGACGCTCGCCTCGCTCTCAGAGGACGTGCACGGGCTGTCGCGCCGCATCCATCCCGCGATGCTCGAGGAGCTGGGCCTCGTTGCTGCCATCGAGGCGGAGTGCCGCGCGTTCATGGAGCGCGGCGGACCCCCGGTCGATGTGCGTACGACGGGCGACGTCGAGCAGGTCTCCAAGCCCGTCCGTCTCGGCCTCTACCGCATCGTCCAGGAGGCGCTGCGCAATATCTGGCAACATGCCGGGGCGACCGAGGTGGCGCTGTCGCTCGAACACGCCGGATCCACGATCCACCTTCGCGTCGCAGACGACGGCCGCGGATTCGACCGTGCGCGCGCGGGGCACCGGTCCGGACTGGGGCTTGCCAGCTTGGAGGAGCGCGCGCGTCTGCTCGGCGGTACCCTGACGGTCACGAGCGCGCCGGGAACCGGTACGCGCATCGAGGTCATGTTGCCCACTGGAGCCACCGATGAAGAAGCCGAAAGTCCTGCTCGCTGACGATCACGCGATCGTCCTGGAGGGGCTGCAGCGCCTCCTTGCGCCGGAGTTCGATCTCGTCGGCGTGGCCAACAACGGCATGGAGATGGTCGACGCGTGTCTCGCCCGCAAGCCGGACATCGTCGTCGCCGATGTGTCCATGCCGCTTCTGAACGGCATCGAGGCGCTTCGCAAGCTCCGCCGGCAGGGGGACACGACGCGCGTCGTGTTCCTGACGATGCACCCTGACGTGACGTCCGCGACGCGTGCGATCGAGGCCGGCGCCTCGGGGTACGTGCTCAAGCATGCCGCGTCGGACGAGCTCGTCATGGCTATTCGCGAGGCGCTCGCCGGGCGTACGTTCGTGTCGCCGGTGCTGAGAAGTCCCGCGGTGGAGGAGCGCCTGATTCGGGGCGAGGGGAAGACGTCGGGCATCGAGCTGACGCCGCGGCAGCACGAGGTCCTGCAGCTGCTCGCCGAGGGAAGGTCCGCGAAGGAGATCGGCGCGATCCTGGGCATCTCGCCTCGGACCGCCGAGACACACAAGTACAAGATGATGGACGACCTCGGCCTGGCGACGACGGCCGAGCTCGTGCACTATGCGGTGAGGCACGGCCTCGTCGCGATCGAAAAGGCGCCCTGAGCCCGGAGCAGACATCACGGAGGTCCCATGCGTCTGGACGTCTATCTGAACTACCCCGGTACCTGCGAGGCGGCCTTCCGCTTCTACGCGCAACACCTGGGTGGCTCGATTGGAGCCATGTCGCGTCACGGCGACGTCCCCAATCCGAACATTCCCGCTGATTGGAAGGACAAGATCCTGCACGCCCGCATCGAGATCGGAAATCTCGTGCTGATGGGCGCCGACATTCCGGATGCGCAGCCGATGCGCAGCGCCTACGTTACGGTGACGGCCGATACCGTCGCGGATGCCGAGCGGGTGTACGAGGTTCTGGCCGAAGGGGGCGAGGTCTTCATGAAGATGGAGGAGACGTTTTTCGCCACGCGCTTCGCCATGCTTCGCGATCGCTTCGGCACGTCGTGGATGCTCCTGCACGGCGTCCGCGAACAGGAGGCGCCGTAGAGCACGTGCATAAGCAGGGACAACAACCGTTGAGGAGAAGCCATCACCCGGAAGGAGGACGCCAATGTTGTTTCACGTGACGTGGGATTTCATCGACCTGTCCGAATCGGGACAGAAGCGCTCGCTTCAGCTCTTTTCGAAATGGACGCCCGGGCCAGGCCGGTTCCAGGGGTTCTACGGTTTCGCCGACGGCGGTGGCGGGATGGCGCTGGTCGAGGCGGCCAGCGCGGCCGATCTGGCGAAGACGCTCGCACCCTGGACGCCGTTCCTGAAATTCACCGCGCGGCCGATCCTGCCGATCCAGGAGTCGGCGGAGATCAGCGGGTCGGCGACGGCGTGGCGCGACACGCAGTGAGTGTCCGCCCCCTCATGTGACATCGTCCTCCGCCGCCTCGGTTGCCGCTCGTTCGGCGGCTGGGGCGGCGGTCAGGCGAACACGCCTCTGAACACCCTCCCGTGCAGCTCGTGAAACCGATGGGCGGCCGCCGAGTGCCAAGCGTGGACGGACGAACTGGCCAGAGCGAAGGTTCCTCGATCATCTCTTCTGAAATGCTCGACCCTTCTGAACGCTTGACACCGCTCCGACCGGGCGCCAGTATGTGCACGTTTCCGGCGCGTCAGCGTGCTTGCGCCGGTCGACACGCACCGTCGTGATGGGTGCACACGGAGGCAGTCATGCTGGGTCGTCCTCTTCCGTTCGCGGTTGCCGGAGCCATGGCGCTCGCCGGTGTCGTCACCCTTGGCGTGCCGGCGTCAGCACAGGCGCCGTCCGGCGCCCAGGTCACCTTCAGCAGGGACATCGCGCCGATCCTCCAGAAGAAGTGCCAGCAGTGCCACAACCCCGACGGCGGCGCTCCGATGTCGCTCACGACGTTCGAAGAGGCGCGCCCCTACGCCCGGGCGATCAAGACTCGTACGAGCCTCGGCCCGCGCGCCGGCGTGATGCCGCCGTGGTTCCTCGAACGGAACATCGGCATCCAGCACTACAAAGGCGATCCGTCGCTGAGCGACGCCGAGATCGCGTTGATCGCGGCGTGGGTCGACGGCGGAGCGCTCCAGGGCAACCCGGCCGACATGCCGCCGCCCATCGCGAACGCCACGGGCGATGAGTGGACGCTCGGCGAGCCCGATCTCATCGTGAAGTCGCCCGAAATCACCGTGCCGGCGATCGCTCCCGACTCGTGGGGGTCGATCGGCAGTGCGCCGACGGGGCTCACGCAGGACCGCTGGGTGAAGTCGGTGGAGGTCCGCGAGGTGAACGACATCCCGCACGGCGAGGGGACCAAGACCGTGGGCGGGCGCTACGTCTTCCACCACATGACGTATCAGAGCTCGGTGCCCGGTCAGCCCGGAAATACCAGCTGGCCGATCCATGAAATCGGCCGCAACCCGGATCAGTTTCCCGAGGTGGCGGGGCGGCTGCTCGCGGCCAATTCGGTGCTCGACCTGAACGCGTCGCACATCCACGCAAACGGCCACGATACGAAGGCACATCTCGAATTCGGATTCCGGTTCTTTCCGGCGGGCTACCAGCCGAAGTACAAGCCGTCCACGGTCCGGCTCGGCAACGGCACCGACATCGACCTCAAGCCGAATCAGAGCGGGCAGGAGATCCATGCCTATGCCACGCTGACCGAGCACACGAAGGTCCTCGCCTTCGAACCGCACCTTCACGCGCCCGGCGTGCGCATGTGCCTGGAAGCGATCTGGGGCATCAACATCCAGCAGCTCTCCTGCGTCGGCTACGACCACAACTGGGTGAAGCAGTACATCTATGCCGACGATGCGGCGCCGCTGCTGCCGAAGGGGACGATCCTCCATCTGATTGGGTTTCTCGACACGACGCCGGCGAACCGCAATCTCGCCGACACCCGGAACTGGACCGGCGGCGGCCGCCGGTCGGTGTCGAACATGTTCCTGGATCTTGGCTATTCGGTCAGCCTCACCGAAGAGCAGTTCCAGGCAGAGATGGCGGCGCGGCGCGCGAAGATGAAGAGCCGCAACGACTACGACATCGGCTGTCCGGTCTGTTGGGCGCCGCCGGTGTCGATGGAGCCGCGTACGACGCAGGGAGGCCAGCAGCAGTGAGCCGCCTCACGTCGCTTGCACCGGCGCGCACGCTGCACGCGGGTGCCTGCCTGCTCGCTGCGGTCGTACTCGTCTTGTCGGCTGCGAGCGCAGACGCCCAGACACGCTTCTCCTACTCGTCGGGTCAGCCGTTGGAGCCGGCCTACGAGGGATGGTGGCCGAACGAGGACGGCTCCTTCACCCTCTTCTTCGGCTACATGAACACGAACTGGCGGCAGGAGTTCGACATTCCGGTCGGCGCCGACAATCACTTCGAACCGGGTGAACCCGATCGCGGGCAGCCGACGCACTTCTATCCGCGCCGCAACCCGTTCCTGTTTACCGTTCACGTGCCGAAGGACTTCGGTACTCAGGAGATGACCTGGACCGTCACGGCGAACGGTCAGACGCGCAAGGCGTACGCTTCCCTCAAGACCGACTACCTGATCGACAAGCAGGTCATCTCGACCGAGGTTGGCGGCGACAACGGCAGTCTCGCCAACGAGCTGCGCGAGAACACGCCACCCGACGTGAAGCTCGAAGGGGCGATCGCGCGAACGGTGAAAGTCGGCAAGCCCATGTCGCTGGTGGCCATCGTCGGTGATCCGGACGGTTATCCGCCGCGGCGTGACGGAAAGCCCCAACCCGGCGTGAAGAAGCCGCTCGTCACCGCGGTTCCGTCGAGCTCGAGGCAGAACCGCGAGGATCCGACGTCGAACAGCCCCACTGTCGTCTACAAGCCGACGACCTCGACGAACGAGTCGTCAGGTCCAGGCCTGCGCTTCTCCTGGACGGTCTATCGGGGAACGGCGTCGGCGGTCACCTTCAAGCCCGATCAGCTCGAGACCTGGATCGACACCCGCTCCTACGCGCACTCTCCGTGGGCGCCGCCCTACATCATCCCGGTGCCGCCGGCGGATGGCCGCTATGCGACGGAGGTCACCTTCAGCGAGCCCGGAGTCTACGTGCTGCGCGCCGTCGCCAGCGACAGTGCGCTGTTCACGTACGAAAACGTGACCGTGACGGTCACGCCCTGACGCGAACGCCGACTCTCCAGCGCGACACGCCGACTCCCTAGCGCGCGACGCCGCGTCACGCCACGCGACGCCGGGTCCAGATACGACGCCGCGTGGCGTCGCGCCACACGTCTCTCCCGTCCCCGCCCCGTCTCCGCCAGAGAACGCCACTCCCATAACGCGAACTTTACGTGAGCGTTAAGAAACCGTGAGGCCCCTGTTTCGCCCGGCCCATAGGATGCGTCCGTGGGACGGAATCGATCACGAGGCCGCGAGCACGCCGCATCCGCAGGTCGTGCAGTCATCCTCCATGCGGACGGCAGGCTTACGGAGCGTCTTCGGGAGGAGTTGAGCGATCTCGACGAGTTGGCCGTCGAGTTCATCAGCTGCAACAAACCCGTGCTCACGCCGTCTCCCGGCCTCGAGGCCATCGTGCTCGATCTAAGCGCGATTCTTCCCGAGGGTTTCGTCGTTCAGCGCGTGTTGCAGCCTCGAAGCGGCGCAGCGCCGATCGTCGTGGCACGCGCCGTCGCCACGGTGGCGGGCCCGGGCTCGCCGAAGTTGAACGGGTTCGAAGGCATTGCGGCGCTCGAAGGGCGACTGCACGCCGCGCTGGGTCGCACGCAGCACCGCTCGTGGCTGCCGGTGCGCTTCGAGGGCCTCCACCTCGTTGCGCAGTTGCCCGGCACCTCCGTGCTCGTCGATGGCCGGACGGTCGCCGTGTCGCCGCGTGAGGCCGAACTGCTCGCGCTGCTGCTGCAGGCGCCGAACAGCGTGATCCCGCGGGACGTGATCATCTCGGAGATCTGGGGATACGAGACACGTTCGCTCGATGTTCACGTCCGGCATCTCAGGCGAAAGTTGGGCCGCGCCGGCTGCCAGATCGAGACCGCGCCCGGATTTGGCTATCGATTCGTGGAGCCGCCGTCGAGTAGCGGCTTGGTCGCGCAAGTGTGACCACGCGGCGGATGCGAGCGACCCGGCCTCCGGATGCGCTCTGATTGTTTACATAGCCTTCATCTGACCGTCACGAACCGATCACCCCCGCCACCTAGACTCGCTTGGTCACCGAACGTCTGTCTCGCGCGTGCCGCCGCACGCGCCGCAACTCCAGAGGAACTCAATGACGCCTGTATCGACTGTCCGAGCTCTCGTGTGGGCCGCACTGTGCGTGCTCTCGACCGCTCCCGCGTTCGCGCAGCGTCCCGCGTCGCCTTCCCCGAGAGGGCAGGCTGCCGCGGCGACCATTCGGGTGTCGGGCACCATTCGCGACGAGAACAACGGCATATCGTTGCCCGGCATCGCGGTTGAATTGGTCGGCACCGATCGCGTGGTCTATACCGACGTGGACGGCCGGTATGTCATCGACCTCCCGCCAGGTCGGCACGAGCTTCGCGTCACGATGGACGCCTACGAAACAAAGACCATCGCGGTCGAGGTCGGCGAGCAGCGAAACGTGAACGTCGACGTGGGTCTCGGAATGTCCCGGTTCACCGAGACGGTCAACGTCGTCGGCCAGGCGATCGACGTCCAGACGTCGACCGCGGAGGCGCAGCTGCTCGAGCGCAAGACGGCCCAGGTGATCGAGGACAACATGGGATCGCAGGAGATGCGGAGGAACGGCGACAACAACGCCGGCGCCGCCATGTCCCGTGTGACCGGCCTGTCGCTGGTCGACAACCAGTACGTGTACGTCCGCGGCCTCGGCGAGCGCTACAGCAACACGACGCTCTCGGGCGCGCTGCTGCCCACCACCGAGCCGGACAAGAAGGTGGTCCCGCTCGACATGTTCCCGTCCGGGCTCATCGACTCGGTGCAGGTGGCCAAGTCGTACACGCCGGACAAGTCCGCGGAGTTCGCGGGCGGCCTGGTGCAGATCGTGCCGCTCAAGCTGCCGACCCAGACGGTGTTCGACGTGTCCTACGGCTTCAGCCACGTGTCGACCGCCACAGGGCAGACCATCCCGATGAGCACCATCGGGCGGGCGGATTGGCTCGGCTACGACCGCGGACTGCGTGCGCTGCCCGACGCGTTTCCCGACAGCAAGATCGTGCGGTCGGGCATCTACACGCCTGATACCGGTTACACGTTCGACGAGATGGCGGCTTTCGGGCGGCTGCTCGGCAACCAGTGGCGCCCGCAGGACGTGAAGGGCAAGCTCGGCCAGAACTGGAACGCGGTGTTCGGCCGCCGCTTCAACAAGCTTGGCATCATCGCGAGCGCGTCTCACCAGTACCGTGAGCTGTTCGTCAACGAGCAGCGCCGGTTCTTCCGAATCGGCGACGGCGAGCTCGAGGCGGTCAGCGACTACAACATGGAGTACGGCACGCAGCGCGCGCAGTTGGGCGCGGTCGGGAACGTCTCCTATCAGTTCAACACGAACAATCGAATCAGCGTCGAGAACTTCTACAGCCACACGGGCCGGGACGAGGGGCGCCGGTTCCAGGGGCCGAACACGGAGAACCTGTTCCTCTACCGGAATTACCGCCTGCAGTTCATCGAAGAGGGCATGCTCTCGAACGTCACCACGGGCGAACATTTCCTCCGCGGCCTCGGCAACAGCCGTATCGACTGGCGCGCCAGCCTGTCTCGCGCCAAACGGAACGAACCGGATCTCCGAGAGGTGCTCTATCAGTCGCCGCTGCCGCCAGCGACCGAGCGGTTCGTGCTCGCCGACGAGTCGCAGAGCGGGTTCCGCATGTTCAACAAGCTGAACGACAAGACGATTGACAGCGCCGGCAACTGGAGTATCTTCAGCACGAAGGGCAACCACCCTGCGCAGTACAAGATCGGCGGCGCCTTCGTCAAGCGCACGCGGGACTTCACATCACGTCGCTTCCGGTTCATCCCCATCACGCTCACCAAAGACGGCCCGACGCTGTTCGGTGACACGACGGCGGCGCCCGAGGACATCTACACCTCGAGCAACATCGGTACTGCCTTCCGCTTCAACGAAGAGACGCGCCCGACCGACGCCTACGATGGGAACCAGACCACCGCGTCGGCCTACGGCATGGTGGACCTCGCTCTCTCGGCCACGACCCGACTGGTGGCCGGCGCGCGAGTCGAGCGGTTCAATCAGGAGGTGAACACCTTCGACCCCTTCGGCCTGTTCGTGGGGAGGCAGACCGCGCAGAACAAGAACACGGACCTCTTTCCGGCGGTGAACATCGTGAAGGCGGTGCGCCCGAACATGAACCTTCGCGCGAGCTACAGCTCGACGGTCAATCGTCCCGAGTTCCGCGAGCTTGCCGCCTTCGAGTTCACGGACGTCGTCGGCAGCCGGGCGATCCGCGGAAACCCCAATCTGAAGCGCGCCCTCATCCAGAACGTCGACGGCCGCTGGGAAACCTTCCTCGGCACCCGCGGCATCCTCGCGGCAAGCGCCTTCTACAAGCACTTCGATCAGCCGATCGAGCGCATCGTGATTGCCGGCGCCCAGCCGCTGGTCACGTTCCAGAACTCCGACCACGCCCGCAACTTCGGGGCGGAGCTCGAGGCCGGTCATGAGATCTCGCGCTTCTTCTTCGCGAGCGTCAACTACACCTACTTCGATTCCAAGATCGCCCTGCTTCCTTCCCAGCAAGCGGTCCAGACGTCCCTGGTGCGTCCGCTTGCCGGGCAGTCCAGGAACATCGTCAACGTGATGGGCGAGTTCAACTTCAAGGGTTTCACGACGCGGATGCTCCTCAACCGATTCGGTGACCGGATCTCCGACGTTGGCTCCAACGATGCGCCGGACGTGATCGAGCAGGGGCGCGTGACGCTGGATATCGTGGTCAGCCAGCGCATCGGCCGAGGGACGGTCCGCCTGAATGGCAACAACCTGAACAACCCGCAGTACCTCTTCACACAGGGCGATCAGACGCAGCGCTCCTTCAAGATGGGCCGCGTCCTCTCGCTGTCCTTCACCTTCGGGCTGTTCTGATGACGACCATAGGAACGGCAACCATGATCACGAGTAACGTCATGACCACGATTCTTCGCATCACGAAGGGCCTCGCCGTCGCCGTCGCGCTGGTCCTGGTACAAGCGGCCACCGTTCGCACCGATCAGGCGGCTCCCGTGTCGGTTCCAGGCATCGACAAGCCGGTGATCGTCGTCACCGGGTCGATCACCGGTAATGAGAACTGGTCCAACTCGAACTACTACGTCCTGCGCGGAGGGGTCTTCGTCCGCAACGGCGCTGTGCTGAATATCCAGGCCGGGACGAGAGTCATCGGCGAATCCGGCAGCGTCGGCACGCTCATTCTCGAGCGCGGCGCCAAGCTGAACGCGATCGGCACGAAGCAGCAGCCGATCGTCTTCACGAGCGACCAGCCGGCCGGTGGGCGCAGCCGGGGCGACTGGGGTGGGATCATCATCAACGGCCGCGCGCCCCTCAACGTTCCCGGCGGCGAAGCCACGGGCGAGGGCGACACCGGCGTCTACGGCGGCACCGATCCCGACGACGACAGCGGCATTCTGCGCTACGTGCGCGTCGAGTTCGGCGGTGTCGAATTCAGCCCCGACAACGAGTTGAACGGCATCGCGTTCCAGGCCGTCGGTCGCGGCAGCACGTTCGACTACGTTCAGGCGCACATGTCGCGCGACGATGCCATCGAGTTCTTCGGCGGCACGGCCGATATCAAGCACGCCATCCTCTCGAACGCGGCCGACGACAGCCTCGACTGGACGTTCGGCTGGACCGGCCGGGTCCAGTTCGTGGCGATTACGCAGCGCGGCGACGATGCCGACAACGGCATCGAGGCCGACAACAACGAGTTCAACAACGGTCTCCTGCCGCGATCGAACCCGCAGATCTACAACATGACCGTCTGCGGCGATCCGGACCGGAACGAAGGACCCGAGAGTCCACGCGGCGCGAACCTGCGGCGCGGAACGGCCTTCACGATCCGGAATTTCCTGATGTATGGCTTCAAGTCGGTCGGCATGCAGATCGAGAACAGCAACACCGCCACGACATCTCAGGTCGACAACGGCACGAGCCAGATGGGCGCCGGCGTCATCTGGAACATCCCGACCCCGCTGCACTCCAGCGTGGCGAAGTACGTCAGCAGCGGTGTGTTCCCGAACATCCTCACCAACGTGGATCCGGGACTGTCGGGATGCGACAACCACGAGAACCCGAACTTCCAGCCTAGCTCGGTTGCGACGCTCGCCGGCGGACAACTCGCCCCGATCCTGCCGCCCAACGACGGTTTCTTCGAGGTGACGACCTTCATCGGCGCGGTGCCTCCGGCTCCGGAGGAGGACTGGACGAAGGGCTGGACCGCCTATCCACAGCGCTAGGCGATGGACCGGATCGATTCGAGGGAGGCGCGCCGAACATCGAGGCGCGCCCCTCTCTTTCTGACTCGCGCGAGAGCGGCCGCGATGTTCCTGCTGCTCGTCGCGACGTGCGGATGCGGGTGGGGCCCGCCGCCGCTGGCGCACGCGGAATCGTCGCCACGGGCGCTCGCGTCCGCCGTTCTCGACGCCTACGAACACGGCGATCGTGAGGCGCTGAGGCGCCTGGCGCTGTCCGAGTCGGAGTTCCGCGACCACGTCTGGCCGCAGCTCCCGGCCTCGAAGCCCGAGCGCAACCTGCCGTTTTCCTACGTGTGGGGCGATCTCCGGCAGAAGAGCGAGGCCTACCTCTCCCAGATGCTCGGGGCACGCACTACGCGCCATCACACGCTGCTCGATGTCCGATTCGCGGGTGAGACCACTCAGTACGACGACTTCGTCGTGCACCGCCGCACCGTGCTGACGGTGGAAGACGAAGACGGGGTCCGTGAGGAGATACGGCTCTACGGATCGGTGTTGGAGAAGGACGGCGCCTTCAAGGTCTTCAGCTTCGTGACCGACTGACGTCGCGCTCGTCGGTCCGTCGCCGGGTCCGCCGCCCTCGCGTGAGGCGGCGCCGGCGCGTGCGACGCGCGCGCAGCGCGGCGGACGCTTCGACGGCACGCGATCCGCGTGCCCCCAGCGTGCCTCGGGACGAGCCGGGACCGGTCGTGTTAAGGTGATCGGATTCCCTGACTCCCATGACACACCCGAACAAATATTCGTCGCGTATCACGCAGCTGAAGTCCCAGGGCGCCTCTCAGGCCATGCTCTACGCCACCGGCATGACCGAAGCCGACATGGACAAGCCGCAGGTCGGCATTGCCAGCGTCTGGTACGAAGGCAACCCGTGCAACATGCACCTACTGGATCTGGCGACCGCCGTGAAGGAAGGCGTGGCCGCCGCCGGCATGGTTGGACTGCGATTCAACACGATCGGCGTGAGCGACGGCATCTCGATGGGCACGGAAGGGATGAGTTATTCGCTGCAGTCCCGCGACCTCATCGCCGATTCCATCGAGACGGTGATGGCGGCTCAGTGGTACGACGCCAACATCTCCATTCCAGGCTGCGACAAGAACATGCCCGGATGCCTGATGGCCATGGGCCGTTTGAATCGGCCCTCGCTGATGGTGTACGGCGGGACGATTCGCGCGGGGCACGGCTCGCACGGCGAAAAGCTCGACGTCATCTCGGCGTTCCAGAGCTACGGCGCCTTCATTGCCGGCGTCATCACCGAAGAGGAGCGCGGCCAGATCGTGCGAAAGGCGTGTCCGGGCGCGGGCGCGTGCGGCGGCATGTATACCGCGAACACCATGGCGGCGGCGGCCGAGGCGCTCGGCATGAGCCTGCCGTACAGCTCGTCGACGCCCGCCGAAGATCCGCGGAAGCGCGAGGAGTGCCGGGAGGCGGGGCAGGCGATCCGCCGCATGCTCGAGCTCGACATCAAGCCGCGCGACATCATGACGCGGGCAGCCTTCGAAAACGCCCTCGTGCTCATCACGGTGCTCGGCGGCTCGACCAACGCCGTGCTGCACCTCATCGCCATCGCGCGATCGGTCGGTGTCGACCTCACGATCGATGACATGCAGCGCGTCAGCGATCGCGTGCCCATGCTCGCCGACTTCAAGCCGAGCGGCCAATACGTCATGGAGGACCTGCAGGCGGTCGGCGGTACGCCGGCGGTGATGAAGATGCTGCTCGAGGAAGGGCTGCTGAACGGCGACTGCTTGACGGTCACCGGCCGCACCCAGGCCGAGAACCTGCGGGATCTGCCGGGGCTCACGCCGGGTCAGCCGATCGTCCGCTCCCTGTCGAACCCGATCAAGGCGACCGGGCACATCCAGATTCTCAAGGGCAACCTCGCTCCCGGCGGGGCGGTCGCCAAGATCACGGGCAAGGAAGGGATGCGGTTCGAGGGGCCGGCGCGCGTCTTCGACTCCGAGGAAGACATGCTGCACGGTCTCGAACGTGGAGAGATCGTCAAGGGCGACGTCATCGTGATCCGCTACGAAGGCCCGAAGGGCGGGCCCGGCATGCCCGAGATGTTGACGCCGACCTCGGCGATCATGGGCGCAGGCCTCGGCAAGGACGTGGCACTCTTGACCGACGGCCGCTTCTCCGGCGGTTCCCACGGGTTCATCGTCGGCCACATCACGCCGGAGGCGCAGGTTGGCGGCCCGATCGCGCTCGTTCGCAGCGGCGACTGGATCACGATCGACGCCGAGCAGAACCTGATCAGCGTCGACCTCACCGATGGGCAGCTCGCACTGCGGCGAGACGAGTGGACGACGCCGGCGTACAAGGCCGAGCGGGGGACGCTCGCCAAGTACATCCGGCTGGTGAAGACGGCGAGCGAGGGCTGCGTCACCGACGAGTAGCCCCGCGCGACGCGTCCTCGTCGTGCGACCGCACGGCGGAGGGCTGTACCCGAGCGTCAGCCCGCCGCTTGAACCGCCTGGAGCGCCCGCGTCAACCGCGCGTCGGCCTCGCGCGCAACCTCCGCGAGCCCGGCGTTGTTGCCCACCACTCCCATCGCCGCGATGGGCGCCATCGCGCTCACCACACGTTCATCGTCTGCGGATTCGTAGACGATGACGTTGCAGGGCAGGAGGAGGCCCACGTCGAGCTCGGCGTCCAAGGCGCGGCTCACCAGGGGCGGATTGCAGGCGCCGAGGATCGTGTAGCGTCGGAAGTCACGATTCAGCTTCTCTTTCAGCGTCTGCTTCATGTCGATCGTGGTGATGACGCCGAAGCCCTCAGCCTTGAGCGCGTCGATCGTTGTCGCCAGCGCCGCGTCGAAGGGTAGCGGCGTCCTGATCCTGATCCCGTAGGGCGTGTTCTCCATCGCTCGACCTCGTGTGCGACCCTCGGCATGGCGTCCTCGGACCGCGTCGGTGTGCGCGGCAGCTGCTGTCTCCAGCCGCGTTTGTCTCCACCCGATCGTGCCACCGGCGCCAGCGTCCCGCAGCCGCCGTTTCCTCTGATCGCTGATTCTCGTTGATGACCTCGTGACGCGAAGAGGACAGGGCAAGTCCGGTGCCATCGGTTTCCGGTTCAGTCCCAGAGGCTTTTGAGGGTGATTGGCAGAGCCAACACCGCGCCCGCCGCAGAGCGGATCGTGAAGTTCCCGCGCTGCCGGGGAGATTCGCGCGCCGGTTGCATTCGGCGCCCGTGAACGCGAGACTGGCCACATGACCATTCCCTCTGATGCGGCGTTCGCGCTCCGCGATCTGGTGGCAGCCACACCGGATGGCATTGCGAGCCGTGTGCTCTCGAAAGAAGCGGGTGGGAGCCTGACGCTGTTTGCGTTCGACGCCGGACAGGGCCTCTCGGAGCATGTCTCGCCTGCCGAGGCGCTGATCCTCGTGACCGAGGGCACGTTTTCGCTCACTGTCGGGGTTACGCGAATCGAGGCGACCGCCAATACAGCCGTTCGGCTCCCCGCGGGCGTGCCTCACAGCGTGGAGGCGTCCACGGCGGGACGGATGCTCCTGTTCATGCTGAAGGTGCAGCGCTGACGCGGCGCAGAAACGCGGCTTCGTAAATCACCGGCGCGCCGGGCCCTCGCAGTCGTCCCGGCTGTGGAAGGTTGTGCTCGACGAGCGGGACCGCCGCGTCGAGAACGAACCCGGCCGCATCGAGCTCCTCGATCAGCTGCGCCGCAGTGAGGAAACATTGAGCCTCGCCGGAGAACTGCGTGTACACGAACGGCTCTCCTGCGACCGGCTCGACATCGGACGGCAGCGTGTGTCGCGAGAAGGTGAACACGAAGAGTCCGGCTCCGGCCCGCGCGACACGCGCCGCTTCGCGCACGGCGGCGCGGAACTCCGCTGCGCTCCGCGCGAGATTCCAGATCCCGTGCGCGACGATCAGGTCGCAGCTGTCGCTGCGTACGGGAAGCGCGTGCATCGGCGCGAGCGCGAACCGCGCGCGTGCGCCCGTGCCCGCGTCCAGCGCGCGCTGCCGTGCGGCGGAGAGCATCGGCGTCGACAGATCGAGCCCGAGAACCGTCCACCCGCTCTGCGCAAGCGGCACGACGTTGCGTCCCGCTCCGCAGCCGATGTCGAGGGCGATGGCCCCATCCTGCGCCCGCCGCGCCACGGCGTAGTCGAGCAGCGCGCGGTTCGGAGGGCTGCGGACGAAGCTCTCGATGGTGGTGGCCCGGCTCCAGGCCGAGCCGGCCAACGGATCCATGCGACCACGGTATCACGCTCGTTTCTCCGGTTCCGTTTCCTCTGGCCGTGTGCGTCGAGTAACGTGTGGAGATGACCGCTGACGAAACGATCATCAGAGAGCTCCCGCGCGCGCTCGAGAGCTATCCGCCGCTGTCGGGCTCTCTGTGGCAGACGTTGGTCGACCGGGTCCAGATCGAGCCGTTCAATCTGGTGGCGACCGGCATCTTCGCCATGGCGATCCTGCACACGTTCGCGACGGCCCGGTTCGCGGCCCTTGCGCACGACGTGCAGCACCAGCACGACGCCCGCGCGGACCGTGACGGCGTGCCGCGAAAGCCGAGCGTGGTCGCCGAGTTGCTCCACTTCGTCGGAGAGGTCGAGGTGGTGTTCGGCCTGTGGGCCGGCGTGCTCCTGGCAGCGATTGCCGTCTTCATCGGCTGGGATACCGCCCGCCACTATCTGGACGATACCGTCAACTTCACCGAGCCGCTGTTCGTCGTCGTGATCATGGCGCTGGCGTCGACGCGGCCGATCGTCACCTTCTCCGAAGCGATGCTGCGGCGCGTGGCGAGCCTCAGAGGCTGCACACCGGCCGCGTGGTGGTTCACGATCCTCACCGTAGGCCCGGTGCTCGGATCGTTCATCACCGAGCCCGCGGCGATGACGATCTGCGCGCTGCTGCTGCAGCGCCAGTTCTTCGATCTCGAGCCCGGCATGCGTCTGAAGTACGCGACGCTCGGGCTGCTCTTCGTCAACGTGTCAATCGGCGGCACCTTGACCCACTTCGCGGCGCCACCCGTGTTGATGGTCGCGCGTCCCTGGGGATGGGATACGGCGTTCATGGTGTCGCACTTCGGCTGGCGGGCGGTCATCAGCATTCTGGTGTCGACAAGCGCGTACTTCCTGCTCTTTCGGTCGGGACTGACCGCGCTGCGATCTCGATCGGCCGTGCCCGACATCGAAGTGCCAGAGGAGGATGGTGCCGACGCGCTGCTGCCGGTGCCGTGGTGGCTCACGATGGTCCACGTGCTCTTCATGGGCTGGACCGTGCTGAACTCGCACTATCCCGTCCTGTTCGTCGGAGGTTTTCTCTTCTTCCTGGGATTCGTGCGCGCCACAGCCGCCTATCAAAGCCGGGTCGAGCTGCGCACCCCACTGTTGGTCGGGTTTTTCCTTGGAGGGCTGGTCATCCACGGCGGACTGCAGGGGTGGTGGATTGCGCCGATCCTCGGCAGCCTGACCGAGACGCCGCTGTTCTTCGGCTCAGGGCTGATGACGGCCTTCAACGACAATGCGCTGATCACCTACCTGGCGACGCTCGTGCCAGACATGCGTGAGGCGCTGCAGGTCGCGGTCGTCGAAGGAGCCGTGGTCGGCGGCGGCCTCACGGTGATCGCCAACGCGCCGAACCCCGCGGGTCAGGCGCTGCTCGCGCGCTTCTTCGGGGGGTCGATCTCTCCGCTTGGTCTGTTGGCCGGGGCACTGGTGCCGACGCTGGTCGCCACGGCGGCATTCAGGGTGTTCTAGCAGGTGCTGAGGAGGCAGCCACCTGAAGTGAGAAGACGAGGCGAAACGTGACAGGCTCGGACGTGCCAGGATCGGTCGGGTCGAGACGATGAACGGACGAGCTGTGATAGCCTACCGGGCGGACGCGCAGGCGATTGCGCCAGCGCCGGCGGAAGCCGATGGTCCCGTCGCTTGATGTGGCGACGCCGGCAACGCCCCCGCAGGGGCCACGAATCCAGGCTCGTACGGCCTTGGGGGACTGCATGTCGAAGAAGGAGAAAGACGACGGCTCGTTTTCCGAGCGCGTCGCGTCCTCGTATCGTCAGCTCTCGCTGGCGGCATCCCATCTCAATGTGGTCTCCGACGAGCTCGGCAAGTCGATCACCGTGCTCGACAGCGCGTTGAAGAAGCTGAATCTCGGGTTGGCGACCTGGCTGCGGCTGGACCGCTGGGAAGACGCCCTGGGCCACTACTCGAGCCGCTATCTCGGATACGCCAAGGTGAACAACCGCTGGGGCATCGCGCTCCGGACCGTGGCCGGGAACAACAACACCCCGGAGGACGCGACGGTCGAGGAGTGGCTGTTCAACGACGCTCCCCGAGCCCTGCGCATCGAAGCGGTGGAGAAGCTGCCGGACCTCTTCGACAGCCTGATCAAGGAAGCGGATGCGACGATCCGGAAGGTGAAGGCGCAGACGCTCAGCGCGCGCCAGCTCGCGGCGTCGATCAGCGACCCGGCGGCCGGCTCCGAGCGCCAGTAGCGCCCGCTCGCGGGCTGCCCCAACGCGGTTTCCCTGCTTTCCCGAGCGCGGCGGATCGCCCTCTGGTATAGTGGCGCGCGCTCGGACGCGCCCTGGCCGCGGCGTGGTTCGATATGCCACGCGGCCCAACAGTCACCGCGCACACGTGCCCCGTGCACGAGCCTCCATCGAACGAGGACGACATGCGGAGCGACGCACATCGCTGGATCCGAATCGGGACCGCCGTCATCGCCGTAACCGCCGGGGCCACGCTGCTCGCGCAGACAGGCCCGGCGCCTGCTCCCATCACGGACCAGCAGCTCCTCGATCCGGCGCCAGGGGATTGGGTGTCCTACCGCCGTACCTACGACGTGACGGGCTTCAGTCCGCTGACGCAGATCGATCGCGCGAACGTCCGGCAGTTGCAGCAGGTCTGGTCCTATTCGATGCGGGACAACCGGCGCTGGCTGGCCTCGCCGATCATCGCCAACGGTCTCATGTACGTGACCGAGGGCAGCGGGCGTGTCGTCGCCTTCAACGCCGTCACCGGAGACGTGGTCTGGATTCACGAGCGCCAGCTCCCAGCCGACGTCTCGATCTCGGAAGCGTTTCCACGCGCGCGCGGCGTGTCGATCTATCGCGACAGGATCTACTGGGGCACGCCCGACTCCTATCTGGTGGCCTTGAACGCGTGGACCGGCAAGCTCCTGTGGGAGGTGAAGACCGCCGATTATCGGACGGGCACCGGGCACGCGCATCCGCCGCTGATCGCCGAGGGCATCGTTTTCCTCGGCAACGCCGGCGGCGACAACGGCGCGCCGGGTCGGTTCCGGGCGTTCGACGCCGAGAGCGGCAAGCTGCTGTGGACGATCAACACGGCGCCAGAGCCGGGCGATCCCGGCTACGACACCTGGACGGCGCGTGACGTGCCGCCGCTCGGCGCGGCACCCTGGCACACGATCAGCTACGATCCGGCGCTCCACCTGGTCTACTTCTCGACGGGCCAGCCGTCACCCTGGTCGACGGCGCTGCGCGGCCCTGGCGACGCGCTCTACGCCAACACGGTGATCGCGGCGGACGCGCGCACCGGCAAGATTCGGTGGCATTTCCAGTTGAATCCCGCCGACGACTGGGATCGCGCCGCGTACGAGAACATGCTCGTCGATCTGCCGATCAACGGGCGCATGCGCAAGGCGCTGATCCAGACCGGCAAGATCGGGTGGGGCGTGGTCCTCGATCGCGAGACCGGCGAGTTCCTGCACGCGTTCAAGACCGCCTACGACAACGTGGTCACCGGATGGACGCCCAAGGGCCGGCCGATCATCAACCCGGCCTCGATTCCCACTCCGGCCGACGTGGTATCGGGCAAGATGTTCGAAGTCTGTCCCCATCTGCACGGCGCGCGGAACGTGCAGTCGCCGAGCTACAGTCCGCTCACGCATCTGTACTACCTGGGCATCAACAACAGCTGCATGGACGCCAAGGTCGTCGACATCCCTTACGTCGTCGGACGTGCGTACATGGGTGTGACGCAGAAGGCAAAGCTGGCCCCCGGCTACGACTACGTCGGCGAGTTCGTCGCATTCGACCCGGTCACCGGGAAACGTGCCTGGACCTATCGCGGACCTGGCGGTGCGGCGATGACCGCGTCGGCCCTGGCGACGGCGGGCGGGGTCGTCTTCGGCGGCACCGTGGATCGTCAGTTCTTCGCGCTGGACACCGACACGGGTGCGCTGCTCTGGGAGACGCGGCTGAGCGGTGACGTCTCCGGTGCGCCGGTGACCTTCGCCGTCGACGGGCGACAGTACGTCGCCATCGCGGCGGGTGGACGCGGCGGACCGACCACGTCGTTCGCGCCGCTGACGAACGTGGACCTGCCGCAGGGAACCGGTGTGGTCTCGGTATTCGCGCTTCCTCCGAGCACGCCGCTGCAGACCCGGCGCGGCCGCTCGGCTCCGGTGATGCTCTCGAGGTCCGGCGTGCCGCCCGCGGCTCCTACCACGGCGTCGACGGCTGCGGCGTCGACGGCGGCACCGGCGCGTTCGGTTTCGCCGGGCGCGGGCGGCATCTACACGAGCGCGCAGGCACAGCGCGGCGAACAGCGCTTTCAGCAGGCCTGCTCGACGTGCCACACGATCGACGAACAGGCGGGCAGCCTGCGATCGAAATGGGGCACCGGGACGCTGGCTGACCTCTACAAGGTAATCAGCACGACCATGCCTCAGAACAGCCCGGGCAGTCTGTCGTCGGACGACTACGCCAGCATCATCGCGCTGTACCTGCGGCAGACCGGCCATTCGCCTGGTGCGGTCGAGCTGCCGTCCGACTCCACGCAGCTCATGCGGCTGCGTGTGTCTCCCCAATAGCACCGGTCGCACCAATCGCAAACGATAGCCTCCGGCCGTCGCCCGCCACCGGGCGTCGCCGCGACGGCTCGTCCCGGGGCTGCCCGGGACTACGTAGTCGCCGCCTCCGTACTTTTACGGATGTTGCCGCGTACGGCCAACGCGGTTGAATGGGTCATCGAATGGAGGTTTTGACGATGACCATGAAGACATTTGCTCCCGCCGTTGCGTTCGTGCTCCTCGTTGGCGGCGCCGCCGTTGCTCAGGAGAACCCCGATCGGATCGCCGCCCTCGCACGCGAGGCTCGCACTGCCACCGAGCATGCGGACGTGGCGAAGCGCTACCGCGTCCATGCCGAGGCGCTCGAGTCCCGGGCGGCCGAGCTCGACGCCCGTGCCGCGCAGATGAGCGCGTCCAGCCGGAGCATTGCCAGCAAGTGGCCCTCGATGGCTCCGCGCACTTTGACCGAAACGCGACAGCACGCTGCCGAGGCGCGGCGTGCCGCTCAGGACAGCCGTCTGCTGGCTGAACGGCATCAGACGCTGGCGGTCGAGGCGCTCGCCGCCCAGTAAGTCCCCGACCAACGCCACTCTCAGTCGATCTCGTGGATCGGTGTTCGCGGTCCTGGCCGCGACACCGATCCCGTTCCTTCAAACCCCCAGAGCATTCCGGCCGTCTGCGGAGTGCAACCCGGATGGAGTACGCCATGTCACACGCGATGCTCGCCATGTCACGCACGATGATCGTCGGGACCGCCGTTGTCACCGCGCTGTTGTGGAGCGGTGTGGCGATGGCACAGGACACGCCGGCTCAGTTGGCCGCGCTGGCTCGAGACGCGCGTACCGCGGCGCAGCACGCGGATGTCGCCAAGCGGTTTCGTCTTCAGGCCGACGCGCTCGATGCCCAGGCCGCTGAACACGAAGCGCGCGCGGCGCGGCTGAGTCGATCCGCTCCAGCCATCGCGCACAAGTGGCCCTCGATGGCTCCAACCGCCTTGAAGAAGGCCAAGCAGGAGGCCATCGACACGCGGCGCGCGGCGCGGGAGAGCCGTGAGCTCGCCGAAACGCATCGAGCGCTCGCGATCGAGGCGCTGGCCGCGCAGTAGACGCGCTGTCTGACGCGCGCGCGACTCACAGAGGGCCGGAGCAGCCGCGTCACACGGCTGTTTCAGGCCCTCGGTATAACCGGATCGCACCGACCTACGAGAGGGTTCCATGCGATCCACATTCGGGCGCGCGTATCCAGGCACCGGGCCCGGGCGCCGAGGCGCCGGCCCCGCCGCATCCGGCTGGGCCCTGCTTCTTGCCATCTGCCTCGCGAGCGCGTCCGGCGCCGCTCGTGCACCATCCGGCAGAACGCCTCTGGGCGATCGACGCCCGCCGAGGCTGATGACCATCGTGGTCGTCGATCAGATGCGCGCCGACTACATCGATCGCTACCAGCATCAATGGCAGCACGGGCTGAAGCGGCTGCTCGCCAATGGCGCGTGGTATCGCGTCGCCGAATATCCCTACGCGGGGACCGTGACCTGCCCGGGGCACGCGACGATCGCCACCGGAACACTTCCGGCGACCCACGGCATGATCCTGAACACCTGGTTCGACCGCGCCGCGCAGGCGGAGGTCACCTGCACGGCGGACCCCCACGTCACGAACATCAGTTATGGTCGCCGCGTTGCGAGTGGTGACAGCGCTGCGAATCTGCGCGCCACGACACTCGCCGACGAGCTTCGCGCTCAGCTCGACCCTCCCGGGCGGAGCGTCGCCGTCTCCCTCAAGGCCCGCGCCGCCATCATGCTCGCCGGGCGCGCGCCGAGCGCGGTGGCCTGGTTCGACGAAGCCGGCGCATGGGTCACCTCCTCTGCGTTCGCATCGGCTCCGCTGCCCACGCTGCAGGCGTGGTTCGCCGCGCATTCCTTCGAGCAGGATGCCGGACGTCGATGGGAGCCGGCGCTGTCCCCGGGCGCGTACCTGTTCGGCCGCTCGGTCGCCGGTGTGAGTCCGCCAGCCGGCATGACGCAGGTGTTCCCGCATGCCCTCAGCGACGATGGGGCCATCGACCTGCGCTTCTACGAGCGATGGCAGACGAGTCCGTTCGCCGACGAGTACGTGTCGCAGCTCGCCCTCGACGTGGCCCGAGCACAGGGGTTGGGCAGCGGGCCGTCGACGTCGCTTCTTTCGGTCAGCTTCTCCGCGCTGGACAAGGTGGGGCACCAGTACGGTCCGCATAGCCACGAGGTCCAGGATGTGCTGATCCGGCTGGATCGGACGCTCGGCGGGCTGCTCGATGCGCTCGACGCCATGGCCGGATCCGGCCATCACGTCGTCGCCCTCGTCGGCGATCACGGCGTCGCGCCGATTCCGGAGCAGGCACGCGAGTCGGCTCTGGACGCTGGCCGCGTGGACGCCAAGCAGTTGATTGCCGTCTGCGAGCGCGCATTGAGCGCGGTCCTCGGTCCGGGGCCACATGTTGCGCGCCTGGTCGGCTCTGACCTCTACCTCACCGGAGCGAGCAGCACCCGCCTCGCCTCCACGCCTTCAGCGGTGGACGCGCTGCGCTCCGCCGTGGCGGAGCTTCCGGGCATCGCGGGCCTGTTCACGGCCGAGGAGCTCGAGCGAACCCCGGCGTGGGATTCGTCACTCCGCGGGCGCTTCGCGCGCAGCCACTTTCCCGGCCGCAGCGGCGACGTGACCTTTCTCGTGCGGCCCTATTGGCAAATTGCCCCGACGGGCACGACACACGGGTCGCCGTACGCGTACGACGCGCGCGTCCCGTTGATGCTCATGGGTCAGGGGATCGCTGCCGGGCAATACGGTGTGCCTGCGTCACCCGTGGACCTCGCCCCGACGCTGGCCTACCTCGCCGGCGTGACCTTGCCGCGGACAGACGGGCGCGTCCTGCGCGAGGCGCTGGCCCCTGCCGCACCCCTGCGCGACTCGCGCTGACACGCGATTCGGCCCTTCGGTGCTGTTTGTTACCTGCGCTTCGCGCACGGGTCGCGCGGGTGTTACCGGGCCGTCGGACACTCGTCTGGCGCCGCACCTCGTCTGGTGACCGCCGGCGCTTTCACGAGGAGATCGGATGACGCTCGATGCGCGGGTGCGCACGCACGACTCCGTGATGTCATGAAAGTCGGCATCTTCACCGACAACGACTTCGAAAAGGTCAACGGAGTCACCACCACCCTTCGAGCGGTGCTCGAGCATGCTCCGCGAGACATCTCCGTTCGTGTGTACACGTGTGCGTCGAAGGCGGTCGAGTCCGACGACTATCTCGCACTGCGTTCGCCTGGCGTCGGCATCCCGTATTACCCCGAGATGACCGTGCACTGGGCGCCTGTCGCGCATCTCCTCCGCCGGGCTTCAGCCGATCGGCTCGACGTGATTCATGTGACGACGCCCGGGCCGGTCGGCCTGGCCGCGCTGTGGATCGCCAGGCGGTTGTCGCTCCCGATGATCGGCAGCTTTCATACGCAGTTGGCCGAATACGCGGCGACGCTCAGCGGATCGCCGCTGCTCGGGCGGGTGATGCGCGAGTACCTGCGCTGGATGTACGGGCACTGCCGGAGCATTCTCGTGCCGTCGGAGGACACGAGGGCGTTGCTGCTCGCGGGCGGTCTCGCCGGCCGCCGCGTGACGATTTGGGGACGCGGCGTGTCCACGCGCCGCTTCGATCCCGCACGCCGCTCGATCGATCTGCGCCGGCGCTGGCTGCTGTCAGACGAGCGGCCGGGTGTCCTGTACGCGGGTCGCCTGTCGCGCGAGAAGGGCCTGGGCGACCTGGTAGCGGTGCAGGCCTCGCTGACGGCGTCGCGCCTGCCGCACCGCTTCATCTTCGTGGGCGACGGTCCGATGCGCGCCGAGCTCGAGTCCAGCTTTCCCGACGCGATCTTCACGGGGACGCTGCCGCCGGACGGTGTCGCCGTCACGATGGCATCGGCCGACCTGTTCGCATTTCCAAGCCGGACCGACACGGCAGGGAACGTCGTTCTGGAAGCGCAGGCGAGCGGACTGCCCGTGCTCGTCAGCGACGAGGGAGGTCCGAAGGAGTACATCAGGCCAGGGGAATCAGGATTCGTGTGCGCGTCTGCCGGCGATCTGTGTGACCGCGCGATCGAGCTGTGCGGGCACAGGGCGTTGCGAGTCCGGATTGGCGACATGGCGCGCCAGCACGCCCTCACCCGCAGCTGGGCGGCGGCGCTGGAGCCGCTCTTTCAGGCCTACCGCGACGCCGTGCTCGAGCCGCCGTCGCGTCGCTCCCAGGCGAACGGCGTCGCTGCATAGGGCATCCAGCCTGCGTGCTTCAGCAGCCTGTCAGCGTTCGAGGCGGGCCGAGACGGCGTAGAGCACCGACTCGATAGCCGGTATCGCGAACCAGTCGGCGTGCGGAAATCGTGCGAGCAGGAAGATGCCCCAGATGCTGAGGCACGCGCCGAAATACTGAGGATGGGCGATCGCCGAGAACGGGAACGCTTCGCACCGCGGTAGACGCAGGCCGAAGCGGTTCCCGTAGAAGACCCCGTCGAATCCGAGAAGCCGGAACACGCGAAGGTTCAGGTACTGGCCGCCCGCGACGAGCATGCCTCCGAGCACGGCGGGCCATCCCACGTTGACCGTCCTCAGGAACGCGCCGGCGGCGTGCCACTGCAGCCAGCCCACGATCACGCAGGCCTGCACGATCTTGAATCCCACGAACAGGTGCCCCACGGCCCGCATCGGATTGGCGTGTCCGGCGGGACGCACGCGCTCGATCAGACGTGCGAAGCGCGCGGGCTGCCGCGAGATCCAGATGTACGCGATCCGCTCCGGCGCGAGCGCCAGTGCAGCCACGAGGAGGAGCCAGCCGTCCACGCCCGGGCTACGCGGCCGACTTCTCCGTCCGCCACGGACGGTACTCGAGCAGGTCCGTCAGCGGATCGGTGACCAGCTTCACGAGCCAGACCAAGGCCGTTCGGACGTCGTGCCGCCACGTGAGGAGTCCCGCGCGTCCCCAGACGACCGCCATGGTGAACCAGAACCAGTGCCGCGCGATCTGCGGAGCGATCTCGATGAGCATGCCCACGCTCGCGGCGCCGCCGCGCAGAGCGTCTGCGATCGGGATCAGCAAGTACGCCAGCAGGATGGCCGACTTGGTTCTGGTGTCGTAGCCGAGGAGCAGCGCTTCGGCGTCGTGGCACGGCGGTTCGAGGATGGCGTGCCCGAATTGCCTGACGAGCAGTGCCGGCACGCCGATCCACATGGCCAGCGTGAGGTTCGACGGAGCGAGAACGTAGCTGACGAGAAACGCGCTCGAGCTCAGAAGGTGCAGCAACTGGTTGGCGGCGTCGTTGTGCGACGCATGGTGGTCGTCGTGCTTCCGCTGCATCACCGCACGGTAGAACGTCGAGATTGAGGACGGAACTCGGATCAGGCTGCGCATCATGTCTCCTCTCAAATGCGACCGGACGTGCCGTGCGCGTCCAGGGAACTCGTCTTCGGACAACCACCAGCCGTCGCGCCGCATCGCATGCGCCGCCTCCAGGACCTTCTCCTGCAGCGCCGCATAGTCGGTCGACGTCATGTCGAAGCTGCACAGACATCGTCCGGTGCCGACCCAGCTGAGCGTCAACCCCTGGTCGCGAAGGTAGTACTGCAAGAGCCAGTTGAAGCGGCTCGGCTCGGTGTAGAGGATCGTCCAGATCGTCCCGAGCCCGGCGAGCCTGACCGGCAACCGCGCGGCGACGAGCCGCGCATTCGTGTCGGCGATCCAGGCGGCGCAGTCGCGATTGGCTGCGGCGTAGAGTGCTGGCGTGCCCGTCGCCTCGAGCCAGTCGAGGAACTCGCGCATGGTCCCCATCACCGCCGGGTGCGCGGAGAACGTACCGACGACGTACGCCATGCGCATCGGGTGTGCGGGGTCGACCCGCTTCATCAATGAGGAGGATCCGCACACCGCGCCGACCGGGAGTCCGCCTCCGAGCGTCTTGCCGTAGATGACCATGTCGGCGTGCACGCCGAAGTACTCCTGCGCTCCCCCCGGGGCGAGCCGGAACCCCGTGTAGACCTCGTCGAAGACCAGCGGAACGCCGTGTTCGCGACAGGTCGCACGAAGCGCCAGGAGCCAGACGCGGTAGGGCTCGTGCGTGTCGCTTGCCGACCGCGCGCCGCTGGCCAGCATCACCGCGTCGTTCGGCGGCGGTGCGTTGGGATGAAACGACTGCACCGGGTTGACGAAGACGGCGGCGATCTCTCGGGCGCGGCGCCGGATGACCGCGAGCGACGCCGGGTGCATGTCCTTCAGCGTGAGGCAGTCGTCGAGCGCCCTCTCGCTGCCGAGGCCAGGCTGCACGCCGTCCCACCAACCGTGATAGGCCCCGGAGAAGCAGACGATCAGGCGGCGGCGCGTGTTGAAGCGCACGAGGCGCGCGGCGGCCATGACCGCTTCGGTGCCGCTCATGTGAAACGACACTTCGTCGAGACCGGAGATGGCCTTCAGGCTGGCGATGTTGGACGCGACGATCGGATGCAGGGGACCGAGGACCGGACCGAGATCGCGCACGCGCGCGCAGCCCCGCTCGATCCACGCCTTGTAGCGATCGTACCCGGCGACGTTGACGCCGTAGGAGCCGCCGACGTCGATCGTCCATTCGCCATCGAGGGTCTTCACGCGCGGTCCGTGCGACTCGACGACGGCCGAGCTGAGGTTGAACTGCGCCTGAACGGCGGATACGAACGGGAACGGCACGCGCGAGAGATCGGTGAATCGCAGATCCGAAAGTCCCCGGCGCACGGCGTCGCCCCAGACCGCCGACGCCGAGAAGCGTGTCTGCAGCCGTGTCGACAACGCGGCGAGCCCCTGCCGCCTGCGCTCGACGAACGCCGGCGGCGCGCCGTCCGCCGCCGGGAGATCGTCGACGGAATAGCTGAACGTTCCGACGAGCGTCGAGAGTGTCCTGGCCGCGGCGGGTGTCCAGGCGCGCGCGCGCAGCGTGCTTGCGAGCGCCAGCAGGCGTCTCGAGGAGACCAGCAGGAGTGCCGCAGCTCCGGCCGTGACGGCGACGAGCTCCGGCGCCGTCAGGCTCGACACCGCGTCAGCGAGGACGCGGGTCATCGGGGTAATGGAATCGTGGTTCTGGCACGGGTCGGCTACGAGAGCGTGACTTCACTCACGGTAGCCGCGCCGTGTGACAGATCCGTGACGGCCGTCACACGCTCCGGCGAATTTCGCCGCCCGTTCAGCCCCTCAGCCGCCGCCGGCCGGGACCGCCCACCAGCGCCATTCGCCGAGTTGCCCCAGATCGGTGGTCCGACGAGTCGGAGTGTGCCGCCGAACCCGCAGCCGGCCAGTGTTCGACGCGCCGGCGTCCCCGGCCGGATTCGCCGTTCTGGGTCTGCGCCGCTGGCGCCGCCGTGGCCGCGGCCAGCGTCTCGAAGCGCAACGGCTTGCCCAGGACCCGCTCGAACGCTTCCGCGTGCCTCGACGCCGCCCAGATCTCGAGCTCGGCGTCTCCCCGCGTGTGCACCTGCAACAGCGCGTCGTCGGCGCGGTCGCTGAACGTCAGACCGGTCACGATCTGCGCGTGGCTCCGGTCGAGCGATTCCGCGAGGCGGAGGATCGCTGCCAGCGTGCGGACCGTCTTCCGCCGCTTCCGAGGCAGCTTGCGGAACGCCGCCTGGCTGCGGCCGGGCAGCGCGCGTCGATGGTATCTGGCGATCAAGGCGACGGTCTCGACGTCGATCGGCTCGAACCCGCGGAGATCGCCGTTGCGAATCAAGTAGTAGGAGTGCTTGTGGTGCGCTTCGTAGCTGATGTGCACGCCGATGTCGTGCAGCAGCGCGGCGAACTCGAGCCACTCGCGCTCGCGATCGGTGAGCGCATGGGTGCCCCGTGTCGCGTCGAACAGAGCCAGCGCGAGCGTGGCGACGTGCTGTGCGTGTTCGGGTGCGTAGTTGCAGCGCTCGGCGAGCTCGACGACGCTGCGGCGGCGGACGTCGGGGTAGCGCTCCGCCTGCGCGATCTCCTTGTGGTGCCGCGCGACGTAGTCGAGCACGATGCCTTCGCGCAGCGACAGATCGCACAGCGTGATCTCGTCGGCGTCCAGCGTTCGGAGGATCGTGTCGATCAGGATCGACCCGGCGACGGCGATGTCCGCCCTCCGCGGGTCCAGCCCGGGGATGAGGAGCCGTTTCTGCAGGCTCGACTCGCAGAGCAGCTTGCGCACGCGCCGGATCTGCTTGGCGGCGACGCGACGGTTCCTGAGCGAAGCGGGAACGGTTCCGTCTTCCAGCGCGGCCGCGATGCTGCCGATGCTGAGGATCGATCCGGAGGTGCCGATCACCCGGTCGAAACCTGCGGCCGCCACCTCTTCGAGGTACTCTCGCGCTTCGGTCTCGATGTGCCTGGCGAGCTTGCGCTCCTCGCGCGGAGTGATCGGATCCGACTTGACGAACCGCTCGGTCAGACGGATGACGCCGAGCTTGAAGCTGCGCCCCGCGCTCATGGTGGGACCGGTGCCGCGCGTGATTTCGACGCTGCCTCCGCCGATGTCGACGGCCACGCCGACTTCTCCCGAGAGCCCCACCCCGTACGCCGCGGCAAGGTGGATGAGACGTGCTTCTTCGGCGCCGGAGATGACCCTCGCCCGGATGCCCGTCCGGTCGGCAATCGCCTTCAGGAACGCCCCGCCGTTTTCGGCCTCTCGGACCGCGCTCGTGGCGACCGCTTCGATGCGCTCGACCTGGTGCGACTCCGCGAGGCGCCGAAAGGTCGACAGCACCTGCAGGGCGTCTTCGATGGCGCGAGGCGTGAGCGCGCGCCCGTCGAGACCGCCGGCGCCGAGCCGGACCATCTCCTTCTCGCGGTCGACGACCTCGAACGAGAGATCCGGACGGATCCGGACCACGATCATGTGGAGAGAATTGGTTCCGATGTCGATGGCCGCCAGGCGCATGGATGTGCTCACCTCGCGCGCGGTTCATGTCGCGCCACCACGCGTTATACTCGATATTCGGTTCAGCTCTTCGGTCATAGCATGCCGGCGTCAATTCCTCGTGACAAGCTCCTCGAGCACCGGATGCAACAGCTTCGACGGACCCTCAAGGGGGTGCACCGCGGCGATCCCGCGGCCGTGCACGACGCACGCATCGCCACGCGGCGGCTGTCCGAGCTGGTTCCACTTTCGGGTCTCGACCCTGACCAAGGACGGCGCCTGCTGCGGCGGCTGCGCAAGCTGCGCCGGAGGCTGAGCCGCCTGCGTGACGTCGATGCCGAGATCCTTCTGCTCGACAAGCTGATGCGCGTCGATCGCGTATCGACGTCGTACGTGCATCTGGTCAGGGAGGCCATCCGCGTCCACGCAGGGGACCGGTCGCGGCGGCGCGATGCGCGGCACGCCGCCGGCCGATTGAAGCGCGTGCTGGTCGAGCTCGACGCGATTCCGCAGGAGACGGGATCGAGCGGAGCGACGCGCGCCCGGGAGCGGGCATTCGAGCGGGCCGCGCGCGCCCGCGTCGTCCGCAGGGCCGGCCGCGTTCGGCGCGAGGTCAGGGACTCAGGTGCGCTCTACGAGCCCGATCGCCTGCACCGAGCGCGCATCGCGGTGAAGAAGCTTCGCTATTCGCTCGAGGTGGTCCAGGCGATTCAACCGGGCTTCGCCGCGGACCTCCGCCAGCTGAAGCGGCTGCAAGGGACGCTCGGGCGGCTGCACGACGCGCAGATGGTGCTCGACCGCGTGCGCGGCGTTCAGGACCGCGTCCACTCCGGCAGTCCGACGAGCGAACACGACGCGGCACGGCTCCGCTCGTTCCTCGAGACGCGTTGCCGCACGCTGCACGGGAAGTTCATGCGCGACCGGGACGCGCTGGTGGCCCTGTGCGGGCGGCTGGCGGCCTCCTCGGCCGCAGCTCGCGCCGAGCGGCGGCGGGCAGGATGATGGCCGGGGTTGCGCTTTATCTGATCCGTCACGCGATAGCGGAGGAGCGTGGTCCGCGCTGGCCCGACGACGCACGTCGTCCGGTGTCCGACGCCGGAGCCCGGCGGATGCGCAGGTGCGCGGAGGGGCTCGCGGAACTGGGCGTGACCTTCGACCAGATTCTCACCAGCCCGCTCGTTCGCGCGCGTCAGACCGCCGAGATTGTGGCGGCCGCGTTCGAGCCGGCTCCGCCAGTCGCCGTGGTCGCCTCGCTCGCTCCGGACACGGCCCCGGCGGCGGTGTTCGCCGATTTGGAACGCTACGCCCGGCGGCGCCGTGTCGCGCTCGTGGGACACGAGCCGGGTATCGGCGAGTTGGCCGCGCGGCTGCTTGGGATGCGCCGTGCCGTCGAGTTCAAGAAGGGCGCCGTGTGCCGGATCGACGTGGCGGCGTTGCCTCCGACCCAGCCAGGCTCCTTGCGCTGGTTCGCCACGCCCGCCATCCTTCGTGCCCTCGCGCGCTGAGCGGGCTGCGGCCTACGCTCGCAGGAAGTCCGCCTGCCAGTCCTGCACGCGTGTCTTGATGTCTTTCTGGGAAACCAGCCGCCCGGCGAGGACCTCCTCCACGAGCGACGGGAGCTCGGCGTCACCCGCGAAACGCAGGGCCACGAGCTGCTTGACCGGCAGGGCAGCGGCCCGCGCCGCCGCGTCCGGCGTCAACAACGCGCGCAGCCGCAGCCGCATTTCGACGCGGATCACGCGATCCTGCACCGTCAGGATCTGCGCCCGCACGGAGAAGAACATCAGGATCAGGCCGATGCTCGTCAACCAGGTGACCAGGCTGTCGCCGGACGGTCCCTGCAGGACCCGGTAGCCGGCCCAGACGAAATTGACCAGCAGAATGAAGAACACGCCGATGTGGTAGACCGGCACCACCCGCCCATGATTCCGATAGTTCTGATTCTGTGTCTCAGTCATCCTCAACTCTCCGTGAGTCAGCATGTTACGGCACAGATGTGTCATCTGACCGAGCAGAATTTACAGCGGCGTTACAGCCAGTACGGGCAAGATCCGTTGCGTCCCAGAGGTCACCCATGCTGGATCTGAGTCTCGTCTCGAGTAACCACGTGCGCCGCTATTCGATCACGCTTGCCGGAGAGGAAGGGTGGGAGGTCCGGTTGGAGGAGGATCGCGTGCTGCGCAAGCGCGAAACCTACAAGGACTGGCATCGCGTCGAGCAGATGCGCACCAAGGTCGAGCGTGAGGTCTCCTCGCTGCTCGAGCACGGGTGGACCCTGCAGGCCGTCAGTCGATGAAACGGTAGCCGAGGCCCACGGCGGTCTCGATCTGCCGTCCGGCTGCGCCCAGCTTCTGCCGCAGCCGTCCCACATGTACGTCGACCGACCGCGTTTCCACCAGCTTGTCGTAGCCCCAGACCCGCTCCAGCAGCCGATCGCGTGACACGACGCGATTCCGGTTCTGCACCAGATACCGGAGCAGCTCGAACTCGCGTCGTGTCAGTCGTACGGCCTGACCGTCGACCGTGACCGCCACGGCCTCGAAGTCGGCCATCAGCCGTTCTCCCTGATAGATCGAAGCAGGGCGCTCGTCCGGAGACACGCTTCGGCGCAGCACCGCACGCACGCGCGCGGTCAGCTCCCGGAGGCTGAACGGTTTGGTCACGTAGTCGTCGGCGCCCATCTCCAGCCCAGCCACGCGGTCGCTTTCGCTGCTGCGTGCCGTCAACATGATGATCGGCAGGTGTCGTGCATCCGATCGGGCACGGAGCAGGCGGCACACCTCGAGGCCGCCGAGCACGGGAAGGTTCAGGTCCAGGATGACCAGATCCGGCGGGCGTGAGCTGACCGCGCGAAGGGCGGCGTCGCCGCTGCCGACGATCTCCGCTTCGGCGTTGGCGCTCCGCTCCAGGGTGTGCTTGATCAGCCCGGCGATGTCCCGTTCGTCCTCGACGATCAGCACCCGATGTTTGTGCATGTGTTCGACTCCACACTATCGGGCACAGATTTCGGTGGAGTGTCGGCGCTGTTAATTCTGGGTTACGGGTGTGGAAAGCGGCATGTTATTCTGCGCCTGTTTCCGGTGTTCGTCGGAAAAGGAGCCTGCGTGCGGCGTTCGTTCGTCAGGGCAGTCGTGGTGGTCGGCGCGTTGTGCATGGCCGGGCTCTGCCGGTCCGCCGCCGCGCAGGACTGGGTCTCCTACAGCAGCGACCCGCGCAACATCCTCGAGGGCAACTGGCAGTCGTGCCAGCAGCGCGACGGTCGCTATGCCGAGAAGATCTACGATCACTACGTCAACGGCGTGCCCCAGTTCGAAGTCCATCTCGGCCCTCGCCGCGAGTTCGGCATCTTCAAGGGTGTCCAGGAAGAGCACCGCGAGCACGATTCGCCCGAGAACCTTCTCCGGCCCTTTCGCGTGACGATGGAAGGGAGCCGAGCCAGGCGCGAGTGGGAGATCCCATCCCTGAACCTCAAGTTCACGGTGGCGCTGGGCGGCGGCTCGACGATGGACTGCGAGAGCTGGTACATCGTGCTCGCGCCGCTCGACAAGGCCTCGCAGTAGCGCCAGATTTTTCCCACGCGACTCCGAGCCGCCACGCGCCCGTTACACCATCGCCGTACCCTGGTGGCGATGGAACAGGCCGCCCCGTGACGATCAGCGTGATCGTCTGCGCCTACAACGAAGCCGACTACCTCGCTCCGTGCCTGCACGCGCTGCTGTCGCAAACCCGTCCCCCAGACGAGATCATCGTCGTCGACAACGCGAGCACTGACGGGACCGGGGCCGTCGCGCGATCGGTGCCGGGCGTGCGCGTCGTCGAGGAACCGGCGCGGGGACTGGTACGGGCGCGGGAAACGGGACGGCACGCGTCGCGCGGCGATCTGCTCGCCTATGTCGACGCCGACTGCCGGCCGCCGCTCACCTGGCTCGAACGCATCGAGCGGCGCTTCGCGCGAGGTCCGGCGATCGTCGCCGTGACCGGCCCGTATCGCTTCTACGACTGGGATCTCACCGGCCGCGCCTTGATTCGCGCGTACGACATGTTGGTCGCGCCGCCGACCCACCTGTTCGTGCACTACGCGCTCGGCGCCGGCGCGATTCTCTATGGCGGCAACTTCGCCGTTCGTCGTGACGCGCTGCAGGCCATCGATGGTTTCGATCGGTCGGTCGAGTTCCACGGCGAGGACACGAACCTCGGGCGGCGGTTGACGCCGATCGGCGTCGTCGGTCTCGCGCGCGAGTGCTGGGTGTGGACGTCCGCGCGGCGGTACCGAGCGATGGGCAAGCGTCGCGTGTTCGGACTGTACGTGCGCAACTTCTGGTCGGAAATCCTTCGCCATCGTCCGGCCGACCGGACCCACGTCGACGTGAGGGCCTGAGGATGCCTGGATACGAGCCGTTCCTCCTCTGCGACTTCCACGTGCACACCACGTGGAGCGACGGCCGCCTGTCCATCCGCGACGTCGTCGACCTCTACGGCCAAACCGGGCGCTTCGACGTCATAGCGATCACGGACCACATTCTGATGAAGCGTGATCTGCTGGGGCGGGCCGGACGATTGATGTCGCTGGGGCGACGGGATTTCTCGGTGACCGAGAGCCGGTTCGACGACTACCTGGCCGAGATTGCGGCCGAGGCGAAGCGCGCGCGGCGACTCTACGACATGCTCGTCATTCCTGGCGCCGAGGTCACCCAGAACAATTTCCGCAGCAGGAAGAACTCGCACATCATCGCGCTCAACATCCAGAAGTACATCAGCGCCGATCAGACGGCGCGCGAGATCCTCGAGGAGATCCGGCGTCAAGGCGCGGTGAGCATCGCCTGCCACCCGCATCACCGGACGACGCGCCGCATCGAGATCAGCACCTGCTTCCTCTGGGACAACCGAAAGAAGCTGGTGGATCTGGTGGATGTTTGGGAGGCCGCCAACCGCGACGATCTGTTCTCGGTGACGAGCCTGAAGCACTACCCGTATGTGGCCAACAGCGACTTCCACAAGGCCAAGCACCTGTACTCGTGGAAGACGCTGCTGCGGTGCGAGAAGAACTGGGAGGCGATTGCCGCTGCGCTGCGCGCCAACGTCGACGTGGCGCTGACGCTCTATCGCAGCGGATCGTGGGCGGCCGCGTGACACGTCGGCCGTGGCAGCAGCACGTGGAACGCGCCGGTGGACAGCCGGTGATCGGCGAGGCGGGTCTCGGTTCGGCGGCGCATGGCCGTGCGAGCCGGCACCAGGAGCGTCTTGCCGCTCACCGGGTGTCCATTCGACGCTGGGATTGCAACAACCCGAGCCGGAGAACCGCCATGAATGTCAGTACTGAACAGGATCACGCCGTCTTCCGCATCGCGATGGAGTACATCGAGATGCCCGACCTGAAGCTCACCGCGAGCCAGGCTCGCCGCTTGTGGAACATGCCCGCGGACGTGTGCGAGCGCGCGTTGTCGGCGCTGGTCGCGCGCGGCTTCCTCGTGAAGACGGCGGCGGGAGCCTTCCTGCGCAGTTCCGCGCGATCCAGTCCGCTGAGACAGGCGTCGTAGGTCGTCGCAGGACGTCGCAGGAAGAGGCGGCCCGGACGCCGTCGACGAAGTTCGAGGGCGACAGCAGGGACGAGGGGAAGCGCGGTATCCGCGCTCCCCTCGTCCCTTTTTCGTTTACCAGAGCAGCTTCAGCCCGAGCTGGAGCTGCCGCGGATCGTACGTGCTGGTGATGGTGCCGAACGCGTTCGAGCTGCGATTGCCGTTGGGAGCCCGGAAGTTCGTCCGGTTCAGCAGGTTGAAGGCCTCGATCCTGAACTCGACCCTCACCGACCGCGTGAGCGGCACCTGCTTGCTCGCCGCCATGTCGATCTGCCAGAACATCGGCCCTCGCACGCTGTTCCGTTCGGCGTTGCCGAAGGGCTGACTGGGGTCGGTCGGGATCACGACCGCGTCGCG
The DNA here is from genome assembly GCA_050183995.1 of Vicinamibacterales bacterium. Taxonomy (GTDB): domain Bacteria; phylum Acidobacteriota; class Vicinamibacteria; order Vicinamibacterales; family CAVVIG01; genus CAVVIG01. The sequence goes on from JBFXAT010000010.1 coordinate 75,549, forward strand.
ATTGAACCAGTTCGTGATGCTCTGCGTGCCGCTCGACGCGTATGGGTCACCGGACACGTTGGGCCGGTAGTTGTTCGCGCCGCGGAAGTCCTGCGCGATCCCCGACACGATGAACGCGTTGGTCGGCGTGTAGGTGAAGGTGACCGGTTCACCCGAGAACAGGCTGTTGATGGCCGCGAGCTGCCAGCCGCCCGCGAGGGCGTCGACGATGCGCGACGACCCGCCCCAGTGTTTCCCGCGCCCGAAGGGGAGCGACCACACCACGCTCGTCGTGCTGTTGTAGGGCTGGTGATAGGCCGAGTACCCGAAGTCCGCGTCGAGGTTGTTGACATCCTGGGGCGCCGGGAAGTTCCCGTTCGGGTTCTCGAGCGAGCCCGCGCCGTTGTCCTTCGCGACCGACAGGGTCAGCGAGCTGAGCATCGTCAGGTCGCGGTGCCGCCACTCGAACTTGCCCTGCAGGGCGCGGTAGCGCGACTTGCCGCCGTTGAAGGCATAGGTGATGTCGGCGAACTCCGGAATCGGACGCCGTTCCTGCAGCGAGAGCGTGCCGGCGGCATTGTTGGGCCGTGCCTGGTTGTAGTTGGCGAAGAGCAGCAGCCCGTCGGCCCGGTTGGCCACGTAGGCGACGTCGACGAGGATGCCGTGCCCGAGCTCGCGCTGCAGCGACACGTACCAGCTCTGCACGCGGCTGGACTGATAGTCCGACGGCATGTAGGTGATGTTCGCCTTCAGCGGATCGAAGGCCGCCGGGTCGGTCAGCCCTTGCGGATACCCCTGTTCGGTCGGGAGGAAGCCCGCGTCGGTGGGGCTCTGGTTCACGACGGCGTTGATCACCTGCGGGCCGTTGATCGGCAGCAGATTGCCTCCGCCGGCGCGGTGGAAGTGCACGTAGCTGATCCCGTAGCCGCCGCGGACGACGGTCCGTTCGGCTGCGGTCCAGGCGAATCCGAGGCGTGGGCCGAAGTTGTTGCGGTCGGGATTGATCGTCGAGCGATCGCGAATCGATCCGTCCCTCGCGGCCACCATCGTGCGCGTGGCGGGATCGAAGTTCGTCAGGATGTTGTCGCGCTCCCATTGCGGCGTGGCGTACTCGTAGCGCAACCCGAGGTTGAGCGTCAGCCCGTCGCGGACGCGCCAGTCGTCCTGCACGTAGAGGAAGTGCATGTTCTGCCGCATGTTCGCCACGAGCACGTTGCTGAGGGCGTACTGCGACCGCAGGCCCAGCATGAAGTCCGCCAGGTTGTAGATGTTGTTGGCCGAGGCGCCCGCGGGTCGCGAGAACTGGCCGGCGTAGGTGTCGCGGCCATACAGCGGATTCACGTCCTGCACTTCGGTGTTGATGCGCTGGAACTCGTAGCCGCTCTTGAGCGAATGCGGGCCCGCCATCCACGTGTAGTTGACCTTGGGGTTGAAGACCGTGGGGTACTGCCACTGCGGGTTGGTGGCTTGCCGGCCCAGCGTCGTGTAGCCCGTGATGGTCTGCGTCGGCAGCCCGCCGGCGATGCGCGAGTCCGAGGGAAGGCCCGTCAATCCGAACGCATCGAGTGCGCCTGGTGCGCCGAGCGCCGGGGGGTTCTTGCCCGCCTGGGTCTTCGAGAAGCCGAAGCGCACCTCGAACAGCGACGTCGTCGACGGCACCCACGTGGAGCCGAGAGCCAGCTGGCGGTTTCGCGCGTAAATCGTCCCGTTGCCGTCGCCGCCGGACGGCAGCGGCAGCACCGGCTGATCGAAGGTCGTCAGATCCCGCCAGCCGTAGCGGCCGAATGCCGAGAGCCCCGGCTTCAGCTGGACGTCGACCTTGCCGCCCGTCTTGTCGGTGTCATTCGTGAATGCCTGGGACACCGAGTAGTTGTTGGCGGCGCCGCTGCCGGTGGCCGCGGGGAGGCCGTCGAGCACCGCCTGTGCGAACGGCGTCATCGGAATGGGCGTGCCCGCTTGATAGACGGCACCCGTGCGCGGATCGCGAACGGCGACCGGCAGGATGCCCTGGCGGTTCGCCGCCGACGGGATGGACGCGAAGGCGGTCGCGCGCCGCGTCTGCCGGAATCCTTCGTAGTCGACGAAGAAGAACGCACGGTTGCGGACGAGCGGACCACCCACCACGCCGCCGAACTGGTTGCGCCGCAGTTCGGGTTTGCCGGTTGCCGGCTTGAAGAAGCCCTCCGCGTTCAGCGCGGTGTCGCGGAAGAACTCCCAGCCGCTTCCGTGCAGCTGATTCGTGCCGCTGCGGTAGACCACGTTGATCGTCGCGCCCGCCGCGCGGCCGTACTCCGCGCTCACGTTGTTGGTGACGACCTTGAACTCGCCGACGGCGTCCGGCGGCGGCTGCATCACCTGGTTGGAGAATCCCTGGTTGCTCGTGCCGTACGCGTTGTTGTCGACGCCGTCGATCAGGAAGTTGTTGAACGTGCTGCGCAGGCCGTTCACGTTGAACGAGCCCTCGCGCGGCGTGTTGCCGGAGGCGAACGAGAACGACAGGCGCACGCCCGTCGTCAAGAGCGCCAGCGCCGAGTACTCGCGGCCGTTCAGCGGCAGCGCCTGCGTCTGCTCGCCCGAGATGACCTGTCCCCGCTGGCTGGAGTCGGTCTCCAGGAGCGGCGCGGCGCCGGTGACGCTGATCGCCTCGGTCAGGCCGCCGACGCTCAGCTCGACGTCGACGCGCCGGCGTGCGCCGATGTCGATCTTCACGCCGGTGACTTCGCGGCTCGTGAACCCTGCAAGCTCGATGGTCAGCGCGTAGGTCCCGACCCGGACCGTCGAGAACTCGTAGTTGCCGCGGTCGTCCGAGACGCGCGCGGCGGCAATGCCGGTGTCGGTACTGAGCAGCGTCACCGAGGCGCCGGGCAGCACCGCGCCGCTCGTGTCGCGGACGGTGCCGAGCACCGTCCCGGAATCGAACTGCGCCCAGGCGGGTGACGCGAACAGCAGGACGAGCGCGACGAGGCACAGTCGCGCGAGGACGAACGATCTGAGAACCATGGATCCATCAACCTCATCGGAAGCGCGCGACCTCCATCGGCCCGCGCGCCACGACGCTAGCAACCGGGGTTGAACGTCTTGCGACGTTCTCGCGACGGATGCGACACATCGCCGTGCGTCGCCACGGCGGCGAGCGCATCGTTACGAGATGGTTGCGGCGACGACGCGCCGGCGTCATGCCGTCGCCCATGCGATGGCCGGCCCCTGCCGCTCCGCGCCCGCGCGCCGGCGCGATCCCGTCCCCGTGGGGCCGCGTCCTGGGGTGCGCCCGTTTGACAGCCCCGCCGCCTGGCCCTACTCTAAGGAACGGCTGTGATTAGCGCTTTCAGACGAACCCGGGCGGCCTCCGCGCTGTCCATCGCCATGCTCGCGTGCATGGTGTGGATTTCGATCTCGGCGCTGCTGCATGACGAGTCGGACGATGTGCTGTGCAGCGGCGTGGTGCTGCAGCACGATCACTCCGCTCACCGAGTCGGTGCCGACCCGGCTTCGACGCCGTCGCCGGACCACTGCTTCGTCTGCCACAGCCATTCGCTCCGCTCCCTCGCCTCGGCGCTCGCCGTCTGGTCTCCAGGCGCCGGCGAGATCCGCCTGCTATCCCGTCTTCAGGCCGACACCGGCATCACCCTCGCCCGTCGCCAGCACGCCCGCGCTCCGCCGCTCGCCTGACCTCCAGCTGCAGTTCCTGTTCGTGTGTGCTGCGCGCGACCGCGCGAAGGCGCACGCGATCGTTGTTGTCTCTGTTGGCGAGGTGTCGGCCATGCCGGAAACGATGTTGCGCGGGGCAATGCGCGTCGGTTTGCTCGTGTGGATGAGTGTGTGTGTCAGCGTCACGGCGGTGAGCGCTCAGAACGTGGGAACGGTGAGCGGTCTGGTCAAGGACCCGCAGGGGCTGCCGACACCGGGCGTGACGGTCAGCCTGGTGAACCCCGTGTCGCAGGCGAGTCAGGAAGGCGTAACGGACGCCGACGGCCGGTTCGAGATCTCCAACCTGCCGTTCGGGACCTACGTGTTGACGGCCACGCTCTCGGGGTTCGCGCCCGCGCAGGAGATCGTCGACGTTCATACGACGGTGCCGATGACCATGGACCTGCAGCTGCGCGTCGGTTCGGTGAACGAGGTGGTCGAGGTCTCGGCCGACGCCCTGCTCGAGACCACGTCGAGCGGGTCGCACGTCGACCTGAGCTCGAACCTGTTCGACCGCCTGCCGACCGCCACGCCGACCAGGCAGCTCTCGGCGGTGCTCCTGTCGGCGCCTGGGTTCATTCCGAGCCAGAACGGGCGCATCCACGTCCGCGGGTCGCATGGCCAGGTGCAGTACGTCGTCGACGGCGTGCCGATGACCGACGAGTACACCGAGGCGTATGCCAACCCGCTCGATCCGCGCTACGTGAAGTCGGCGTCGGTGATGACCGGCGGCATTCCGGCCGAGTACGGCCGCAAGCTGGGCGCCGTGGTGGACATCACGTCGCGATCGGGCCTCGACGATCCGCGCCGCGCCACCGGCAATGTCAGCTTCAATCTCGGTCGATTCGGCGCGGTGGACGGCGGCGGCACGGTCGGCGGCCGGATCACTCCGCGTATCGGCTACTTCGTCAGCGCCGGGGCCAACCGGACCGATCGCTATCTGGATCCGCCGACGGCCGACAACTTCAACAACAGCGGCGATGCACGGAGGCTCACGGCGAAGCTGGAGCTCCGGCCGACCGACAGCGACTTCCTGCGCGTCGTCATGTCGGCCAACGGGAGCGACTTCCACGTCGCGAACCGGCGAGCGCCGCAGGCGCTGGGCGTCGATATCCAGCAGGCTCTGCGCGACAACTCGCAGACGGTGTCATGGCTGCGCCAGTTCGGCAGCGACATCGCCCTGGACGTCGTGGCGTACAGGCGTGCGGCCACGGCCGTGCTCGACGCGTCGACTGCGAACCCGCTGGCGGCGACCCAGGATCGGTCACTCGACCACCAGGGCGTCAACGCCTCGCTCAGCTACGCCTCGGGAAAGCACCGGTTCAAGACGGGCGTGCAGTACGACCGCAATCCGGTGCGTGAGCTGTTCCACATGGTGGGCCGGGATACGGACGAGGATTCGATCGAGGCGCAGTTCGATCCGGCGCGGGGCGGGCAGCCGTTCGATTTCAGCGGACGCCGCGTGGGGCAGAACCTGGGGCTCTTCATCCAGGACAGCTTCTCGCCGACAGAGGATCTGCACGTCAACGTCGGGGTCCGGTACGACTACTACCGGCTGCTGGTCGAGGAGACCGGCGTGAGCCCCAGGCTGGGCGTCGCCTATCACCTGCACGACACCGGCACGGTCTTTCGCGGATCGTACAGCCGGCTGTTCATGCCCCCGTTCTCCGAAAACCTGCTGCTCTCGAGCTCCGAGGCGGCGCGCGCCCTTTCCACGACAGGCGTGCCTGGCGTCGACGTCCGTTCCGAGCGGCAGCACGCGTACGAGGTCGGCGTCCAGCAGGCGGTCGGCTCGAAGATCAAGGTCGACCTCGCGTACTACCGCAAGAACATCACCAACCTGGCCGACGTGGATCAGTTTCTCGACACGACCGTCACCTTTCCCCTCTCGGTGGCGAAGGGGCTTGCGCAGGGCATCGAAGGCCGCATCGACGTGCCGGTCTATCGCGGGATCAACGGGTATGCGAGCATTGCGCGCGCCAAGATCCTGCTGACTGCGCCGCTGACCGGCGGTCTGTTCCTCGACGAGGTCCCCGAGGCAGGCGAGCGGTTCTACGCCGATCACGACCAGCGGTGGCAGATGCAGTTCGGCGCCAGTTACGAGCACCCGAGCCAGCGCTTCTCGGCCGCCGTGACGGGACGGTTCGACAGCGGCATTCCCTTCGAGCTGCCCGAGGACTACGACCCCGCGACCTTCGAAGACCCGACGGCTGTGAGCCTGATCGACGCCGAGAGAGGCCGCGCGAAGTCGCGCGTGCTCGCCGACGTGCTCCTGGGCACGCAGCTCTACCAGCACGGCAGCACGCGGCTGCATCTCCAGGCGGGTGTGTTGAACGTGTTCGACACGCAATATCTGCTGAACTTCCTCTCGATTTTCAACGGAACGCACTACGGCGCGCCGCGCACGTGGATGGCGCGGATGCGCGTCAGTTTTTGAGGGAATTTACACACACGTAACACGCTGGACGCATGCAGGACATGCAGCCCGGCTAAGGTCGATCCACACTTCTCGCGTAGGGCTGCGCACGTGTGGGCGCCGCCTCGAGACGCGGAGGCAGGACCGATGAAGCAGACTGATCGGCGTGGGGTATGGAGCGCCGCGGCGTGGGCCGCGGCGCTGACTCTGGCAGCGGCCACCGTCGCATGCGGCGGCGGACAGCCAGCAGGCGAGGGGAGCGCCGAGTCGGCCTCGACGGGCGGTGCGCAGCAGATCAACGGAGCGGGGGCGACCTTCCCGTATCCGATCTATTCGAAGTGGTTCGACGAGTACCACAAGCGCAACCCGCAGGTCCAAATCAACTACCAGTCGATTGGGTCGGGCGGCGGTATTCGCCAGGTGGTCAACGAGACGGTGTTCTTCGGCGCGACCGACGGTCCGATGACCGACGAGCAGCTCGCCGCCGCGCCTGGACGCCTGCTGCACTTTCCGCCCGTGCTCGGCGCCGACGTCCCGGTCTACAACCTGCCGGGCGTCAGCCAGCGGCTGAAGTTCACCGGACCGATCCTCGCCGACATCTTCCTCGGCACGATCACGAAATGGAACGATCCCGCGATTACGGCGGTCAACCCGGGCGTCGCGCTGCCCGCGATGGACATCACGGTCGTCCACCGCTCGGACGGATCGGGAACCACCTACATCTGGGTCGACTACCTGTCGAAGGTGTCGCCGGCCTGGAAGGAGAAGGTCGGCATGGCCACGTCGGTCAACTGGCCGGTCGGCGTGGGCGGCAAGGGCAATGAAGGCGTCGCGGGGCTGGTTCGCCAGACGCCAGGCTCGATCGGCTACATCGAGCTCATCTACGCGCTGCAGAACACGATCCCCTACGGCTTGGTGCAGAACGCGAACGGAGAGTTCGTCGAAGCGACGACCGCGTCGGTCACGGCTGCGGCGGCTGCGGCGGCCGCAGACATGCCAGACGACTTCCGCGTCTCGATCACCAACGCGTCTGGCCCCGGCGCCTATCCGATCTCGTCGTTCACCTGGCTCCTGCTCTACGAGGATCCGAAGAACAAGGAACAGGCGCGGACGATGCTCGACTTCATGAAGTGGGCGCTCAGCGACGGCCAGGCACTCGCGTCTCAGCTCGGATACGCGCCGCTGCCGGAGGCGGTCGTGCGGGCCGAACTGTCCGCGCTCGAGCGCGTCAAAGTCGGCTGACCGGCGCGGCATGCGTAGAGAGCTCGGCTTCAAGGTCGGAACCGGCGCCTTCGGGCTCGTCCTCATCCTGATCGTCGCGGCGATCGGCTTCGAGCTCGCGCGCCAGTCGATGCTCTCGATCCAGAAGTTCGGGTTCGACTTCTGGCGCACCTCCATCTGGGATCCGGTCTCCGGCGATTTCGGTGCGCTCCCGTTCATCTGGGGCACGCTGTACTCGTCGGTGCTCGCGTTGCTGCTCGCGACGCCGGTGGCGATCGGCATCGCTGTCTTCATCACCGAGCTGAGTCCGGCGTCCGTGCGGCAGCCGCTGGTGTTCCTGACGGAACTGCTCGCCGCGATCCCGTCGATCGTCTATGGCCTCTGGGGTGTGTTCGTGCTCGTGCCGGCGGTGCGCGCCTTCCAGGCCGCGCTGCCAGATGCACTGCGTCAGCTGCCGTTCTTCAGCGGGCCGCCGCTCGGCGTCGGCATGCTGTCGGCTGTGCTGATCCTGGCGGTGATGGTCGTGCCGTTCACGTCCTCGGTGACGCGCGAGGTGCTCAAGTCGGTTCCGCTGGCACAGCGCGAGGCCGCGTATGCCCTCGGCGCGACGCGGTTCGAAGCGATTTCCGTCGCCCTGCACTACGCGCGCACCGGCATCGTGGGTGCCGTGATGCTGGGCTTCGGCCGCGCGCTCGGCGAAACCATGGCGGTGACGATGGTCATCGGCAACAACCCGCAGGTGTCGTTGTCGCTCTTCGCGCCCCAGTACACGATGGCGGCCGTGCTCGCGAACGAGTTCAGCGAGGCCGCCGACGAGCTCTACCTGGACGCGCTCATCGAGATCGGTCTCGTGCTCTTCCTGATCACCCTCGTCGTGAATTCACTGTCACGCCTGCTCATCTGGAGCATGGCCCGGAGCACCAAGCCGGTCGCCGCTCCGGTGGTCGAGCCCCAGGTGACGGGGGCCTGACGCATGATCAGACGCAAGGCCCTCTCCTCGCTGTTCGTCGCCTTCTGTGCCGCCTCGGTGCTCGTGGCGCTGGTGCCGCTGGCGATGATCCTGTTCTTCGTCGTCTCGCAAGGCGTTCGCGCGCTGAACCTCGAGTTCTTCACGCGTATGCCGGCGCCGGTCGGGGAGCCGGGCGGCGGCATGGTCAATTCGATTGTCGGGACGCTGGTGTTGACCGTTCTCGGATCGATCATGGCCGTGCCGGTTGGCATCCTGAGCGGCGTCTACATGTCGGAGTATGCGGGCAGCCGCTTCGCCTCGGTGATCCGGTTCGCCGCTGACACTCTGAACGGCGTCCCGTCGATCGTGATCGGCGTGTTCGTCTACGGCATCGCGGTGCTGCCGTTCAAGCAGTTCAGTGCGTTCGCGGGTGGGCTTGCCCTCGGCATCATGATGATCCCGATCATCGCCCGCACGACGGAAGAGCTCCTGCTGCTCGTCCCCGGGAGCATGCGCGAAGGCGCTCTGGCGCTCGGCGCGACGCGCGCCCGGGCGGTCTTCACCGTGGTTCTCCCCGCCGCGGCCCCCGGAATCGTCACCGGCGTCGTGCTGGCTCTCGCCCGCATCGCCGGCGAAACCGCGCCGCTGCTCTTCACGTCGTTCAACAACCGCTTCTTCGCGACCAGCCTGACGCAGCCGATCTCGTCGTTGACGGTCCAGGTGTTCACCTACGCGATCTCGCCCTACGAAGACTGGCATCGCCAGGCGTGGGCCGGCGCGCTCGTGCTGGTCGCCATCGTGTTCATCTGTTCGCTTCTCGCCCGCCTCGCCACCCGACGGCTTTCGGGGCTCACCAGAAGCTGACCGGTCGGCCGGACCCGCCGCCGAATCGTCTCAACGCGGGCGATTGCCCGGCGCATCCACGAGACTGACGCCCTCGACGAAGACGCCGTGCGCCTGCGCGAGCGTCACGTTCATGGCGCGGCGCGCGATCTCCTCGCGCGCGTCGGCGCGGACGATGTCGAGCAGAATGTCCTCCCGGCCGGTGGTCGTCATCCCGTCGTCGAACAGCCACGCGTGCTCCTTGATCACCGTGGTCTCGAGCCCCTGTCGCTTCAGCTGCAGAACGATGCCGGCACCGATACTCCACATGTCGGCATGCAGCCGAACCACGGGCTGCCGGTTGCCGGTCTGCGGGAGGTTCACGGCGAGCTGCTGCATCAGGTCCCGCACCGTGTCCATCTCGGCGCGCGGCACGGGATTGTGGTGCGGCAGGAGCAGCTGATCGAGCCCGACGAGGGCGACGGCGGCGACTCCCGCGACCGCGGAGGCGATGACCAGGCGCGGGTGATGGCGCCGGACCGCGTCGAGCACGCGGGGTGTCGCGAGGGCGTCCGACGCCAGCTCGCCGATGACGATGGCGAGGTTGACGATGCCGACCATCGAGAGCCAGAAGATCTGATAGTCGCCCATCGGTCCCCGCACCTGCACGGCCGACCAGAGTCCGACGATCGACGCGACTGCCGCCACCTCTCCGAGCCGGAACATGAAGAGCCGTCGAGCCGCGCGGGCTCGCCGGATTGCGAAGAGCAGCGCCAGAAGGGTCACCGTGCCGGCCGCGACCAGCCATGCGTGCGACGTGTCAACGAGCTGGCCGCCGTCGGCGAGCTCGAGGCCGGGCTGAAGCACGAGCGCGAGCGCCGAGCTCCAGGCGCGCCACGCGTAGATCAACGGCTGCCGTGGGTCGTCCCCCCTGAAGAACTGCCAGATGAGCGTGACGTTGCCGGGAGCGTGGACGAGCTGTTCGCTCAGGGGCAGCAGCCAGAGGGCCTGGAACAGGGCGGCCGCTCCAACGCCGATTCGCCCGACGGCGCGCGAGCGCGTCGGATCTGCCTTCCACTGGGCGGCGAGCCTCCATGCGCACCAGACGAGCAGGATGCCTGCGACGCCCGCGAGCGAGACGTGTGCCTGGATCACGAAGGACGCGAGGAACACCACGGCAAGCAGCGCCGCTGGGCTCTTGTGCAGACAGGCTGCGGCGGCGAAGAGCAGCGCCAGCAGCGGGAACATCAGCGTGTGCGGATTCCACGGGCTGATCAGCAGCGTGGGCACGCGCGCCAGATAGACGAGCAACAGCGCGAACAGCGCCGGCGCGAACAACCAGGGCAGCTCACGCCGCCACCGCACGAGTACCGCGCCGACATACGCCAGACAGGCGAGGTTGGTGACGACGACGCCGGCGGTGAGACTGGCGGTCGTCCGTCCTCCGAGGCCGTAGAACGGCGCCAGCCAATAGTAGGGAAGCGGGCCGGGATGGTGCCATCCGAACCTGGAGTAGGCGCCCAGCAGCAGGCGGCCTTCCAGGGCTCGCAGCACGTCGAGCTCGATGAGGGCGGCATCGCCGACCGGCCAGACCTCGCTGCCCGCGCGCGCACACAGGGCGAGCACTGCGGCGCTGACGAGCAGCGCTACGCCGACCCGGATGCCTCGGACGGAACGCGCGGCCAGCGATCGCGCCGTCAGCGCGGCGGCAGCCGCCGTGCCGATCAGGATGGCGCGCCACGGCGATCCGCTGCGCAGTTCGATGGTACCGAGGGTTCCGGCGAGGCCGCCGTTCCACATCACGACGGCCGCGAAGCGCAATGTCGCCGCCGAGAGCAGGGCCAGCAACGCAGTCG
>JBFXAT010000011.1:0-83425 GCA_050183995.1 Vicinamibacterales bacterium
TGCTCGACACGTGTCTCGCACACCTGCAGCGCCAGACGCGACCGGCCGATCGGGTCATCGTCGTCGACAACGCCAGCACCGACGGGTCCGCTGACCCGATCGCCGCGGGCCGGAGAGGCGTGGAAGTGATCCGCCTCGCGACGAACGCGGGTTTCGCCGCGGCCAACAATCTCGGAATCCGCCACGCCTCCGATTGCGACGCCGTGGCGCTGCTCAACCCCGACGCCTTTCCCGAGCCGCAGTGGCTGGCGTCGCTCTGCGAGGCCGCGCGCGCGCATGTGGCGTGCGCCTCCTTCGGCAGCCAGATGGTGGGCGCGCACGCGCCGGACGTGCTCGACGGCATCGGCGACGTCTTCCACGTGAGCGGCCTGCACTGGCGGGCCGGGTACCGGCGACCGCGATCCGCCGTCGTCGATTGTCCGCGCGAGATCTTCTCGGCGTGCGCGGCGGCCGCGTTGTACCGCCGGGATGCGGTGCTGGACGCGGGTGGCTTCGACGATGCCTACTTCTGCTACTCCGAAGACGTCGACCTCGGATTCCGGCTGCGGCTGCTCGGGTATGGATGCCGCTACGTCCCCGGTGCGGTCGTCCGCCATGTCGGATCGGCGGCCTCTGGCACAGGCAGCGACTTCTCCGTGTATCACGGCCATCGCAACATGGTCTGGACGTTCGTCAAGGACATGCCCGGGCCGCTCTTCTGGCAATACCTGCCGCAGCACGTGTTGACCAACGCGCTGTCGGTCCTCTGGTTCATCCTGACTGGGCGCGGGCGCGCGATCGTGCGCGCGAAGATCGGCGCGCTCCGGGGCCTTCGCGGTGCGTGGCGTCAACGTCGCGCCATACAGGCCAGGAGAACCGTCTCGGCCCGATCGGTGCGCGCGATGATGGACCGGCGGCTCGTCGGGTGCTACACGTCGCGGCGAACGATGCTGCCGCGGGCGGGAGATGCGGCCGGCCGACCGACGCGACCTGTACTGCAGTCCCACGGTGATGTCGCACGACGCTAGCCGCTCCTCCTCGGATCGGGCGCGCGGCAGGCTCCTCCAGCTCGCGGTCAGCGTCGTGACGGCGGGGCCGCTCGTTGCGTTCTCGGCGATCCGCTACTTCGACTACGACGAAGCCTGGCACGTCTTCATCGCGGAACAGAAGATGGCGCAGAACTTCTGGTACGAGGTGGCATCCAATGCACATCCACCGCTCTTCTACCTGCTTCTGGGCCAGGTCATCGCGTTCGGCAAGACGCTGCTCGTGTACCGCTCCATTGGCATCGCGGCGGCGATCGGATCGTCGTTTCTCGTCGGCCGGATCCTCATGCGCCTCGGAGCCTCGCTCTCGACATCGTTGCTGATGTCGGCGGCGTTCGCGCTCAGCGGAAGCACGCTTCGCGTGGGCGTCGAAATTCGCGCGTACATGCTCGCCGGGTGTTTCGGCTTGATGGCCTTCCACGGGTTCCTGGATCTCCTGTCGGGCGGCCTCGCTCGCCCGGCGCTCGCGCCGCGCCTGCTGTTCGGTCTCGGTGCGCTGCTGGCCATCCTCACGCACTACAGTTCCCTCTTCGTCTTCGCGGGCTGCGGCATGGCGACGCTGGCGTGCCTTGCGCTGTCGCCGGAGTGCCGACAACCGACGCTCGCCGGATTCACGTCCCGTGCGGCGTCGAACGTCGGCATGCTCCTGCCGCCGCTTGTCGCGCTGCCTCTCGTGGCGGTCCATATTCAAAGAGCATCAGCGTTCTCCGTCGGCCACCTTTCGCCGTTCATCTATGATCCCGCGCGCCAATCAGTTGGTGGCTTTCTGGCTGATCAAACGGTGAACCTGAGCCGCCTCTTCGTGCCGTTGGCACCCAGCGACGTCAGCCGGGCGGCGCTGGCCCTGCTGATGTGCGGCTTCACCCTCGTCATGCTCTGGCGGCACGGATCGAGGGGAGGAGCTCTGCTCCGCGCGACGCCCGCCATCGTCGCGACGACGATCCTGATCTGTCTGGCGATCGGCGGCCTCCTGGGGCGGTATCCCTACGGCGGCGAGGTGCGTCATCAGTACGTGATCTACCCATACCTGGTCATCGCGTTCGGCGTCGCGGTCGACCTCTTTTGCAGGCAGGTGCGCACGCGCTGGAAGAAGCCCGCAACGGCGGCGCTCACCGTTGCAGCCCTCCTCAATGGAGCCGTCGGTCTTGCGGCCCTTCCGTGGATTTCTGGCCGGCCGTATCAGTTTCAGGTCGACAGCTTCCGGAGATCGCTGCCGTCGACGCCTACCGTGTTGGTCGATCAATTCACGCTGATCGTCGCGTTCATGCACCACGACGAGTGGAACTGGACCTGGGAAGGAGCCTCCACTGCTGATGCTGGCGCGCCGGAGCCCGTCCTGCTGCACGTCTGGCGCGTGTCGAGCGACGATCGAGCGTTCCATGTGTGCGGCGCCCGCACCATCTTGAAAGTGGACCTCGACAGTCTTCGGACGTTCAAGGCGTTGGATGCGTGCCGACGGCTCGTCGGGTCGGCGCGTGTGGCGCTCCTCACGATCGATCCCGCAGCCGTCGTCTCCACGACGCCCATCGGCGCGTTGCCAATCGATTCGGCGAGCTCAACGGCACGCCTCGCGCAGGAGGCCGGGTTGTCGCTCGAGAAGCTCTGGCGGTCGACGGCCGTCGCCTCTCCGGACGATCAGTTCGATCGCTCGACCATCTTCGCCGAGCTGGCCGGCGCATCGTCAGGGGCCGCGAGCGCCGGCGTCTCGCCCGCTCGTCCGTAGACCCGATCCGTCCGAGCGCGGCTCACCGCAATCGAGTCGTTCAACAGCTCGTCGACCGTCGGCAGGGGCACGGCTTCGAGGTAGATCTGATACGAGAAGAGCCCTCTCGAGAGACCGATCAACATCCGGTTGACCGAGACGAGCGCCCTCGAGAGCCGGTTCAGGCCGAGCGCCTTCGGATAAGGCGCCGGGATGCCGCGCACGGCGTCGATCCGGTACCCGCACTGCCGGAAGATGCGCGCAAACGAGGAGAAGGTGAAGAGGCGGGTGTGCGTGAGGTCGAGGATCCCGTGCTTGCCGTAGTTCACGTTCCCCAGCAGCATCTGCACGCGCACGAGCCAGAATGCAACGTTGGCGGTGGTCGCCACGATCACGGGGCGTTTGCGCACCGAGCCGACCTGCGCCCGCAGCCGCTCGAGAAGACCCTCCGGACTTCGCAGGTGTTCGAGAATGTCGAGGAGCAGCACGTAGTCGAAACCCTCGAGGCTCTCGTCACGCAGATCGATCTCCTCCGCGTCGCGGAGGATGAGCTCGTCGTACGCGTCTGCATTCATGGCGACGCGCGGATCGAGGTCGACGCCGACGACCCGACAGTGCTTCTCCTTGAGCAGCCGGCCGATGGCCCCTGGACCGCAGCCCACGTCCAGCACGCGGGAGCCGGGTTGGACCGCTTCCACGGCAACGGTATGAGACGACTCGTATCCGAGCTTCACGTCGTAAGAGCTGTGGCCGGGCGCCACGTCGAACCGCCGGTCGTAGAACAGGCTCCAGCCGTGCAAGCGGCTCCTCACCGTGGCGACGAGCACGTCCCTGGCGTACCGGATGCCGTCGACTCGGCAGACCTCGTCCCCGTAGAAGGTGGGAATCGGCACCTCCACGACCCGGTCCCCGTGGAGCAGCAGCTTGATGATGATCTCGGTGTCGAAGTGAAAGGCGTTGGTGTTGCACTCGAACGGCAGCTGCGCCAGCGTGGCCACACGATAGGCGCGGTACCCCGAATGGAACTCGGACAGCGTCGAATGGAGCAGCCGGTTCTGGATCCGGGTCAAGATCTTGTTTCCGACCCACTTGTAGAGCGGCATCCCGCCCCGCCGCGCCGCGCCCGGCGTCGACATCCGCGAACCCATCACCGCGTCGGCGCGGCCATCGACGATCGGCTGCACCAGATCGGCGAGGCACTCGGGTGCGTACTGGCCGTCGCCGTGCAGCAGGACGACCACGTCGAAGCCTTCGCGAATCGCGTATGCGTAGCCGAGCTTCTGATTCCCCCCGTACCCCTGGTTGTCGCGGTTGGCCAGGACGACGAGCGGATACGGACACACTCGGGCCAGCTCCAGCGCGACCTCGAACGAGCGGTCGGTGGAGCTGTCGTCGATCACCAGAATGCGGGTGTCGTAGCTGGTGAGGTCCAGGGGAATGCGCTTCAGAACGGCCGCGAGCGTCGTCTCGGCCTGATAGGCGACGACGAAGACGAGCAGCTTGGGACGCGCGGGTGTGTCTGGCATGCGGAATTGGGGACCTGTTCGCGTAGGGCCTGAGCGTCTGGCGCGTGCGCCGCCTCGACGCGTCACGTCCGACGCGGACCGTAGAATACGCCGATTCTCCCGTTGAGTTCGAGGCGGCTGCGGCTCCTCACGGTGGAGCGGCGGCGCGGCACCCGCGATGATGCCGCGTCCGTTGCATCGCCGTGCGAACGGCCCGATACTACGGACGCAACAGGGTGCACGCATCGCAACTGGCGTGCGCACGTGCCGGTGGAGGGATCGTGCAGCGGGACGCTCGGATCTTCGTGGCGGGACATCGCGGGCTCGTGGGCAGCGCAGTCTGCCGGCATCTCGACGCCCAGGGCTTTCGGAACGTTCTGACCGCCACGCGCGACGAGCTCGACCTCCGCGACCAGAGCGCGGTGAATCGCTGGTTCGACGGCGCACGGCCCGAGTACGTCTTCGTGGTAGCCGGCACCGTGGGAGGAATCCTCGCCAACTCGACACGCCCGGCCGAGTTCATCTACGACAACCTGATGATTCACGCGACGACAGTGCACGCGGCGCATCTCTGCGGCGTGAAGAAGCTGCTCTACCTCGGCAGCTCGTGCATATACCCGCGCGAGTCGCCGCAGCCCATCCGGGAGGAGTACCTGCTCACCGGCGCGCTCGAACCGACGAATGAGCCCTATGCCGTCGCCAAGATCGCCGGCATCAAGTTGTGCCAGGCGTACCGGCGTCAGTACGGCGACCGGTTCATCTCGGCGATGCCGACCAATCTCTACGGTCCGCACGACAACTTCGACCTCGAATCGTCACACGTCCTGCCCGCGCTCATCCGCCGGTTCGACGACGCCCGCCTGGCGGGCCAGCCGGCGGTCACGATTTGGGGCTCAGGCGCGGCCCGGCGCGAGTTCCTGCACGTGGACGACGTGGCCGCGGCGTGCCTCTGGCTCATGCGGCACTACGACCACGCCGACCCGATCAACGTCGGCAGCGGCGAGGACCTCTCGATCCGCGAACTGGCGGAGCTGATCCGGGAGGTCGTCTACCCCGAGGCGGACATCGTCTTCGATCACACCAAGCCGGACGGCACGCCGCGAAAGCTGCTCGACGTGAGTCGGCTCGCGGGTCTGGGCTGGACCTCGTCCATCGCACTGCGAGAAGGCATCGAGTCCACGTACGAGTGGTACCTGACGGCACGGCGGACGCCGGTTGCCGTGTCCGGACAGGCCTAGCTCGCCGGCGGCCAGTTCCCGTCGAGGAAGCCGCGGCGAACCAGCCTGGCCAGGCCTTCGGTGTACATCAGATCGCGAATGGTGCCGATGTAGTGGCGAACGCTGCGCGCGCCGAGCCCCGGCGTCAGCACGACGTCATAGTCCTTCGGCAGGAGCTCGACGCCGAATCGAGAGCTGCACAAGGCGACCAGCGTCTGCTCGATCAGGAAGAACTGAATCGCCGATCTCCGGTCGCCGGCGCGCCCGTTGCGGATGGCCAAGTCGATCCCGGGCAGCGCGAGGAACTCCTCGATCCACTCCAGCGGGATCGAGCCGCGATGGACGAGCCCGAATCCGGCGTTGAGGCGCGGCTGAAGATCGAAGCCGACCTGTGCTCGAACGGCAGCAGCGTCGAAGTGGGGGAAGGTCGACGCGGGCTCCTGCTCTGCGAAGGTCGTCGTGTAGCCGCTTGCCATCACGTCTGCGTTGAAGGTGTTGAGCCGGTAGGCGGGGTCTTCGACCCGCCGCAGGAACTCCACGGGGGTGTCGAAGAAGAGCACGTCGCTGTCGAGGACCACCAGCCGATCGGCGCGCAGGTACTCGTGGAAGTCGACGAGCCTGATGCCAAAGGGATTCACGGCTCGAAACAGGCGGCTTCGCGGGAAGCGGCTGAGCCTGCCCTCCGTCGTCCAGTCCGCCTCCACCCGCGCGATCACCCTCGCATCCGGGAAGTGCTTCCTCAGAAGTAGGAACTCCTCGGTTCCGAGCGACCCATCGTCGTGAATGCAGAGAGAGTAGCGCCGCCTGCTCACGGCGTAGAACGACTTGAGGCTCCACATCGCGTTGAGACAATCGCGCGCCGATGTGAGCACGTGAATCTCGCAGACCGGGTCGGTCGTGCCCTTGACAGGCGGCGTCGACAGAATGCGCGGGCGAACGACATCGCGGTACCAGGTGACGCGCGCATCGTGGTCTCGCGCCACCGTGCGCGGGCGGACGGAGGGAACGAGCTTCGCACGGATCCACGAAGCTATGTCGCGGACCGCTGGACGGAAGGTCGTCATCGCAGTCCGCCATCCTAGCACCGCCACTTCGAGGTGTGCCTCGCGGCGGAAGGACGCCGTGCGTCGCCGCCCGTGGCCTTGGGAGCGAGACGAGTGCGCTAGAATGCCGCTTCATGACTAGGGCATCGTCGCCGTCCGACCGAACCCTCTTCTGATCCACCGCCCGTTCTGTGCCCGATTCCCGCGTCCGCATCGTCTCTCTCAATCCGGATCTGAGGCACGCTGAGAAGTCCCGCGGACCGATTCTGTACGAATGGGAACGTACGTTTGCTCGTGCCGCGGCCGGCGAGGGGCTGGAGTACGTGATCTTTGGCGGGCTGGAGGCTGTTCCTCCCGCTGACTTCGCCGTTCCAGTCATCCCGACCTTCGCGGAAGGGACGGAATTATCGTACGACCCCGGCCGCTTGCCGGATGCCTGGCGGCATGCCCGCGAATTCTCCGACCGGGTGCTGTGGTCGTTCGACCGCCTCCGGGCGTCGGAGGCCACCAGCGCCCTTCGACATGTGTTCCTTCTCTACAACGGTCACCCTGCGCATATCGCCGCGCTGATTCGGCTGGGCCTCGCACTCGGCGGAACGTCGCCGATCGTCCTCAATCTCTACCACCTGCATCTCATGTGGGGTCCTGACGTGTCGTTCGGGCCGGGCCCTCAGTTGAGAGAGCTCCTGGCCGGGACACGGGGTCTGCGACGCGCCGCCAATCTTCACCTTCGCGCAGACAGCCGTCGACTTGCGGACGTGCTCGAGCAGGAAACCGGCGAGGCGATCGAAGTCCTCCCGTTCTTCTCGGTCATGGGCGACCACGTCGAGCAGCGGATGCCACGGCAAGCTGGCAGACCAATCCGCGTGGTGTACCCCACGGCGGTGCCCTCGACAGGCAAGGGATTCGACCTGGTCGTCGGCCTGGCGGAGCGGCTCGGACGTCCCGACGTCGAGATCGTGGGACGCGCGCCAGCCAGGGAGACGTGGGAAGTTTGTCTGCCGACCCTCGCGGCCCTCCGCGGCGGCCTCCGCCTGATCGAGTCGTTCCTGCCAGGGGCCAGCTATCAGGAACTGCTTCGCTCCGCCGATGTCGTCCTCGTGCCCTATCGTCGATGGCAGTTCTTCGCGCGGACCTCCAGTGTCGTGTCCGACGCGATCGGGCTCGACGTCCCGCTCGTGGGCCCGAAAGACACTTGGATCGGCGATCAGATTGAGCAGTCCGGCTCGGGCACGACGTTCCCCGATGGCGACGTCGACGGACTCGTCGAAGCGGTTCGCCACAGCATCGACGCGCTGACCTCCACGCACGAGCGCGAGCGGGACCCACGCGCAGCGTGGCTCGAGCGGAACAACCTGCGCGCCTTCTGGCGGGCGGTTGTCGGTGCAGGCGACATGCGACGGAAGCGGCCGGATCTGTTTACCGCCGTCCGTCTGATGCGTTTGGCGGCGCTGACGCATGTGGGCCTGCCCGTGCGTTCGGCACTGCGCGGTGCTCGCGCCGCTCTGGCGCGACGCACGAAAGCGCTCTGTGCGGGCCGTTCAGGCGAACTGGCCCTCGCCTATACGAGCGAGGAGGAGGCACCGCCCGGGCGCCCGGCGATTTTTGGATTGACCCCGGCCATCCAATGGAAGACGCGTGGCGTGAAAGCGGTCGAGCTGCGCCTCGATCGGCCCGATGGATTCCTGATCAACAGGGGCGGTCCGTGCGGAGACCTGTCTTCCATCGTCTGGATCGACGAAGGCCGCCGCGTGTTCCTGCAGGACGTGTCGAACGAACGCCCGCTCCTGCCGGCTCACACCTTGGACAGTATCCGCTTCCGCTATCGTCCTGACGACCACGCAGGAAGGACGTCGGCGCCCAGCCGGCTGTCAGTGGCGCTCCTGCCTGTCATTCGTGCACTCCGCTCGATCCTGGGGCTCGGAAACGGACGGTTGGCCGTCAGCGCACCAGCGTTGAACGCGCGGCAAGGTGTCACGGCGACAGTCTCGTGGTCGTGCCGGCCCGGCGCGGCGGTCTCCGTGCATGTCGGAGCGGCGAACGGACTCCTGTTCGCGGCGACCGCAGGTCCGAGCGTGAAAGAGACTGGACCGTGGGTGATAAAGGGAACCGCGTTCGTGTTGCTGGATTCCCGGCGATACACACCCTGGTTCCTGCGGCTGATGGACGTGTACATCGTGACCGGCGAGCCACCGTCCTACCCGATCACGCGCGTGCGCCGCCGTTGGCGTGACATCGAACGGATATTCGGCTGGGGAGACCCACCGCTGCGCTCGTGGCCCCCGCGGATGCGCGCACAGTGGGCGGTGCTTCCACTGCTGCAGGGCCTGCGCCGGGGCCTTGGCCTGCCGACAGGGCAACTGCGAGCCACCGTCCGCCATGATCCCGTTGCCGCCACCGTCTCGTGGCGGCGGGAGCCCGCGGGACCGATCGAGATGCGAGCGGACGGAACGCTGCTCGCCCGTGAGCACGGCACCGAAGGAACCATTGCGCTCGGCCCATGGGCGTGCAACGGCGCGTCGATCCTGCTCCGCGATGGCTCCCGCCGGCGGCTGCCGTCATTGCTGCGTCTCCTGGACATCACGGCCGTGCCCCCGACCTTGCACCTGCTTCCGCGGGCGATGCACGGCCAGACCGCCGGCAGCGCCGTCAAGCGCAGCCTCGCCAGCGCCGTGGGGCCGCGCGAGTGGGGCATCGTTCCCGATGCCAGCTCCGGGGAGCTGTTTCTGGTCACCCGGTACTCGAGGACGATTCTCGAGCGTTTCGGTGGGGATCGTCTGGTCGTCTTCGGCCGACGCGGCCAGATCACCATCGGCCGCCTGTTCCGGCACGCCCCGGTCACGCTCAGAGATCGGGACGAATACGATCTGGACGTCTTTCGGGACGGCGCGAATATCGGCCGCGTCTTCGCCCTCCAGTACGGTCCGGCCAAGTTGATCGGCCGCCGTCAAGGAGCTCGTTTGGGGTTTGCGCACCTTCTCCTGGAGGAGATTGGCGTGTCACTGGATTCGCCGGCGATCGAGCCGCGTGTCCCGGAGGACGTGCGCGACGCTGCGCGGCAACGGTTTCGTGAGCTCGGGCTGATTGAAGGGCGGACGGTGTTCGTGGCACCGCTCTCATACAGCTGGAAGCCCAACCCGTGGCGCGCCTGGCTTCGTATCGTCGAAGGGCTCGATGCGCGCGGATTCCGGCTGGCCACCAACTGCGGTCCGTCGGAGACCCCGGTGCCCGGCACCGTCGCCTGGCACGGAGACCTCGCGGAACTCTACTCGGGGGTCGAAATCGGCGGGTTCCTGCTGACGGCGCGCAGCGGACTCGCCGACCTCTGCAGCACGGCGAACACCCACCTGCACATCCTGCACCGCGACAGCGACATCGCGTACTTTCCCGGCGTGATCGTCCTTCCGCGCCTTGGGGACAACGGCCTGCCGGATCGGGCGGTCTACCACGTGCAAGCGTTCGACGAGGACCCGCTGGCGTTCGCGGATCGCGTGCTCGCACATCCCGATTTCGCCTGAGCGCTGACGTGTCTTCGGGCGGCTACGTGAGCGTCCGTCCGCTCGGCGCCGCCATCGCCGCCACCGCCCCCGGGCGGCCGTGCGCCGCGTAGCCGGTCACCAGCTTCATCGCCTCACGGATGCAGACGTCGGAGTTGTAGTACCGGTGCTGTCCCCAGCGGCCGACGCCGAGAACACCCACCTCCGCGTACGCGCTCCTGACGGTCTCCGACGCCGCCGCATGGCCTCTGACGGGAATCGGATAGGCGTGTTCGTTGTGGTGCGCGTAGATGGCGCCGCGCACCGGGCGGAATCGGCGGCCGTTGGTCTCGCGGAAGATCCCGTTCGGCGCCGAGTGCGGGGCGAAGTTGCGGATGTAGAACTCGCGATGGTGCGGTGTGCCCGGGTCCGGCACGTACGTCCAGTGCCGGTCGTGGGCATAGGGCTCCTCGTGGAGCGTGACTGCCAGCGCACTGGTCTGCAGGCACCGGAGCTCGTGTTCGAGCGGAAGCGCGCCATCCGTCGTCGAATGCAGCACGCGCCACGGGATGGTGGTGATCACCAGCGGCGCGCGGTAGGCGTCGTTCACGATCCAGTCGTCGCCGTCCCGCCGCAGCCGGGTCAGGGGCGTGTTCAGGAGAACCTTGTCACGGACCGGCGCATGGAGGCTGTCGAAGACGGTTTGAAAGCCGCCAACCTTCGGATAGTAGAAGGTCTGATGACTCGGCATCAGCGCCGCGTCGGCGCGTCGTTCCAGACAGGCGCGAACGACACGCGCGAGGTCGTACTTCGGGATCTTCTCGAGCCAGTCGACGTCGAGCTCCTCGGGGTCGACACCCCAGATCTTCTGGTTGTAGGGAATCATGTAGCCGTCGGCGATCTGATTCCCCAGCTTCCACCGGACCCATTCCTTGAAGTTGGCGGGGGCGCGGCTGCCGTCCAGCTCCCCCGCTCGCACGCACGAGATGAGATAGGGAACCTGCTGGTCGACGGGCAGCTGCCACAGGTTGTATTCGATCGGGTAGTCGATCACCTCGTCACCGAGCGCGATCTTCGACACGCGCTCGAACCGGTTGAACTCGCTTTCGGGCAGGTGTTGAAAGATGAAGTCGTAGACCTCCTGGTACTTGGAGCAGAGCAGGTGGCCGCCGCCGATGTCGAGCACGTGCCCGTCGATCGCGCGCGTGCGGCACAGCCCCCCGGCCTCGGGCTCGGCTTCGAGCACGAGGCAATCGTCGACGCCCGCCTGCTGGAGGAGCCGGGCCACGGCGACGCCAGTGATACCCGCGCCAACGATTACGACATCAAGCGACTGCACCAGCGTTCCACCTGAGGAAAGGAGACCCGGCCGTTACGACGCAAGGAGCGCGGCCACCATCTCCACGGGCGTCGGCCCGCTCCGGAGATGCTCGCCGATGGCGCCGCGCTCGGCACTGGAGAAGCGATCGACGATACGCAGAAGAGACGGCCGGAGCGGCTGCCGGTCGTCGAGGAAGACCGGGCGCCAGCCGAGGAAGTAGTTCTCGACGGCCGTGTCGTACGCCGGCCTGAACACGCACATGTGCCCCTGATCGAAGAAGAACACCGGCCGGCTGTTCCCGTATCGAAGCACGGTCGAGTGCGACAGCATGTTCCAGTAGAACACGTACTCGGCGTCGAGCAGCAGCTCGGTGAACCGCCCGTGTGGGCAGGAGCTGAGAATCGTGACGTCGTCGCGCTCGCCCAGCCGTGCGCGCACACCCGCTCCGCAGGACTCCGGAGCGATGAACACGGGATGCCGGCCTGCGGCCGCGGCGTCGAGCAGACGCTGGCACACGCGATCCACGAAAGGCGCTTCGCCGAGCTCGGCGACCCGGAGAAGGTAGTCCGTCGACGAGAGGACGAACAACCAGAACGGATCCGCGGCCGGCGTGGACCGCACGAGCGCCGGATTGAACGCCCAGACCGCGCGGTCCTTCGCACCCGCCGCCAGCCCATCGCATCGCACGGGATAGAAATGGGCGACGCCGCTCAACAGATCCCGCGCAACCCGCAGCGACTCGGCGCGCTCGCAGAGACGTGATGCCATCTCCGGGTCGAACAGCAGGCCGTGGAATGGGTCGCTCGTCACCACGCGTGGGGCGCGCCGGATCACTTCCTGGAGGAGCTCCGCGACGCCTGCCGTGGTAACGCTGGCCTCGAACATGGTGCTCATCCCGTACAGATACCCGGAGAAGAGCATCGCGATGTCCGGCTGCCACTCCTCGAGCGCGGACACCACGTCCCGCGGGGTGCGATACGGGTGCAAGCGGCACGGCAACGCACCTGCGTTCGCGGAGGCGATATGCGGCGGCGCAAGCATCAGCGCGTTCTTCGCCAGCGGCTGATCGTGCAGCAGGTGCAGCGCGCTGCTCAGCTCCCCGTAGTCGCCCGAGAGCACGAACAGCAGCCTGGCGTCAGCCGGATGCGGATGGCGTGTCACTTCGTTCATCGCCGCTCGAGCGACGCCGCCAGGCAGGCGGCGCGGACGATCCGGCAGGCGTCGGTCAGCCGATCGATGGAGATCGTGGCAGGCGGGAGCAGGCGGATGTATGCCCCCGTCAACGAGACGATGACGCCTTCGCGCCGGGCGTGCATGGCGACGTCGGCCGCCGATCGATGGTCGGGGAACTCCATCACCCACAAGGCCCCGCGACCTCGCAGGGGAATGCCGGCGTCGACGAGGGCGCGGAGCTCCCCGCGTACGACCTCCTCGATCCTCTGGACCATCGACGTCAGCGGAAGGCGCTGCATCGCCGCGAGCGTCGCGCTGACCGCCGCCATGGCGAGCGGATTGCCGGCATACGTGCTCCCCGGCAACATTCCCGGCCCGATCGAGTACGCACGGCGGGAGACGACCGCTGACACCGGAAAGCCGTTGCCCATGGCCTTGCCGGCCAACACGACATCGGGCTCGACGCCGAGTTGCGTGTACAGGAACGGCGTGCCGGTGCGATGAAACCCCGTGAAGATCTCGTCGACGACGAACAGGGCTCCGTGTCGGGCGCACAGGTCGGAGAGCTCGACGAAGAAGGCGGTCGAGGCGAGGTGTCCGCCTCCGGAGCCTTGCAGCGGCTCGATGAACACCGCTGCCGTCGGCCGCTGTGACAGCTCGTCCGCGAGCATGGCGAGAATGTCAGATTCAGACCTTTGTGGCACGTATGGCAGGCGCGTGATCTCAGGCGGGGCCAGCTGGCCGTTCGCCCACCCCAGCGCCGCGGCTGCCGCGGACTTGCCGTGCATGCAGCGCTCGAACCCGATGATCCGTTCACGCCCGGTCGCGCCGCGCACGAGCCGGAGCGCGAACTCCACCGCCTCCATGCCCGTGGAGTAGAACGCGGCGACCTGGTGCGTCAGGGGAAAATACGCTTCGACGGCGCGGGCCGCTTCGAGGCGGACGGACGTCGGGACGGTTCCCGTGTTCCAGATTCGATCGACCTGACGGTGAACGGCCGCGGTCACCTCGGGATGGCTGTGCCCGAGGAAGACCGTCCCGCAGCCGGAGAACAGATCGACGTAGCGGCGATCATCGGGCCCATGGAGGACGTCGTTCTCGGCATGGCTGACGATCAATCCATCGTACAGCCCGGCAGGTGAGGCCATCTGGCTGGCCCGCGAGTCTTCCTCGCCGCCGGCGCGGCGCAGCATAAGACGCATCTCGTCGTCGGCCGCACCGAGCGCCACGGCCTCTTCGAGGAGCGCCGCGACGTCCTGATGACGACCGGCTTCGAGGAGCAGTGCGGTCAGCTTCTTGTACGCCGCGGTGCACCGAATGTCGACGAGAACCGCTCGCAGGCAGACCGCGATCGCATCGTCCGCTCGTCGACACGCGCATAGCGTGTCCGCCAGGTCGAGGCATTCGGCGGCGGAGGCGAAGTCCGCTGCGCGCCGGTACGCGTCGGCCGCTTCCGGGACGCGATGCGCGATTCGGAGCGCGTCGCCCATGGCGACATACGACGCGCTGTGCCGGTAGTCGATGTCGAGCGCGTCGTTGAACGCGTCCACGGCCGCGTCCGTGCGACCGAGCCCCGCCAGAGCGAGCCCACGCGCGTGGTGAGCGAGCAACCACCGGGGCTCGAGCTCGAGCGCCAGCGCCGCTGCATCTGCCGCGCGCGCCGCGTCGCCCGCATGCACGAGCGCGACGGCGAGGTGGCCGTACGTCCACCCGACGCTCGCGTCGAGCGCCACGGCGCGATCCAGCGCGTCGACGGCCTCGCCCCATCGTTCGAGCTGCAGGAGCGCGCGTCCCAGCCAGAAGTGGCCCCAGAACTGGGTGCCGTCGACCGCGATGGCGTGCTGCAGTTCCACCGCCCCTTCGTCCCATCGATCGAGGCGGCACAACGCGTGACCAAGCTGGTAGCGTGCCCAGTACGAGCCAGGATCGATGGCGGCAGCGCGGCGCATGGCGAGCAGGACACCGTTCCACTCGTGCAGGTTCGCGAGAGCGTCTCCGACGAAGTAGTGCGCCCAGAACCACTCGGGCGCGAGCTCGGCCGCCGCCTCGAACGCGATGAGCGCATCCCGCCACCGGCCGAGCTTGGCGAGTGCATCGCCCCGGTCGACCTCGGCCTGCGCCGCTGCGAGGGAGTGCGCCGGCTCCGGGGACGCGGCCGGCAAGGCGGGCTCCGGTTCTTCGCGTCCCTTCGACAGCAAGGCTGCGGCGCGCCGGTACAAACGGCCCAGCTGTGGTCCGGCCCGTTTCGTTGCCGTGCGAAGCCGCAGCATCCTATTCGATCAGGCGGGCCGCTCTGTCGCTCGTGACGCGGGCCGTGGTGCCTTCATGCCCCTTGATCACCGCACCGTCCGCGGTGTCGTGCATGACCAGCGCACCGGCGCCGATGATGTTCGAGGCTCCCACCTGCACGCCTGGTGCGATGGTGGCCCTGATCCCGACGAAGGTGAAATCACCGATCGACGACTGTTCACCGCTCGCCATCGAGACGATCCAGCAGTGGCTGCCGACGCGGCCCAGATACGGCAGCTGCGACCAGGGCCACACGATCGTGTTCCGGCCGATCTGTCCACCGAGCATGATGTGCGACAGCTCCATGACGATCGTGTTGGGCTGCAGCGTGAACCCGCGAGGCGCCGTCGCGCGCGGGCTCAAGTGGCTCGCCAGGCGGTAGCCCTTGGCTTCGGCTTCATCGACCTTCTGGGCGCGGAAACGGTTGACCTTTCGGATGCCGGCCGCCACGAACATGTCGTATTCGTCCGGCGGGAATTCACGCTCGACCTCCTCGAACGGCACGACGGGACGATCGCAGAAGGTCGGCTCGCGGATGTACGCGCCGTCGATCGTGAACGCCGCAACGGAGTAGTCGCTGTCGTTGGTGAAGTAGTACTCGCAGATCTGGGCGAAGTTCGACGCCCCGAAGATCACCAGCTTCTTCATCCGGACCTCACGACCAACACACCTCCACCCGACACACGTCGCGCGCAGAGCTCAGCAGACGCGGCGTGGACGCCGAGGACGCGCCTCGCCGGGACACGCGGCACGCCCTTCGGGACCTCCGATCCGAACGCTCGACAGGTTCGCCAGGTTCACTCGCCGGAGCAGTGTGGCCCCATTCTGCTGGGAGAGGGAACGGCGAGTCAACGACGCACGTCGAAGCCGCCGATCGGATACGCCGTCCCGTTCACGATCACGTCGACCTCGTGCCGCCCCGCCTGCGGCACCCGGGTCGTGTGCACCGCCAGCGACACCGACGTCGAGAGCGCCGCATGGCCGCCCGCAGGCAGCGAGATGCGCGTCACCTTGAACACCTTGCGCGAGGTGCGGCCGCTCGCCTTGACGAAATGCACCCCAAGGTCGACCAGCAGCTCCTGCGCCGCGCGGGATCGGCTGCGCAGCGTGAAGGCGATCGACACGCGCTCGCCGATGGCCACGCGCCTGGGCAGGAACCGCACGTCTTCCACGGCGACCGCCGCCTTCCCGCCATACCCGATCAGCCGAAGCGCCTCCGGCTCGCCGCGCTTCACGGCGCTTCGCAAGGCGTGTTCGACGAGCGCCCGCCGCTGGTCCGACGCTCCATCGAGCCACCGCGCACACGTCCCGGTGAGCAGCTCGGGGTACACCTTGCCCAGATCGTTCAGGTTGTTGGCGACGCTCCGCCGCACCAGCGACGCCGGATCGTCCTTGAGCAGCTCGAGCAGGTCGAGCACGGCGCGGGGATGTTCATCCAACCACGCCACGCGAGGCGCCCAGGGCAGGCGCAGCCGCGTGCCTTCGGACACGAGACGCCTGACGTGAGGGTTGGCGTCTCCCGCCCAACCCCGCAGGCAATCGAACGTGCGGCCGGGATACTTCGCGATGAACGGCCTGATGCTCGCCTCCGCGGTGAAGCGCTTGGTGAGCTCGTATTGAGCGAGCATCGAGACGTCGAAGTCGTCAAGTCCGCGCGTCGCAACGAAGATCGTGTGCGGGAAATAGTAGAGCGGCGCCATCCCGGCGCCGACGAGCTCGTCGCCGGCGTGCTCCGCTCCGAGCGACGCCAGCAGGATGCCCACAGCCTCCGGATACGACGGCGGCAGATGCGCCGCCAGCGCGTCGGCAATCTGTCGTGCTCTCGCCAGCAGCTCGAGGGCGTCGAGATTCCGCGACGCGTCCCCGATGAACGCGCGCGCCCGGAACGATGCATGCACGCGCGAGACGTCGTTCGCCAGCCGGCGAACGAGCGACGCAGAGAAGAACGTCTTGAGCGGGTCGGCCACGGCGCGCTCGATCTTAGTCGCGAACCTGTCCCGCCGGCGAGCTACGAGGCCGGCGCCGGCGCATCGATCATTCGTTGCTCGATCCGGCGCAGCGCCTCCACCTGCTCCCGCTGCAGCGACAGGAACTCGGCCCACTCGCGTTCGCGCACTGCATCCAGCTTCGCGTGCAGCCCCATGATCTCCATCTCCGCGCGCAGGTTGATCTCGTAGTCGTTCCGCGCGTCGAGCCGGTCCTTCGCCGCGTGCCTGTTCTGACTCATCATGATCACCGGCGCCTGGAGCGCGGCGATGCACGACAGCGCGAGGTTCAGGAGGATGTACGGATACGGATCGAAGGGGCGGATGAGATCTTCCTGGATCCCCATCCAGATGACGAGCGACAGCAGGAACAGGCCGATGAACGTCCAGCTGCCCCCGAACGCTGCCACCCGATCCGCAACGCGCTGACCGAAGGTCAATTGCGCGTCGAACGCCTGGTTCGGGTCGGTCGTCGGCGGCTTGCCCTGAGCCATCCGCGCCAGCACGGCGCGTTCGATGTCGGTGAGGAAGTGTGTCGGCCTGCCGGCGCCCGCGTTCATCGGATGCTCCCTTCCACGGCCGCGGCAGCCAGTGCCACGCTCCGTGCCTGACGCCAGTATGCATCTGGCGCCTCGGGTCAAGCGGCTGGCGCGCCCGGTCATTCAACGACGTCAGCCCATCGGCGATGCTCACCTGCGACCGCGGCCGCGACGGCACTGACGCCTCGAGGCGCGGAACAGGAGGAAAACGCAGATGTTCCGACCAGCCCTCGCCACGCTCGCGCTGATCACCGTCTTCGGCCTGGCGGCCCCGTCGTACGCACAGACCGCATCCAGGGGATCCGTTGCCGCGGAGGCCGACGTCCTCGCGTACGGTCTTCCCGGGTATTCCGCCATCGTCAACGTGACGCTGCCGAACGGACTCCAATTTGCGTTCGGCGTCGGCCGTTACGAAGTCCCGTCGTTCCTCCTGAGCGGAGACACCAACGACCAGTCTGCCGAGTGGCAGGCGACCGTTACCTCGCTTCAGGTGGCGCGGGTGACGTATCGCTTCCGAGGCGCAATGCGGAGCGGTCCGGCAGTCGGCGCGGTGCTGCTCAATCAGCAGTACCGGCTGCGGTCGGCACCCCTCGACGGCGAAACGCGCTTCCGTCCGCTCAGCGTGGGCGTAACCGCCGGCTACTACGTGCACGTCGGCCGACACTTCTACGTTTATCCGACGGCCGCATATACCTACAACCGGGTCGTCGCCGGCACGCCGTCGATCAAAGGAATCGGCTACGAGGTCGAGCGCTTCTCGCCGAACGCGTCCCTACATGCAGGCTGGGAATGGGGCCGCTAGGATGAAGCGGTCAGCCTCGGGCGGCGCGAAACTCCGTCGGAGCGACGCCGGTCCACCGGCGGAAGGCGCGCGTGAACGCCCCGGGCTCGGAGAAGCCCAAGAGAAAGGCGACGTCCGTCGCCGACGTCTCGGGACGCGAGAGATGTTCCATCGCCAGGCTCTTGCGCACGTCGTCCACGAGTTGTCGATACGACGTCTGCTCCTCGTTGAGGCTCCGCTGAATCGATCGCTCGCTCATCGCGAGCTCCGACGCGACGTCGGCGAGCGGTGGCACGGTCCCCTTCATGCGCGCGCCGAGCAACGCGAGAACACGACCGCTGATCCCGCAGCGATCCGCGAGCGCGTCCAGCTTCCGCCGGGCATCCCCCTCGAACACCTCGAGGAGCGCCGGATCGGCGGAGATGAGCGGCGCATCGAGGCGCTCGGACTCGTACACGACGGCGTCGTCCAGCTGCGCGAAGCGGACGGTGGTTCCGAAGATGCGCTGGTGTTCTGCGGTCGATGCGGGAGCCACGTGGCGAAACCTCACCTCGCTGGCTGCGAGGGGAGCTGTGGCGAGCCGCGCGAGCGTGACCACGATGCCGGCGGCCAGCGTCTCCATGACCTGCCGGGGGGCACGGTGAAGGAAGCTGTCGAGCGTGTCGACCGCGCCGAATCTGCAGACCGTCGTACCTCCGGCGTCCACGAGGTCGACCCGGAGCCCCTCGTTGAGCAGCGGCGCGTACCGGGTCAGTCGATCGAGCGCCTCGCGCGCGGTGCGGCAGCTGAGAATGACGTATCCGACGATGCTCAGGGCGCCAGGGTTGTAGGATTCCGCCGAATGCAAGCCGACGTCGGGATCTCCGGTCAGCTGCTCGGCGACCCGCCACAACCGCTCCATGCACGACGCGGGAATGCGGGAGCTCGGCTCGTTGAGAACGGCGGGGTCGATCGAGGCGGCTCGGCATACGTCCGCCAGTGGATGACCCTGGCGCTCGAGGAAGCCCAGAAAATCGATCACCAACGAGGTGGCAAGCGTCGCCTCACGGGTCATGTGCGGGAGTGTACTGTGAACACGACATCGCTTCGCCGCCAACACATCCTCGCGGGAGGGGTGGGCCTGATGGCCGCAACCCTGCTCTTCGGCGCGGTATTCGGTTATCTCGCGGCCACGTTCGACTATCCCGACGTGCTGAACCGACCCGCGGCCGTCGTGCTTCCGCGGCTGCTCGCGCTCGGTCCCACGGGGCGGGCCGTCTGGCTGCTCTACGCCGCGATTCCGCTGCTGCTGATCCTGGCCGCACGTGGCGTGAGTGAGGCCACGCGCACCGTTGCGCCGCGATCGAGCCGACTGGCCTGGTGGTTTGCCGTGACGAGCGCCGCGGCCATGACGATCGGGCTCCTTCGCTGGCCAACGCTGCACTGGGCGCTGGCAACCGAATGGATGCAGGCGCCTCAGGACGCGCGTGCCGTCCTCGCCACACGGTTCGACACGTCGAACCTGTACCTCGGACGGGTTGTCGGCGAGTTCGTGGGCGAGCTCTTTCTGAACGCGTTTTTCCTGACGGCATCGGTCGCCCTCGCGCGAACGCAACCGTCACGGCGCTGGCTGTTGCTCGTGGGTGTGCCGGCGAGCACGCTCGGCTGGATCGCGATGCTCCGCAACATGACGCCCCTGGTCACCCAGGTCGCAGCGATCAACAACGGGGTCCTGCCGTTGTGGATGTTCACCCTCGGAGCGGCCCTCGCCACGGCCGGCGCCTCTTCTGCGCGAAGCGCGGCAAAACACGCCGCGCCGGTGAGCCAGGTCTGACCCGGTCCGAAGACGCCGCTACCGGCCGACCGGCTGCGGCTGTGCCTCCTTCATACCGAAGGTCGGCACCGGCTTCGTAGCCTCGTCGCCGTTGTCGACGACGCCGACCATCGAGAGTTGGGACTCTGGGAAGAGGGGCACCATGACGTCGACGCCGCCCTGTGGCTTCGCCTCCGCGACGAGATCGTGGCGATCCTTCCTCGCCTCAGCCGTGCCGAGATCCATCCGCCGATCCCGCGCGTCGACCATGCCTTCCAGCAGGGCGGTCTTTGCGCTCGGCTCACCGCCAGGCGCCGCCTCCTGCGGCAGGTGATGCACGACGGGTTCCCTCACTTCACCACGATACGCACCTCGGCGATTCGCCCCGATCGATCGTGCGCCGCGACGCGATGCTCTCCGCGGACGAGCGTCCATTCGGCGCTCCCGTTCGGCTGCGCCCGGGTGACTGGCTGGCCGTCGACTGTCCACGTGATCGATCCGGCGCCGCGATCCGTCGTCGCGCGCAAGGGCAGCGTCTGGAACTCCCTCCGCAGCGTCGGGTCGATCAGGTAGACGGCACCCGCGGGCGGACTCGCGATGAC
The DNA here is from genome assembly GCA_050183995.1 of Vicinamibacterales bacterium. GTDB lineage: Bacteria > Acidobacteriota > Vicinamibacteria > Vicinamibacterales > CAVVIG01 > CAVVIG01. The sequence continues at coordinate 20,451 of JBFXAT010000011.1, forward strand.
CAGGCCCGCGCGCCGGGAACTCCGCGCCTCGCGTGTGTCCGGCTTCGTCGCCCGCGTGCCGATCTCCGCAGCCCGCGACACGCCGGCTGGAACGGCGGACGGATCGACATCCAAGGCGCCGGCATCGAGGTGACGATCCGCGGCCCACTGCCGGAATGCGGGAGGCCAGACGGTCACCAGTCCGTCTTCGCTCTGGTGATGCCAGCTGCACGGGCGCAGCGGCTGCTCGCTCGGCAGCCACTCCGCAATCGCCGCCGGACACCACGCATTCGCCGCCATGCCGGAGGTCGCGCAGACCTGCCGGCGTACCAGGTTCGCGGGCGGCTCGCTCAGCGGCGCGCCGGGATCGTCGACATGACCGGCCACCCGCTTCTGCGACGCGAGCATCACGGCGTGGAAGATCGGTCCCGCGCCGGTGACGCCGGACGAGTTCCGCAGCGGGGTCCGGTCGAAGTTCCCGACCCACACGCCGACGGTCACCTCCCTCGTGTAGCCGATCGTCCAGTTGTCGCGATAGCCCTCCGACGTGCCGGTCTTGACCGCGACGGGAAACGGAAAGTCGAGACTGCCGCCGCGGCCGAACGCAAATTCCCGCGCGGCCGGATCCGACAGGATGTCGGTGATCCAGAACGCGGTGCGAGGCGACACGATGCGTGCTCCATGGTCTGCCGCGACGTCATCGTCGAATGCACCGGCGGCGTGGGCCCTGCCGGCCGCGGACGCGGAAACAGCGCTCGCTCCGGCACGCCGCACGAATGCCGGACGGACAGTGGTCCCGCCGCGCGCCAACATGGCGTAGGCCGCAGTCAACTCCGCGAGACGGACCTCCGCGTTTCCCAGCGTCACGCCGAGCCCGTAGTGAGACGCTGCCTTGTCGAACGTGGACAGCCCGGCGCTCCGGAAGAAGCGCAGCAGCTTCGGCACGCCGAGCTCCGCTGCCATCGCGACGGCTGGGACGTTCTCCGATCCGGCGAGCGCCCGACGTATCAGCAGCGGACCACGATAGCGTCCATCGTAGTTGCGCGGACTGTAGACGACCCCTTCCTCCGCGGTGGGGAAGTGCGTGGGAACGTCGGCGAGCACCGTCGCGGGGCTTCGCCCCTCTTCGAACGCCAGCGCGTAGGTCAGCGGCTTCAACGCCGAACCCGGCTGCCGCAGCGCGAGCGGACCATTGATGGCGCCGCCGTGCTCATCGTCGAGGAAGCCCCCGGATCCTTCCCACGCCAGCCACTCACCGCTCCGGTTGTCGAGCACGACGATGGCGACGTTGTGAGCGCCGTGGCGATCCAGGTCGGCGCGCTGGCTCCTGATGATGCCGTCCACGTCGCGCTGCAAGGCGGAGTCGATCGTCGTCTGGACGCGCGTGGGACGGTCCGGCTCGATCGCCTGCAGCACCATCTCCACGAAGTGCGGAGCAAGGAACGGCGACGGATCCGGCGACAGCGAGAGTCGTTCGGCGCGCGCGTGCGCAGCGGCGGCCGGCGTCACGACGCCGGCGGCGGCCATCCTGGCGATGACGGTCTCGTGCCGGCGAAGCGCCGCCTGCAGGTCTCGCCGGGGATTGAACGCGCTCGGTCGCTGCGGAAGACCGGCGAGGAAGGCCGCCTGGGCAACGGTCAGCTGGCTCGCACCCGTCCCGAAGTAGGCGCGGCTGGCACGCTCGACGCCGACGATCTGGTTCCCGTACGGCGCGAGGTTGAGGTACAGCGCGAGGATCTCGCGCTTCGACAGGCGATGTTCGAGACGCAGCGCGACGATCGCCTCCTCGATCTTGGCGCCAAGACCTCGTCCCGGCACGCCCCTGCCGACCGCGGCTGCGCGCCGGGCCAGCAGCAGCTTCGAGACCTGCTGCGAAATCGTGGAGCCCCCCTGCACCACGCGCAGCGCCTTCAGGTTGCTGACGGCCGCCCGCGCCGCGGCAAGCGGATCGACGCCCACGTGCCGCCAGAATCGGCGGTCCTCCGCGGCGATCGTCGCCAGGACTACGTGCTCCGGCAGCGTTTGCGACACCACGGCCGCGCTGCGCGTGCCGTCGCTCGCGCGCGCTTCGTAGAGCGTCTCGCCGTATCGATCGACGACTTCGGTGGACGGCAACGCCGGACCGTCGAGCAGACCGGCCGGCAGCGGACCCAGACGCACCCAGCCGATCAGCGCCGCGGCGGCGACGCCGCACGCCGCGATCGCACGTGGACGCCCGGCGCGCAGTCTCACCGCGCGACCTCGACAACGGCAGTGGCGGTCCGTCCGAACACGTCGGGCGCGTACATCTCCTCGGCGCGCGCCGGCGCGGTTCGGAACGTGCCCGCCGTCGTCGCACGAACGACGTATGAGAACTCGTGGTGACCTTCGGCAAGCCGGGTCGCGAACAGCCGCACCTGGTCGTCGTGCCGCTCGATGTGATCGAAGCCGCCGCGCTGCCAGAGGTTCCACCAGCTTCCCTGCGCCTCCGTCCCGCGCTGGTCGGTGGCCAGCGTCGCGGCGGTCGTGGCGAACCAGGACTCCACCGGTTCGAAGCCGGCGGGCAGCGGATCGGTCACCGCAACGAAGCGGCGCTCCTTGGGCAGATCGAGTGTGAGCGTCACCCTGACGAGATCGCCGGCCTTGTAGGAGAGCGCCGGGGACGGGTCGTCTCCCTTCTCGACGTACGGTGCGTAGCGGCGCTGGATCCGGAAGCCGCTGTCCAACCCGTCGGTGTAGAGCCGATCCTCCGCGTAGCTCAAACGGGCCGCATAGAACAGCGTGCCCGCGCCCTCCCGCGTGAAAGCGAGATCCCGCGCCGCCCCGGTCTTCACCCGCGCCGTGAGTGAAGCCATCGGCACCTCGCGCACGACAGCGTCGGTCGATCGGCCCTGGAACGTGTGCCGCGCGATCTCTTCACCAGCCAGCTTCACCGAGGCCCTGAAATCGGGCGGCGCGCTCTCGTATTTCTTGTAGTACGCGACCAGCGCGTCCATCGCCAGCGCGTTCTCCTGCGTGTTGCCCCAGCGGCCGTTCTTCCTGGCGTTCAGCAGCCATCGCACGGCCGGGCGCACGAGCGGTTCGCGCGACGGATCCCGCATCAGACCGCGCAGCGCGATGGCCGTCGACCGCACGTTCGAGTTCCAGAACCACAGCAGGTACGGGTCGTCGAGCTCTTCGACGTGCGCGCCGCCGGCGTCCGGCAGCACGGCGTTGCCGATCCGCCGCTGCAGTTCTTCGACGCGGCGTCCCTCTTCGCCCTTCGCGACGAGCGCATCGAGCAGGTACGACAGCCCGAAGACCGGCATCCGGTCCAGCCGCTCGTACAGCCGGTTGATGTTCGAGTCCTGGTTCCGTCCGCCCTCGGCCAGCACCTTGACGGCAAAGGCCTGCCACGCCGTGTACGCCGGCCACCACCCATCGTCCTGCGGCGGCGGCTGCGAGAGCTCCCGCTCCAGATATGCGGACGCGCTCTGGACGACCTCGTCGCTCACTTCGTACTGCAACGACCCGGCCCTGGCGAAGACGTTCAGGATGTACGAGGTCAGATACGGCGAGGTCGAGAAGCACGCGCCCGGCCACGAGCTGAAGCCGCCATTGGGGCACTGGAACGTCCTCAGGTTCTGAATGGCCGCCTGCGAGATCCGTCTGAGATCCTTCGGATCGATGCCGGGCAACGGGAACGCCTCTCCGAGGTCGGACGCCAGCAGCATCGCGAAGGCGCGCGATGCCTGCTGCTCGGCGCAGCCGTATGGATATTCGACCAGATACCGGGCGCCTTCACCGAGGCCGACCATCGCCGTGGAGGACAGCTCGACGCGAAGTCCGCCGAACCCGGCCAACACGCCCGCCGGGAGCGACACGGTCTCCGTCGCCGCGGGCGACGCTTCTCCGTACGCCGCCACGGTTTCGGGCGGCGCCAGAATCTCGACGGGGATCACGTCTTGGAAGGCATCGGTCTCGTTGCGCAGCCGCGCCGTCATCTGCACCCGCGCCGGACCAACCCCCTTGGCCACGGCTTCGAACCTGACCTCCGCCACCCCGCCCGGTCCGAGCTGAATCGAGCGTCTGGAAGCGCCGCGGATCTCGATCAACGTCGGATCGAGGCTCCGGATGGTCACAATCGTCTCGCCGCCATCCGCGAGCTGACTGGCGACCACCGATCCGAACACCGCCGTGTCGCCGACAGCCAGGAATCGCGGGTAGGTCGGCTTCAGCGTGAGCGGCTTGTTGACGCGGATTTCGCTCTCGGCCGATCCAAAGCGCGACACGCGATCCGCCGCCACCGCCATGATGCGGTAGGTCGTCAGCGATTCGGGAAGCGTCACGTCGGCGCTGGCTCTTCCGTCCGCGCCGGAGGTGATCGATCCGACCCAGAACGCGAGCGGCCGGAAGTCCTTTCGCAGCGCGTCGACGCCGTTTTCGCTGCCGCCTCCGCCTCCCGCGTCTTCCCCCTTCGGAACGATCGCACGCCGGCTGACGAGCCGCTGGCGGCTGTCCACGTTGGTCACCTGCAGCGACTTCTCGACGTACACCGAACGAAGGACGTCGGGCGTCCTGAATCCGGTCAGCGACAGCACGCCGTAGTCGACCGCCCACAGGGTGACCTCGCTCGCAACCGGCTTCCCCGAGGCGTCCTTCACGTCGACGTCGATGTGCGCCGCGTTGGCGGGCCTGTATTCCGCCCGGTTCGCGGTGACGGCGAGGGAGAGGCGTTTCGATGCGTCCTCGACCTTCAGCTCCACGTATCCGAGCCGGAAGGCCGGCTTGCCCGGATCGCTGCCGTCGTCCGGCGCGCCGTCCACGGTTCTGCCCTTGACCAGCAGCACCGAGACGAACACGTTCGGGATGTCGGTGTCCGCGATCGGCACCGTGACGTACTGCTGCGTCGAGGTCAGGTCGAACTGGCGCCGTGTCCGGACGCCTTCGCGCTCGGTGGTGAGGAGCGCCGTGGCGCGCTCCCAGGGGGACTGGATCAGGATGCGAGCGGAGTCGCCAGGCTTGTAGGTGATCCTGTCAGGGACGAGATCGATCCGATTGTGATCGAAGCGCTCCCACGCGGTGTACCCGGTCCCGAGCGCATAGAAGCTGGTCGTCGTCGTCGTGGAGCGGCCGGCGTCGTCTCGAGCGACCGCAACCACCTCGAAGGCTCCGCCGGCGGGGAGCGGTATCGACAGGGGAACGGGCTCGGTGGACGAGGTGACGGCCCACGTCCCGACTTCGATCTCCTTGCGGGTGGTTTCCCACGTGTAGAACCCCTGCCCCTCGGCGCGGCGGACGCTGTTCCACTGAATCTGCCGCAGCGTCACGTGGACGTCGACGCCGGGCACCACGGTCCCGTCGTTCGCCACGGCGACGATCGAGGTCCTGAAGCCGGTCCGCTGATCGACGAAGCGGGACGCCGCGAGCACACCGATGTACCACGGCGCCGGGTGGATGACGACGCTCGCACGTCCGGCGATGTGCTGCCTCGAGAGATCCTCGACGTCGCCTTCGATCGTGTACCGGTACGGACGGCCGAGGGAGGCTGGCGTCGCCACGCTCGTCGTCAATTCGCCGCGCGAATCGAGCACGGCTTCGGCGCTGCCGACGTCCTCCACTCCGGACCGATCGTCGCAGTCACCCGCGAAGACGAAGCGTGTGTCGGAGAAGTGCTCACGGATCGACGGCGGCTCCGAGCAGAGACGCTCGCGCGTCGTCCGCCAGGCGATCTTCCGGCCGGCCATCGACGACCCGAACAGATATCTGGCCGACACGGTGCCGTTGAGCGTGGCCCCCGCGATCGGCTCGCCGCTCGTGAGCGTGGCGTCGACACGGAAATCCGGCCGGCGATACGCGGCCACGAGGAACGTGCCCGTCACATCGGGAGCAGGCGCGTCCTCGGCAGCCCCGTCGCGCGCGCCGCCGGGCCTCGCATCCTCCCGCCGCCGCGCCGCAATCTGGTAGGTGCCGAGCGCGCCATCAGCCGGCAGCGTCAGCGTCCATTCCGAGCTGCTCCATTCGCCGATCGTGATCGTCCGCTTGTCGACGTCCCGCCCCTGGCTGTCGCGCGTGATCACGTCGATCGGCGTTCCCGCCTCGAGCATGCGGATGCCGGACGGTGTGTCGAGCCGCAGGATGGCCTTGAGGTGCGCCTCCTCGCCCAGCCGGTAGACACCGCGATCGGTGAAGACCGAGCCGCGAAGGATCGGCTGCGCCTCGCGCAGGTTGAGCGGATAGCCGAAGTCCCACGGCGCGATTCCTTCGTGCCAGTCGCTTCCGAGGTACGCGAGGTCGCCGTCCTTTTCGGCGACGACCAGGAACTCGAACTGCCAGAAGTGGGCGCGTGGACTGCCTGGCGCGAGCGCCACGCCGTCGTTGCCGGTGATCGCCGTCCAGACCGCCCTGTTCTCGCGATCGATCAGGGTCACGCGCGCGCCGGGCACGGGCTGTCCGGTGTCGAGACGCGTCACGAACACCAGCGTGTTGAGCGGGCTGTCCTTCACCGAGATGCCCAGGTTCGTCACCTGCACGATCGTCGAACGCTCGCGGCCGGAGACCAGGCGCGCCGATCGATCGATGGGCTCGCCCTCGGTGACGCCGGCCCACACGAGCCCTGTCGCCCCGCTGCCGAGCAGGCCCGACAGGTCGAGGCCGTGCGACTCGATCTTGTCCGGCGTGACGCGCAGCGTCCGGTGTTGCCCCTGTCCCTGCGGCAGACCGGAGAAGGCCGGTTGGAGCCGGAGGATCGTCGGCATCAACTGGTCGCGCGAGAGGCGGCTCGCCCACTGCGTCACGTCCTTGAAGTTGCGCGAGTAGAAAGGAAGAGCCGGCCCGCCGTCCGACTCCCACACGCCGTGTCCATCGCCGAAGCTGGTAAATGCACGCTCGTGCCAGTTCTCGACGATGTCGATCCATGTGTAGCCGAGCGTCTGGCCGTCCGTGGCCGTCAGACCTGGATCGAGCCGTACGACGTAGCGCGAGTCAGGCGGCTGGCGATCGTATCCGGCATCCTCCAGCGAGAAGCTCGAGAGATCGTCGAACTCCCATGTCTGGGCGTCCGGCTCCTTGGCGGGGCTGACGATCGGCTGCGAAGGCGCCGAGACGTTGCGCACCGAGAGATGCGCGCGGAGAGCGTCGAGGTCGATGCGTCCGCGAAGAGCGACCGCGTTCCAGTCGTCCGGCGCGCACTCGACGCGACATCGCGGCCCGTTGACGAAGAACGTCTCTTCGGCCTCGACGCGACGGCTCTGCGTGATGCCCGGAACCGCCGCCCCTCCCATCGCGGGGGCGGTGGTGTCGATCTCCACGCGAACCCAACTGTCCGGCGGCACGCGGTCGATCGTCTCGATCACGACCAGGTCCGGCGATGCCGGAAACTGCTCCGTATCCCACGCTGACGCCGGTGCGTAGCCGACCGGCGCCCGTGCCGACGCCGCTGCCGTCGCCGCGGCAACCTTCGCCTGGAATCGCGGGACGGCCTGCGGATCCACCGTCCTCAGACGCGCGCGGCCCTCCGGCGTCAGGACCGGCGGATCGAAAGGATGCGCCTCGAAGCGCAGTCGAACGTGCGCCAGCAGGTCCGCGCCGCGTACGGGCTGATTGAAGCGCAGGGCGAGCACCATCGGGTCGTCGAAGCGCTTGTTCTTGCGGTACCAGTCGAGCCCGATCAACCGGACCGTCGGCGTGGTGAAGGTGAAGGTGTAGGGCGCCGCCAGCCGGCGGCCGCTCACAGCCGCGGCGCTCGTGTCGACGGTGACGTCGTAACGCGTGGCGTACGGCAGCTTGCGCGACGGGTCCGGCGTGAAGATCAGGATCGTCGTGCCGGACCACCGAAACGCTCCGGCCACGGCAGGCCGGATGGTGACGAATGGCGCCGTCACCGGGTCGGGAATGCGGCCGAGCGCCACCATCGGCTCGGAGAAGACGATGCGGATCTCGTTGGCTTCCTGGAGACTGGCGATCTCACCGGTCGGACCGCTTTGAACGATCGTCAGCGCGGCAGGGGCCTGCGCCCGCGTGTCCGCCGGGCAACATGCGAGCCACAGTGCAACCAAGAGCAGGAGCGTTCGCGATCTCATGTGACCTCGTCCTCTTGAATCGTTCTACACCATCTCGGCGGCGGGCCGGTGCTGCTTTCGCTTCGCCATACGCATATGTCTTGCGTGCGTCGCATGCTGGTCGCCGCAGTGATGACCGTACCCGCGGCGGGCGGCCTTGGCGGCGCATAGCAGCCGCTGACACGCGGGTGCGCTATGCTGCCGGCACCACCGGCTGCGCGTGACTCCGACGACCATCTTCGTTCTGCTGCTGTACGCCGCCTTCATGGCGACGGGCTGGATTGCGTCGCGCCGCGCGCGGGCCGGCACGGCTGTCGACCTGATGCTCGCCGGGCGGCAGCTGCCGTTGTGGCTCGCCGCGCTCACGATGACGGCCACGTGGGTCGACGGCGGCTATTTGCTCGGTACCACCGAGGGCACCTACACGTCCTCGATCCAGCTGGGAGCACAGGGCGGCCTCTGCTTCGGCCTGAGCCTGGTGCTCGGCGGCCTGTTCTTCGCCAGGACGATGCGCAGCCATGGCTTCGTCACGCTCATCGATCCGTTCGAAGCGCGTTTCGGCAGGCCGTGGGCGGCCGTGCTCGTCCTGCCGGCGCTCGCGGGCGAGCTGTTCTGGAGCGCGGAGCTGCTGGTCGCGCTCGGGTCCACGTTCGGCGTGCTGCTGGGCATGACGCTGACGGCGGCGATTCTCGTGGCCGCGGTCGTGACCACGGCGTACACGACGCTCGGTGGGATGTGGTCGGTGGCGTATACGGACGCCCTGCAGCTGGTTCTGATCGCGATCGGCCTTGCGGTCGCGGTACCGTACGTGCTCGACGCGGCTGGGGGTCTCGAGGTCGCCTGGCTCCGCTACGCCGCCGCCAGGCCGGATGGGGTCGGCATCGTTCCAGCCCGGTCCACGATGGGCGGGATCTGGTCCACGCAGGCCGTCGTGTCGTGGTGGGACGTATCGCTGATGCTGATGCTGGGCGGCATCCCGTGGAACTGCTACTTCCAGCGCGTGTTGTCGTGCGCGTCGCCGGCGAAAGCGGCGGGACATTCGGTGGCGGCCGGCGTCCTCACGATCGCGTTCACCGTGCCGCCGCTGCTGCTCGGCATCGGTGCGTTCAGCTATCCGTGGCCGGCCGATGCAGCGCGGCGCCTGCAGTCGAGTCCCGCGGAGACGATGCCCCTGCTGTTCGCGCAGGCGGTGCCGCCGTTTGTAAGCATGCTCGGCCTCGCGGCGATAGCCGCAGCAGTGACGTCGAGCTTCAGCTCGTCGATTCTCTCGGCGGGATCGATGTTGACCTGGAACGGCGTGAAGCGGCTCGTGTGGCCCTCGCTCACCGCGGCGCAGACGTCGCGCGTCCTCCGAACCTCGATTGTCCTGCTCGGTGGGCTGGCGGTCGCGATCGCCCTGCAGGTACGCGGCGTCCAGGCGCTCTGGTTTCTCACGGCCGATCTCGTCTTCGTCCTGCTGTTTCCGCAGTTGGTCTGCGCGCTCTTCGACCGGGAGGCCAACCGTGTCGGGTCGATCGCGGCATTCGTCGTCTCCCTCGTGCTGAGAGCGGGGGGCGGCGAGCCGCTGTTCGGCATCCCGCCTCTCGTGCCGTATCCGGAGATCTTCGCGCCGGTCCTCCTGGGTGCACCGGCTGACTGGTATTCCTCGAGCGGCGCGATGCTGTTCCCGTTCAAGGCCCTGGCCGCGGGCGCCGGCCTGCTGCTGTTGCCAGCGGTATCCCGCCTCAGCGCCCGATGGGACAGGCCCCGCCCGCTGCGCAATCCGTCGGCGGGGGATCGGGAGGCGATCCGCTCGCCATGTCGCGCGTGATCGATTGTGTGAGTGAGGTCCCGCGTTCCGCTGAGACCCCGGGCTCCGCAAGGAACTGAAGGCTATGTTCCGGCAGGAAGTCCGAGTTGGTCCGTCCGCCGCCTCGCTCGTTCCGCGAGTTGGCCGCTGCGAGCCAGCCCCGCGAACTCGCGCACCAGGTCTCGCCGGTACCACCCTTGCGCCGCCGCCCGTTCGAGCTCGGCCACCGCGGCCTCCAGAGGGACGGCTGCGTGATACGGCCGCTCCGTGGTCAAGGCGTCATAGCTGTCGACGATGCCCACGAGCTGGGCCAGGAGCGGGATGGCATCGCCCACGAGGCCGTCCGGGTACCCACTGCCGTCGAAGCGTTCGTGATGAGACCGCACAATCGGCCGCACGGGCTTCAACAGTTTGAGGCTTCCGCACAACGCCTCGCCCGTCGTCGTGTGCGCCTTGATCACTTCGAACTCCTCCGGTGTCAGTCGACCCGCTTTCAGCAGGATGACGTCCGGCACCGCAATCTTCCCGACGTCGTGGAGGTAGCCCCCCCGACCGAGCGCGGACACCTCATCATCCGACAGGCCGAGCCGCGTTCCAAAGAGACTCGCGTACGCGGCCATGCGCGCGCAGTGTCCACCGGTATACGGATCACGTGCTTCGACCGTTCGGGCAAGACTGATGATCACGGATTCCGCCGAATCGAGCTCATCCGTGAACCGCTTCAAGCGGACCAGCGACCGTACGCGGGCCCGCAGCTCGGGGACATTGACCGGCTTCGCGAGGAAGTCGTCGGCACCGACCTCGATTCCTTCGAGACGATCCTGATCGCCGTCCAGGCTCGTCACCAGGACGACAGGAGTCAGGCGTGTCGCAGGATGGGTCTTGAGCTGCTGGCACAACTCGAAGCCGGTCATCTTCGGCATCATCACGTCCGTCACGACGACGTCCGGGGATTCGCGCAGAACGAGCGCGAGCGCCTCCGCTCCATCAAAGGCCGTGTGGACGATGTACCCGTCCCGCCGCAGCGGTTCGACCAGGAGATCCAGGTTCGTCTGCACGTCATCGGCCACGACGACCGTTCCCGCCTCCCTCATCGGGCGCACCTCACCTCGCCGCAGCCGGGGCTGACGCGAAGCAGGCTCCCGCACGGCGGAAGGTCGACAACGATCTGGAACCGGCGCATCTGCTGCACGGCGTCGACGACGGCGTGACGTCCATCAACTCCTGGGACCGGCTGGGGGCTGGGTCCCGGGGGGCGGCTCGTTGATGACGGCCCAGAATGCGCCCACCTGCCTCACGGCGTCGACAAGGGCGTGGAACTCCACGGGCTTGACCACGTAGGCATTGCTTCCGAGGTGGTAGCTCTCCACCACATCCTGCTCCTCGCGCGACGAAGTCATCATCACCACGGGAATCAGTTTGAGCGCTGGATCGCCCTTGATCTGCCGCAGGACTTCGAGCCCGTCCACCTTGGGCATCTTCAGATCCAGCAGCACGACGGCGGGCTGCCCGTTCGCGCGACCGGCGAATGCGCCCCGCCGGTACAGATAGTCGAGGGCTTCCGCCCCGTCACGGACATGGAGCACGTCATTGGCGAGATGATGTTGGCTGAGCGCGTCGAGGGCGAGCTCGGCGTCCCTGACGCTATCCTCGACGAGCAGAATCCGGGGCAGCGCACTCATCGTGATCTCCTTCTCGATCTCCTTCTTGATCTCCTTCGCCTTCGCGGGTCCCGTCCACGTGGTCGGGCGACCGTCGTAGCGTGAGATAGAACGTGGCGCCCTGGTCCACGGCGCCTTCGGCCCAGACGCGTCCGCCAAGCCGGGCAACGACACGTTGGACCGTCGCCAGGCCAATTCCGGTGCCCTCGAATTCTTCGGCTCTATGCAGCCGCTGGAACACCCCGAAGAGCTTGTGCGCATACTGCATGTCGAATCCCGTCCCATTGTCGCGCACGAACAGGATGGGGCGCCCGTCTTCGGCACCTGCCTGTCCCACCTCGATGCGTGCCGGGTCGCGCCGCCGGCTGTACTTCACCGCGTTGTCGATCAGATTGGCCATCACCTGCTTGAGGAGGACTTCGTCTCCGACGACCCGCGGTAGCGGAGCGATCAGCCAGTCGATTCTCCGTCCGGCGGCCTCGATTTCGTACCGGCGGACGATAGCACGCACCATCGCCTCCAGGTCGATCTGGGACTCGTGTACCTCGGTGCGCGTCATGCGCGAGAATCCCAGGAGCGCGTCGATCAGGTTCCCCATTTCCACGCTCGCCGCCGCGATCGTCTGCAGGTACCGTTCAGCCTGTTCCGAGAGCTGGCCGGCGGTGGCCCGCTGCAGCATGTTGACGTAGCCTTGCACGTGCCGCAGCGGCGCGCGCAAGTCGTGCGAGATCGAGTACGAGAAGGTCTCGAGCTCTTTGTTGGCCTGGGCCAGATGCGCGGCCCTTACCTCCAGATCCACGTTGAGCTGCGCGACCCGCTCTTCCGCCTGCTTCCGGCGCGTGATGTCGTTGCGAATGGCGACGTATTGGACGGGCACGCCACGCTCATCGACAAAGGGCACAATCGTCGTGTTGACCCAATAGACGGTGCCGTCTTTCGCCTGATCCTTGATCTCGCCACGCCAGACGTCGCCCCGGCGAATGGCCTGCCACAGGTCTTCGACGAACGCTTGGGGATGATGTCCTGAGTTGACGATGCCGTGCTCCTGCCCGAGGAGCTCCTCGCGGGTGCACTTCGAGATCGCACAGAACCGGTCGTTGACGTACGTGATTTTTCCACGCGCGTCCGTGATCGCGACAATCGCATGTTCATCGAGCGCGGCTTTGAATTGAGTCAGCTGCGCCTCGGTGGCCTGCAGTTCCGCAGTGCGCAGGCTGACGCGCCGGCCCAGGTCGGCGTTGGCTGCGCGCAGATTCTCGGACGACTGGCGTCGCTCCGTATCATCGCGCGTGACCTTGACGAAGCCACGCAGCTGTGCGCGCTCGTCACGGACCGCGGTCAGCACGACGCTGGCCCAGAACCGCGAGCCGTCCTTGCGCACCCGCCACCCCTCGTCTTCGCACCGCCCGGTGGCCGTGGCGGTGCGCAGGCCGAGCGCCGGCTGGCCGGCCGCCCGATCCTCCTCGGAGTAGAAGCACGAGAAGTGCTCTCCGATGATCTCGTGCGAAGAATATCCCTTCAGGCGCTGCGCGCCCATGTTCCAGGAGGTGACGTGCCCCTCGGGATCGAGCATGAGAATCGCGTAGCCGATGATGCTGTCCACCACTGCCTGGAAGTAGTGCTCCACCTCCGTCTGTCGGGGGGCATCCCATCCCCGATTCTGGTTGTCGTTCATGCTCGCCACCGTCCGCCTCCGGCATACGCCGCTGTTCGAGCACCAGTCCCGCCGACGATCACCCGAGCCTCGCGAGAAGGGATGCTCCAGGCCTGAATCGTCTACTCGTCGCAGTTATCGGGATGGCGAGGTATTCGAAATAGGGAATCGGGTCAGGCGTCTGCCGAACGAGCAGGAAGCATGCGCATCGACATTCCTGTTCGGAGCAGCCGCGCCGCCGCTTACGCGTCGAGCAGCGCGCGCCTCATCTTGCGAAGCTCCCGCTTCTTCGCCTCATCGACCGTCGGGAACTCCGGCTGCAGCGACTCGAGCGCTTCGATCACGGCCGACGCCACCACGAGGCGGGTGAACCACTTGCGATCGGCCGGGACCACGTACCACGGCGCCCACGGCGTCGACGTGGCGCGGATGGCGTCCTGGTAGGCGGCCATGTACTCGTCGAAGCGCGCCCGCTCGTGCACGTCGGCCACCGAGAACTTCCAGTTCTTCTCCGGCTCGTCCAGCCGCTCGAGAAAACGCTTCTTCTGTTCACCCGGCGACACGTAGAGGAAGAACTTCCGGATCAACACGCCTTGACGCGAGAGGTATCGCTCGACGGCGTTGATGTCCTCGTACCGCTGCTTCCAGATGTCCTTCGTCACGAGCGACGGCGGGAGCTGCTGACCGGCGAGGATCTCCCGGTGGACGCGAACGACGAGGACCTCTTCGTAGTGCGAACGGTTGAAGATGCCGATGTGACCCCGGCGGGGCAGCGCCCGCATCGTGCGCCAAAGGAAGTCGTGATCGAGCTCCTCTGCCGACGGCGCCTTGAACGCGTGCACCTCGCAGGACTGCGGATTCAAGCCGGACATCACGTGCTTGATCACGCTGTCCTTGCCCGCGGCGTCGAGCGCCTGGAAGATCAGGAGCACCGACCACTTGTCCTGCGCGTAGAGCTTCTCCTGCAGGACGGACATCCGCTCGACGCTCTGCCGCAGCAGGGCAGGAGCGACGTCCTGCAGATCGATCCGGCCGCCGTCGGCCGGATCGCAGTCGGCCAGGCGAAACCGCGAGCCGTGGGCGACCCGGTAAGGACGCGCGAGCTTCCTGAGCGACTTCATCGCGAATACGCGATCTTCATCCAGAGGATCGCCATCGTCAGCACCAGAGTGACGGCGTTCGACGCGATGATCGGAGTCGACTGGATCAGCAGGCCGTAGATGCCCCACATGGCGACGCCGGCCGTGAACGTCAGCAGCATGCCGAACGAGAGGTCGCCGGCACACCGCGTCTGCCGCGTCTTGATTACCTGCGGCAGGAAGGCGACGGTCGTGAGTGCGCCGGCCACGAGGCCGATCAGGTCGTGCATGCGTGATGACTCGACGGCACTATGTTGCCACGACTTCATCTCGGCTGCCGCGGCCGCGCGTCAGGGCTTCGAAGCCGAAGCGGCCTGTCCGGCCGGCAGCGCGAACGCGACTACGTAGTCGGCGAGCGGCGCGCCGCCCTCCACGGCGTGGCCACCGGCGGACACAACGACGAACTGGCGCCCGTCACGGCCGCGGTACGTCATTGGTGTCGCTCGCGCACTCGTCGGCAGCGATCCCCGCCACAGTTGGCGACCGGTCGCCACGTCGAACGCGTAGATGGCCGGATCGAGCGACCCGGCCGCGAACACGAGACCGCCGGCGGTGACGATGGGTCCGCCGAGGGCGACGGACCCCCAGTTGGCGGCATCGGAAAAGCGGTCCGCCCAGGGAAACTGCCCAAAGGGAACGCGCCACGCGATCTCGGCGGTTGCCGTCTTCACCGCGACCAGCGTGCCCCAGGGTGGTGGGGTGCAGGGCAGCCGCGTGCTCGGGCCAAGGAGGAAGCGCCTCACCACGCCGTAGGGAGTGCTCGGCTGCGGGTGGAACTCGAACTCGCCGCTCAGCCGACCCGCCGCTCGCTCCTCCGCCTCGGCGGCGCGCGGGACGAGCCGAACTTCGGCGGCGAGATCGTTCACGATCGTCACGAGCAGGCCGTTGGTCCGATCGTGCGCCATGCCTCCCCACGCGACGCCGCCGACATTCCCCGGAATCACGAGCGATCCCTGCAGTGACGGCGGCGTGAACAGACCGTCCGCTCGCAGCCGTCCGATCGTGGCGCGACACCACTCGCGATCCTCGCTGGTGGCACCCCATGCATCGTCCTGCGTGAGCCGAGTCCTCGCGAGCGACGCCGGGGCCGACGGAAAGGGCTGCGTCGGAGACGACGCTTCGCCCGGGACGTCGCTCTGCGGCACGGCGCGCTCCTCGACCGGAATGAGCGGCTGCCCGGTCATCCGATCGAGCACGAACAGGTGGCCGTTCTTCGACGCCACGGCGATCGCCGGAACCACGCGCCGGTCCTGTTGCCAGTCGAACAGGATCGGCGGAGAGGCGACGTCGTAGTCCCAGAGGTCGTGGTGAATCGTCTGAAAGTGCCAGACGCGCTCACCGGTGCCGGCCCTGAGCGCAACAATCGCGTTGGCGAAGAGGCCGTCGCCGAGGCGCTCGCCTCCGTAGTAGTCGTCGCTCGGACTGCTCGTCGGCACGTAAATCAGACCGCGTTCGACGTCCGCGACAATGACCGACCACGCGTTTGCGCCTCCGACTCGGGTCCGGGAGCCAGACGTCCAGCTGTCCGAGCCGCCCGCACCGAGCTCCTGCGGCACCGGATCCCACGTCCACATCAACCGTCCGGTCACTGCGTGGTACGCGCGGACCTCGCCGCTCGGATGTGGCTTGCCGGTGCCATCCGCGACCGCCGATCCCACGACGACGGCGTCGCCCACCACCGCGGGCGGCGATGTGACCGCGTAGTCGGCGAATCCCGTGGGCGGAACTCGCAGACCTCGTCGCAGGTCGACTTCGCCACGTTCGCCGAAGGAGAGAATCGGTGTGCCGCTCTTGGCATCCAGCGCGATCAGTCGGGCATCGATCGTGGCGACGAAGATGCGCCGGCTGCCCGCGCGGCCCCAAGCGGCGACGCCGCGGCTCGCGTAGTCGCCCCACCCCTTCTCCCTCGGAACCTTGGCGTCGAATCTCCAACGCTCCGCTCCCGTGATCGGATCCAGGGCAATCACGCGACCGAGGGGCGTGTTCAGGAACAGCGTGCCGTCGACGTGAACGGGCGTGGCTTCGTGCGCCGTGGGCCGGCCCAATGCCGGCGTGTAGGCATCACCTGTGCGGTAGGTCCACGCCACCTGAAGCGACGCCACGTTATCGACGCGAATGTCCGTGAGCGGCGAGAAGCGCTCGCCCCCGGGGTCGCGCCCGTAGGCCTCCCAGTCGGCATCCTGCGCAACGAGGGGAAGGGCGGCCACGACGCAGCAGGCAGCGACGACACCGGCGCGGCGACACCGAATGGATACCTTCGGAAACATGGCCACCTCATGCCGGTTGGACGGCTGCGTCTGCGGTGAAGTTCAATCCCGCCGTGCGCGCTGGGCGCCAACGAGCCGGTTCGGACGATACCGCCGGGCCGGCTTCACACGCTCCGCATCACCCACGTGGTCATCGAACGCTGGTCCTGGACGACGGTGGTCTTGAGCGGATCGATCAAGTAGCCACCCAGGCGCTGCGTCAATGCCATCAGACGAGCCTCGGTCACGAGATACCGTTCGCTGCCATCGGGGAGAACGAAGCGTCCGGCGCCCACCGGCCGTACCCGCGACTCGATGCCGATGGACGACGCGAGCCGGCAGAAGAACAGCCCCCCGTCGTCCAGGAGCCGCACGCACTCCCGCAGCATGTGCTCGAAGTGGTCGTCGTCTCGTGCGAAGTGCAGGACGGCGCTGCTGATCACGACGTCGGCGCAGCCGTCGGGGAACGACATCCGCTCCACCGGCTCGACCCGGAAATTGGCGGCTGGAAGATCCGGCGCGAGCGTCGCGGCCATCGATCGCACGGCGTCGATCGCCAGCGGATCGGCGTCGACGCCCCGGACGTCATAGCCGCTGCGCAGGAAATGCACGAGGTTGCGGCCAGCGCCGCAGCCGGCATCGCAGATCCGCGAGCCCGGCGGAATGCGGCCGCGCAACAGCTGATCGAACAGGTAGATGTCGATGGGTCCGAAGTGCGCCTGGAGGTCTGTCGTCACGAAAGGCGTTCCTGATCGTTGGAGCGTAGTGGAAAGCGGTGCGCCTGGCAACGCCGCGCCACGCGGCGGCATCGCGTTCGAGCTCCGTTAGAATGACCGCGCGGGGCGCGCTTCCAGGAAGCGTCGACGTCAGCGGACGACCTCAACGGGCGACGTCAGCGACAAGGTGCTCATGAGCACGACATTGGCAGAACACGTGGCGGCGCTCGAGTCGCAGGGCTACACCGTGCTCGACGGCATGCTGACGCCTGCGGAGATCGACGAGGCGCGGACCGAGCTCGACGCCCTCTTTCGCCGCGAATCGCGTGTCGGTGCGCTCCATGGATGGCACAACGACACGTACAGGGTTGCCTACATGCTTCCGCAGAAGCACCCGCTGTTCCGGCGGCTCCTGCGGAACGATCGGCTCCTCTCCTTCGTGCGGGCCGCACTGGGGCCAACGTGCATCCTGTCGAGCATGAACGGCTTCACCACGACCCCCGGCGGCGCCCAACAGTCCCTGCACATCGACCAGCAGGAGTCGGTCCCGGGGACGCTCCTGACGATCAACACGCTGCACGTGCTGGACGACTTCACACGGGACAACGGCTGCACGCGGCTGGTGCCCGGAACCCACAACAGACGCTGGACGGGGTCCCCGGCGGACGTCGAGTCCGCCGAACACGACGCCATCTATATCGAGGCGCCAGCCGGCAGCCTGGTCGCCTACAGCGGCGGCCTCTGGCACGCATCCAGCCGGAACCGCACGACACGCGAGCGGCGCGTCCTGCACGCCTATTTCGCCCGCGACTGGGTGCAACCCGAGTGGGATTTTCCTGGGAGTCTGACCGGCGACGTGGTGGAGTCGCTGACCGAAGACGAGCGGCGGTTGATGGGGTTCTGCACGAAGACCAGCCGCTACGACAGCCGGCTCGATCGCGCCGCACCGGCCGAGCCAGGTCGAGGCGGAGATCGTTCACCCTCTCGCCGCCTTACGCGGCGCGGAGGTCTTCTCGACTGGCACGTGTGGGCGAAACGGCTCACGAGATCTCGAGCCGCGATCCGATCCGCGCGATGAGCGATGTGGTCTGCCGGTCGATCGGCGATCGCCCCGGTCGGATTCGATGCGCCTGAAACAGCATGTCGATGCCACTCGCGACGGCTGACGCCGCGGGAGGGTTTCCCCGCGCGCGCGTGCCCGCCCTCGACGGCGTCCGAGCGATAGCCATTCTGATGGTGGTCGCCTGCCACGTTCAGGTCTTCCTGCGTCCTCTGTCCGGTCCGCTGGCCTACTTCTGTTCCGAGGTGGCGTGGTGCGGCGTGTATCTCTTCTTCGTCCTGAGCGGGTACCTGATCGGCACGCTGGCCCTCTCGGAAGTCGACGCGACCGGCAGCCTGCGCATCCGCGCGTTCTGGGCACGAAGGGCCCTGCGAACCTGGCCCCTGTATGTCGCGGCGCTGATTGCCAACGTCGTATGGGCAGCCCCCGATGCGACGCCGGCACCAGGCCTGTGGAGCTACCTGACCTTCACGCAGGGGTTCTTCACGATGAACTACTTCATCGAGAGCTGGACGCTTTCGGTCGAAGAGCTCTTCTACTTCGTCCTGCCGGTCTTCGTCCTGATCGTCCTGCGCCTGGCCGGGCGGCGCGGCATGGCCATCGGGTGCCTGCTCTGCGTCGCGGCATCGTGGCTGGTGCGGCGCCGCACGGGCTACCTGGTGCATCCAGCGACGACGTTCGATTCACTCATGCTGGGCGTCCTCGTCGCCGAGACGGAGCGCTCGCGACACGTGGTGTTCGACGTCCTGCGGCGGTGGGCATTTCCGACGCTGGTCGCCGGCCTCGCAGTACTGGTCGTGTGCTTCGGCCGCGGAGGACCGGCGTGGTCCAGGCAGTTTCAAGGGTACGTCGCGATCGGCTTCGTGCTCGTCCTCGTCTCGGCGCTCAATCCCGCCGCGCTCGCATCCCGCCTGCTCGCCACGCGCGCGTTCACGATGATCGCGTGGAGCTCGTACAGCACCTATTTGACGCACATGTTCGTCATCCGACTGCTCGTCTCGGGCGGACTCGCGGATGCGCCGCCTTCCACGGCGACCGCGTTCGGCGTCTTCCTGCTGGCGACGGCGGCCTGCCTCGGATGTGGATGGCTGATCTACGAGTGGGTGGAGGCACCGGGCCTCCGGATTCGGGAAAGGCTCGTGCCCAGGCGCTCGTGGCGTCCCAACGGGGCCGCACTCGCTGACGTCGCGTCCGCACGTTCTGTGGGTCCCGAGCCGATGGCGTCTGCCGGTTGACGGCGGGGCGGCACGCTCCGCTCCGGCACACGCCATCCCGGCACGTTGTGCTCCGGCACCACCCTACGCAGGGCACCAGAGATGTGCGGGCGGGCGCGCATGTTCTGCGCGACCGTCAACAGATTGGTCATCAGCACGAGACCGGCCGCGAGCAGCCACGCCGCATACGTACGCCCCGTCAGGTTCTGCCAGAACTCTCTCTGCAGGAACCAGAACGCGATCAGGAACGTGCACGGGACGAAGACGAGCAGGTCGGTCATGTAGGGATGGATCGACGTGAACTGCGGCAGCGCGATCGCGACGGTGGCGTAGGGGATGGCGAGAAACAGCGCCTGCTGCAGCGGCCGGCGGCCGGACGGCCCCAGGACGCCATGCAGCCACAGACCAATGCCTGCCGTCACGATCGGATAGAAGAGCAGCGGCCAGTGCCGCGGGTCGACGGGTGCCACGACAGCTTGATGGATGGTCGAGACGTACTGCGTGGAGCCGTCCAGCCCCGATCGGAAGAAGAAGCCCGAGCTCACCGGCTCGAACCCGGCCCACCGGCTGACCAGTGCTGGGAGCGTGAGATTCAGCGCGGCGAGCGCGCACACGCCGATCATCTCGACGACCGACCGGCGCGGGAGCGACAGCGTGCGATCGAAGAAGACCACGGCGAGCATCCACGCGGGCACGTATATCGGCGACCACAGCGCCAGAAAGATCCCCACCGCGAGCAGCGGCGCGCGCGGCACGCGGTCGCGAAACACCCAGATCGACAGATAGCAGAACGACGCGGCGGCCAGCACGTGGAAGCAATCGCGATTGAACAGGAGCAGCGACACCCACGGCAGCGGGTCGGTGAACACGATGCCGATCGACAGGAACGCCAGCAGCCAGCGAAACGGCGAGTGCCCGCTGAAGACGGCCCGCAGTTCGTCTCTGGCAGCCAGCACCAGCAGGAGCGTCAGGCAGGCGACGTTGGCGTAGGCGCTGACGTTCTGCGCGACGGCGTACGGCAGGGCGAGCCACCGATGGAAGGGCTCGATCAACGCGTACATCGTGATGACGAACGGGAGCGTGTACGACGTGTACGATGCGCCCCGGCCGAACTCCTGCGCGCTGAACTGCACCAGGAAGTACCGCCCGGCTTCGGGGTGCTCCGCCCACCCGTTGAAGGTGTTCGGCAGGACGCCGACGCCAGGCAGCCGAGTGACACCAGCGACGCCGAGCTTCAGGAGGACGAACATCCAGACGGCGGCGATCGACGCCACGGCGAGCGCGGTGGTGATCCAGCCGGTCGGTTCGTCGGACTGGCCCGGTCGGTGAATGGTCATATCACGGTCGTACGGCATCACTCACGCCGCAACAGATAGATGGAGCCGTCGCCGAACGGCAACCACGTGTGAGTCGGCTCGCGGCTGATGAGCTCGTGCCGGGGGAGCGGTCGCAAGGTGATGAGGTACGGCTTTCGAGCCACCCACCACCAGCTGCGATCGCTCACGAACGGGCGCTCGAGTGGATAGGCGAACCACGCGTCGACCTCGAGGCCTCCATCGAGGCGGTCCGGTCGCGCGCCCGCGATGAAGCCGCGCGCGAGCGCCCATCGCGCGCGGTTCCAGGCCAGGTAGTCGTGCGTGCCGGCGACGCCGAGCGCCACCATCGCGCCGAGCACGACGGCCGACGCCGCACGCGTCCATGACGGAACGCGCGGCGTGAGTCCGCCCAAAAAGACGACGGCAAGCGGCAGGATCAGCAGGAAGTACCGATCGAGAACCTCCGTCACCAGGAGTCCTCCAACGTACATGGCCGCCGCCGCCATCGTCATCGTTCGTGCCGGATCGTCATGGCGACGGAAGGCGGCGACGGCGTCGGGGGCGATCATGACCTGCAGCGCCCCGCCAACGATCGAGATCAGCGTGACCGGCACCCAGAAGAGGCGGCTTGCCCGGCCAAGCGACTCGACGGCCATCGGGATCACCACCGGGCCGAGCGAGGCACGGCTGAGAATGTTCCCGACGTACATGGGCAGCACCGTCCTCTGCACGAGCGTCGCTGCCAGCAGCATCGTGGCCACGGCTGCCCCGAGCGCCAGGGCGCGCGTGCGATCGCGAGGCGATGTCTCGCCCATGCGGCCGGCCGCAATGGGAAGCAGGAGCGGGAACAGCAGGAGCCCGACGTAGCAGAGAATGGCTCGACCCGCGGTCAGCGCCTTGCGCACGAGGTCGGCGACGTGGTCGTGTCTGAGATGTTGGGCGTGGATGCCGTAAGCGATGGGCAGTCGATCGGTCGCCGCCAGCCACTGCTGGTAGACGACGAGCGCGCCGCCGCAGAGGAGCAGCGGCACCCACCTCCGCCAGGACGCCAGACCGACCTCGCGACGGCGGCGTCTGGTGCAGGCGACGGCGAATGCGGCCGGCACGACCATTCCGGCGTCGCGCGTGAACACCGCGACCAGGGAGAACCCCACGGCAATCCAGAAGGCATGCTCCCGGCCCGTCTGCCAGAAACGCACGAAGAAGACCAGAGCCCCGACGCTCGCGGTGAAGAAGAACACGTCGGTCATGAACGTGTACGACAGGTTCACATACAGCGGCGTGAACCCGGTGCACACCGTGCCAAGCCACCTGGTCGCCGGGGCCAGGCGCAGCGCCACGAACAGCTCGTACACCAGGATCACGCCGGCGAGTCCGGCGACGAGCGTCGAGGATCGCAGCACGGTGAACGAAAAGCCAAGCGTCTTCACGAACAGAAGGCCCCAGATACTCTGCGCGACGAGCGAGACGGCGACCTCGCCGGGAAACTGCAGATGCCCAAGGCGGTACAGCGACTCGACGACCCGGCCGTAGGCCCAATCGTCATTCAGCGGGAAGTCTCCGAGCGGATTGATGACGATCGCGGCTGCCAGCCACGCCGCGGACAGGATGCTCCACGCCGCCGGCCGCGTCAGGTCAGGCATGGCCGAAGCGCTCGTGCCACAACGTGAACGACAACAGGCTCCACAGCTTGCGGCGATGGTCGGCGCGGCGTGTCGTGTGTTCGTCGATGAGCGACTGAACGTGGTCGGGGTCGAAGAATCCCTGCCGCTGAACGACCGGTCGGGCAAGGGTGTCGCTCAGGAAGTCCAGGAGATCACCGCGGAACCAGCTCGCGAGCGGCATGGAGAACCCCCGTTTCTGCCGTCGCAGAATCGGAGGCGGCACGCGGCCGCGCATCGCCTCGCGAAAGAGGATCTTGGTGCGGAGGCCGTGGGCCTTCTGCGACGGATCCAGGCGGGCGGCGAACGCCACCAGCTCGTCGTCCAGCAGCGGTGATCGCTGTTCGAGCGAACTGGCCATGCTCGCGCGGTCGATCTTCGTGAGAATGTCGTCCTGCAGATAGAAATCGAAATAGAACCTGAGCGTCCGATCGACGGCCTCCCGCGGCGAACAGGGCGCTGCCGTCCCACGAGGCTCCACACAGCGCCGGAGATCGTCGAGGATCGCGCGGGAGAGCGGCTCGCCGTGGGCCAGGATGCCATCACCAGGAGCGAAGGCGCCAAGCCAGAGTTGCGCAGCGACCTCCGGTGGGTGATCGCCGCCGGCCAGGAACAGGGTCAAGAGACGGTCCCATCGATACGGCGCTTCAGACGCTCGCAGGCGGCCGAGGGCGCGGGCGAGCGGTGCGGCAAGTCGGGGCAGGAGCCGGCGCATCACGGGAAGATGACGAATCTGCTGTCCGATGAACGACGGGTATCCCGCAAACAGCTCGTCGCCCCCGTCCCCTCCGAGCACGACTTTGACGCGGCGGGCGGCCGCCGACGCCACGAGCGCGCCGCCGACGATCGACGCATCGGAGAGCGGCTCGTCGACGGTCTGCGCGAGCCTCAGCGCGGTATCGCGAAACGCCCGCGCCGTGAGCTCCACGGTCTCATGGTCGGTCGCGAACCGCCTCGCGACGAGCGCCGCGTATCCCGACTCGTCGAACGCCGGCTCGGGTATCGCGACGGAAAACGTCTTCAGTCCCCCGGCGAGCCCCTGTGACGCCAGCGACCCGACGACCGCGCTCGAGTCCAGACCGCCACTCAGGAAGACGCCGACGGGCACGTCTGCGCGCACGTGACGGGCCACGGCGCGATCGAACACCGTGCGCAGTTCCTCGGCCCCTGAGGCGGGAGGCCCTTCGGGTCCGCCCAGCGTCAGTCGCCAATAACGGCGCACCTCGATCGAGCCCGACGCCGAGGCCAAGAGCGAGCACCCGGCCGGGAGCCGTTTGATGCGCCGGAAGATCGTGTCAGGCGTCGGCACGTAGTCGTAGACGAGATACCGGCCGACGGCGCTCCGGTCGATGTCGCGAAGCTCCGGGCTGTGGCGCAGGATCGCCGCGGGCTCCGACGCGAAAACGAATCCGTCCTGGTGTGTCGCGTAGTAGAAGGGCTTCTGGCCGGCGCGGTCGCGTGCGCACCACAGTTGCTCTTCGTTCTGATCCCAGAGCGCAAACGCGAACATCCCGTTCAGCCGTTCGAGAGCAGAGTGGCCGTACACGGCGTACAGCCCGAGCACGACCTCGCTGTCACACCGCGTGCGAAAACAGTAGCGCGACTCCAGTTCCCGTCTGATTTCGAGGTGATTGTAGATCTCGCCGTTGCAGACGAGGGCGAGTTGTCGATCGGCATCGACGATGGGCTGCCGCCCTCCAGCCAGATCGACGATGCTCAGGCGCCTCGCACCGACCGCCAGCCCCCGGTCGCAGTGAACGCCAACGTCGTCGGGGCCTCGGTGCCGGAGCACCGACAGCATGCGCTCGATGCGGAGGGGATCCGCCGCGCGCCGATGGCGGAAGCTCAGGAAGCCGGCGATTCCGCACATCGGAGTGAACGCTCAGGCCCGCTTCGCGCGTTGACGGTGCCGCAGGAGAACGCGGATGTATCCGCCGATGAACCGGACCGTGTAGCTGAAGATCCGGACCTTCGTTTCCCCGATTCGGGGGGCGTACGAGACCGGAGTATATCGAAGGCGGCGGCCGTCGAGGAGCATGGCCAGGGTGATGGTCGAGGTGAACGAGTACCCGTCGGGAAGAAGCGGCAGATATTCCTCCGCCAGCTCGCGCGGGAATACGCGCAGACCGCTGTTGAGATCGAGGATCTCCTGGCCGAACGACGCTCGCAGCAGCCGGCACACGATGCCTTTGGCGATCCGCTGGTGCCAAGGGAACACGCGAGCCCCCTCGCCCACTCGCGCTCCGACCACCATGTCGTACTCCGCGGCGTGCGGCAGCAGGCGGACGATGTCCGTCGGCGCCAGCTCGTGATCCGCGTCGATGATGCACACGAACCGACCGGTCGCCCGCTGGATGCCGGTCTTGAGAGACGCGCCGTAGCCGCGGTTGTGCGGGTGCCGCACGACCGACACTCCCAGCTCTGCGAGGAGCGAGTGGGTGTCGTCGGTCGAGTGATCGTCCACGAAGATGATCTCCGACCGGAGACCGAGCGCGTCGACAGCCGAGAGCAGATCGCGGGCGAAGCTCGCAATCCCCGCCTCCTCGTTCATCACGGGAACGACGACCGTCAGGTCCGGCGCCTTCGCGTCCTCGGCCTCCGTGCGCTCGCCGGTGGCGCGGGCTCCGCCTCCGCCGCATCCGTCGGTCGTACCCGCATCACGGCCGTCGCGCGAGCTCACCGGCCGAGGAAGGTCGCCGTTCGAGACCGCAGACATGCGACGGTCCACGTGATCGCCGTGCGAGCGCATACGAGCTCCGGGAATGATGCCATGCTCGAGCGCGCTGGCGAGCCGAGATCTCGCGCGTTGGCGATCCAGGCCGGGGGGCTCGCGTTGATCGAGGACGGACCCTCTCCCACGACGAGCTGGTCGCCGCGCTCGAGGCGCGCGTAGACCGGCTGCAGGACCAGTTCACCGCGGACGATCGGGCCGCGTTGAACCTGACCGAGCCGAGTCTCGAAAGAGGAATTCAGCAGGCGTCGACTCCATGGTTTCGCTCACTGGTACGGCAGCAGCCGGCGGGATGAACCACCTGTTCCAGCATGCCGACACAGGCGCGGTGGAGGAGTACGCGACGATCGAGGAGACCATTGCGCCGGAAGTCCTCTCGCTGATCACCACCTGGATCACCGAACGAGCGGCCTCGCCCCCATCGGACCGCAACGCCGGCGCCGCGCGCTGAGGGCGTGGAGCTTGGCCCACCGCGGCACTCGTAATAAGATTTGGCGGCGATCCGCGGCGTCGGCCGCTTCGTCGCTACGGTCTCGACCTCGCCGTACGAGCGTCCGAAGTGTCTCGCGAGCGTCGCACCGCACCGCGCGGGCGAGCGTTCGGGCTGACAGGGAGTCGGTGACATGAGCGACAGAATGGATCCGAAAGACATCGATCCGAACGACGCAGTAGGCCGGACGAGAGAAGTGGCACGGCGGCGATTGCTGCAGGCTCTTGGACTCGCCGGGTCGATGGGGCTCGCGGGGTCCATCGGTGCGTTGCTGCCGAGCCAATGGACCAGGCCGCTGATCGAAGCGGTGGTCCTTCCGGTGCACGCACAGACCAGCCCCGGGCCCAGTCCGTCGCCAACACCCTCAGCGCCGCCGCCGAGCCAGACTCCCGACCCGACGCCGACGGCCAGCGCAACTCCGACGCCCACGCCGACGGCCACACCTGCCGCAACGCCGACGCCAACCGCGACGACAACTCCGGGGGCAACACCGACGCCGACGCCGACGCCGACCTCCACACCGGCGTCTACGCCTGGTATCACCCCGAGCTTCACGCCGACACCGACGCTGACGCCAACCCCGACCTTGACGCCGACGCCGACACTGACGCCAACCCCGACACCAACGCAGACAGTGCCGAACTAGGAAGGCTCGTCGCATCACACAACCGTGATTGACCTGACAATCGTCAGCTGCCTGGCGCCGTGTCTGGCCATGCGCGATTTCGATGAAGCCGCGGGGCTCCTGCAGACCCTGCTCGCCGCGGGCGTGCCCGCGGTGGTGTACGTGGACGACGGGTGGGCGGACCGGCTGCGGGCGCGCAACGGAAGCGAATACGTTCGGCTGCACCCAACGTCGGCGCGGCGGCGGCTGGAGTCGTTCGCGTTCGCGGCGGAGCTCACTGCCGCCTGGGAAGGGGCGAGGCGTCCTGGCCTGCCCGGCCTCGACTACTTCGCCGCGATCCTGAGCAAGATGGGCATGCTCCACGATCAGAGCATCTGGAACCCGTTCGGGACGCGTGCTCTGGTCTGGATCGACGCCGACATGGCCGCTTCGGTTCACCGGCGCTATTTCACCGACGAACACGTGCTCGACCTGCTGCCGCGGCTGCTCGATCGTTTCCTGTTCCTGACGCGGCCGACGGCAGTGGCCGACGCCGCGGGATCGGAACGGTCATCCCGCGTCCAGGGACAGCTCTTCGGCGGCGAGCTCGGCCACATCGCCGAAGCCAACGCCCTCTACTACCAGCTGCTCGGTCCGTCGATGCGCGAAGGCCGGCTGCCGACTGACGAATCGATCTTCACGGCGATGATCGACCGCCACCCGGAGCGGTTCGATCGCTTCGTGCTGCAGGAGAACGGCCTGCCCGGACTGCTCTTCGAGCACATGCGCGCGGGGCGCGCGTCGATCGAGCGCACGACGCTCCACTAGGATCAGGGCGGCGGCTCATGCAGAACCTGACGCTGGTCACCGGGCTCTTCGATCTGGGACGCGGTTCGGCCCAGGGCCTCGGACCAGGGTTCGTGCGGCCGTTCGAACAGTACCTGGATCACTTCGCCAGGCTGCTCCAGGTCGACGCGCCGATGAGCGTCTACATCGAGCCGCGGCACGAGCCTTTCGTCTGGCAGCACCGTTCGCGACACAACACGCGCGTCTTCCACCGCCGCATCGAGAGCTTCCGCACCGAATTCCAGTTCTACGACCAGGTTCAGCGGATCCGGCAGGATCCGTCCTGGCGATCGAGGGCGGCGTGGCTCGCGGAGAGCCCCCAGGCCAACCTGGAGCTCTACAACCCCCTGGTCATGAGCAAGATGGGCATGCTCCACGACCAGAGCATCATCAATCCCTTCGGCACCGACCATCTGCTGTGGATCGACGCCGGCATCGCGGCGACCTGCGGCGGGTATCTGCAGGACCCGCGATGGCTCGCGCGGCTCCAGCCGCTCCTCGACAAGTTCCTCTTCCTCTGTTTCCCGTACGAGGGCGGCAGCGAAGTCCACGGCTTCGCCCGCGAGCTCATGGCCTCGTTCGCCCAGACCGATCACGTCCGCTGGGTCGCCCGAGGCGGACTGTTCGGCGGTGCTCGTCATGCCATTGCGGAGGCGAACCGGCGCTACTACCGGCTGCTCGAGCTGACGCTCGCGCAGGGCGAGATGGGCACCGAAGAGAGTGTCTTCTCGATCATGGTGTCGCGCGATCCCGAGTGCTACAACCGCTTTCTGCTGCCTGACGATGGGCTGATCCTTCATTTTCTGGACGCCCTGATCCACGGGCCCGTTCGGATCGTGACGAGCGAGCCGATCGAGCTGTCGCGCGAACCGCGGATCGAGACCCGGCCACGGCCCCGTGCGTTCGATCCGGCGCAGGTGGATGTCGGCCGGATCGCGACCGCGCTCTACGTGGTCAGCTTCAACAGGCCTGCGCAGTTCCGCCTGCTCCTCGACAGCTGGTCCACGCAGCCGCAGTTCCTGACGCAGACCACGCGGTACCTGATCGACAACAGCACCGATTCGAACACGACGGGCGAATACACGGCGCTCTGCGCCGCGTACGGCTTCGAACACATCAAGCACGACAATCTCGGGATCTGCGGGGCGCGGCAGTTCGCCGCGGAACACTTCGACGCCGGCCCGCACGACTACATGTTCTACCTGGAAGATGACATGCTCGCGCAGGCGCCAGGTGCCGCGCTGTGCCAGAACGGCTTTCCGGCGTGGGTGGACGGCCTCTACGAGAAGCTCCTGCTCATCATGGAAAAGGAAGGGTTCGACTTCCTCAAACTGAGCTTCACCGAAGCGTTCGGCCACAACGCGCAGCAATGGGCCTGGTACAACGTCCCGGCGCGGGTACGCCGGGAGGTCTGGCCCGAGCTGCCGATCCTGCCCCGGGAAGGATTCGCGGACGTGGTCCCCTCGACGAGATTCGAGCACATCGGCTCGGTGAACGGGCTCGCGTACGCGAGCGGCGAGGTCTACTACGCCAACTGGCCGCAGATCGTGGGGCGCTCGGGAAACCGGAACATGTTCATCGAATCGCGGCTGGCGCATCCGTACGAGCAGACGTGGATGTCGCACATGTTCCAGATGAGCCGCCGCGGTCAGCTTCGCGGCGCGGTGCTGCTGGCCTCACCAATCCGCCACTGCCGCGTGCACCACTACGACGGCCAGGAGCGCAAGGAGTCGTGACGCCGACGATCTTCATCAGCGTGGCGGCCTATCGCGAGTTCGATCTGGTCAACACCCTGCGCGACTGCCTGGCCCAGGCCGACGACCCGTCGCGGCTGCGCATCTGTCTCTGCTGGCAGCGCGCGCCGGGCGAATCGCTCGACGGACTCGACCGGGATCCTCGCCTCACCGTCATCGACGTCCCGTACGAACAGAGCCGCGGCGTCTGCTGGGCGCGCCACCAGATCCAGGAGCACTACGCCGGCGAGACCTATTCGCTGCAGATCGACGGGCACCACCGCTTCGCGCCCTGCTGGGACCGCCGGCTGATCGACATGCTCGAGCAGCTCCGCGCGGACGGATTCCCGAAGCCGATCCTCACCGGCTACGCGCCGGCGTTCGATCCGTCGAACGATCGGGCACGCACCCAGGCCGTCTGGGGTCTCGGCCTCGATCGCTTCGAGCCCGGCGGCGTCGTCTTCATGCGCCCGTTCGTACCCCGGACGCCGCCGACGCGGCCGATGCCGTGCCGCTTCTGGTCGGCTCACTTCAGCTTCACGGTCGGCGGCTTCAACGACGAGGTGCGGATCGACCCCCACGGCTACTTTCACGCCGAGGAGATCGGCACCTGCGTGCGCGCGTGGACGCACGGCTACGACCTCTTCACGCCGCACGAGACGCTGATCTGGCACGAGTACTCGCGCAAGGGACGCACGTGCCATTGGGACGATCATTCCGATTGGGGAGTCCGCCACGGGAGAGCGGTGGACCGGTATCGGCGGCAATTCGGCGTCGACGGCACGCCGCTGCTCGACTGCGCGCCGTACGGGTTCGGGACGAAACGCAGCGTCCGCGAGTACGAACGCTTCGCGGGCATCGAGTTCGCGACACGGGGCGTGCTGCGCTCCACGATCGACCACGAATATCCGCCCGATCCGCTCTGCACCGCGCCCGAAGAGGAATGGCGCGAGCAGCTGCTCACGAGCCACTGCACCGACGTGACCATCGAGCGTACGCGCCTGGAGCTCGACGACTGCCACATGTGGAGCGTGATCGCGAATGCCGAAGACGGAACGGAGCTCTTTCGCGAGGACTACCTCTCGGATCGCTTCGCGCCGATCCTGTCCAGCCAGCACGGCGATCACGTGCAGTTCTTCATCGCCTTCTTCTCGCGCCGGCAGCCCCACACGTGGACGGTCTGGCCGCACAGCCTCCGCCGCGGCTGGCTCGATCGCGTCGACGGCGCGTGGCCCAGGCGGACGCCGAGTCCGGCGGCGGACGCGGATCCCATCTCCGGAGTGACACCCATTTCCCAAGGAGGACGCAATGGATCGGTCGGCGATTCCCCGGCCCCGCGATGATTTCAAGTTCGTGGAGCTCGAAGGCGAGTCCATGTTGTACCGCGGCGATCAGGGCAAGGCGCTCTACCTGAACGAAACCGCATCGATGCTCTGGAAGCTCTGTGACGGACATCGCAGCGTCGCCGACATCGGAGACCTGCTGCGCGACGCCTACCCCGACGCGCGAGACCTGCCGGAGGAGGTCGAAGCCGCGGTCACGCTCTTCGTCGGGCACGGCGCCATCGATCTTTCATGAGGAGCTGCGGCTACCGCGCCGTCTCGTTCGCCGACGGGGTCGTCGGCGTGGAATGGGCCGGAGCAGCTGCGCGGCAGTCGGTCGACGTCGCCTTCGCCCGTCTGCCGGACGACGATGACCGGCTTCCGGAGTTGACGCTGCGGGTCGGCTCGGCGTCCGACCCGTCGCTGCTCACGCTGTTCGCGGGACCTCGCTGCCTGTACCGGGGCACCTCGATAGGCGCGTGCGCCCACCTGCTCGTCCAGACGTCGCTCGACAGCCTCATAGCCCGAAGCAGCCGCGGCATCGTCGTTCACGCGGCGCTGCTCGGCCGCGAGGGCGCGGGCGTCCTGCTTCCCGGACCCACGGGCAGCGGAAAGACCATGCTCTGCGCATGGCTTGCGCGGCGCGGACTGGCCTACCTCTCGGACGAGGCGGCGTACCTGCCCGCGGACGCGACATACCTGCCGACCGACCGGTCCAGCGCCGATGGGTTCGCGCGCCCCTTGTGCTTCAAGGGCCCATGGGCGGAACCGCTCGGGCTGCCGGGCGAAGACGTCCACGCGGAATGGATTGCCGATGGCGTGAGCCTCGTATCCCCCCACCAGTTGAACGCCACGCCCGCCGCCGACGCCGTCGTCCCGAAGCTGATCGTGTTCCCGACATTCCGGCACGGTGCCGATCTGGCGATCACCCGCCTCACGCCGGCGAGAACGGCCGTCCGTCTGATCGAGACGGTCGCGAACTGGCGCAACCTGCGCGACCACGGCGTTGGCCAGGTGACCAGCCTCGCGCGCGCGGTCCCGGCGTATCAGTTGACCTATGGCGCGTTCGCCCAGCTCGATCCGCTCTGGTCGATCGTCGCAGCCGTGCACTGACGCCATGGCGGAACGCATCTTCGTCCAAATCGCGGCGTATCGAGACCCAGAGCTGCTCCCGACGCTCGCCGACTGTCTGGCGAAGGCCGCCGACCCTGGCCGCCTGAGGTTCGGAATCTGCTGGCAACGGGACGAGTCCGAGAGCATCGGGGCACACGCGCACGATGCGCGCTTCCGGATCATCGAGCTCGACTACCGGCGCTCGCGCGGCGCATGCTGGGCGCGTCATCGCATCCAGCGTCTGTACGAGGACGAGGAGTACACGCTGCACCTCGACTCGCATCACCGCTTCGTCGACGGCTGGGACGACCTCTGCATCGAGATGCTGCGCGGCCTGCAGCAGGCCGGCTCCGCCAGGCCGGTCTTGACCTGTTACGCGCCGCACTACGACCCGCTTCGCGATCCGGAGGGGCGCGACAACGTGCCCTGGCGCATGCGCTTCGGGAAGTTCTCTCTGGAGGGGGTCGTCGAAACGCGCCCGGAGGCGATCGACGAGTTCGCGAGCCTCGAGGCCCCGATTCCTGCGCGGTTCTTCTCCGCGCACTTCGCCTTCACGCTCGGCCGGTTCTGCCGCGACGTGCCCTACGATCCGAAGCTCTACTTCTTCGGCGAGGAGCCCACGCTCGCCGTGCGCGCGTTCACGCACGGCTACGACCTCTTCCACCCCCACCGCATCGTGGTGTGGCACCACTACGGCCGCACGGCGATGCACAAACACTGGAGCGATCACGATCAGTGGGCCTTCCACGACGCGCGCAGCCTGCAGCGTGTGCGGCAGCTGC
Source organism: Vicinamibacterales bacterium (assembly GCA_050183995.1). Classification (GTDB taxonomy): domain Bacteria; phylum Acidobacteriota; class Vicinamibacteria; order Vicinamibacterales; family CAVVIG01; genus CAVVIG01. Next base: position 52,525 of record JBFXAT010000011.1, read on the forward strand.
TGCGAGTGGACGGCACGCCGTGCGAGATCGACTTCGGTCCGCACGGCCTCGGCACCGCGCGGTCGCTGCACGAGTGGGAGGTGCATGCCGGCATTCACTACGGGCTTCGCGGCGTGTCGGATCGCGCGCTGCAGAATCTGCCTCCGCCCGAGCCGGTCGACGGCATCGACGAGGCTGGCTGGGCCGCGCGCTTCATCCGCGAGCAGCACGTTCGCATCCACTTGAGGCCGGACGACGTGCCCGCGGGGATCGACGACTTCGACTTCTGGTACGTCGGCGCACACTCACAGGGCGCGGTCGAGCTCTTCCGGCGGGACCTGGAAGGCGACGAGCTCCGCGACCTCCTGGCCCGTCTCCCGTGCGAGCACGATCTCCTTTTCTATTCGCCGCGGCGTGCGGAGACGTGGACCGTGTGGCCACATTCGGCGTCACGCGGGTGGCTGCAGAAGATCACGCGGAAGTCATCGGAGTGACGCCGCGGTCCGGGCCCACCTGCGCGTCGCGCGCGAGCAGATCGTAGAGCGCGCGGACGGCCGGCGCCTGGCAGCCGCTCGCGATGTGGCAGAAGTAGTCGCTCAACTCCCAGCGCAGGTCGCCCCGCGGCGACTCATAGTGCGCCGAGACGTCCAGGAACAGCAGCCCGTGGCGCTCGCATAGCTCCGCCAACGCCGATCCGAGCCGGCGGGTCGCGTCGATCCGCTCCTCGATCGTTCCGTGGACCGGGAGATCCACCGACGAATACCCCGGGTTGTCGAGCGGCGGGATAGGGGTGAACACCACGCTGCGGAGGCGCTCGTGCGCGGCGTGCACGTCGAGAATCCCGTTGACGTAGTCGCGCGCGAGCGTCCCGATCACCTCCTCGAGCGCGCGTCCCCGCTCGTTCCGCTGCCGCAGGATGTGGGAGCGCACGTCGATTTCGCCGAACACCCAGACGACCGCGTCGCCGGACTTGACGCCGCACTCTCGCGCGACGGCGGGCAGCGCGCCCGGCCGACCCGCGAAATGCATGGTGCGGGAGCCCAGATGGTGGCTGAACTGATAGACGTAGGGGACCGGCGCCGCCGACATCTCGGCGATGCGCACGAGGACGTTCGGGCGGCAGCCAATCGCCGCGTTCTTCGTCAGGCAGTTCAGCACGTGGCTGTCGCCCACGACGTGGAGCACCGCGGCGTCGATGACGGTGGCCAACGGCAGGTTCAAGTCGACCGACTCCGAGAGATCGAACGCCGACCTGAAAACCGGCGCAGGCGTCTGTCCCGCTCTCCGCTCGAACAGTTGGATCGGGTCGTCCGGCACGCCACCGAGCGCCTCGAACGTGGCTGCCGGTCCCCCGAAGAAGCTCTCGGCGTCGTACCCGGGCATCCTGAAGCAGGCCGCGTGCGGAGCGAATCGCGCAATCGCCCGGGTCAGGAGATCGGAGTACAGGAACTCGAACGACAGGTTCCGATAGATGAAGAGGCTGTCGAGCCAGTAGTAGCCAGAGGCCCCGGGGTACCAGGCGCGAGACGCTTCAATCAGCCATGCGATCCTGTCGCGAACGGACGGCGTTTCCGGCAGGTCCGAGCTGACGACGCGGACGTTCGGGGGCAGGCCTCGATCCCGCAGGACGTCGGTCATCTCCGGCCGGCAGAGCAGGACCATCGGGACCGCGATCTGCTCGACGCGCCAGCCCCAGTCCAATGGAGCGGGTCCGTCGACGGTAGTCACGAAACACGGTCCGCTCACGGCGCGAGCGGCCTACGCCGCGTTCCACGGAAACTCGAGGATCCGCCGCGACGGAGGAGTCTCGAGCATCAGGTCGAAGAACTGGCTGAAGTTGACCACGGCCGGGTTGTACACGTTCCAGCCCTCGTGGTACCAGGAGTCGAACGTGAAGGTCTGAAACAGCTCCGGCCGGTCCGAATAGATGGCCGTCAAGATGCTCTCCTCGAAGAAGAGCCGCTCGTCGCGCAGCGTCGCCTCGACCTTCTCGTGAAAGAGCGCCGTCAGCTCGGCGACGCGGGCGCGATGCCCCCCGAACAGACCCGCGATCACGCCGTCGGACGTGGTGTAGGGTGCACGGTTGTACTTCGCTGGAATCCCCGGGTGGTGCGCCTGCGTCGTCTTGATTGCGAGGACGCGATCGCCCGCGAAGTCGCGGATGCGGGCGAACAGCTTCGGCGTGAATGCCGACGCGACCTCGGACAGGCGCCCGTTGTGCAGATCGGCTTCGGCGATGTACTTCGTGGAGATCACGTTCGCGTTGGCCAGTCCGGCGTCGATCCAGTACATGCGCTCGGCGTCGGGAGCGGCCTCCAATACGCGATCGAGCATGAAGAACTTGCCCCACATGACCTCGACGCAGCGCTCCTGCCACGCAATGCCGGAGTACTCCTCGGCGTCGCGCGCCTTGATGCGCTGAATCGCCGCGTGATGCGGCACGTCGTGGAGCTCGAGCGGGACGAAGATGATGTCCGCCGCACTCGTCTGGAAATGCGTCTGCTGCGCGGCGACGTCGGCGGCGGGGACGAAGCAGACGATCCGCAGTCCCGTACGTGCGATCGTTCTGAGCGAGTCCCGGTACATCGCGTCCCGGTTCAGGCGGCCTCCATAGGGCGTGCCCCAGAGGCCGTTGTACATGCACGTCACGAGCGTGTCCACGAACCGTCCACCTTCACCGCGTCGACGCGGCGAGCGCTCACCATACCGGGCGATGGCCCCGCGCGGCGGCGGTGCGGCATCCCCCGCGACTCCGTGGCGGCGAGTCTATCATCGCCGTCGCCACCGGTCTCTCGGCCGTGCGTCGGATTGGCTGTCACCGTGCTGACACAACGGCTTCGCCTCGTCTGCACGTGGACGGGCCCACGCGCGATTGCCACACGGCGCCACCGCAGCGAACCCGTCAGATCACCGAGGCAGCAGGCGATCGGCGTGGACGTACAAACGGAATGGACGCTGCCAGGTGATCGCCGCCATGTGCGCCGCGTTCCGGCCCCAGGTCACGCCATCGATCGTGCGCGGCGTCCGGATCGGCAGGGAGCCGGAGTTCACGTGTGTGAGCGCCTCGATGCTGCCCTGCGGCGGCACCAGATGGCCCCAGGAGAGATCGTTCCACGCCGCCGCGCCAGACACGAGATCGGATCCATCGTCGGCGGCTGTGTCCAGTCCGAATCGCGGTCCTGTTGCCGGCTCCTCGAAGACGATGAACCATCCGGCGCTGCCGCCCGTGCGGATCGGGTTTCTCCGATCGCCTCGGAGATCGGCGGCCGCAATCGGGAATCCGAAAAAGCTCGTGCGCCGATCGATCGAACCCTGGAGCACCGCCTCCGCAATCCGGGTGTCGTCCGGGCGGACGGTCGTGCCGTCCCAGACGCCGCGGCACACGTAGACGTGCGTGGAGGGGTAGCGGCGCAGCAGGTCGCCGCGCACGAGCATCACGCACAGGTCGCTTGCGCCGACGCCGGCCAGGTTGTCGCCGAGCACCGCTTTCGTCCAGCCCGCAATCGGGCCGGTGTCGTCGGCTTGCCCATCTTCCGCCGCCCAGAAGCGACGGAAGAAGGTGTGCGACGGCAGCGTCGGGAACTCGCGCCAGACGAGCTCGCGGCTCATCTCATGATTGGCGCCGGCGAGGAACGCGGCCACGGTCCCGTTGTCCACGTCCAGCAGCGCGACCCGGTTGTCGCCGAGCGCTTCGACGCCGGGGATGAGGTACCGCGGATCGATCCTGACGAGATCGCGATAGAGCGGGTCGGTGAACACGGGCGCAAGCGTCAGTCTGCGCGGCCACGCTGACCCGACGATCTGCGCGGACAGACCAGGCACGCGCGTGAGCAGGCCCGACTGGATTCGCGGCAGCGGATCGAGGCCGGCAATGACGGCCGCGGCCGACGACGAAAGATCGAGGGCCGCCGGAGCGGCCGGACGGGCGATCCCACCCACTCGAGGTACGGGGATGACGGCCCGCGCGGCCGCCGCGGCGCGGCGGGGAGCCGCAGCCAGCGGAATTGCCGCCGCGGAGATCTGCGCGCGCGATCGGCTCAGCGTCCGATCCAACCTGACCGCACTCTCGCGCGTGCCATCGAAGCCGGCCGCCAGGCTTCCACGAATCGGTGCGGCGGCACGCAGACGCGACGGAACGGGACGGCCGGACGGCACTGGCCGTGAACCGCGCGGAGGCGTGGCCGGACCCGGGTCGTCCGGGAGGGATGCGGATACCTCCGCGTCAAGCGCGGGATCGGTCACCCATGCGCCGGCGGGGAGATCGGTCGCCGCGAAATCGAGTGTGCGCTTGAGCACCTGCGGCGCGGTCGCCGACGTGGCCGAGATGAACGTGCGTGTCGCCGACCCGAACGGCGGCGGCGTATCGGCCGGAGCGCGCCGCGTCCACGAACGTCCGAGCGAGGTGCGCGGACGCGTCGCGCGCGCGAAGGGCGCGCTCACCAGTCCGCGCGGGAGGCTGCCCGACTGCAGATCGACGGAGAGGCGGTTCGACGATGCGGGGGACGCAATCCAGGGATGAACGAAACGTGTCGTCTGCACGATCGCACCGTCGTCGGACGTGGCGAGGCGCCGCGCGATCGATCGTCCGCTCTCGGCGGCGAGCAGGCCGCGATCGAGGGCGCGCGAGGCCTCACGCGCCTCGCCGGCCTGGGCCCACGCGGAGGCCACGAGCGATTCCTGATTGCGCCGCACCACATCGGCGCCAAGACCAGCGGCGGCGCGGAACGGCAGCCGCACGTTGAGCGCGCGCATCCACGCGCGCGTGGGATGCGTCTCGGGCGGCACGTTCGTGGCGCCCGTCTGCAGCGATCCGTAGAGCGGTGGCGCGACGACCGGATCGTCGGTCGCGGGATCGTAGCCAGGCGGCACGCCCGCTGGCACGACGACGCGGCCTGCACCGCGCTCGAGGATCGGTTCGAGCGCAGCCTCGAGCCGATCCTGATAGTCAGCCGGGACCGGACGCCGCGTCAGACCGACGCTCTTGAGCGCGCCGACGTAGTCGGCCATCACGGGTGCGTGTCGAGCCACGTCCGGGAGCGGCGGACCAGGTTTGGTCACGTCCATGGCGGCGCGGCCGAGCACGGCTTCGCCGCCGTCAGGCGCCAGCCGCCGCGCCAGCGATTCGAAATCACCGCCGGCGGCCGTCGTGAACGACCACCAGTGGTAGACCGGGAGGCGGACGCCCGTCTGGTCGAGCGCCGGATCCGAGATGTCCCACGCAGGACGCGCATCCGCCGCGTCGGCGCCGCTCGCGCCGAGTCCCGCCTGCACGCCGACGTCGAATGCCGGAACCAGGCACGCCAGCCATGAGGCGTTGGGCACGAGCCGGCGAGGACAGATCAGTCGCGCGACCGCGACGGCGGGATCGTCTTCGAACGCGGCAGGCAGATCCGCGGGCGGCACTGTCGACTGCACGTGTGCCCAGGCGGATGAGTCCGAGAGGTCCGGAAGCTCGACCGACGGACGCGCAGGAGCGTCGACCCTGAGCACCGGCAGCAAGGCTCCCGGCTCCTGACCGATCGATACGCCGTCCTGCGACTGGACCACGACGAGCGCCAGCCATGGGCGCAGCCGATCGCGGCCGGCGGGCGCGGCCGGAGTGAACCGCCAGGGCAGATCCGCCGGGCGCAGCTCGACGTGGGGGAAGTAGTTCGGTTCGAAGTCGCCTGCTCCGGTCGTCGGCTCCACGCGAACGACCGCTTGCGGACCGACCCCGATCACGTGCCCGGGACCCCGCACCGAGATCGTCTGGCTCACGTCTCGCCCAGCGATCCGGATCCAGGGTTCGATCGTCGCGGCAGCCTGGATCGAACCGGCGAGCGTGTCTGCCGTGGCGATCGCCCCGGCGGCGCCGGTGCGCAGCCAGGGAACGAAGTGCAGCTGTGCCGTTGGGCTCATCGGCTTCCTCCAGCCTCGTGGCGCCCCGCAGCGTAGGTGGGCACGATCCGCAGCGGCGCCGGCTTCGACCGGCGGACGACCGCCGCATCGGCGAACGTCAGACTGCCCTCACCGGTGTCCACCGCACCGATCGCGTCGACGAGCGCGTAGCGTGTCGGCGCGACGGCGAAGGGCTCGATTCCCGACACCGAGCGCCGCGCGCCCGGGGCCAGGCCCGCAGCGGCGGCTGCGGCGGCCGCGACGGCTCCACCTCGAAGCCGATCGACAGGCAGCGCTCTCGAACCCAGGGCCACTTCATGGTCGTCCTCGAGCACCCACTCCTCGTATCCGAGATCGACCGCCGCCAGATTGCCGCTGGCGGTCGGCACGACGACGCTGCCGCCGCCGATCGTCGCGCCGGCGTGCATGGATTCGAACGACGGCGCGGTCAGCCGTTCGTCCTTCGAGAGCTTCGTGTATTGCGACGGCGCGAACCAGTCTTCGACGATCGTCCAGTCCGCCTCGACTCCAGGGCCGAGCCCCGCCGATTCCACATCGAAGCGCGCCTCGCCATCGGGACGGAACTCGCCGTAGGCTTCGATCGCGCGGTCGAGTGGGAGGACCTGCTGCCGTACCGCGATGGCGCCGTCCGGCGCCATCCAGACACGCGCGTCCTCGGCGCCGTCGATCGCGCGCACGCCCACCACCGGAACCGCCTCTGAGGCGGCCGCCGGCGCGATCCAGCTCTTGGGATCGGCGAGCGCCGCCTCGAGCAGCGTCCACAGATCCACCGTGTCCGCCGTGGCTGCGCCGACACGGCCGCCCACTTCGAGCCGAAAGGAGATCTCGAAGCCGAGGAACTTGAACGCCGCCTCGCCCGTGGCATACCACGGCTTCGGGCCCTCGAGCCGCAGTGACAGCTGCACGCCGAGCAGCGTCTTGCCCTCGGCCTTGATCGTGACGCCCGCGTCCATGCGGGCGACGAGCGAAAACGGCGTGAAGACGATCAGGACGTCGAACCCGAACCACCCCTCGGCCGTGAAGTCGATGCTGGCTATGCGCGCGCGCGCAACGGCCCAGACCTCGGCGCCGAACTGCAGCGTGTTCGAGGTCAGCGCGAAGTAGGAATCGAGCCCGGCCTGGAGCGAGTCGCCGAGATCGATCGACGCGCTCATTCTCCGGAGCCCGCGCAGCGACGAAGGCACCACGGCAGGCGCGTCCCAGCCGGGATTGAACCCGCCGACGCTCAGCAGGAAATACGGCTGCTGTCCAAGCGTCAGGAACATCGCCATGTCGCCCGACAGGTGCTGCCCCACCAGTTTCGAGTCGTAGATCGACGCCGCGATCCAGAACGTCGCGGACGAGACGTCGACATACCCGACGACGCTCATGTGGAGCTCGAGGATGGGCGCGTGCGGGTCCGGCAGGATCGCTTCGAGCTCGCCGACGACGGCCAGTTCGAAATCGGGCACCGTCAGGATCAGGCCGAGCTCGGCCGAGACGATCGTCGGCACGCCCCAGACGAGGCGCGCCATCGCACCGAAGACGTGCGTGTCGGTCTGGTTCGGGAAGTAGGCGGCGATGTCGGTCAGGATGCGCGGCGCGTCGGCGAGCGGATCTTCCGGGAACAGCAGGCTGTCGAGCCGGCCTTCGCGAGCCCCTTCGGCCAGCGCGTCCTGATCGAACGTACGGTGCAGGCCCATGAAGCCGCCGACGCCGTTCAGCATGAAGCCGAACCCGAGCTGAATCGGCGTGAAGTCGGCGACGACCGAGAGGAAGAGCGACCAGGCGTCCGGGTCGCCGTCGACCTCGGTCTCCACGATGCCGATCGCGGTCAACCCGACCGACAACATCTGCAGCGACACGACGCCGGAATACCGCCCCTCGTCCCGATCGAAGGAGATGAACCCGCCGCCGGTCACGACACCTTCGGCATCGACGCCGATGCCGAGGCCGGTAGGCGGCACCAGCGCCAGACGCGCGTCGAGCCCCGAAAGCATGTTGCCGTCAGGGTCACTCGTGAGCTCGAGCGCCGCGCCGATCCCTTCGACCGTCGCCACGAGCGGGCCGAGCACCAGGCCGCCGACGATGGTGCCGGCGATGCGCGCGCCGGCGTCAGACGCCCCCAGCGAGATCGTGAGCGAGTCGATCGCCAACGGTCCGGCCTGCAGGTCGAGCGGAACGGTGATCTCGAGGCCGGCCCCGCCTGAGAACGACAGGCCCGCGCGTGTGCCCCAGCGCAGCGTGCCGCCCGCGCGAACCGACAGGCCGTCACCGATCGCGCCGCGCAGGAACGAATCGCCCTCCGCGAGATCGATCACCAGGCGCAGCGCGCCGTCATCGACCGCGACGAGGCCGTAGGCCTCGGGGTCCGCCACCGTGCCGGCGACGCCGACCTCGATACGAACGCCGTCGAGCTCCACGCGAATGCCGTCTTGCGACCCGACGAGGATCCACGGTGCGGCTGGCGCGCCGGTCAGCGCGAGCGTCGCGCCGATCTCTGTCGAGCCGGACACGAGCGAGACGCCAGCGGGCTGAATGCGCACACCCATGGTCGCCGTGCCGTCGATCGCCCCGGAGGCCTGGAGCGACCAGTCGTCGTCGATCGCGAGCCCGGCGGAGAAATCGCCCGACGCGAGATTGCCGACGTAGAGTGTGCCGCCCGCGTCCTGCGTGCACGCGAAGACGACACCGGCTTCGGCGCTGAGCCCGCTCGGTGCCGCGCCGGAGAAGAGCAGAACCGCCGCTTCCGTACCAGTGATGCGATCGACCGGTGTGCCGGCGATCGCGTCGGCCACGGCCTGCGATCGGTGCTGAACGCGCACGCGCAGACCGAGCCTGGCCAAGGCTACGGCAAGCACCTGCTGTACCGCGCTGCCAGGGAACCTGCCGCTGTTCCATCCCGTCGCCGCGGCAACGGCGCCGGCGGGATCCTCGAGGACGGAACCGAGCTGGTCCCACCTGAATCGGTAACGCGCGTCGCGGCCCGCTCCGGCCGGCACGCAGAGGCCGGTGAGCCGGAGGACACCAAAGAGCGCCGGCACTTCACGCTCGAGCCATCGCCCGAGGAGGTAGTCTGGCAGCGCTGACGCCAGGTCACCCCACGCTTCAGGCGCGGCGAGGGCGCCGGTGAACGGAGCGAGCGTCGTCTCGTCGAGTTCGGCCAGCGCCTTCACTGCAGCAGCCACGGCGGCGACGATGTCGGCGACGTCCTGGACGGCGGCGACGCGATCCGAGGGGCTGCCGTCCAGCGCTGCGAGCGCGCCAGGGAGTGCGCGGAGCGCGTCGCGCACGGGCAGCACGCTGTTCACCGCGTCGAGCGTTGTCTGGGAGACGGGGACCTGCCATCCGAGGGACGTCAGGAAGCCCGCCAGCTCGCGGGGATCCTCGAGCGCATCGGCCAGCGGCGCGAGCGCGGATGCGGCACTGCGGACGAGCGGCTCGTACAGGCTCACAGCACCACCATGACCCGGTCGTTCAGCGTGATCTTCACGCGCCGCCAGTCGTCGTCCTCGACACCATCGTCGACGCCGTCCCGCCGCGCACGCGTTTCGCCGTAGGCGACGAGATACACGCGGTTGTCCGGCAGGACGAGCGCGTGTTGCTCCCGGCTCCATTCATCCGACGGCGGAGCGGTCAAGGCGCTTCGGATGAACGCGTACACCGCCAGCGCGCGCCGCCAGGAGAGCGATTCGTTGTAGGGCTCGGAACCCGTCGGGCTCGCGTCACCCTCGATCTGCACGAATGCCGACGGCGACTCGAAGACGCCGCGGTACTGCGCAATGAATCGCAGGAGGAGGTCCCGCGTTTGCGGAAGGAGATCCGCGGAGTCGACCGCGAAGCCCTGTGCGACCGCGTCGTTGAGGGTGACTTGCAGCGGAGGCGTGGCGATTGGCACGGCCGGCGGCGCCGTCGTGTTGTCGATCTGCGCCTGAAGTACGCCGATCGTGGGTCCGATCGACGCGCTCGGGTTCACCCCGGTGGCGGTGATGCCGATGCCGACCGACGCCGACCAGCCAGTGCTGGCCCCATACCCAATGCCGCCGTACCGGTTGATGAAGACGTAACCTTCGCCCTGGGTTCCCGTGATCGGAACGCCGAAGATGTTGATCGGAGGTACCGGCGGCGCCAACGTGCCGCCGACTCCGTAGTAGGCACTGACCGAGACGCTTGCGCCAAACGCCCCGAACACGGACGGCGCGAAGTCTTCGGGTGCCCAGGCGTACGACGTCGACAGATCGTTCGATCCGCTGGCGGTGATGAAGTTGAGCGCCCCCTCAATCCCACCGGGGCCCCAGCTCGCCTGCAGGATCTGCCCCGTGTACAAGGCCGACCACGCGTGCGACGCCGGGTCGATTCCCGGGGGCGCACAGGTCGACAGGTGCTCCACGGGACAGAGAATCTGGAAGCCGCCCGCCTCGAACTTCAACCCCAGGCTTCCCTCACCCTGGATACCAACGCCCGCAGTCTGGAAGGTGTAGGCGTGGCCGCCGCCGGCGCCTGCGCCGAGGAGGGTCTGCAAGTTGGCGGAGCTCGCACCGGTCGAGGCGAATATCCGAAGCAATTGCGTCCAGCCGTCGGTGCCGTTGGCGGAGGGGATCGGCGTCTGTATCAGACCCCGTATCGCCTCCGCACGGAAGCGGCGCAGCATCGGCGTGTCCACAGGCGTGAAGTCACTGTTGAACTCGATGATCCCATCGTCTTCGAGCTGCGTCTTCACCCGGTCGAACGTCAACATGATCGCGACGCTCCAGCTGGTGAATCCCGCCGTCATCTGCTCGATCTCGCTGACCAGAAGCGCGATCGCGCGGCCGATGCCCTGCTCCGACAGCGAATGCAGCCGGGCCATGTATGCTTCCATGTCGGCCGGGACGCTCGCACCGGCCGCCGCGAGCACCAGCACCGGCGACACCATCGCTTCCCGACTCCGCCGGACCATCGCATAGATCGCACCGCCGAACGACACGCGTATCGCGAAGTCGTCCGCCCAGCGATCGAGCACCGGAATCAGCTCGATCGAGCCGCCCGTGTCTGAGCCATTGCGACTTCTGGTCGCGCCGAATCTGAACGTCGGAGCCGTGGGCGGGCCGCTGGCCGGGTCGTAGCTCGTGATATCGAGCGAGCCCACGAGATCCCAGCGCCGGAGCTGGCCGTCGTACATCCAGCCCTCGACATGATCGCCCGCCTGGTTCAACTGCATCGTCTCGATGAGCGGGCGTCCCGACGGTTCGGACTGTCCCGCCGTTTCATACCAGCCGGTCAGGTCGACCAGCGGGATGTCGGCCGTGTGCTCGAACGGCAGCGGCAGGATGCGAATGAGTCCACATTCGTGCAGGACGAACAAGGCGATCGCGTAGTGCACCTTCTCGATGACCGGAAGGAACACCGACAGGTTCGCGTTGCGCGCCTGCAGCCATCCCGCGCGCGCCTCGATCGCGTCCAGCGACTTCTTCAACGGACCGCGCGAACGGAACCGGTCTGGGTCGTAGTCCGACATCGCGCGCTCTGCGTCGGATCGGTGCACGATTCGGCCAAACGACGCGTCGCGATCGCCAGGCGCACGCTGCAGGAAGTCGGTCATCTCGGCCGGCTGCTGCAGCCAGGCCCAGACCTCGGTGCACAACCAGTCGAACGGCCAGACGAGAACGTTGCGATCGAGCGCAGGCTCCCACCACGTCGGGTCGAAGCACCACAACAGGCCGACACCAGCCGCGCCGTTCTGCCAGGCGCCGGCCAATGCCGCAACGATGGCATCTCGCGTGGCCGCGGCCCCCGTGTGGCGGACGAGACCATCGGCGTCGCCACTGAACGTCTGGGAGTAGAGATGAATCCACCCGTCGTCGGGACTCGCGAAGGGATCCGGCTGGCCTCCGAACGGCATGCCGTCGCTGGCGAGTGGGTCAGCCGCGTTCGGATGCCGAGCGTAGCCGGCAACACCCGTCAGGTCGAGGGGCGGAACGCGTGACGGGAGCCCCAACGAGCGGCGCACCGTGAGGCGCAGCGAGAAGCTGATCGCCGTCCCCGCGGGCGGTGTCGCTCCGATCAACGCGAGCGGACTGTTGGGGCTGTAGAACACCGATCCCGTCTCGCAGAGCAGCGTGAGGTAGCCGCTGAGGGCCTGGTTGACGGGTGCGGTGACGACGATCGCGGGTACTTCGTAGCCCGCCAGCGTGAGCGCAAGAATGAGCGGTTCGAACTCGGTCCACACCTCTTCGACGTCGCCCCCAGTGGGGAGCAGGAACTGGAACGCTTCTGGTGGCAGCGAACCGGTCGTACATGCGCGGCCGCCGAGCGCGCGCACGACGCTGCGCACAAGGAACGTGGGCCGGAAGATGGTGCTGGCCAGCACGCTAGGGCGTCTCCGTGATCGTCAACACGTCGTGCGCGAGCCCCGTTGTCTGCGGTACGCGCGCCGGCTGCTTGCGCCGCCCGGCCCAGACGTAGACGGCGCCGTCCACGCCGCGGCACATCTGGAACGCGCGCGTGACGCGCACGCCGCTCGCAGGCACTTCCTCTTCGTGAATCAGCAGACGCCGGTCCGGCTCGAGCAGGCGTGCGCGCGCGCCCACCGATCCGCCGGTCGTCGCCATGCGTCCGCGCTGGAAGCGCATGGCCGGCGACGCGCCATCCGTACGAACCGGGACGAGCGGCACGAACCACGACGGCACCGATGTCGAGAGGTCGTAGGCCCACGCACCGGGCTCCGCCGTGGGCGGCACATCCGCCACCGACTCGCGAACGCGCGAAACCGGCCGGCCCGCCGGACTCTCGATCGTCCGCTCCACGGCCCACGCGAGGTTGGCCGGCTCGTCGCGGAGCAGCAGGACCTCTTCGATCGGCGGACCCTCTTCGTGTTGCGGCAGCGCAGCCGGAAGCAGCAGTCGAGGCGCCCAGCCGTTGGCCGGCGCCGGATCGCCGGCGAGCTCGAACCAGCGGAACGGACGCGCGTCGCCAAGGCGCGCGTAGTCAGCCGCCGCGGTCGACGGGACCGCATGCACCCGGCCGAACGAGTCGCGAATCTCGACCGCCATGACGATCGCCAGCGATCCGCGCGGAAACTCGAGCGGCACGAGGTGCCAATCGTCGCTGTACAACGTCGCGAACGAGGCGACCAGGAAACGCGCCAGGTCTTCGGGCCCGCCTTGAATATCGCCCCAGTACACGGCGCCGTCCTCGAACGTCCACCACCGCGCTTCCGGCATCCCCGCGTACGTGAGAGGCACGGGCACGGTCGCGATACGGCGCTCGAGGGAACCACGCTCGAGACTGGGTGGCTGGGCGCTCTTGACGTCGAACGCGCTCCAGTCGAGATGACCGCCGGGATACTCCCGCGCCTCGAGACGGGTGCCGCTGGCGAACGACGGGGCCGCGACCTCGAGGCGGTACTCCATCCGCTCCGGATTCCACGCCTCCGGACGCGCACCGCCCGGCTCGAGGAACAGCGCGGCCTGAGACGCCAGCCACTGTCTCACGATCCCCGCAATCGCCGGGTCTGGCGCCGCACCCCGGCGGATCGCGGCCACGAGCGCGGCCGCGTCGAAGCTGCGCCACGCCAGCAGCTCGAGCTCCCGCCGGCCGCGCGGATCGAGCCCGTCGTCTTCCGCCAGTCGCAGCGGGAACGTGCGCTGCAGGCGCGTGCGCGCCTGGGGGCCCACGCCTGCCGCATCGGCCATGCGCAGAAGCTGCAGTCCCGCTTCAGCCGACTGCCGCAGCGCCGCGGGACCGCTCCACACCGGCTCGCATTCGACGCGTGCTTCGAGCGGAGCGTGCTCTTCCGCGATCGGGTGCACGGCGCCCTTCGTCAGCCTGACCTCGCCCACGCGGTCGAACAGCGCCCGCGCCCGCACTTCGACCGGGCTCGCCGCGTCTTCACCGCCGAACTCGCCGACCTGCCATTGCCGCGCGAGCAGCCACAACGGATCCGCGATGCGCGCTTGAAGTCCCCGCGTCAGATCGGCGGAGACGCCGCTGCCTTCCAGCCGCTTCCAGGTCATGCGGGCACCGCCGGATCCTGTTCTCCCGGATCGGTCGCATCATCGAGATAGATCGCGGGGAGGAACTGTCCGAGGCCTTCGATCTCCTCCGGGCCGACGGCGCGCTGCCGGGCTCGCTTCAACGTCTGTCGAACGACGGCCCTCACGAAGTCGAGCGACCACTCGCCCTCGCGGGGAGGCATGGCCAGCAGGAACGCTTGGGGCGCTTTCGCGCTCGGCGCGTCGAAGTGAACCGCGACCCCCGTGGTGGCCTCACGATCCGGAATGACTTCGGTCCAGCCGTCGACCACGAGGCCCGCCACCGGCAATGGAGCCGGGGTCAGCGATGGAGCGGCGGGCAGCAGCACGCACACGCGCGGACGAGTATCGACGTTCGGCGCCGTCGTCGCCGCCCACGTCTCGCCGGCGTGATCGGGCCACTGCACGAGCAGAGGGTCGAAACCCCGACCGCCGGCCGCCGCCTCGATCAGATCGACCGCCGCGGCGAGATCGCCGACGCGCGGCCGGACACGGCCCGCCTGTCGCAGCCAGTCCAGGGCGGCGGACGGTGTGCCGAGCCGCGAGGCGGAACGCGCGGCCGATGCGGCGAGCGCGGCCGGGTCTGGTGCGATGAACGGAGGCGACACGATCGCGCCAGGGCCGAGCAGCGCACGCATGCGCGCCAGCACCGCCGGCACATCGTCGCCTTCGACCAGGTCGCACGCGGCGATGCGGGCCTCGAAACGCGCAAGCGTCGCGCGTGCGTCGACGATCAGCGCGTCGCGATCGGCAGGATCCCCGCCCGACGCGAGATCGGTCAGCCCGGATCGCGGAATCGCACCGGCCACGTGCCACGACGCCAGGGCGGCGCACGAATCGAGCACGTCCGCGGTCGATCCGCCGTCGATCGCGCGCTGAAGCCGATCGAGATCGGCGCGCGCACGCCCGGTCAGCGCCTGTTCACGCGTCGTCAGGGCCTCGAGATCGATGGTGGAATCGACCTCCGCCTCCGAAAGGTCGGAAGCGTCGGCGGCGCGGCCACCCTTGAGCGCACCTCGCAGCCGCTGCGCCGCGACCAGGAAGAAGTCGAGCGGGATCTGCCGCTCGTCGAGCGAGGGAGGACGTCCATCGATCCGCACGGAAACGCGCCGGCCCGCCGCGGCGGCGGCGCGCTCGATCGTCCAGGCCAGGCGCCGCGCGAGCCGGCCCGATCCCAGGTCGACGCCCTCGGGAAGATCGTCGAGCAGCTCGAGCACCCCCAGCCCAGCGGAATCCAGCGTGTCGGTCCTTGACGAGGTCTGCTCGTTCTCTGTGATCGTGGCGGTGAAGACGACGTGCCGGAGCGGCGGCAGCAACGACGACAGCCAGGCCTCGAGCGACGGCTCGGCCATCGCATCCGGAGATGCGCCGGCCGCGGCTGAGGCGCGCGCGGAGTACAGCAGGACAATGCGGTGCGTGATCCGCTGACCGGCGCGAGGCGTCCGCAGCGCGGACAACTCCGCCGGCACCGCGCCGCCGCTTCCGGATGCCAGCGCTGCAGACACCTTCGACTCCTCGCCGCGCACGAGCGAATGGACCGCCTGCGCCAGCGTCGCGTCGGCCACGGCGTCGAGGTCCGAGGCGTGGTCCGCGAAGACCTGCCGGAGCGCTGTTGTCGCGGCGGCCAGCCCTTGAATCGCCGTCCGAACCGCCTGCTCGTCCGCCGTGAGCGGCGCGACCTCGTCGCCGCCAATCCAGGCACGCGCGACGACGAGGCCGTCGACGATCCCGGTTGCCGGAGTGTCGGCGGCGCCGGTTGCGTCGAGTACGGCCCGTCGCAGCGGCTCGGTCTGCGCATCGAGCCCGGCGTCGTGGAGCCGCCGCTCGAGCGACTGCCCGAGGAGCTCGACGAGGCTCCGCCCGTCGCGCAGGCCGTCGATGAGCCACGCCGCCGCCCGGACGCGATCCGACGACACGTTGACGCCGGCGGCTCCATCACCGAGCGCGCTCCATCCGCTGCGCAGGATCGCGCCGCTCGCCGCATGATCGAGCGACGGCGCGTGAATGAACCCCTGGGTCGGGCCGTGCGATCGCGCCGACAGGTTCTCGACCCAGCCGAACGCGCCGACCTGCAGTCCAGCGGGCGTCGCCTTGCGGAGATCCGCGAGACGATTCGACGCCGCGGCCGTCAGCCACGCATCGAGGCGGTACATGCACGCCCCGAGCGTCTCCCCCATCAGCGTCTCGAGATCGCCGGCCACGTCGCGCAGTCTCCCGTCGGCCGCGGCAGCGGCCAGAGTGGCCAATCCCTCAATCATGTCCGCGCGATCCACGTCGTCCACGACGGAGATGCCGCGCTTCAGTAGTTGGAACAGCAACGGAGCGTGGTCCCCAGGAGCCGCCGCCGGCGGACCGCCGTTCGCTTCGGCGAGCAGCGCCTCGAGCCAGCCGCGCACGTCGTTCCCGCCTGGGTCGACCGACACCAGCGGCCCGGACCACGCGGCGCGCTCCGAGTCGGTGCCGAACAGGCTGAAGAAGAGGCGCGGACCGGCATCGTCGGGCATCAGTCCCGTCACGCGCGTCCGATTCGGGCCGAGGTCGAGCAGCGGCGTGGCGCGATCCCGGTGGTTGTGGAGCAGCGGGAGGATGTAGTCCTCGATGTAGTCCACGGCGGCCTGTGCGGTGTCCCGCGTGGTCTGGTCGTTCGAGGTGAGGTGCGCTTCGAGCCACAGCGGACCAGACGGGTACGGGTTTCCGGCGCCTCCCTGCGACACCTGGCGCTCGAAGGCTTCGACCTGGTCCTCGATGGTCGTCGCCGCCGCGAGATCGTCGCCAAGCGCGTTGGCGATGTCGGGGAAGTGCGGCGAGACGGCAATGTCGAGGAAGAAGATCAGCAGGCCCCACCGCAGCGCATACAGATCGCTCTCGTCGGTGACGGGCCGCAGCATCAGGTCGGACGGGTTCGGCGTCGCGCCCAGGACCCGCGCCAGCGTCGTCGTCGCGTCCTCGAGCGAGTCGCGATTGGCGGCCTGGTCGCCGGAGGCGTCGGTCGCGTCCGGATCGAGATGCGCCACGCGACCGACCGCGCGCACCCAGGTGGGCAGCAGGTCGAGCAGCACGTTTTCGCACGACTCGAGCCGGCCTGCGGGGTTGTCGTGCCGCTCCTCGATCGCCACCGGCAGCACGCCGTACGGGTGCCGGCCAAGGCGCAGCGCCGGCAGCGGTCCGCCCGGACGAACGTGATTGATGAAATGGCCGCGGAGCCAATCGATCCAGCCGTCGGGCACGGCGCCCGCGATCTGGCGGCGCAAGAAATGTCCGATCGTCGCCGGCCACAGCGCGGCGTTCATGGCCGCGCCGAGATCGAGCTGGGCATCCCTGGCGAGCGGGACGCGTTCCAGGATGGTGTCGCGATCGAGTCCGAAGGCGGTGGCAGCCGCGTCCACGAACGGACGGCGGAACAGCGGTCCGCCCTTCGTTGGCGTCTTCGCCGGGATCACGGTGCCGAGCAGCGCCGCAAGATCCGGTTCGGAAAGCGACACCCCAGACGACACGCCGTCCGAGTTGTTGGTCGGCGTGCCCCGGCGGACGAAGTCGGCGCCGTGCGTCCAATGGTGGGCGGCGAGCAGACTCGCGAGCTGCGCGGCGGTCGATTCCGCCTTCTCTCCAGTCCGGATGCCGACGACGATGAGCTCGGTCGGATAGTGGACGCTGATCGGTTGCTGAAGGGGAATCCTGACCGCCATGCCGACCTTCACGGCGGCGTCGAAGTCGCGGAGCCACTCGAGCCCCTGCGCCGCCAGGAGATCGGCCATGTCGCGCGGCGCGGCGCCGGACGCCGCGAAGTCCGGGGCGAGCGGCAGATCGCGCGGGATCGCGGTGCTGCTCGCGGCGAACATGAAGTCCTCGTTCTGGTATCCGGCGACGAACCAGCGATCCGGCAGCAGCCGCGCCATCGCCGGATTCACGCCCGCGCGTCTGGAGGGAGCCGGAAATGCCGGCGCCTGTGCCGCGGTCCGGGTGGACCAGTTGGTCGGCCGCGTGGCCTCGAGAATCCAGGCGGCGCGAAACGCACCGGCGCGGGCGGCGATCTCTCCGAACAGCCGCTCGCGTTCCTCTGGCGGCGTCTCGACTGGCCACACCTTCGCCCAGAACGCGCGGCCGGCGACAGCTTCGGCGGGATCGAGCTCCGGCACGTGCGCATCGGCGTGCACATGATCCGGATAGATCCGGACCAGCAACTCCCGGTGGTCCTTGTCCACGAGATTGAACCGCGTCTCGATCCGGATTGGCAGCAACAGGAGCGGCAGACCGGTCGAGAGCGGGCCAGGGGGCGACACGGGCTGGCTCGGCGCCGGCGGCGTAGGGCGAGGCAGGGTGGGGCGAGGCGGCGTGGGCGTGGGCCGCGGCGGCTCTGGCCGAGGAGGAGTCGCGCGTGGCGTCGGCCGCGGTGCTTCGGGCCGAGTCGCGGAGGGCCGCGGCGGTATTGGGCTCGGCGATGCCGGTCTTGGTGGCGTCTCGCGAGGCAGCGTGGGCCCGGGTGGTGTCGGGCGCGATGTCGGCTTCGGCGTCGGCCGCGGCTCTTCTCGCGGGCCTTCGCGCGGCCCTTGTCTCGGGACAGTCGGAACCGGCGACGCCGGACGAGGCTGCTTCGGTTGTTCCGGTACGGGGTCGATCGGCCTCGGAACTCGAGGCTTTGAATCCGTGATTCGCGGGTCGGCCGTTCGCGGGTCGGTTGCCCGCGGTTCACGCGGCTCGGTTGCCCGCGGCCCTGGCGCTCGAGGGTCGGCCGTTCGTGGCTCGGACGTCGGCGGCTTCGCGGGGATCGGCTTCGGCGCGAGGACGGCATCGATGCGATCGCGATCGACTCCCACGTCCCGGCCGACACGCTCGAGAATCCGACGATCGGCGTTCGATGCGGACGGCGAAAGCAGAACGAGATCGGCGATCTCCTTGAAGTGCCGTTCACGTTCGGCGGGCGTCTCCGGCCTGCTGAACGAAGCGACCTTCCCGGTCTGCACGAGCCGAACGACCCGGCTGGTTTCGTCGGGCGTGAGACCGAGCTCGCGCGCCCTCGTCTCCAGCAGCCGGCGCCTTCTGGCGTCGATGCCGCCGCTCAGTGTCGCGGCGAGTACCAGGTTCGAGAGGAGGTCTGCAGGCTTCACGGGGAATATGTCGGAGCGCTTGAACGGACGCGCGGCCGCATCTTAACAGACGCGTCGACGGCGACGGTTGCCGCGGCAGCGAATGAATCGAGCGCGGACGGCCGTCCGCGGACCGCGCGGCTACTCCACGACGACCCAACGGCCGTCTCGCCGCTCGAGCGTCACGGTGTACTCGATCACGATCTCGCGCTCGTGCCCCTGCACGGTTGCCGTGGCGGCGTCCGGCGACTCCTCGAGGAGACCGACCACCGTCGCATCCTCCGGCATGTCTCGCCTGTAGTCGTCGAAGCGGGCCCGGCCCGCGTCGCCCTGATAGCCTCGCGCCGCATTCGGACTCAGCGTCCCGAGGAAGGCGGTGAAATCGCCGGCCAGGATCGCCGCGAGGTGCGCGCGGGCGGCCTGCCCGGCCGGCCCCGCGATCGCTTGCGCAACCTGTTCGGGAGTCGGTGGACGAGGCACGCGGGCGGAAAAGCTCGCGCGGTACTCGATCGTGTGGCCGTCGAACTCGTGGGTCGCGCGCGTGTGCAGGGTGCCCTGCACCTCGTCGCCGCCGAACCGTTCGGATTCGAACACGTGCATGCCGGTCAGAGAAAACATCCCGCTGAAGATCGGCGCGTAGATCGCGCCGGCGATCGGGTCGCCGTCCGCGTCGATCACGACTTCGACGACGTGCGCCTGCCCGGACCGTCCGAGACGTATGAGTCCAAACGAATCGTCTCGGTCCGCCTCGGACAATGGCACGTCGCTCAGAAGGACGGTGATGTCCTCCTTCGTCTTGTCGAAGAAGCCGGGCTTCGCGGCAACGTAGGCGTAGGTGAGCGGCGTGGAGCGGCCGTCGAGAACGAGGGCGCCCGAGGCGTTCGAGAGGGCGGATTGTGCAGCGGCCCCCTGCGGCGCCGCGGGCTGGACCGCCATCGTCGTCGCGGCGACGACGATGGCCCATGCGAGGGGCGGCACTACTGCGATTTCCAGCTTTCCTTGCCCAGCTTCCAGGCGGTGCCCTCTTTCACGATGTCGATCGTGCCGGTGATCTTCGCCTTGTCGGGGTCGAGCGCTTCGACGGTCAGCGTCGCCCCGTTGGCAGACCTGGCCTCCTTGGCGATCTTGAGTTCGGTGATCGCACCCATCATCTTCAGCATCTCGAACATGTCGCTGCGTTCGGACGGTGGGGTCGACTCGACCTGCTTGCGAGTGGCGGCCGACATGTACGGCAGCAGCTCCTCGACCTTCTTCGCCCCGTCGAATACCTTGCGGTACTGCAGGTAGAACTCGGAGGCCGAGCCGGGCGCAGGAGCCTGCGCGAACGCCAAGCCGCCCAGGGCCATCGCCAGAACCACGAACGTCGTCACCGCGACGCGGAGCGATTTCATCATCGACACTTCTCCTGCCTGGCGTGGCCGGGGATCCGGCCGGAGCTGCCGGGCGGAATCAGTATCCTGGCAGCTCAACCGTTGGTCAAGGTGGCGCGAAGCCGTCAGCCTGACTCGGCCGGCGGCACCACCTGCACCGCCGCATCCGGCACGGCGCTCAGGAACCGGTCGAGGGTCGATCCGCGCCACAGCAGCTCCAGCCGCGTGCGGGCGGATTGACCGAAGATGACGTGCGTCACCCCTTCGCGCTGGGCGAAAGCGATCAACCCGTCGGAGGGCTTTTCTGCCTTCACGCGCACGACGATCGCGCCCAGAGTCTCCGCGAGCCGGATGTTCTCGCGGAGGGCCTCGGCGTCCGCGTCCTTGATCCGCCCGGGCTGCTCCCGCGGCGTCTCGACGTAGACGGCGTACCACTTCGAGCCGAGCCGGCCGGCGATACGCGCTCCCGCCCGAATGACACGCGGCGCCAGCGCGTTCGAGCTCATGCAGACCATCACGCGCTCAGGGATCAAGGCTGGCTCGAGGCCTTCCCTCACGCGATAGCTGGCGGCCTTCTCGCCAACTTCGTCGGCGACCGCGCGCAGCGCCAGCTCGCGAAGCGTCGACAGGTTGCCCTTCCTGAAGAAGTTCGAGAGCGCCTGTTCCACCTTGTCCGGCTTGTAGACCTTGCCCTCGCGCAGCCGGCTGCGAAGCTCGTCCACCGTCACGTCGACGTTGATGACTTCGTCCGCCCGATCGAGAAAGGTATCAGGGACGGTCTCACGGACGCGCACCCCAGTCGTGCGCGCCACGGCATCGTTGAGCGTCTCCAGGTGCTGGATGTTCACGGCCGTCAGCACGTGAATGCCGGCGTCGAGCACGTCCAGGACGTCCTCGTAGCGCTTCTGATTCCTGCTCCCTGGGACGTTCGAGTGCGCCAGCTCGTCGATCACGCAGACCCGGGGCCGGCGCCGGATGATTCCGTCGACGTCCAGCTCCTCGAACATCGTTCCCCGGTAGCCGATCGTGCGGCGGGGGAGCACCTCGAGATCCTTTAGCTGCGCCTCCGTGTCCACGCGGCCGTACGTCTCGACGAGCCCCACCACCACGTCGACCCCGCGAGCTCGGAGGGCGTGAGCGTCTCGGAGCATCTCATACGTCTTGCCGACACCAGGCGCCGCACCGATGTAGATGCGCAGGCGGGCCCGCTCCTGCTCCTTGATGCGGGTCAGGAGCGCGTCCGCGCGCGGCCGGGTCGGTTCGGACATGCCCGGCTCCTTCACGCCAGACCAGCCGCCACCAACAGCAGATCGATCGCCTTGATCCCGATGAACGGCACGATGATGCCACCGAGGCCGTAGACGAGGAGGTTGCGGCGCAGGATCGCCGCGGCGCCGAGCGCCCGGTACGGGATCCCGCGCAGCGCCAGCGGAATCAAGCCGACGATGACGACGGCGTTGAAGATGACGGCCGAGAGGATCGCCGACTGCGGCGTAGCCAGCCGCATCACGTTGAGGACGCTCAGCTGCGGAAACGCAAGGATGAACATCGCCGGGATGATGGCGAAGTACTTTGCCACGTCGTTGGCGATCGAGAACGTCGTCAGCGCGCCACGTGTCATCAGGAGCTGTTTGCCGATCTCCACGATCTCGATCAGCTTCGTCGGATTCGAGTCGAGATCGACCATGTTGCCCGCTTCCTTCGCGGCGGCCGTCCCCGAGTTCATGGCGACGCCCACATCCGCCTGGGCGAGCGCCGGCGCGTCGTTGGTCCCGTCTCCGGTCATCGCCACGAGCTTGCCCTGCGCCTGCTCGCGCTTGATCAGCGTCATCTTGTCCTCCGGTGTCGCTTCGGCGAGGAAGTCGTCCACCCCGGCCTCCCGCGCGATCGCGGCGGCGGTGAGCGGGTTGTCACCGGTGATCATCACCGTTCTGATGCCCATGGCGCGCAGCGCCGCGAACCGCTGGGGCATCCCGCCCTTCACGACGTCCTTGAGATGGATCACGCCGAGCGGACGGCCGCGTTCGGCGACGACCAGCGGCGTGCCCCCCGAGCGGGCAACGCGATCGACGGTCGACTGCAGGTCAGGGCTGACCGTGCCGCCGAGCGACGTGACATACCGGGCGACGGCATCTGCCGCTCCTTTCCGGATCTCGCGGCCGTTGAGATCCACGCCCGACATGCGAGTCTGCGCGGTGAATGGGACGAAGGCCGCGTCGAACCCCGACAGATCGCGTCCACGGATGCGGTACTTCTCCTTCGCCAACACGACGATGGAGCGGCCTTCGGGAGTTTCGTCGGCGAGCGACGCGAGCTGCGCCGCGTCCGCCAGCTCACCCTCGGTCACGCCCGCGATTGGCAGGAACTCGGCCGCCTGGCGATTGCCGAGGGTGATCGTTCCGGTCTTGTCCAGGAGGAGCGTGTCGACGTCCCCCGCAGCCTCGACCGCTCGGCCCGACATGGCGAGGACGTTGTGCTGCACCAGCCGATCCATTCCGGCGATGCCGATTGCCGAGATGAGCGCGCCGATGGTGGTTGGGATCAGGCAGACCAGCAGCGCAGTCAGAACGGGAATGGAAATGTCGGTGCCGGCATAGTGGGCCAACGGCGGCAGCGTCACGACGACCAGGAGGAACACCAGCGTCAGGACCGCGAGCAGGATGTTCAGCGCGATTTCGTTCGGCGTCTTCCGGCGTGACGCACCTTCGACCAGCGCGATCATGCGATCGAGGAAGGTGTGTCCCGGCTCCGAGACGATGCGGATTCTGATCCAGTCCGAGAGCACGCGTGTCCCGCCGGTGACGGCGGACCGGTCGCCCCCTGATTCACGAATCACTGGCGCGGATTCGCCGGTGATCGCGGACTCGTCGACAGACGCCACGCCCTCGACGATCTCGCCGTCTCCCGGGATGAGCTCACCGGCGTGCACCAGGACGAGATCCCCTTTTCGGAGTGCCGTCGCCGGCACGCTTTCGATCAGCCCGCCTGCCGCCTCCCGGTTCGCAACGGTCTGGGTCTTGGTCCTGCGGAGCGCATCGGCCTGAGCCTTGCCGCGCCCCTCCGCCATGGCTTCGGCGAGGTTCGCAAAGATCACGGTGAACCACAACCACGCCGCGACTTGCCCGGTGAAAAGCGGCGACCCGTCGGGAGCGAGCCACTCCTGTACGAACGCGATGCTCGTGAGCAGGCTGCCGACCTCCACGATGAACATCACCGGGTTCTTCACCTGGATCCGCGGGTCGAGCTTGCGCACCGCATCCCATGCCGCCCGGCGGACGATCGCCCACTCCCAAATCGAGGTCCTGTGATCACGTTCAGCCATCACCATGCCTTCTCCGCCGCCGGTGCTCAGGGCTCTCGTATGGCGCGACGCTTCTGCGCGGCGCGGCGGCCGCGAGCCGCGGGCGGGACACCGAATGCCCGATCGAGCGCGAGGTTGAGGTCCAGGACGTTGACCCGTGCGCGCCCCAGGAAGCCGAAAGACGGCGGCTCCGTCCGGGCGTGAACGAGCTCACGTACGCGATCGACGGCCACCCCACGCGCCGACGCGATGCGTGCCGCCTGGATCTCCGCTGCTGCCGGCGGAATGTCCGGGTCCAGGCCTGCACCGCTCGCCGTGACCATCTCGGACGGAATTCCCGACGGATCGACGCGCTCTTCGGCGGCGATCGCGTCGATGCGCGCCCGCACGGCGTCGAGATGATCCACGTTCGACGGTCCGAAGTTGCTGCCACCGGTGGACGCGGCGTCGTAGTCGACGGCCGAGGGCCGGGGGTGGAAGTACTCCAGCGTGACGAACGCCTGCGCGACCAGACGCGAGCCTGCGATGGTGCCGTCGTCGAGGCGCACGAGGCTGCCTTCGCTCCGGCTGGCGAACATCGTCCGTCCGACGCCCCACACGAGCAGGTGATAGGCGCCGCCGAAGAGCGCCATCGTCACAACGGTGAAGGCGATCCCCTGCTTGATCTCTGTGAACATGGTGGGGTCCTAGTGCGATGCGGCCAGGTGTTCGGCGATGGGACCGAGCACGGCCACCGGCAGGAACATCAGCAAGCCAAGAATGACGACCACCGCCCAGAGCGTCAGGCCGAAGGTGGCGCTTTCGGCACTCAAGGACCCCGCCGTTTCGGGGACGGCCGGCTTCGCGGCGAGGGACGCGGCCATCGCGAGCGGCGCCACAATCGGGACGTAGCGCGACAGGAGCATCACGATGCCGGTGGATAGATTCCAGAACGCCGTGTTGTCGCCCAGCCCCTCGAACCCCGAACCGTTGTTGGCCGTGGCGGAGGTGAACTCGTAGAGCATCTCCGAGAACCCGTGCGGTCCGGCGTTCCTGACCCAGCCCAGCGTGCCTCCTGGATCGGGTGTCGAGGCCCAGACCTCACACGCGATCGCCGTCCCCACGAGAATGGCGAGCGGATGCCACAGGAGCGCGAGACTGGCGAGCTTCATCTCGGCCGCTTCGACCTTCTTGCCAAGGAACTCCGGCGTGCGGCCGATCATCATCCCCGCGACGAAGGTCGTGACGATGACGAAGATCAACATGTTGATGAAGCCGACGCCGACGCCGCCGAAGATGCTGTTGAGCCACATGCCGGCAAACAGCATCAGCGATCCGAGAGGGGTCCAGGAGTCGTGCATGGAGTTGACCGAGCCGTTCGACGTCACGGTGGTCGTCACGCCCCACAACGCGGAGAGGCCGGCGCCGAACCGGACCTCCTTGCCTTCCATCGATCCGGTCGACTGGTCGACGCCCATGCGCGCGATTGCTGGATTACCGCCCGTCTCCAGCGCGACGCCGCACACGACCATCGGGACGTAGAGCGCAAGCATCGTCGCGAAGACCATGACGGCCAGCTTGCGGCGATTCGTCACGTACCCGAGCATGACGACCACGGCCATCGGGAGCACGGCAATCGACCAGGTCTCGACGAGGTTGGAGAGCGGCGTCGGATTTTCGAACGGGTGTGAGGAGTTCGGTCCGAAGTAACCGCCGCCGTTGGTGCCGAGTTGCTTGATCGAGACGACGGCCGCGGTCACGCCACGCGCAATCGTCTGCGGCGGCCCTTCGAGGGTCACCGCCTGCGCGGCGCCCTGGAACGTCATCGGCGTGCCCTGCCACATCAGCAGCGCCGACACCGCGATCGCCAAGGGCAGAAGGAGCCGGACCGCCGCGCGCGTGAGATCGACGTAGAAGTTGCCGACCGTCGTCAACCGGCTGCCGGCGAGGCAGCGCATCACGGCCACCGCGGCCGCGATGCCGGTGCCCGCGGTCACGAACTGAAGGAAGGTGACCACGAACATCTGCGAGAAGTACGAGAGCCCCGTCTCGCCGCTGTAGTGCTGCAGGTTCGTGTTCGTCACGAAGCTCGACACGGTGTTGAAGGCGAGCGTCGGTTCCATGTTCGGGATGCCGTCCGGGTTGAGCGGGAGATGCTGCTGCCATCTGACCACGAGCCACGCGGCCAGCCACATGACGGCGTTCGAGACCAGCATGGACACGGAGTACCGCTTCCAGTCCTGCTGCTCGTTCGGATCGACGCCCGTCACGCGAAGGATCATCCGTTCGAGCGGAACCAGCAGGGCGTCGAGCGGCGTGCGCTGCCCGCTGAAGACGCGCCACATGTACCGCCCGATGGGCACGCTGGTGGCGATCGTGAAGAACATCGTGAACGCGACGGCGGAGTATTCCAGGCCCACCGGATCCTCAGAACTTCTCGGGCCGCAGCATCGCGTACACGAGATACGCGAAGGCGGCCACGCTCAGCACCAGCGACAGTTCGGTCATGACGGCTCCGTGACGCGGTCGCCGACGGGAACGAACGCCGGCACGCGGCCGAGGTCTCGCCGATGCCAGGGAGGCGAGAGCAGGGGCAGGGTCCGGGCCTGGCCCGGCCGGCGCTGGCGTGAGAATCGCTCGACAAACCGCATGTGTCGAGCATAGGAAACGGCGCCCCAAGAGGGACTGAGAGATCCCTGAAAAGTTACTGAGAATGCCTGTCCAGGAGCAGGCGCGTCACGTGTCCTCCGTGGACAGGCGGTAGCCGACCCACGGCACGCTCAGCAGGTACCGCGGCTTCGCGGGATCCGGTTCGATCTTCCTTCGGAGCTGCGCGACCAGGGTCCACAGGTGCTCCGGCTGGTCGACCGCGTGCGGTCCCCACACGTCCCTGAGGATCGCACGGTGGGTCAGGACGCGGTCGTGATTCCTGGCCAGAAGCGACAGCAGCTCGAACTCCTTCGGTGTCAGGCGAATCTCCGTCGCGCCGTCCAGCACACGGTGGCGGTCGTAGTCGACGGTGAGCGTGCCCAGGCGAAGAGCCTGCGGCATCGGATGCCCGGCGAGCACGCGCCTCAGGGCAACCCGAATCCGCGCGAGCAGCTCCTCCGAGCTGAAGGGCTTGGTGACGTAGTCGTCGGCGCCGAGATCCAGCGCGTTCACCTTGTCCGCGTCGCCGCCGCGGGCGGACAGGACGATGATTGGGACCTGCGAGGTCGTCCTCACCTGGCGGCACACCTCAGTACCCAGCAGATCGGGAAGGCCGAGATCGAGCACGATCAGATCGGGCGGCCGTTCCGCGAACCTGTCGAGCGCCTCGCGGCCGGATCCTGCAATCTCGACCTCGTACCCGCGCGCGCGAAGCAGCGGTCCAACGGTCCGCTGGATGGCAGCCTCGTCGTCCACGAGCAGGATGCATGCCTGGCGTGTCATGCCTGAGCGATGCGCTCTTCCTCTCCCGGCCGGAGCGCGACTGGAACGGCAACCGTGAAATGCGCTCCAGCATCAGCGCGATCCGAGGCCCAGATTCGTCCGTGTTCGGCCGCCAACAGGCCGCGCGCAATCCAGAGGCCCATACCCGTTCCCGACGCGCGTACCTGCGCGCCGGCGCCGCCGCGGTAGAACCGATCGAACAGATGCGCGAAGTCGGTGGGCGCAATGCCGCGGCCCTGGTCGATGACGTCGACGAGCAGTTCATGCCCGTGAATGCGCGCATGAACCCGAATCGTCGATTCCGCGGGCGAATACTGCGCCGCGTTCTCCAGCACGTGCGAGAGCGCCGCAGCGGTCAGCCTCGGGTCGAGGCACACAGGCACATCCGAGTCCACGTGGACGTCGACCTCGTGCCGCTGAAGTCCCTGCTCGACCTGATCGCGGGCCGCCGCGATGATCTCCGAGGGATGCACCCACCGCGGCTCTGCCGACACCGCTTCCGCGTCGATCCGCGCCATGTCGATGATGTTCTGGAAGATGCGGGTCAGACGCTCGACCTCGGTCAGGATCAGCTCGCTCTGCTCGTTGCGCTCCGCGTCACTCAGCCCGGACGAACGGATGTTGCTGGCGGCGACTCCGATGGCCGTCAGCGGCGTTCGAAGGTCGTGACCGAGCGACGCGAGCAGTGCCGTTTGGAGTTCCTCGCGCTGCCGGGCCAGTTCGCCAGCTTTCTGCGCCCCGAGCAACGAGGCGCGCTCGATTGCAATCGCCGCAATCCCGCCGAGCGCGTCGAGCGTGCCGGCCTCGACCGGCCGGCCGGCCGCGGCGAGGATGCCGATGGGGGTCGTGCGAGCGCGCAGCGGCACGAGTCGAATCTCGTGCTTGCCCGAGGTCACGGCGCGATGGCCGGCGTACGTGCGGGACACCGCGTCGAACTCCAGCGACGATCGAGCGGCGGCAAAGGCGCTGTCGAGCTCGCCGGGATCCAGATCGAGCGCTCGTACGCCGGCCGAGGATACATTCCAGCCGTCGCCGCTCGGAAGGGCAATCGCCACGTACTCGAGGTCGAACCGGCGCGCGATCGACTCCGCCAGCCGCGGGATCGCCTCGCGGCTCTCGTTCATCACCAGGACGTCTCGGCTCAGATCGAACAGGCGCGCGAGCTCGTCCCGTCGCGCAACGGCCTCGAACGTCCGCACGCGCGCCGATGACGACAGATTGCTCGCGACGAGGCTGACGGCGAGAAAGACGAACAGCGCGGCCCAGTTGTGAGGATCCACGATCGTGAAGGTGCCGGTCGGCGGCATGAAGAAGAAGTTGATGGCCAGCATCGACATCACCGACGTGACGACAGCCACCCACAAGGGAGCCGTGGCGGCGACGAGCAGGACGACCAGCAGAAACGTGATCGACACCGTGGCGGCGTTCGACTCGGAGAACCAGTCTCTCAACGCGAACGTGACAACCGTCACCGTGGTGAGCGCGCCAACCAGTCGAAGCGCCTCGGCAGGCCGTCCGGACGGCATCACGCAGCCATGATACCCGCAGGACTGGAGGGCGAAGGCCCGCGGGATCACGTGGCGCCTCGTGCGTGCGTCCGTGCGTCTGTGCGTGCATGATATGGACCATGCAGGCCGAACTCTTTCTCCCGCGGCAGACCAATACGGGCTTGTACGTCCAGCTGCACGAAGCGGGGTTCTCGGCCGCCCAGTTGACAGCGGCCCAACGCGCGTATCGACTCGCCTGCCGGCTGTTCAACGGGAAATATCGCAAGACCGAAAGGGTGTTCATCTGCCACGCCGTCGGCGCCGCATCGTCCGCCGCGCACTTCGACAGCCGCTTCACGTTCGTGCTCGCCGCGATGCTCCACGCGGTCTACGACAGCGGCCAGTTCCCCGACGGCCGCATCGGCGGAAGGTCGCCGTCGCATCGCGCATGGGTCAGCGCCCAGGTCGGAGCGGAAGTGGAGTCCGTCCTCTTCCGGTACCAGGATTTCGGATTCGAGAAGGGCGGGCCGGAACAGTACGTCCAGAAGGGATTCGATGACGCCGACCAGGACCTGATGTTCATTGCGCTCGCCCACGAGGTGGACGACCTGCTCGACCTCGGCCTGCGGTTCGCCTCGAAGTACGGTGAATCGATCGAGTCGCGGGTCGAGGCCTGCGCGACGCTCGCCGAGCGGCTCGGCAAGCCCGATCTCGCGGCCACGCTTCGCGCCCACGGTCGCCTCTATCGGGATTGCGAGTGGACCGACGACCTGAAGTTGGCCACGCTGCATGGATATCAGATCGTGCCGAACCTGAAGGCCTACCTCCGCCACCGCTTCAATCACCTGCGCGGGCGGTTCGTCGTGCGGCACTGACGGGCGGATTGCGCGGTGCGCGCGTCAGACCCGTATTCGACGGATGGCCGGCACGCGCAGCTGCAGCATGGTTTCGCCGACCCAGTAGAGGAAGTAGTAGTACGCCGCCAGTCCGTACGCCGCCGGAATGAGCAGCGGGTTCAACCCGACGCGCCAGAACGTCGTCGACACCTTCCACGCCACTCCGGCCTGATGACGCACCAGACGGGAGACCGACGCGAGCCAGGACGCGGACCATCGACTCCCGTGCGTGCGCTCCCGCAAGACGCGATCGCGGCCCTGGGCGAGCGCCCGCAGCGAGACGTGCGCGAATCCGTTCGGCGCCGGGTGCGCCGCGCGCGCCAGGGGGTTGTGCACGACGGCAATACCCGAGCGTTCCAGCTCGTCGGCGAACAGCAGGCATGCACCGCGCGACGACCCGTGGATCTCCGGGAACGGATGCTCGAGGTACACGTCACGCCGAATGGCCAGGTTGTTGGCGAACAACAGCGGACCGCGCCGGGACGCGCCGGTGTCGCTGCGAAGCGGAAAGAACCAGGTCATGGCGAACGTCTTGCCGACGAGGCCCACCGGATCGATGTACGTATTGCCCGCGACAACTTGGACCCCGGGGTCGGAGAGCGGGTCCAGAAGCCGTTCGAGCCAGTCGGGCTCCGGAATGACGTCGGAATCCATGAACGCCACGATCTCGCCAGCCGCCATCGTGGCCCCGTGATGCTTCTTGCTGTAGTACCCGCTGTCGCTCACCGGCGCGAGGCGCCAGCGCAGGACCTCCGTCGCGCCGCCAAGGGTCCGCTCGAACATCGCCGACAGCTCCGCGCCGCGCGAACGCCGGCTGTCGAAGACGACCAGCAGCTCGAATGTCGGGTGCGATCTCGCCCCTACCGGGCCGGCGCCGCCCGCGTCCGCCGCGTTCACCCTGGCCGCAAGCTCCTCCGTCTGCCGCCGCACCGCGCGCAGCATCGCGATGCACCGGTCGCCTTCCGACAGCAGCGCGTTCTCCCACTCGATGACGATCGAGACCCACGGTTTGGATCTCGACATGAAGGGCGATGCCGTCATGAATCCGACGGGGCGACGCCCAGACCGCCGTACCACCAGGCGATCGATCCACCGACGAGCAATCCGAACAGGTGCAGGGCGTCGACGATGTGACGGCCACGAGCGGCCGCGCGGAAAGCGTCGAAACGCTGCCGCTGATTGAGCGGTGTCACGGTCTTGATGTGACCGTACGCCTTTCGGCTGCCGCCGTAGGTCTGCACCTTCCCGTAGTAGGCGCGGATCGAATCGAGCTCGGCGTGCTGAACCACCATGTCGGGACAAAAGGCGACGGCATCACACGACAGCTCGTCCACGACGCGCCGTACGAAGATCGTGTCCGACCCCCGCGCGCGCTGCACGAACGGACCGAATCGCTCCATCGTCGTTCTTCGGACGGACATGTTGTTGGTATGGCCGAAGTACAGCGTCGGTTCGTTCGACGCGCACACGAGCTCCACTTTCTT